>NZ_CALXSK010000001.1 GCF_944391105.1 uncultured Victivallis sp.
TGAAATGCTGAGAGAGTCTTATAAATATGGGAAAAGGGCGGCTGCAAAACTATGAGGTTTTGCAACAGCCCCTTTTTGCTCCACTTCGCCGCTTGCCGAGCGGAGACGATGATGCGTGATGTTGCCCGGCTGATTGGTAATTTGAAGGATGGCTGGTACGGGGAGCGACGCGGCCGACAACAGCCGCTTTCTCTCCCCCGAACCCCTCTCTTCTACTGTCGCGCGAGAAAGAAAAAATGTTTGTGAGGCGAATTCAGATGAAGGGACGGCGGTCGAGAACACTCCGGAGCGGGCACACGGTAACGATCTCCCCCGGCAGCGCGAGTTGAAGTTCCGCAACCGCGGTCACCATCCCGAAAAGTGCATGCAGATCGTCGCCGCCTATGGCGTTCTCCCACGATTCTCCGCACAGGAAGGCGTGGTATTTCCGCGCAAACTCCCGCAGAGTCTCCCGACTCTCCCGGAACCGGTGCGGCGTCTGCCGGGTCGCCCGGTGAAGCGTGAATACCCAGTCCACTTCGAGAAAACTGAACTTCTCCCCGAAAAATTCCAGCAGCTCCCCATCCCGGTAAAGAGCGATGCAGCTGTCGATCATCTTTTCCGGGAACGGGAATGCCCGCCGGGCGTGCAGATAGCAGAACAGATAATGGAAATTCCCGGCGAGATGGCGGGCGAGCTCCTGTTTCCCCGTTGCCGCGCCTCTGCGGCAGATGCCGGTCTCCGGATCGGCGTGCGCGTCGAGATCGTCGAAGTAGTCATTTCGCCATGCGGGAGTCATCATGCCGGTCAAAAAACAGATGGTGTAGAGACCGGCTCCTTTGTGGGATTCGTTCCACGGATTTCCTTCCCAGTCGAGGGAGTCGAGAAACTCCCGGGGAGTCTGTCGTGAAAGGAGTTCCTCCACCGCCGTAACCGGATAGCGGGGCCCGGCCTCAAAGAGTTCCAGTGCAGCCAGACAATGCGCGGTGGTGTGCAACGGATGATGCGTCGCTTCCCGGAAGAGCCCGGACGCCGGATCCTGAAAATCCTGCAACGTACGGATTGCCGCGGCGCGCTCGTCGGGATCGCGCGTCATCTCGCCGATTGAGTAGAGGATATTCGCCGCATCGGCACAGCCGTACTCGTTGGGCACGGCATTCATGTCCGGCGGCATGCGGGAATACTCCCCGGGGCGGAGTTTCCGTAACAGGATTGCATTTCGTACACGTTCGACCACCGGTTGAAAATCAAGCTGCATTTTTCTTCTTCACGGGAAATGTCGGCGTCTCGCAAGCCGTCCTTGAGGTTGAAAATCAAGCTGCATTTTTCTTCTTCCCATATTGAAGTCACAAAACATTTCATGAACGGCAACCACGACAAACCGGCATCAGACTCATGATGCAAATAATGCGTTTAAACAAATATCTCGGAGAAGCGTCTGAATATAACCCAGCAAATCACGAAAAAGCCGAACAGGCTCCCGAAAAGAGCGGCGGGAGCCAATGATGAAACCAGCCGCAGCTCTTTCTTCCGATAACTGATAACAGCATAAACCAACAGGGTAATAAACCAGGCGATGAAACCAAGCAAACTCCAATAGGTATGAAAAATGATCACTCCTTCCATGTATAAAATCGGCCAAATAATCCCGGCTGAAACAATCTTCCGTTTTCCGGGAGACAGAAGCGCGTAAATCATATAACCTGTGATAGAAAAAAATGTGATGAACCAATACCATCTCCAGATTTCCGCATGGGAAAACCGCTGAGAAAAATACGGCCACAACGTTACCATTTTCAGAAACAACGGCAGCACAAAGCTCCAGATTGCCACGGCATATATTCTATATAAGAACGCGTCTATTCTCGAACACAGGGCACGGGAATAGATTTCCATAAACGACACAATGATCGGAGGCAGTATAAAAAGACAGTCAACGCATCTTTGAAAGGCATATCTTTCATCATTGCAGGAAAAGGAAAACACGTGATGAGCAATTGAGGCGATTCCCATCACGATCAGAATATTCGTTACAACGATCATGATCGCTCTTTTCGCAAACTCAGTCATAACGCCTCCCCGTCCCGCATGAAACCGAAACATATTTGAACAACTATACACTGTCGCAGGAGAATTGCAACCTTTGACACAATCGAATTCGATGATTCGAGTTGAACTTACAAAACCGGCAATAAATCAAATGCCAGAACCAGCAGCGACGACAGCACTGCAAGAACGATCCTGCCCCAGGCGTATTTTCTACGGGAAGATTTCCAATTTCGGATTTCGTGCCGCATCCCCCCAAAAAAGCAGAAAAAACAGCGGAACAGGAATCGCGCATGCGAAACCGGGAGTTCCGTTCTCATCGACGTAAAAAACATCGGTCCGATCCCCGGATTACAATACTCCGCATCCCGGGAATTGCAATCTGCCGGATACACCCGGCTTAAAGTTTCATTCGCTGAATCGAGAGGAAGAACAGCCCGCCCGGGCGCAGAATATGAAGGATGCCAAATACCGGTCCCTTCTCGAACCGAAAGGTTTGAAAATCCTCCTCCAGAGAGGTCCGGTAACTCCGGGCATCAGAAGCCGTTCTGTACAAATGAAACATTTCGACCACCCTCTCCGGCAAAGGAGCATCACCCGTCGGCGCAATCGTGAGAACTTCACTGGCCTTCCATCCCGTAAACTCATCCTCCCCTCGAAACGGAAGCCCACGGGAGGCGGGATCTCCGTCGAACAACGCCAGCGCCTCCGGCGCCAGTCTGCCGTAGATCCCGGTCGTCTGCCACCCGCGATGGGAATTCGTGAACTGCTGATAAAAAAGCGTCCCGTCGATCTTCAGATCGCCGAGTCCGAGCTGTTCACAAATGGCGGGAGGAAGAAAATCAAAATCCCCGGCCTCCCCCGTCCGCATATCCACGGTGGACCTCAGCAGAAAATATACTGCACAGCCGACCAACAGCAGACCGAAGAGGAGAAAAACGAGAACCGCTTTCCTCTTCATCGGCGAAAAAAGATGCCTCCCCAAAATCACCGTGCGCCGCCTTCCCGATCAGAAATCACGTTTTCCGGGGAAACCATTCCTTCCCCGTACTACAATACCCCGATCTCCGGTCGATTGCAAATCCGGACGGGCTCATCGACATCGATTCCTCTCAAAGGCCGATCGCGACCCCGCACGTCCGGGAAACATCCGCACACACCGGATCAAGAATGGTCCCCGCCGCAAAGTGGTGATAGAGAATATGCGCGCCCCAGGCGTGACAGTCCGATCGCAGCCAGCCGGAGTTCGGAAACACCTCCGGCATGGTGCGCACTCCCGGCTCTCCTGCGGTTTCCAGATACCGCTCCAGCCGCCGTCGGAAAAGGTCGTCCAGCTGGAATGCGCGGCACGCCTCCAGATAGTAGAATGAAAATGCGATCCCGCAGGAATCGAGATTCCCCCGTCTCAACACCGGAATCACCGCGCTCTCCCTCAGCGCCAGCAGCGCAAATACCTGCGCATGTTCCGACACGTAACTGTGGTTGCGATCCTCCGCAAAACAGCCGCGTTCCGGCATGAAATACGTGTCGCGAACCGCCGCGGCGAGCTGTTCGGCCAGGCGTTCCCGGTTCCGCGCCTCCTCCGGCGAGCCGAAATTCCGTTCCAGATCGGCCAGATCGTTCAACGCAAGAAGGAAAATCAAATTCAAAGTGCACCCCTCCCCGTTCCGGCATCCGGGAGGGACTCCCCCCTCCCAGCTCTCCAGCCAGTCGATGAAATTCCAGCCCGGCACGTGAAGCAGCCGGTCCGGGCCGAGACACCCTTTGAGAAAATCCGCCACCCGCCGCGCCGCCGGGAGCAGTTCCCGGATCACCGCTCCATCCCCGGTGTGTCTGGCGTAGTCGTGCAGCATCTGGATGTAAAACGCCGAAAACGCGGGAATGTGAAGCGTGTAATACTCCCCGAACTCCGGCCGGTACGCGGCGGATTCACGGGTCGGATAACGGCATGGGAGCATGCCGGACGCATACTGTCCCTCCGCAAACTGTCGCAGCACATTGCGCGCCGGCCGGATGTCGTCCGTCAGGCAATAGAATACAAGCAGATCGAAACGACTGTCCGAAATATATTGAAGCTGTTCATAATAGGGACAATCCATCAGCGTCTCGAACGAACACGCCTGCAGCGTCGCCCACGAACGGCGCAGAAGCCGGGTCATCCGCTCATCGCCGGGTACCTCCAGGGAACGCCTGAGCTTCCAGGGATAACCCGTTTGAAAAAAACGGGCTGATTCGAGTTTCACATCTCCATACAGGGTCATTTCAAGCGTCCGTCCCGCGTGCCACCAGTAATCGCGCCAGCAGACCTCTCCGCCGGTCAGCCGGAACCGGTCGCCCGATCCTGAAAAACACGGATACGGTTCCCCCGGCTTGCTCTGTTCCGCAAATCCCGGCGGCGGGGTCTCCGCATCGCAACCCGGTTCGGCCCAGCGAAGTCGCACCTCTCCCGTCCCCGAAAACCGGTACTCCCCGTAAACGCAGACATAATCATCAAAGAAGAAATACGGTCCGCTGCGGCGGAAGTTGCACACCTCCTCGCTCCGCATCGGCGGCAATTCCGACTTGACAAGCGGACGCGGTGAGTTGACGTACTCCGGCTTCCGCCACTGTCCTCCATCACCGGTCAGGGCATGCCAGTTGAACGACTCGTCAGTCAGAATATGGGCATAACTCCCCCAGTCCGTGTTGCTCGAAACAAAACTGCACCCCATGCAGAGCTGGTATTCCCACTCGGCAGAAAGCAGACCGCTCTCATCGTTCACCAGCAATCCCGGCATTACGGACATCTGACCACGGGCGGTCAACCCCGCTCCAAAAGCCAGAAGCCGGGCCGTCAGCACATGCTTCCCCGGGGCGACCGGAATCTCCACCGTCGACAGAAACCAGCGTTCCGGCGTCCCGCGCGGCGGCCCGTCAGCTATCGATTCTCCATCGCAGAAGAACCCCACCCGCTCGTCGGCGCTGTACGTGAAACGCACAACGCCCGGAGCCGTCACCTCAAACCGATTCCGAAACACCGCTAAATACGGCGGAGCCACCCCCCACCCGGAAGGACGCATCCAGATCTGTGCAGCCATTTGCCTGCCGCGCTCCCATCAATTGTCTGTGTATGTGAAATTGTACTGTCCCGACTGCCGCAGATCGTCCGCACTCAGCGCTTCCGCATGGCCGTCGAGCATCGCCGCATTGCCGAACTTCTGCCCCTTGTGCCGGAGGCTGAACACCTTGACTTCTCCGTATCCCGAACCGGTCGCATGATGCGAACCGTTCATGCTGTTTTCAATCACGTAATACTGATAACCGTTGTCGGTCCGGGCCGAATCACCGACCAGAATCAGATCGCGCCCCTTCTCCGTCTCAAACTTCAGCGCCCGGGTCAGACTCCGGGCAAAATAGGAAACCCCGATTCCCGACACCGAATAGGAGTTGTCGGTGATGTTCGGCACGCCATAGGACTGCATATCCAGATGGTCGAATGTCGATCCCACCGGGCAGCACCACACTCCGTACTGATTCCACGGGGATTTCTGCGGAAATCCAGACAGATACCCCTTGTCACTCAAAAACTTCGCCCACTTGGTTCCATACGGATCCGGCGGCAGCAGAATGCCGCGCGAGTCATCGGCATACTGCAGATGAATCATCCCCATCTGTTTGAGATTGCTCAGACACGCAGTGCTTCTCGCGCTGTCACGGGCACGGTTCAACGCCGGCAGCAGCATCCCCGCCAGGATCGCGATGATCGCAATCACCACGAGGAGCTCTATCAAGGTAAACGCCGCTTTTTTCGTCGCATTGCCGCGTTTTTTGACCGTTGCGGGGTCGTGGGCGGCAGGGGGCGTTTCCACCTTCCGGAACGTTGCTGGGTCGTGGGTGGCAGGGGGCGTTTCCACCTTCCGGAACGTTGCTGGGTCGTGGGCGGCAGGGGGCGTTTCCACCTTCCGGAACGTTGCGGGGTCGTGGGCGGCAGGGGGCGTTTCCACCTTCCGGGACGTTGCGGGGTCGTGGGCGGCAGGGGGCGTTTCCGCCGCCCCCCGCACCCCCTGCGTCCGGCAAGGTGCCGGTGCCGCGTACGGAGCGGTCCCGGACTCGGCTGCGGTCGGCCGGCGCGAGGAGAAAGAGCCGCAAAAACGCGAACGGCTCTTCCCGCTTTTCTGCGGAAAGACCCGTTCGCGTTTTTGCTCCACCTCGCCGCTTGCCGAGCGGAGACTTTGTTGCGGGGCTATGATGGACCGATGGGACGTTTGAGGGGTGGTCGGTACGGGGAGAGACGCGCTCTTGCGAGCCGCTTTCTCTCCCCCGGCCCCCTCTCTTGACCGCCCGGCGCAAGCCGGGGAAGAATTGGATACTTGATAAATTTTTGCCACGGGGAGCCCGATCAAGAGAAGCGCCGCTTCGAGCGTTGCAGAATCATGGGAGGCTGGAGTGTTTCCGGAGCCGGACGCGTACCGCCATTCGACACGGAAAGAGAAAGCCGGGGCAGGGAACTTCTCGAACGGAAACAGAGCCGGAGAGGATTCATTTTCCATTCTCATTGCAGGGGACTCCTTTCTGTAAGTTATTGATTGTCCAAGTTAATCTTCAAACAAAACAACCGGATAGCCGTTGTCGTTTCTGCCGTCATCCAGAATCTCCGTAAGTGCATGATACCCCTCGCGGCAGCGCCCGTCATTGTCGTTCACGAGCAAATTGAAACGGAACGGAACTCCACGGACGATTCCGAGCGTATCGGCAGGAACCTCCAGGTCGTAAACGGTCTCCTTCTTCTGCTCATCGCGGCTGACGGCCGCGGCAATCTGATTCAACAATGCCGGACCATCGCACTGAGCGGGATTGAGCCAGCAGAATTTGCGGACGTTCCCCTGATTGTCACGGGCGACCCCGAACTTCCACATGCCTCCGGTCGCCGTCCGGGAGAAGAAAAACTGCAGCCCGTCTCCCTGATAAATCAGCGTACCGTTCTGATCCTGAAAATGAATGTCATCCCGCACCACAGCCCGGATGACGATCCGGTCCGGACTCTTCCACCCGAGCCAGAGTTTGACGGAACAATCCTCCCTCCCCTTCCAGATGCACTCCGCGAACATCGGGTCGTTCGGGGAGGTCTGCTGAAAACTCGAACCGTCGCAACGCTCAAAGTCCGCCGGACGGTCAAAGCCGGTACGGGCCCGCAGCGTGAACCGCGGCGTTATAAACTGCCGGACGGCCGCCTTGCCGAACTCCGTATCGAACGTCAAGGTCAGCGTCAGCGGTTTCTGCAGTCTGCCGGGATCGAATTCCATCCGGAAAACGCCGTCTTTCACGGCAAGTTCCCGAGCCTCCTCCCCTTCCGGCTGCCCGATGACGGAGCGCACCACGCCCTTCCCCGCGAGACGGAACTCCCCGGTATTTCCCGCGGGAACAAACAGTTCGCCTCGAACCACCGGGAGTTCCCGCTGCTCCAGAACCAGCGTCGCCGGAGACGAGGTGACGGGCAGCAGCAGTTTTCCATCGATCACCTCCACTGGTGCGCGGTTGCCGAACACGTCGACCTGATACACGTCCCCCTGAACATTCTCCAGAACCAGCAGCCGCTCGGAAACCGGCGGATAAAGCGTCCAGGCCGGCAGCAAAAGTTGTTTTCCCTTCCGGAACAGGTAGACGCTGCACTCGTCGAACGAGAGATCACGCAGCAGCTCAGCCCCGCGGAAAAGCCGGGTCACGTTGTTGAAGGCGAGATACGCCTCCTTCGGCTCCAGCGCATGATCCAGCAGTCCGAAGTTGTGCTCCTTGTTGTACGGGTCGCGCCCGAGATCGTACATGTTGTGCCAGACGTGGGCAACCGCCCCGTTCGCCTGCGAAAACACCATCTTTTCAAACAGAACCTCGGCCTGAACCTGCCGGGAACAGAAGGACGACGTGATCGCGGTTTCGTTGGCCGCCCACGGAACCGTGATGTTCCACTCCCGGCGAAGTCGCAGGAAATCCCGGATTCCACCCGCGTATTCATGGAAAAATCCGTGCAGGTGAATCGGATGAAGGTCATACTTTCCCCGGGCGGCGCGCAGAGCCCGCGGCATGAAATCCGGGAACGTCATTTTCGGATGCTGGCCCGGCAGGCAGGTGAACCCGCAGATCGCCACCTTGATTTCCGGATTGACCGACTTGATGACGCCGTAAGCGCGCTTCAGCAGCTCCGCGTACTCCTCGGGGGTGAAGTTCGCAAATCCCGGCAGCTCCGCCTCGTTCCACACCTCCATGACCCGGATGTTGTCTCTGCCGTAACGTTCGACGCTGTTGCGCACATACTCCTCCCAGAGCCGGTAGTCCGGCAGCGGGAAGCCGAAACTCGGCAGGATCGGTTCATAGGAGGGCTTCCAGCTCTTTGAAGTCGCCCAGCGCGGCGGACACCAGAGGATCGGCGCCCAGCGCAGGTGATTCTTCTTCAGAATCCGGCTGTGCGCGTCCGGATAGCTCCAATCCCATTTCCCCTCGTGCCGTTCGATGTACATCCAGATGATCGACGAACGGTCGAAGTCCGCTCCACAGAGCCGTGCCGCCAGCGCGCAGAGTTCCAGCCGCGGCAGCGCGGGCGTCAGCAGAACGACCCCGTACTGCATCTTGTCATGTTCCGTCGTTTCGTTCGGCGGCATATAACCGACCCGGCGCGAAAAATACACCGGACGCCCCCCGGCCCCCGGCAGCGTTCCGGACAGCCGGTACAACCCGAACCGCTCCGGTTCCGGCAGCGGAAATTCGCACGCTTCGCCGGGAGCGAGCGAGAGTGTTTCGATGCGGTGATCCAGCTCTCGGCCCGCAAGGTCGCTCCAGATCAGCTCCGCCTTCCCGGAGAGAACTTCGCGACCGGAATTGGCGATCCGGTATTTCCCCGGCGTTCCCTGCTGCCAGACATTGACCGGGGAGCCTGCCCCGAATAAAAAATCCAGTTTCACATGCGGAATCTCATAGGCGAGCTCAACCAACTGAACGTCCTCACCGGATTCGACGCAAATTTTCCGCAGGGAAACAGACATTGTATCAAGTTCGTATGGAACCGGATAGATTAATGTGACCCCATCTTTTCCATCCGGTTTTACGGTTGCCGCCTTCAACGGTTTCTCCTGTTCTCCATGCTCCAGGAGCAGAATGGCCTGCGGATTCCCGCCGGAACACTTCAGACGCAGGCGGAACTGCCCGCCGTTCAAAACCGGGAAATTCACCCCCTCGGCATATTCGAACACCCGAACGTCTCCCTCCCGGCCGACCGAGAAGACCTTTCCCGGAACAGCGACCCCCTCCTTCACCAGGATCGGTTCGCGCTCCTCCGGGAACTTCTCATACGTCATGGAAGAGATTCTCACCTCCCCCGGAGCCGAACCGGCCGGGTAGTCGACCGCAAACCCGAGCAGTTTCACCGGAAAATCGAGTTTCCGGTTCATCGTCGCCTCCGCCGAACTCTTCCAACTTGCGGCGCGCGCCGTGTCGTTCCCGTCGATCCGGTAGTTCAGTTCCTCCACACCCTCGCCGACGGCGGCGCGGAACTGGAAGATTTCGCCGTCGCGATCCATCAGCCGCAGTGAAAGCGCACTGAGTGTGCTTTGCGCACTCCTCTTCAGCTTCACGGTCACGGTTGCAATTTGAAACGTTCCAAGCGGCTGCGCCACTGGAAACGTGAACTCCATGAAACGCCGGACCGCCGGGTCCCAGCTCACCAGCAGACCGTCTCCTTCCGGTGCAACACCGGCCTTCCCGCCAGCCGCCCAGAAATTCGAGCCGGCAAACCTGGAAAAATCAACTTCACCGGCAGTACAGCCGAACGCGGCAATGGAGAAAAGCAGAAAATACAACACACGCTTCATACGATTCATCCTTATTCTCATTCGAGGTTTTCGTCTATATTATACCTCGCCTTTCCAGTGATAACCTTTCCAGAAATGACATTTTATCGTTATAAAATGCCACTGTACCGTTTTTTCTTCCGGAAAGCAATGAATTTTCGGGAAAATCCGCCGTTTTTCGATGCTCCGGCTGAAAATACGGTTGAAAAGCAAACGGGAAGATGCTACGCTAAAAAAAGTCACCCCGCAACAGAAACCAGAGGTGGGAGTTCACGTTCCTGCCGGAAACGACATGGGCAATGGCGAGTTTTCTGACCAACGATCTGGCACGTTATCTGCCGCGTCACGCGATGCCGCTCTATGTGGAGGAGGTCGCCCGCGGAGCGCACCCGGCGCGGAAATTTCACGGGCACACCTTCATGGAGCTGGTTCTCGTTCAAAGCGGTCCCGGACTTCACCTGATTCAGGCGGATCCGGAACGGCTGCCGCCGCACCGGGACAAAACACCGTCTTCCGAGTTTGCATCCGAGATTCAGGCGGGAGACGTGCTTCTGATCTATCCGGGGGTCTCTCACAGTTACGATCGGACCGAAACCCTCGGTCTGGTCAATCTGGTCTACGACCCCCGCAAACTCGCATTGCCGCTGCTCGACGGGGAGATGATGCCGCTGTTCGACCGTCTGTTCACACCGCGGCGCGCAATCAACCCGGAACTGGTCGCGCGACCGCTTCTGCATCTCTCTCCCGCCGGAAGCGCCACGCTGAGCGGAAAAATCGCCGAACTGGCGGAGGAGCTCTCATCGAACCGGCCCGGCCGGAACTTTTACAGTGCGGCGATTTTCATGGAGATCATCGTAACGCTCTGCCGTGCGGGGGAAACGGCAGAGGAGGCACCGGTCCCGGAATTCCTGATCGGCGACGCGATCCGTTACATGTACGACCATCTCTTCGAACCGATCAAAATCGACGATCTGCTCGGAGTCGTCCACATGTCACGGCGGAATTTCTTCCGCCGATTCCGCAGCGCGACCGGCAGCACCCCGCACGCCTATCTCAAGGATCTCCGCTTTTCCCACGCGACCCGGCTGCTGTGCCGGACCGACCTCACCATCACCGAAATCGCATTGAAAAGCGGCTTCTGCGACGGGAATTATCTCTGCCGGCTCTGCCAGGAGCGGACCGGCATGACGGCGCGCCGCTTCCGCGATATGAACCGCTCCAGACCGGAGTGATCGGAAATGCCGCTCACTCCCGCGGTTCGAGAAAACGACGATAGTTTTTCGCGAGATCGGTCATCGCCTCCTGGTAGAAGCGGATCTGGTCGCGCGTGCCGCAGACGGAGACCGCACCCGCCGTCCCCCCGTCCCCGGTCGGATGGGCAAGATCGCCGATCGTCATGAACCCGTTGACCTGAAGATCGCTCAAAGGGCTGATGAAGATGTCCGCGTCCCGCAGGATCGACAACCCCATCGATCCGACGAATTCGCCCATCGACTCCGGCATCCACCGCTGCGCGAGCCGGTAGAAGAGCGGGTGGATCATCGAATAGAGCTCCAGAAGTTCATAACTCTCGCTCGTGCCGTTCCGTGTGCGCCAGAGCCTGCGGTTGAACTCCTTCTGAAAATTCAGAAATCCCGAAAGCGGATTCGCGGGGTCGATGTACGCCCCCGCCCGGATGAAAACCAGACTCAGCTCCCGCTCGGCAGGATTCCCGCTCTTCGGCTCCGTGTCGACCGGAAAAAGCATCTTGCAGTTGCGGAAAAACCGATGCTGCGCCAGCCCCCAGACCACCATGCCCGCCACCGTCGCGGCGCCCTCCATCAGCGTCGCGTACTTTGCGTTCAATTCACGCCGCAGCGTCAGCATCGGTCCGAAGTCGAGAAAAAAGCGGTTGCGGAACAGCCGGTTTCCCGCGTAGAGGATCTCCGGCCGCGCCACCGGAGACGACAGCGCCGGATACGGCAGAATCCCCGCACATCCCCAGCTCGTTTTCAACCCCGCAAGACTCTCCTGCATCGGCATGCCGTCGACCGGCACGTGATGGAACTGCATCCACAGATCCGCTTCGGCGAAATCCGGCGTGAACCGCGCAACCACGTTCAGCAGTCCCCAGCCGGGATTGCGGTATTTGCGCAGATTCGGACTCGCGATCCGGCGGGCAAGCTGAAGCTCCCGCTCCTTCGGCAGCAGTTCGCAGTGGAGAAAAGTCGCGGTCAGCAGCCGTTCAACGAGGCTCTTGAGCTCGTGTCGCGCCCCGAAGCTGAATCCCGGCACTCGACGCGCCCAGCGGCGCATCCGCCCCGCGAGAATCCGCACCTGGTCGCCGCCTTCGTTCGAGCGGAGGCGGTTCACGTTGACGACCATGCAGCGCAGCGTCTCGCGGATATGCTCCCGCGTCAGAAGCTGAAAGTTTTCGCGGCTCGTATCGAAATGCATCTCGATCCACAGCAGCTCCCCGCTCTTGTCGTAGAACGCCTCGGCGATGTCGGTGAAATCGATCTTCCGCCGGCCGAGCCGGAATCTCCCCGGCGCCGCCGTCCAGTGCAGCGCGCTGTGCCCCCGGATGTACTCCGCCAGATGCTCTGCCAACTCCCGGCGCGCCGCCGGAAAATCCTCCGGCGCGACCTCTTCCCGGCAGTAGCGCAGCCGGAAACACGAAAGCACGAATTTGGAATATTCATTGCGCAGAAAGATCCCGGTCGCCTTGCGCCAGCCGTTCTCCTCGGCGCGCATGCCGAGTTTTTTCAGCAGTTGCAAAACCTTGATGAAAATGAGCAGAAAAACCGTTCCGAAGCTCCAACGGTCCACGAGCCGGGCCATGCGCAGCTTGTACGTTCCGGTCAGCTGGCGCAAGTGGCTGCCGAACGGCGACGAAGGACGCGGCGGCGGGGTTCTCTCCACCGGAACCGGCGGAGCGGGAGCGCCCGAATCGCACAGAAATTCCGCAATCACTCCGGCAGTCTCCCCGGGCATCTCCTCCTGAGGGGAGTGTCCGCACTCCGGCAGCACGACGAGCCGGGAGTTCCGGAGACAGCGGTGGAATTTTTCGGCATCTTCAACTGAAATGATCCGGTCCTCGGCTCCCCAGATGATCAACGCGGGCAGCGTCCGTTTTTTCAACCCCGCCTGAAAACCGGCCACATTCGGAATGCGGAAGTGGCGTGCCGCCGCGATCACGCAGTCGCGCGCGCCCGGCAGCCGCATCGCCTCGGCGTACTGCCGGATCAGCTCCTGCGAAATCTTCTCTTCCCGGAAATAGGCGCGGCTCATGACCAGGTAGACCATGAGCTCCTCGTTTGCGAACCGCAGCAGCGGATTGCGCGGCGAAACCAGCGCCAGCGTGGCGATGAATTCCGGAACCTCCGTGAACATCCCGGCCGGGTCGAGCAGAACGAGCTTCACGACCCGTTCACGGATCTCCCCGTCCTCCAGCAGCAGACACGAGATCGCCCCGCCCATCGAGTGGCCGACCAGCACAAGATTCCGCAGATCAAGACGGCGGATGAACGCCGCGACGAATGCCGCCTGATCATAGAGCGTCAGATGCTCCGGATCGTTCTTCGAAGAGTAGCCGAACCCTTTCGCGTCGATCCGGATATAACGATAGTTCTCCGGGAGAAAGTCGAGGAGCGCATCCCAGGTGCAGCCATGTTCGGCAAACCCGTGGATCAGCAGAACCGGATCCCCCTCTCCTCCGCTGTCGTACCAGGCGATCCGGCTGATCGCCCCCCGGTCGTCCGCGAATTCCGCGTATCTGCGCTCCCCCATGCACTCTCCCGGGAGTTACTTCCCGTCCGCGATCGCCGATTGCGCCGCCGCCAGCCGCGCAATCGGCACCCGGAACGGACTGCACGAAACGTAATTCAGCCCCACCCGGTTGCAGAACTCGACCGACTTCGCCTCGCCGCCCTGCTCGCCGCAGATGCCGATCTTCAGTTCCGGCTTCACGCGACGGCCGTTCTCGACCGCGAACCGGATCAATTTGCCGACGCCCGCCTGGTCGATCGTCTGGAACGGATCGGCCGCGAGCAGCTTCTTCTCCAGGTAGTCCCCGAGGAATCCGCCGATGTCGTCGCGGCTGAAGCCGAAAGTCATCTGGGTCAGGTCGTTCGTGCCGAAGCTGAAGAAGTCCGCCTCCGCCGCCATCTCGTCCGCGAGCAAACAGGCGCGCGGGATCTCGATCATCGTCCCGACCTTGTACTCGACCGCTTCGAGCCCGAATTTCGCGGCGACCTCGCCGGCGACACGTGCGAGAATCTTCTTCTGAAAACGGAGTTCCGAGGCGTCGCAGGTCACCGGAATCATGATCTCCGGATGGCATGCAACGCCTTCCTTCTCCAGTTCGACCGAGGCTTCCAGAATCGCGCGCATCTGCATTTCGGAGACTTCCGGATAAGTGATCCCGAGCCGCACGCCGCGGTGCCCCATCATCGGATTGACCTCGTGCAGATTCTCCGCGCGTCTGGCGATCTCCTCGACCGTGATACCGAGCGCCGCCGCAAGTTCCGCCCGCGCCGCCGGGGCGCTCGGAACGAACTCGTGCAGCGGCGGATCGAGCAGCCGGAACGTGACCGGCAGCCCCGCCATCGCCTTGAGCGTGTTCTTCACGTCGTTCTTCACAAACCCGAAGAGGTCCGCAATCGCCGCGACCCTCTCGTCACGGGTGTGCGCCAGAATCATCCGCCGCAGCGCGAAGAGCGGCTTCTCGCTGTTTTTGCCGTAGAACATATGCTCCGTCCGGAAGAGGCCGATCCCCTCCGCACCGAAGCTGCGCGCAATCCGCGCATCGTCCGGCGTGTCGGCATTCGCGCGCACGCCGAGTCTTCGGAACTTGTCCACGAGCGCCATGAAGTGCTTCAGCTGCGGATTCTCGCTCGAATCGATCGTCGTGAGCGCCCCGGCATAGACGTAGCCGCGGCTGCCGTTGATGCTGAGAACATCACGGTCGGTATAAGTCACGCCGCCGACCTTCATCGTGCGGTTCGCCTCATCAATCACAAGCGAGCCCGCTCCGACGATGCAGCACTTGCCCCAGCCGCGGCAGACGAGCGCGGCATGGCTGGTCATGCCGCCGCGGGCGGTGAGAATTCCGGTCGCGGCGCGCATGCCTTCGACATCCTCCGGATTGGTCTCCTCGCGCACCATGACCACTGCTTCCCCCTTCGCCGCAGCGGCGACCGCCTCGGCGCTGGAGAAAACGATCCGGCCGACCGCTCCGCCCGGCCCGGCCGGAAGTCCCTTCGCGATGATCGACGCCCCCTTCTCGGCTTTCGGGTCGAGAATCGGATGCAGCAGTTCGTCGAGCTGCGCCGGAGAGACGCGCATCACGGCGGTTTTCTCGTCGATCATCCCCTCTTCAAGCATGTCCATGGCCATGTTCAACGCGGCCGCGCCGGTCCGCTTGCCGACGCGGCACTGCAGCATGTAGAGCACACCCTCCTGAATCGTGAACTCGATGTCGAGCATGTCGCGATAATGCGCCTCAAGTTTGTTCCGGATCGCATAAAGCTGTTCGTAAAGAGCCGGATAGAGCTCTTCAAGCGACTTCAAATGTTTGTTCTGCTCGTTGCAGGTATCCTTGTTGAGCGGATTCGGGGTGCGGGTTCCGGCGACGACGTCCTCGCCCTGCGCGTTGATGAGCCACTCACCGTAGAACTTGTTCTCGCCCGTGGCCGGATTTCGCGTGAAGGCCACGCCGGTCGCGGAGGTTTCGCCCATGTTGCCGAAGACCATGCTCTGCACATTGACCGCAGTGCCCCAGTCGTCCGGAATCCCTTCGATGCGGCGGTAGGAGACCGCTTTTTTGCCGTTCCAGCTCTTCAGCACGGCGCAGATGCCGCCCCGGAGCTGCTGCATCGGATCGTCGGGGAACTCCGCGCCGAGCGTCTCCCGCACTTTCGCCTTGAACGCCGAACAGAGCTGTTTGAGATCCTCGACGGTGAGATCGGTGTCGCTCGCATAGCCTTTTTCGGCTTTGAGGTCGTCGAGCATCTCGTCGAGCTGTTTGCGGATCGCCCTGCCCTCCCCGGGCTCGATTCCCTCGGCCTTCTCCATCACCACGTCCGAATACATCATGATCAGCCGCCGGTAGGCGTCGTAGACGAACCGCTCGTTGCCGGTCTTGGCGATGAGTCCCGGAATCGTAGATGTCGCCAACCCGACGTTCAACACGGTCTCCATCATGCCGGGCATCGAACTGCGCGCGCCGGAACGGCAGGAGACCAGCAGCGGATTGGCCGGATCGCCGAACTTCATACCCATGACCGACTCGACCCGGGCGAGCGCCGCCTGAACCTGTTTCTCCAGACACGCGGGCAGCCGGCCGCCCTCCCGGAAGTAATCGACACAGCATTCGGTCGTGATCGTGAATCCCGGGGGTACCGGCAGCCCGAGCGAAGCCATTTCCGCCAGATTCGCGCCTTTGCCGCCGAGCAGCTCTTTCATCGAACCGGAACCTTCGGAATCCCCTCCCCCGAACGAATACACATATTTCTTCTCCGCCATTCTTCCCTCTTCCTCCGTACTTCTGCTGTTGTCTGTGACTGTTCTTCAATACGGGGCCGCAACAGCGTCCGGATGCGGCCGTTCCGCCGATGTTTCTCAGTAGAATTTGTCGATCACTCTGATGATCTGATGTTTCTGCGGATTCTTCTCAAGGCCGAGGAACATGAACGATCCGCGCACCTCAACCGGGAACGGAATTCCCTGAATGTAGGTCCGCCCCTCTTCCGCGATCTTTTTCACCCGCTTTTCCTGCACGGTCGACGAACGGTCGTATTTGTAGACGCCGACCTCGCAGTCCGCAACCTTCACGGCGCAGCCGCTCGTGGCGCGGAACGGTTCGCCCGGCAGCGGCCGGACCCCCTCGACCTTCACCCCTTCGCGCTCAAGGTAGACCGCGAAATCCTCCGGCCTCAGATAGTTGTTGTCATAAGTCGTACAGCCCGCCAGGAAAGCGGCGCAGACGAACGCCGACACCGTGACAAAAAGTGTTCTTCCGTTCATTTTCATCCATTCCCCGTCAAAATTATTTCCCGAAAAATCTTCCGGCACGACCACATAATCTAATCCCCGCCGCGCCGGAATACAAGTTCCCCCGCGGACAAATTTCGCACGCCGCTCAACGGCTCCCGGTTCGAGCGGCGAAGTGGGGAGAATCCCCCCACTCGTCGTAAGCGATCCGCTCCCCGATGGCAGTGATCGCACGCTCGAGCGATACCCGGGCGGAATCGGCATTCTCATCGGTGCCCGGCTTGTTTTCATAAAGCAGATACCCTTTGCGGTATGCGAGATCCCCGACGTTCGGCATGATGACGTTCGCACCGGCAAGAAGTCCGAGCTCCCTCCCGTCCGGCGCGAGCGCCTGCAGCGCGGTCGTGCTCGCGATGTTCACGTTGCGCAGCAGAAGCCGGGTGACGGCGATCATCTTGAGGCCCGCTTCCAGCTGCCGGTTCGCATCGCTGCCGGTTTCCGGAAATTCCCGCCCGAGCGGCGTATCGTGGTGGACAAGATACGGCCCCATTCCGATCATGTCGACGTCGAGCTTCTGAAAAAAGCGGAGGTCACGCACAAGATGCGACACCGTCTGCCCCGGCAGCCCGATCATCACACCGGTTCCGACCTGATACCCCGCCTCGCGCAGAAATCCGAGCGCGGCGACCCGCTCGTCGTAACGGTGATCCGCCGGGTGAAGCCGGGCGTAAAACTCCGGATCGGAACTCTCGATCCGCAGCAGATAACGGTGTGCTCCCGCGGCGAACCAGCGGCGGTACGTCTCCAGCGTCTGTTCTCCGAGCGAAAGCGTGATCCCGAGTCTTCCGCCGTCGATTGCCTTGATCTGCCGAACCGTCTCTTCGATGAAGTCGATCCAGGCAGGATCGTTCCGTTCCCCCGCCTGAAGCACAATCGATCCGTAGCCGAAGCGGGCGGTGAGCCGGGCCGCCTCAAGAATCTCTTCGCGACTCATGGTGAAGCGGGAAACCTTCCCGTTGCCGCTGCGGATGCCGCAGTAGTAACAGTTTTTCCGGCAGATGTTGGAGATCTCCACAAGTCCGCGCAACCGGACCCGGTTTCCGACATACCGGAGTTTCACGGCGTAGGCGGCGCGGAAAAGCGCCTCAAGTTCGGCGGGTTCCCCGAGCCCCAGCAGGAACGCGAGCGCCCCGTCGTCGAGACGTTCTCCGGCGACGGCGGCGGCAAGTACGGTTTCGAGTTTCATCATGCTCCTCCACGGCTGAATGCGGCAGATAATGTAGCACTCCGGAGAAAAATATGCAACTTTTTCGAAATTTTCTTCATTCGGGGATTTGCATTCTGCCGGATTGGTGATATCTTAAGGGACGTTGCGAAAACCGACGGATGCGGGGGAGTAGCTCAATTGGTTAGAGTACCACCCTGTCACGGTGGATGTTGCGGGTTCGAGCCCCGTCTCTCTCGCCACTTTTTTCAAAGGTGCGACGCATCCGGAAAGTTGACGCATACCGCAGATATGCGGGGGAGTAGCTCAATTGGTTAGAGTACCACCCTGTCACGGTGGATGTTGCGGGTTCGAGCCCCGTCTCTCTCGCCACTTTTTTTGTCTGAATTCCATTTCATTTTTTCGTGTCATCGCTCGTTTTTCCGGAAAAAACGCCCCCTCGGACGTGATTATTCGTAAATTTTCTGCTTTACGGGTTGACTTCCGTTGTTTTTGGCGTCATAATACATAGGGAAGAGTATTGAGGAAACCAAAAGCCGACGTGCGACCGCGGCGACCGCGGGGCACCCGATACGACAGGGAGGTGCGCTTATGACGGAGACCAAAATGCCGACCCGGATCACGGGAGAATGGATCTGGAAGAATTCGCTTCTGAACCGCCCCGACAGCTTTCTCCTGATGCGCAAGGAGTTTGTCTGCACGACGGTCAATCTCGACACGCTCCTCTGGATCAGCGCGAACTGCGCCTATCAGCTTTTCATCAACGGCCGCTTCGTCGGCTTCGGACCGCGCGCCCACCAGAACTGCGGCGTCAGCTACGTCGACATGCATGAGGTGACCTATTACCTCGAATCCGGAATCAATGTCATCGCCGTGCTCGTCTACTACAACGCCGACCAGGGCGGCCACAACCGACACTCGCCCGGACTCTGGTGCCAGATGGAAGCGCAGGGAAAACTTCTGCTGTGCAGCGACCAGACCTGGGTTGTACGCGAGGGGAACTGTTACTGCGCACCGCGAGCACGCCTCTCGAAGGATCAGGGATTGAGCCAGTTCTTCAACGCGGATGACTGCCCGCTGAACTGGACGACCCCGGTCTTTCTGACCGACGGACAATGGAAGCACCCGGACTACTCCACGATCGTCGGAGACGACTTCGGCAGCAAACTCGAACCACACCCGCTCGCGCCTCCCGGAATCGCGGTGGAAAATCCGGTGCCGGCCCCCTTTGCCCGCGGAAAACTCGTTCAGCCGCCGAACTGGACGCAGGTCACATTCGAGGACGCCGACGGCAACGGCATGGAAACCTATGCCGCCAACACCTTTTTGTTCAGCGAAATCGATGAAAGTCTCCCGGCGCGCGTCTATTCCGACGACCCGATGAAACTCTTCTGCAACAACCGTCTCGTGCTCAACACTTCCGAAGCGATGGGCGTGGAAGTGAAGCTCCCGCTCAAAGCCGGGTGGAACCGGTTGCTGCTCGTCCAGAATCCCGGACGCCATGCGATGGGCATGGTCATGATGATCCCCTCCGACGACGGCCGCGAATTCTGGTTCAGCCGGGCCCCGGAAAAGCAGGCATCCGAAGGCTGGAACACCGTAGGCCCCCTGAAACTGTCGCTTGAAGAGGCGACGCCGTCACTGAAATTCGGACGTCTCGTACAGGACAATTACGTTCCGGAACTCGAATACCTCACCGATCCGGACGCGTATTTGTCACAAAGCCGTTTCGAAGCGGAAACCCTTCCCGCCGACGAGGAGGAGGCGAAACTTGCCTGGAGCCGTCCGCTTCAGACCGGCGACTTCGCGCTCTACCGGCTCGACATGGTCCGCTACGGCTTTGTCCGGGTCACGCTGGAGGCGGCGGCGGGAGACCTGGTCGACATCACCATCGGCTGTCGCCGCACGGAAAACGGCTTCATCTCCGCAGGCAAGGAGGTGCGGGGAACCGGTACCATCCGCTGCCGAAACGCCCGGAACGTCTACCTGACCTTCATCCCGACGGACTGTTTCTACATCATGATCTCCGTCCGGCACACCTCCGGCAGCGTCAAGGTGCTCGGCATCAGCTTTGAGGAACTCGTGCGGAACGAGCGGCAGGAAACCACCTTCCGCTGCTCCGACGAACTTCTGAACCAGTTCTGGGAGATCGGCCGGCAGACGCTGCGTCGTTCCGCCGCCTTCGTTCCGCTGGCGGAATCCCGCGCCGACAACGACTGCTACATGCTCGACGCCTACATCGACGCGGTCAACATGAGCGTGACCTTCGGCGATTACGAGTACGCCTCCGCCCGGCTGCGGCAATTCCTTGACGCGCAACTCGAAAACGGCGACATTCCGGCGCTGACGTTCGGTTCGCGGCATGCGTCACAGGTTCATCAGCTCTTCTTTCTGCCGGTCTGGATCTACTACAATTACCGGTTCACCGCGAACATCACCCGCCTCAGGGAGACGATTCCGAGCCTCGACCTGACGCTCGAATACTTCGAAGCGATGATCGACGAAAATACCGGGCTGCTCGTCGATACGGAGACCCGGTTCAGCTTCGACAGCCGCATCAGCTCCGGGGAGTTCCGGGCAGGAGAGATTCCGACTTACATCAACGCGCTCTTCTGCCGCTTCCTGCTTTCGGCCGCGGAAATCTACCGGACGGTCGAGGAGGAGGAGAAGGCAGCCCACTGCTACGACCTCGCAGGCAAAGTCGCCGAAGAGTTGCGCAACCGCAATTTCGACCCCGCCTGCAGCCTCTTCTGCCGCTGGTCGCTGGAGAGCGAACGCATGCCGGACCACAACCTGTTCGCGAACTTCTGCGCGATGTTCGGCGGAGTTCTGCCGCTCTCGTCGTTTGAATATTTCTTTTACAGCTTCTTCAACTACGATCCTCCATTCGACCGCAGTGACGAATCGCGCCACCCGTACTTCCATTTTCTCTTCATGGAGATGATGTTCGCGCTGGGGCAGAAGGAGTGGCCGTTCCGCTACTTCCGCGACTACTGGTCGAAACGGATGTGTCCGGAAGCGAACGCCTGGCGGGTCGACTTCGAACACGACGATCCGGCGCCGACGAAGTTCTCCGAAGGGAGCTGCGTCTCGCCGAACATCTTCCTCGTGCGTGAAATCCTCGGGATCCGCATCGCAGAGGCGGGTCACTCGGTCATTTACTTCAATCCTGCGTTTCACCAGGTCGACTGGGCCGAATCGGTGTTTCCGATGGCCCGCGGCCGGCTGAAAGTCAAATGGGCGGTGCAGGAGGACGGCTCGCTCGACGTCACACTCGATTCGAGCTTCCCGGTGAAGATCCTTCCGGAGATGAGTCACAAACAGCTTGCGAACACCGTATTCCGCCTCGGGGAGAAGGTGACGCTGCTGAATCCCACCCCCGAATACGACATCGATGACGGAGACGGGGACGGGGAGAATTGATTCTCAGTTGCCGCGCCGAAACGCCTCCAGCGCCTCCGGGAACGGGGAAAGCACCCGCTCAAGCACGCCGTGGCAGGTGGAGATCGCCATGCCGTAGTTCGTAATCGGCACGCCGCTGCGGCGGGCGTTTTCGATCCGGCGCAGGGTTTCGCGCCGGTTCAACATGCAGCTCCCGCAATGGATCACAAGCTGATACTTTGAGAGGTCGGCGGGATAGTCGCGCCCCGCACCGACCGTGACGTGCAGTTCTCCGCCGACAAACTTCGCCAGCCAGCGTGGAATCTTCACCCGGCCGATGTCGTCGTCGCTCGCATGGTGCGTACACGCTTCGGCGATGAAAACCCGGTCGCCGGGCCGCAGCGAGCGGATTCGTCCGGCTCCGGCCGCCAGCACATTCATGTCCCCCTTGAGCCGGGCGAAGAGAATCGAAAAAGTCGTGCAGGGAACATCCGCCGGCGTCTCGCGCACCATGAGGTCGACCACCTGCGAGTCACAGACCACGAGCGCAGGTTTTTCGCGCAGATTCGCAAGGGCGCTCCTGTACGCGCTCTCCTTGACCACGTAACAGAGTGCATCCGAATCGAGTGCATCGCGGACGGCCTGCACCTGCGGCAGGATCAGTCTCCCCTTGGGAGCCTGAATGTCGACCGGGACGATGAGCACGACGGTGTCCCCGGGTTTCACGAGGTCTCCGAGCAGCGGCGGCGGCGTGAGAAAATCCTCCGGGCATCCCGCGAGCAGCGCATCCTTGAGCAACGGCAGCACGCGTTCGCGTTCGGCCTCTCCGCCGTTCGAGGAGACGCAGAGCGGTTCAAATCCGGTCGCCTCGCGCAGCTTCGCCAGGAACTCCGGCGCGGGCGCGGTCTGATCGCACTTGTTCACGATCGGGATCAGACTGACTTTGCGGTCCCGGGCAACCGCGAGCATCCGCTCTTCGGGGGCGCCCCAGACGCCCGCGCCGGTCACGAGCAGAATCACGTCGGCACGGTCGAAGGCGCGGCCGGAACGTTCGATACGGCGGTTGCCGAGTTCAGTCTCGTCATCGATTCCGGCGGTATCGAGAAAAAGAACCGGTCCGAGCGGGCGCAGTTCCATCGCTTTCTCGACCACGTCGGTGGTGGTGCCGGGAACGGGTGAAGTGATGGCGACATCCTGTCCGGCGATCAGATTCATAAAGCTCGATTTGCCGGAATTCGTACGTCCGGCGACGGCGATCTGGAGGCGCATGGAGCGCGGTGCGGTTTCCATTTCTGACAGACTCCCCTTTCAGATTGAAACTCAAATGCAATTGTTTAAAATACCATGGAAAAGGGAAAAAGTAAAGTCGCCCGGTTGAAAAATCCCCGGTACGCCTGTATAGTGGAAAAACGTTACACCATGAAATCTCCGGCGAGAGGAAACTGCGATGTCCGGCAAACGACGCGGTGCGATTCAGAAAATTCGCAGAAGCATCCGCTTCTACTATTTGAAAATCATGCGGAACAACGGCTCTCCGGAATATATCGCGCGCGGGGTTGCGGTGGGGATTTTCATCGGATTCTTTCTGCCGATCGGAGTGCAGTCGCTTCCGGCGATCGCACTGGCATGGCTGCTCAAGGGGGCGAAGATTCCGGCATTTCTGCTGACGTTCCACAGCAATTACGTCACGTCGTTCTTCTTCTACCCGGTGCAGTGTTACGTCGGAAGCTGGCTGCTGCTCAATCCGCTGCGCTGGCGGGTGCTGACGGAGAAACTCCATTCGCTGGTCGAAGAGCCGTCGCTTGCAGCGTTCTTCGAACTCGGGACTCCGCTGGTGCTCTCGTTTTTCGCGGGGGGACTCTTTTTCGGAGTGCTCACGGCGATACCCGGCTACCGTCTCACGGTCCGTCTGGTCCTCCGCTTCCGGGCGGAACGCGCGAAAAGACGGGCAAAAGCCACCGGAAAAAAGTTGTAAAAACGGCGTGGACGGTTATATTATGTTACGATTTCAGGCAGATCATTCAACGATAAGGATTCAAACGGCGTAATGATGACTTTGACCAGATACGGAATTCGGGAGTGGGGAAGCGCGCTGCTGGTCACGGTGGCGGTGCTGATCGGCTGTTATTTTCTGGGCAGATACGTCCATCCCGGCTGGGGATGCGGAGTCGGCGCGGCAGCGATCGTGGTGTTTGTCGCGTTTGCCGCATTTTTCCGGAATCCGAAGCGGACGATTCCGACGGATCCGAAGCTGCTGGTCGCCCCGGCGGACGGGGTGGTGCGCGACATCGGCGTGGTTGACGACTTCCATGTTCCTCCGTTCGAAGGGCGCGCGCTGCGGATCGGAATTTTTCTCTCTGTGCTGAACGTTCACGTGAACCGTTCGCCGGCGGAATTCGACGTGACGGGGAAACTCTACCGCGAAGGAGAGTTCCTCGATGCGCGCCACCCCGAGTGCGCAGTCCGGAACGAAGCGATGACCATCTCCGGAACCGCGAACGCCGACGGGAAGAGTTTCCCGATGGCCGTCCGTCAGATCTCCGGGAAAATCGCGCGTAAAATCGTCTGCCCGGTCGATCCGGGCCGCAAACTGCGGCGCGGCGAAGTTTACGGGATG
Organism: uncultured Victivallis sp.; assembly: GCF_944391105.1. Lineage (GTDB taxonomy): Bacteria > Verrucomicrobiota > Lentisphaeria > Victivallales > Victivallaceae > Victivallis. Next base: position 24,038 of record NZ_CALXSK010000001.1, read on the forward strand.
ATCAAATTCGGCTCGCGCACGGAACTCTATCTGCCGGTCGGCGAGTTCGACGTCAAGGTGAAAGTCGGCGACAAGGTCCGCGGAGGAGAAACCGTCATGGCCGTCGCCGCCAACGGCGGGAGCGACAACAAATGAAGCAGCGGTTCCGCAACCTGCTGAAAACGAACCGATGGCTCAAATATGTGCCGAATTCGCTGACGCTGTGCAACTCTCTGTGCGGATTTCTTGCGATTCTCATCACACTGCGGGCGTATGAGCGGGGGGTGGACCGGCTCGACGTATTTTTCTGGAGTGCGGTCATCATCTGCTGCGCGATGATCTTCGATTCGCTCGACGGGCTTGCCGCGCGAATCTTCAACGCGGCAAGCATGCACGGACTTCAGATGGATTCGCTCGCGGACATGGTGACGTTCGGCGTTGCGCCGGCGACGCTGGTCGCGGTCATGACTCACTCGCTGCGGACGCCGAACCACATCGGCCGCACGGAGGAGATCATCATCTATCTGCTCTGCTCGGTCTACGTCGGCGGCGCGGCGCTGCGGCTGGCGACCTACAACGTTCACGCGATGCTCGAAAAGAAATCCAGTGATAAATTCAGCGGACTGCCCTCCCCCGGTGCGGCGATCGGCATCTGCGCGGTGGTGGCCTACGCGTGGTCGTGTGACATCGATCTCACGAAATACGCGTTTCTGCTCCCGGCCTATGCGGCGATTCTCGGACTGCTGATGGTCAGCCCGATTCCCTACACGCACGCGGCCAAGTGGCTGCTCTCCGTGCGGCGCAACCGGAAACGGGAACTGCTGCTGGCGGCGATGCTGCTGGTGGTGGTGTTCTTCCGGTTCGGCGGGCTGGCCGTGATTGTGACACTTTATATTTTCGCGGGGCCGATTCTGGCGCTGTTCCGGTTCTTCCGCCGCCGGGCGACGGAGAAGGGACAGACGGCGGACGCGGATCCGGCTGGAAAGGCGGGTTGATTCATGCGTTTTCTCATCACCGGCGGAGCCGGTTTCATCGGCGGCCATCTGGTCGAAACTCTGCTTGCGGACGGGCACGAAGCGGTCGTGGTGGACGACTATTCGACCGGTTCGCCTCGCAATCTGGCAAAAGTCGCCAACCATCCGAAACTGCGGGTCATCGAAGCGGACATTCTGGAAAGTGCGGAACTGCTCGACGCGGAAATCGCGGCGTGTGACACGGTGTTCCACCTTGCCGCGGCCGTCGGCGTCGAACTGGTGGTCAAGGATCCGGTCCGCACAATCACCACGAATGTTCACGGCACGGAAAATGTGCTGAAACCGGCGGCGAAGTACGGTCGCCGCATCATCGTCGCCTCCACCAGCGAGGTTTACGGAAAATCCACGCATCCGGAATTCACCGAAACGGACGATCTGCTGATCGGGTCCCCGTACCATTCGCGCTGGTCGTACGCCTGCAGCAAACTCCTGGACGAGTTTTACGTCATGGCGTTTCACCGTGCGGTGAATCTGCCGGGGACGGTGGTTCGTTTCTTCAACACGGTCGGGCCGCGCCAGACCGGCATGTACGGGATGGTGATTCCGCGCTTCGTCGGGCGGGCGCTCTCCGGAGAGCCGCTGCAGGTCTACGGGAACGGGAAGCAGTCGCGCTGTTTCTGTCACGTCGCCGACGTGGTGCGTGCCCTGCGGCTGCTCGTCGACCGGCCGGAATCGTTCGGACGGATCTACAACATCGGAGGCCGCCGCTCGATCACGATTGCAGAACTCGCACAACTTGTGATCGAACGCACCGGGAGCAGCTCGAAAATCGAATATCTCTCCTACGACAAGGCATACGCCAAGGGATTCGAGGACATGATGCGCCGGATGCCGAACACCGGGGCGATCCGGCAGCTGACCGGCTGGCAGCCGGAACACACGCTCGAAGAGGTCATCGACGACGTGCGCGACTGCCTGCTCGCCGAACGACGCGGCTGAGCGGACAGACTCCACCACGCGTCTACTGCGAATCGGCTTTCCCCTGCTCTTCCGCGCGAACGTCGCGCGCGGTCTTGCGGTAGAAATGGGGACCGACAACCTTCGCGTAATAGGGATACCGTTTTTTCAGCGTTTCCGGGCAGTCCGGCTCGATGTTCTGGAATCTGCGATAGAACCAGAGATACTGATCCGGGTAGCGGCGGATGTACGATTCGGAGATCCGCATCAGGTCCTGAAGGACCTCGGTCTCGTCCCGGTACTCCGCAAACGGCTTCGGCAGATAGTCGGAGTGGGCGTAGACGCGCCCGTCCTCGTGGCGGACGCTCGTACCGTAGACGATGACCGCCGGGATGTCGTGCGCAAGGCAGTATTTCATGAGGTGCGCCGGGGCGGTGCTGCTCGGGACCGGCAGTCCGAAAAACTCGACGAAACTGCCGCCGTCGCGGACGCGGGTGTTCTGGTCGATCAGAGTGCCGACGCCGCGGCCTTCGCGCAACGCCCGGGTCGCGGCCCGAATCGCGCCGTTGGAGAAGATGATTTCAAGACCTTTGACCTTTTCGCGGTTGCCGCTGTTGAGCAGCCGGTTCAGATAGGGGTTGCGGACGGGTTTCGCGATGGCGACCATATCGACGCCGGCGTAATAGGGCGCCATGACGCCGGAGGCCTCCCAGCTGCCGAGATGGGGATTCACGAAGATGATCCGTTCATGTCGGGCGACGTGTCCCTTGAGCCGTCCGGTGATGTCTTCGGGAAGAACATAGCAGCGTTCGATGCGGTCCGGCCTGCCGTTAAGCCAGATAAATTCAGCCATGTTCAGTGCGAGATTATGAAGCGACCGTCCGGCGACGGCGGCGACTTCGGCGGAGGAGTATTCGGGGAACGCGGTTCGGATATTCGCCCGCACGAGCTTGCGGATCGAGGGGATGAGATTCATCGCACTGCCGCAAATCCACGCGACACCTTTGACCACGCAATAGGGCATGAGCCGCAGGAGTTTGTAAGGAATCAGAATCGCGAGATAAACCAGAAAATCCCGAATTTTCGTCAAGAAGCGCATTCCTCACACCTTTCTTCATAAGTTTGGACGGCGGAAAATATACACGCGGGGAGAATTTTTTTCCAGTCGAGGCCCAAAAAAAACGGCGCGGAAACCCGCGCCGTCAATCGCCACCGGAGAGTAATTACCGCCAGCTGACGATATCGTCATCCCTACCGGATCCGATACCTTCCGCCGCATTCCGACCACTATCATCGGTTCCATTCGGTCCCCAGGAATAAATTGCAACCTTTCCTGCAATGGATTTGTCGCTGTCATACGGCATTTCGATCCTATCGGCAAATTCGACATCAATCATGATGACATAACGATTGCCCCAGGGATCCCGCCAGAGATAAGGCAAATTTACTGTATCGGTGCCATCCTCGCTGGGATCATAACTGGGCTTCGGATCGAGGAACTGGATCCGGCGTTTGTTGATATTAAGGCTGCTCGAATTACTAAAGATAGCATTCTTGGGGTCAGACAATTCCACGATAAATCTATCATAAGCAGAGGTATTGGTGTCTCCACCGATTGTAATGAAGGTCTGTCCGGAAGCAGGTGATGGCATACCATAACTGGAATCCCCGGCTTTCACCATCTGCTGGTAGGTGTTTTCAACGCCTTTGAGCGCCATCATGATGGTGTTCATGTCGGCTTTGGCCTGGGTTTCGCGCCCCTTCTGCTGACCGAGCATGACCGCCGGGAGCAACAGGCCGGCGAGGATCGCGATGATGGCGATCACCACCAGCAGTTCCGTCAAAGTGAACGAATTTCGTGTTCTCATGATTCAAATTTCCCGTATTTACCAACTTCCATTTGTCAGGACACCGACAGCAGGTACACGTCCTTTATTGTATAGTAAGTTCTTTTTCGCGATTTTTCAAATCGCAATCGGCTTTTTTCTCGAAAAATCATCGGAAATAGAGGAAACGGCTTGACAAATTGCTTTTGGCCGGTTAGGTTATTCATCGGGTATCCTTGTGAATCCATTTGAAATACGATAGTTTTGTCATACGGAAGGGACAACCATGAAACAGCAGCGTTACAATTTTACGCTCACAGAACTGCTCGCGGTCATCGCAATCATCGCGATCCTCGCCGGATTGCTGCTCCCCGCGATCAACGGCGCGCGCGAGCGTGCCAAAACCGCCAAGTGCCTGAGCAATCAGAAACAGGCAACCTCGTTCATCAGCCTTTACATGAACGAATCGAATCAGCGCTTTCTTTCCTCATCCGAGACAGGAAATCAAAACATCTGGGGCGTGACGCTCTACTGGAAAAAGCTGAATCAGGATCCGAACGTGCTGCGCTGCCCCTCCTTCGTCAATTACAGCAATTCGAACGCGGCTGACGATAACACCCGGATCATCAGCGATCTGAATCAGACCTTCGGCGCCGTGTACACCACGTCGGCAGAAGGGTTTGACTTCCGCGGCACCAAGCACCTTTATGCGGGTAATATTCAGGTTTCCCCCACCGCGATGGTGATGGGTGGCTGCTCCATCTCGGGCACGACCGCCTCGCATCTGCTCAATTTGTCCGGCAGTTCCAACGGGCAGGCTTATCAGATTCATAACGGCAGAAGTTTCTGCAATTTCTTCTTTCTCGACGGTCATGTCGAAAGCCTGAATCCGGCGGAACTCTCGAACGGAAAACGGTACTATCCGGCTCAAAATGGAGACGGAGCCGTAGAAATTGCCGACTACACGTTTGCGACGGAATAAGACGTCGGATCAACAGGAGAAAACAAATGGCTGGAGTCAAACTTTACAACAAGACCGGGGACGCGAAGGCGGCCAAGATTCAGGAAGGGATCGAGAAGAAGTTCGGTTTTGTCCCGGAAGTGTTTCAGGCGATGGGGCGCAACGGAGATTTCCTTGACCTGGCCATGCGCATCGCCGAAGCCGCCGGCAAGGGACTTGATCCGAAGACCAAGGAACTCATCATCATCGCGGTCAGCGCGGTCAACGGCTGTGAATACTGCCTCGACGCGCACCGTTCCGCCGCCCTCGCGGCAGGCGTAACCGATGAGGAGATCACCGCCGCGATCGAAGTCGCCGCTTCGATCAGCCTCTACAACAACTTCAACAAGGCGATCAGCCTGAAGTCCGACCTGAAGTCAAAGTGAGGCTTGAAGCTGACGATCGACGCCGGATTTACAGAAAATCCGGCGTTTTTCTTTGTAAAAATTCCCTGCCCGGCTTGAAAAACTGCAGGTTCGGGGATATTTTAATCAAATCTGACAACGGTTCAGGTGGTTTCCGCTCTTTGTCCGGGCGGAAGGCTGCCGGACACGCAATTCTGAAAGGAAGAGAAAGATGGACAAGGCGAAGAGAAGCGAAATCATCAGCAAGTACGGCCGCAAAGAGGGCGATACCGGTTCCCCGGAAGTCCAGATCGCTCTGCTGAGCGCCCGCATTCTTGAGCTCACCGAGCACCTGAAAGCGAACAAGAAGGATCACAGCACCCGCCGTGGCCTGCTCGCGATGGTGAGCCTCCGCAAGAAGCTGCTGGCCTATCTGATGCGCGAAAATATCGCGAAGTACATTGAGCTCACCGACGCGCTCGGCATCCGCCGCGCGAAGTAATCGGGATCAATGCCGGAAAGAGCCGGGGTCGTGATGACTCCGGCTTTTTTTCTGCCCCGAAATTTCCGGACGCCGCTAAGAACCGGGAAAGGAACAACGTCTTATTGGCGTAACCTGACGGAATGCACTTCGGACAAGGTCACGGCGGAGGCATTCCGCGAATTCAATACGCAGGGAGGAGCATCGATGGGCAAAGCGGCGAGTTGGCTGACGGCAATGGTTCTGACACTTTCCACAGGAGCGGCGGAACTAATTCTTCCTCCGGAAGCGCTCGAACTCTTCGTGCCGTACGGCAAATATTATACGCAGTCCGTGATCTCGTACCGGGGAAACGCGATCCGGATCGGCAAAGTCCCCGGACTCCAGATCCAGTCGCTGTTCTGCCTCTCGGAGCTGAAGCCGGGCGGGCAGCGTTTGCGCTTCACGGGGCGGGCGTTCTCCCCGGAGAGCAGCGCCACCGTCACGCTCACCGCATTCGGTCTGCACCCGGTCGGGGGAGAGTGCAGCCAGACAAGTTCCCGGCGACAAAACAAGTTTCAATTCCAGCTCCGGCTTCCGGCCGATCAGCAGGGAATCGCGGAATTCCCTTTTCAGCTCGACCCGCAGAAACTGCTCTGCCTGGGGTGCGGCAAACCCCTGAATCATTGTCATGTGATGTTTGAACTTGTAATCGACAAAATTCCGCCGAAATTCAACCCGGATGAGTGGGGATTCGACCTCGCGGAAATCCGGCTGACCGCAACCTCGCCCCTCGCCGCCCGACTGCAGCCGGCAGGTCTGGCGGCTGAGATCGCGAAAGAGCAAAAGCGGTTTGACCGCTGGCAACAGGAGCATCTTGCCATTCTGAAACGTTATCCGGCGGAGAACCGGTTCGACGCGTCCGCTTATCCGGAGGAGAAGAGTTCAGTCAATCAGGGGATGCCGCCCGACGCGGTCTATCGTTATTTCACGGAAGCGGAGCTGCAACAGCTCAATCCGCTCTTTCAGGTGAAGAAACTCGCGGGATGGAACTTTTATCAGGAGAGTGTATACTGGCAGATCTTTCCGGAAATCGCCGGGTTCGAGAACGTGAACCGGGTGTTTCAGCGCGCAGGCGTTCTCTATGGCTGCGCACCGTATCGGGTCGCGCGCTGGAATCCGGGCGAGGCGAAATGGGAGTATCTGTCGGACGAGTGGAGACACCGCCCGGTCAAAACCTTCCCCGATGCGGCGGAGGAGATTTTCATCGAAAACAATACGGGGCGCCGTCTCTCCGATTACAGCGAAGTGAAGCTGCCCGCCCGTTCGCGGCACGAGTATGCGACGGCGGGGAAACGGACATTCCTGATCGCCCCGGGCCGGAAAGTTCTGCTCGTCGGAGCGGCCGATTTCTCCAACCCGCAGCCGCTGAAACTGCCGCTGCCGCAGATTTCCGGGGCAAGGGCCGTCGAGATCCGCAACCTCTATCCGTGCGCGGACCGGGAACGGCTGCTCGTGGAGTACACGGCATTTCTGCCGAACAACGCAACTCCGGTGCTGATGGAGCTCGACGCCGCCACTCTCACGCTCACGCCGAAACTTCCGGCCATCGCGGGGAATTACCACTTGCAGCTCCAGGAAAACAACTGGAGCTTCCTCTCGGGAATCGGAATGCTATTCGACCCCGGCAAAGGGCAGCCGCTGGCCATGCTCCGGGACGCGCCGCCTTTGCCGGAGGAGGCCGGAGTGACGCTTCCGCGACTCGGAATCACCGCCCGGCAGGCGAAAGCGCTGCGAAAGTCGCTGCGGATCGGAGTCTATGCCGTGGCGGATGTGCCCGGCGAACAAGGGCTGGTCTGGCTCAACCTCGTCAACCCGGCGGAATCGCTGCGTTTCTTCGGATTGGAACAGCGGCAGAATCTCGGTTTGAATGAGAATGGAACAGCGCTTCTGGCCGTAATGCCGGACGGGGTTTACGAGATCCGGCCGAAACAGCAGAGAAAAATCGTCTTTTTTTCGGGAAACGGCGATTTTTCGCATTGATTTGCCGATATTTCACATTCCAAATTACAAAAGAGACTGTATATTGTATCAGAATGCGCAACTTATCATAAAAAGGAGGATATGAATATGAGTGCGATTCCGCGTCCGGAATATCCCCGCATGCAATTTCGTCGAGAAGATTCCTGGATCAATCTGAACGGAAGCTGGCGCTGCCGGTTCGACTTCGGAAAAACCGGCGTCGAACGGAGCTGGCAGACCAAAACCAGCACCTATGACCGGGAGATCATCGTGCCGTTCTGCGTGGAGAGTTCGCTCTCCGGACTCGGCTACACGGACTTCGTCGAGTCGCTCTTCTACGCCCGGCGCCTGACCGTTCCGGAGGCGTGGAAAGGCAAAACCGTGCTGCTCCACTTCGGCGCAGTCGAATATGCCGCGACGGTCTGGATCGACGGGGTTGAGGCCGGACGCCATCAGGGTGGATCCGCAAGTTTCACGCTTGACGTAACCGAATTTGTAAAGCCGGGCGTCGAACAGGAACTGGTCGTCCACGTCCTCGATGAACTCCGCTCCGGCTGCCAGGGCGGCGGCAAGCAGTCCTACGCCCCCTACTCCGCCGGCTGCCACTACACCCGCGTGACCGGGATCTGGCAGACGGTCTGGATGGAGGCCGTCCACCCGGCGGCGCTCGCCTCCTGCCGCATCACTTCCGCGATCGAATCCGGAAAATTCTCGGTCGAACCCCGTTTCCGGCTCGACCGGCGCGGATACACATTCACGGTGATCGTCGGAGCGGAAGGGAAGGAACTGAACCGCGTAAGCGGTCCCGCCGTGACCGGATTTCCGATGGAGATCGCGGTTCCCTCGCCGCGGCTCTGGTCGCCGGATGATCCGTATCTCTACGACCTCACGTTTGAACTGTGCGACGAAACCGGCGCACAGATCGACCGGGTCGAAAGCTACGCGGGGCTGCGCAGAGTGCACATCGAGGGAAATCGCGTCTACCTGAACAATCAGCCGATCTTCCAGCGGCTCGTGCTCGATCAGGGTTTCTACCCGGACGGGATCTGGACCGCCCCCTCCGACGAGGCGCTGCGCCATGACATCGAGCTCTCGATGGCGGCGGGATTCAACGGCGCGCGTCTCCACCAGAAGGTGTTTGAAGAGCGCTTCTTCTACTGGGCGGACAAACTCGGTTATCTGACCTGGAACGAATATCCGAGCTGGGGACTGAGCTGGGCGCTGCCGGAAGCGCGCTACCGTTATCTCGACGAGTGGCTCGAAATCGTCGAGCGCGACCGGAACCATCCGTCGATCGTGGCGTGGAGCCCGCTCAACGAAAGCGTGCATCCGAGCGATGAGTGCCTTGCCGTGGCGTTCTCCGCACCCGGGTCGCTCGAGATGTACCGCACGTTCATCCGGAACATCTATGACCGGACCAAGGCGCTCGATCCGACCCGCCCGGTCAATGATTCGAGCGGTTACATCCACGCGAAAACCGACCTCTGGACGGTGCATCCGTACCGGGCGACGGCGGCCGATCTGAAGGCGGCGATCCGTCCGGCGGACTCCGAGGTGATGATCCATGCGCCGAAATACGAGTGCGCCTACGCGGGCCAGCCGTATGTGATCGATGAATGGGGCGGCTTCAAGTTCATTCCGGAGTCGCGGCGCGCGACGACGCAGGAAGGCTGGGGATACCATGGCATCGACCTCAAAACGCCGCAGGAGCTCTGCGCGAAAATCGAAGAGCAGGTCGATGTGATGATCAACGATCCGGGCATTGCGGGTTACTGCTACACGCAGCTTACGGACGTCGAACAGGAGGAGAACGGCGTCTACTGCTATGACCGCACTCCGAAGGTTCCGGACGGCAGCCTGAAGCCGATCTTCAGCAAGAAGCCGGAATGGTCCATCTGAACAGGACGACTCCTCAACGGCTCCCCGCATTCCGGGGGGCCGTTTTTATTTTGCGCGGGCCCGGGAAAAATGACGACGAACTTCCTTCCGGGCAACAGGAAAACGCGGAAAAACAACGCGGGAAACTTGTAATCATGGGAAAGCGTGGTATTGTACTTTCAGGAAGAGAAAAGGGTGATGTCCATGAAGATCAGCGTCCGAAACGTCGCAAAAGTTCTCCTCTGGACAGGGATTTCCTGGGTATGGCTGCAGGGAACAATGATCGTGTTCGCCCTCTATCTGGCGCTTTCGACGGCTTTGAACGGCGGGCATCCGTGGCCATGCAACGCCCTGCTGATCGTCGGAGTGATCCCGCTCGTGATCGCGGGGGCCCTGGGGGCGGGAATCCTTCTTTTCGCCCGGATGTTCATCGACCTCCGGACATTGTTCCGCTGCCGGGAGTTCTACATGGGAATCGGAATCACGCTTGTCATCTGCGCGGCGATGATCGCAGCGGCAGTTCTCATCTCATAAACGGGGCGTACGGAATGTCACCGGAAAGACCGCAGAGTGATCCGGCAGGCTCCCGGAGACGAGCGGGGTGCGTCTCAGCCGAACTTCTCCTTGCAGAAGAGTTCCGGTTTTCCACCCGGTTCCGTCGCAGAACAGCAATGATCGGAAGGGATGAATCATCAGGAGTCCGCAGCCGAGGTGTATCTTCACCGCGGCGGAACGTTCCTTCACAATCGCCGGAATGGATTGCCGATCGAATCGGCCGGTTCAAGATTTTTCGAAGCAAAAGCGGCAAACAACAGGCGGGAACTCATTTGATTCCTCGCACTTTCGTGATATAGTAAAACACGATACAGGATCATCACATCACCTTCATGCCAAATCGGGAGAAAAATAAAAAATGAAGAGCGATCTGCCGGATTTCATGCTGCGCGCGGTTTTCAAAGAACCGGCCATTCAACTCGTGGTCGGGAATTTCCGGGAACTTGCGTCACAGGGAATCGTCCGCCACGACGCGGATCCGGTAGCCGGCAGACTTCTGGCGGAAGCGCTCTCCTCGGCGGCGCTGATGACCGCACTGCTCAACGACGGCGAACGCTACTCGATCCGGATCGGCTGCACCGGGCCGCTCGGCGCGCTCGTCGTGGATGCAAAGTCCGATGGAGCTGTCCGCGGCCTCGTGCAGAACCCCCACGTGATGGAGAACGCCGACTCGGTTGAAGTCGCCTGCGGCGAAGGGGGCGCGGATGTGAAGCTGACCCGCTCGAAAGACGGTAAAGTTCTCAGTTCCGGCGAGTCCCGCAGCAGTTTCATCCTGCCGGGCTCGGCGCTCGGGTACCATCTCTCGGTCAGCGAGGAGCATGAAACCGAGATCCGTTGCGAAATTGAACTGCGGGCCGAACCTGCCGATCCGGTCAAAGCCGCTTTCGGTGTGCTGATTCAGGTACTGCCCGGCTGCGACCTTGCGGAATTCGACCGGATTCGGACCCGGCTTCAGATGTCGGAAGCTGGTGAAATCATGAGAAACTGCATGGGGAAACCCGAAGAGGGACTCCGCGTGCTTCTCGCCTTCCTGCTCGAACGGCTTGAATTGCCGGAATTCGCTCTCCGTACACTCCCCCCCGCGCGGTTCGAATGCGGCTGTTCGGCGGAATCGCTCAAAAAGGCGGCTCTCCAGATGCTCGGGAGGGAGGAGATCGAAAAACTGCTCGCGGAAAATCCGAACCCCACGCTGCAGTGCCACTTCTGCAATGCGAAGTATCACTTCTCAGCGAACGATCTGCTGTAACACTCCGGCCGCTTTTCCATCCGCGGAAAAAAATGCTCTTTTTTTCTTTCCGGCACTTGCTTTTTGCCGATTTTTTTGGTATAATAAAAATGTATTCATAATCGATACAATTTTCAAAAAGCGGCGTTGTCATGTTGAAATCCAGCAAAAGCGATGAACTTTGTGCCATGCTGCGACAGCGGATCGCCTCGATGGAAGACGGGGCTCCCTTTCCGACCGTTCGGCAGCTGATGGCGGAATATGGCGTCAGCCAGTCGACAGTGACTCCGGCGATCAATCTTCTGAAGGAAAAAGGACTGCTGAAGGCGTATGTCGGGCGCGGGAGCTTTGTGTGCAGGAAAAAGGCGGCTCCGCGGCTGCTGCTGCTCCAGAACAACTGGCCGGCGAAAATCTTCCAGCTGATGGCGGACTCGCTCCGGGAGGGGGCGGAGGCAAACGGTTTCGAGTTTGCCCACGAGCTCTACGATTATCATGAAGACATCACGCAGTCGCTGGCGAACTACGATGCGGATATCATCATTCTGGACGGGATCGCCAACGATCTTCTGACGCCCGAACAGATTCTGGCGATCTCCCGGAGTCCGGCGCCGGTGATTCTGAGCCGCAACGCGGTCCCCGTCAAGCAGATCAACTATGTGTGCGGCGACAACAGCGCCGCCGGCTCGAACATCGCGAATTACCTGATCAACATGGGGCATCGCAAACTCGGATTTCTCATCAACGAGCCGCACCTCTACACCATTGAAACCTATCGGCGCGGATTTGAAAGCTGTGCGCGGGCTCACGGGTGCAAAGTCACCGTTCTCGACTGTGAAATGCAGCCCGGCGACCGGCCTGATCAGCAGATTGAAAAATTCATAGAGGAATATGCCGCCGGGAAGTATGACTTTACCGCGCTCTTTCCGGTAAGTTGCAATGGTGCGGTCATCGCCCGCAAGTTTCTGGACCGGCACGGGATACGCGTTCCTCAGGATCTTTCCCTCATCAGCTCAGGCTGCGAAACCGGAATCGACTGGCTCACCATAGTCGATACGGGGATCGATGAGTATAAAGTCCTCATTCCCCGCATGGCGCTCGACATTTTGAACCATAAAACAAAAATTTCCCGGCAGATTGAATTTACGCAGAGACTGCTTGAAAGAAAATCCGTCCGGGCTCTGAAATCTCCCGAAACATCAACCCGCAAGACCATTTCCATGACTGTCGTCAACTGATCGAAAGGAAAACATCTGCATCGTAGCCACAATTACAGAAACAACCCGACAACCGAAATCAACACCTATCACAACCCAACAGGAAAAGGATTGCATTATGATGATCAATATCTGTAACTGTCAAAAAACACGTGCCAGGCGGGCAAAAACAACGAACTTTTTTACGCTGATTGAACTTCTTGTCGTGATTGCGATCATCGCAATTCTCGCGTCCATGCTGCTGCCGGCGTTGCAGAACGCCCGGGAACAAGGCAAGAAAATTACCTGCATCAACAATCTGAAACAGGTTTTCAGCGGTCTGGCGCAGTATGCCGGCGATTACGGCTACTACCCGGCCGCCAAACCGAAAGTAGTGGAAGGCTGCAACTGGCAGTGGTGGTACTTCAGAGTGGCACCCTACGTCGGAATGAATCCGCAACCCAAGACCTGGGAGGAAGCCTCCAGCATCCGTAACGGCGGCGTCTTCAAGTGCGCCTCTCTGCCCACGGACGGGACACTTGAATTCTGCGGATATTCAATGAATGATTTCCAGATTAATGTGGCTCAGGATGTCTTCGGGATGTCTCCGGCGGTAAAAGATCCGGGCGGCAACAACTCCTACTACGTCAAACCGGAATCGATCGCTACCAAAAACTGTACGAGCACCATCCTCAAGCCGACTCCCTCAATGCTCGTTTTCGTCTCCGAAATCGGACCGACTGATGGAAACCCGAATACAATTCAGCCGGACATCGTCGATGGCGGTTCCCTGAATATGATCGACAAGGAGTGCCTGAATCTCGACAGTTACTCGGCCTCATTCCGCCACAATGCGACCAAGCCGGTTCTCTGGTTTGACGGACACGCATCTTCCGTGCGCTACAAGGAAGTCAACTTCCAGATGTCCCATGCGCCATACATCTAATCTATTGAGTTACAAAAATTTGAGTACTAAAATAACTATGAAACGCCATCATCTTTCTGCGGCAGTGCTGCTGGCACTGTTTCTCGTTGGAATTTCAACCACGCTGCAAGCCTCGGCGCTCGCAGTCGACCTCAGTGCCGGAATCAGGAAGTACGTTCCCGGCGGCGGCGCGCCGACCGACTACCCCTTCTCCAACAACGGCGTCGAGGTGAACTGGGAGACCGGCAAATCGAAATACATCGAACTGGTGTTCAACCGTTCGCTCCCCCTCCCCGAGTTCAGCAAGGTCTCCGTCACGGCCAAGATCGAAGCGCCCGCGGGATGCCCCGTCCGCAGCATCGGGCTGCGCCTGACCGACAAGACCAACGAGACCTTCCAGTTCTCGAAGAGCATCGACTGTTCGCAGGGCGGCGTCCAGGAGGTGACCTGGGAGATCTCCGCCGGGCGCTGGCAGAACAGCTGGGGCGGCAACAACGACAAGAATCTCGACCAGCCGCTCAAAATCTACGGCATGGGCGTCGACTATTCGCAGGACGTACCCGAAGCGAACTTCCGGATTCTCTCGGTCTCCGCCGAGGTTGCGGATGCGCCGAAATCCGCGCAAACCACGGCCCCGGCGCTCGCAGTTGACCTCAGTGCCGGAGTCAAGAAGTATGTTCCCGGCGGCGGCGCGCCGACCGACTACCCCTTCTCCAACAACGGCGTCGAGGTGAACTGGGAGACCGGCAAATCGAAATACATCGAACTGGTGTTCAACCGTTCGCTCCCCCTCCCCGAGTTCAGCAAGGTCTCCGTCACGGCCAAGATCGAAGCGCCCGCGGGATGCCCCGTCCGCAGCATCGGGCTGCGCCTGACCGACAAGACCAACGAGACCTTCCAGTTCTCGAAGAGCATCGACTGTTCGCAGGGCGGCGTCCAGGAGGTGACCTGGGAGATCTCCGCCGGGCGCTGGCAGAACAGCTGGGGCGGCAACAACGACAAGAATCTCGACCAGCCGCTCAAAATCTACGGCATGGGCGTCGACTATTCGCAGGACGTACCCGAGGCGAACTTCCGGATTCTCTCGGTCACGGCAGCTGTTTCCGGAGGGGAGAAGACGGTAGCGACCCGTCCGCTCTACGGATTTGATCTCTCCAATGCGTTCAACCGTTTCTGGGGAACCGGGCGGCCCTGTCTCGGCCCGGACGGACTGCTGGTTTCCGACATCCGCGGGGAAACCTCGTTCGACGACCGGATGAGTTCTTTGTTTTTTTTTCACTCCCGGCCCGTCGCCCTCACGCTTGATGCGGCTCTGAACGCCGGAGATGTCCGGTGTTACTGGGTGTTCCGCGATGCGGCCAACAAGCAGTTCAAAACCGCGGAGCTCCCGCTGAAACAGGGAGAAAATCATCTCACCTTCCGGTTGGAGGAAACTCTTGCCGATGCCAAACTTCCGCTCCGGGTCGAACGTTTCGCGCTGGTCAACTCCGGTTCAATTCCCGGCTCGGTTCTACTGACCGGCAGCACCCTGGGCGTCGAACAGCCGCTGGTGGAAGCGGTTGATTTCGAGATTCTCACGGGCAATGCCGTCCACGTGCTGAAGTTCGGGGAAGAAAGCGCGCTCCGGTTCCGTTTCACCAACACCTCGAATCAGGCCGGAAGATTTTCCATCTCTCTTGAGTTCAAAAGTTTCACGGGGAAAACCCACGTGGAAAACTACACGGCGTCGCTCCAGCCCGGAGAATCCCGCACCTTCGCTGCGGCCTGGAAACCGGAGGAGTTCGGTCACTGGGATGTGACGGCGACCATCTCCGAAAGCGCCGCACCTCAGATGCAGAACCGGACAACACGCAGCTTCGCGTATCTGAAACCCTCGGGTCCGACTCCCGGACATGCACCGGGCTTTCTCTTCAGCGTCTGCACGCACAGCGGCCGCTGGAGCCGGGTCGATCAGCTCCGCGAGGTGGAAGCGGCATCGATCTGCGGCGTCAAAGTTGTGCGCGACAGCATCGAATGGGGTGGAATTCAGCCGCAGCGCGGAGTCTGGAATTTCGAGAAAATGGATTTTCTCGTGAATGCCTACGAAATGGTCGGCATCGAACACCAGGCGATGTTCGCCTTCACCGCGCAGTGGGCCGCCACCCCGGAACGGCAGAAGTCGAAGAACTGGCTCGACTGGAATCGCAGCATGCCTGATCTCGACGCCTGGCGCGAATATGTCCGCACCGTTGCTGACCGCTATCGCGGCCGCATCCGCTACTGGGAGGTCTGGAACGAGCCGGATCTCGGCGGCTTCAACCAGATGACGCTCGAAGAGTACGTCCAGCTCCAGAAGGCCACTTACGAGGAACTCTCCACCCACGTCCCCGAGGCGATCGTCATGACCGGCGGATTCGCAACCATGACCGACCATCCCGGAAAAAAGAGCCCGACGTTCCACCGCGATTACCTGAATCTGGCCAAAGGCGCTTTCGAGGTTCACGCCTACCATGAACACGGTTCGTTCCAGCAGTTCGCACAGGTGGTCGATGAGCGATTCCTGCCGATGCGTCGGGAGACCGGAACCACCGTACCGTGGTACTCGAATGAAACCGCGATCCATTCACTCAACGGCGCGGAACGCAATCAGGCGCTCACACTTTTCAAGAAACTGCTGTTTGCCTGGAGCCGCGGCGCCATCGGCTACACCTGGTACGATCTCCGCAACGACGGATTCGATCCGGTCGACGGGGAGCACAACTACGGGATGCTCACCAACGACTTTCAGCCCAAGCCGGTTTATTCGGTTTACAACATGCTCGCGGGCCTTTACCGTGATATGAAGTTCATCCGGCAATTTGAACTCGGAACGAACCTCTGGGCATTTGAATTCTCGAACGGCAGCGAAATCCTGATTCCGGCATGGGATGAATCGGGGTTCGGCTCGTCGCTGACGCTCGTCGTGAAATCGGATGCGGCGGCGGCTTCGACCGTTGACCTCATGGGCAATGAGAAGCCCCAGGAGCTTCTCGACGGCATGGCGCTCCTGACGCTCTCGCCGATGCCGGAAACGCTGCGGCTTTCCGGAGCGAAACATGCGGAAATCGCCGGGAGGCTGCTCGAAGTCTCCTCGGCGGGGGTGGCGATTCCGGGTCGGCCGTTCCGGTTCCGTATGAAGCTGTTCAATCCGCTCACCAGCAAGCGGACGTTCCACCTTGCCCTGCAGAACCTGCCCGGTTCGTTTCATGCGGCCGTTCCGGAACAGACCATTGCCGTTCCCGCGGGAGAAACCGCCGAAGCGGAGTTTGAACTTACGGTCGATAAAAATTTCAAGGCCGAATACGGCAGTTCCTCGTCTCTCGGCGTCGCTTACACGCTGGAAGGGACCCCGTGGCAAGGTGCGTTTTCCGTCCCGATCAACTCGGCGGTGGCGATCCCCGCCGGCATGAACTTCGAACGTGATCCTGACTTCGTTCTCGCCGACCGTTCGCAGGTCGTCTCTCTGACCGCGGCCGACCCGGCGTTGAACTTCCGCGTCTGGCGGGACGCAAATGATTTGAGTGCCAAGATCTTCCTCGGAAAAAGCAACGACGGTCTGCACCTGCGCGTGCTCGTGAAGGACGATAAACACTGCCAGCCGTTCTCCGGCAGTGAAGTCTGGAAAGGCGACAATATCCAGTTTGCGTTCCAGCTTCCGGGGCAGAGCGGACACTGGGAGTTCGGACTTTCGCTGCTCGACTCCGGGAAGCCCGAGGTCCACGTCTTCCAGACGCCCACGGGATTCGATCCGGCCGCAGTTGCACAGGCATGCCGTCTCGAAGCAAAATGCATCGGCGACGTCACGACTTACGACTTCTCGCTCCCGGAAGCGGCCGCGGGAATGACGCCGGAGATGTTCCGCAGTGGATTCCGGTTCAATCTGCTCGTGAACGACAATGACGGCGACGGCCGCGACGGCTGGATCCATATCGCGCCGGGAATCGGAGACGCCAAGAATCCGGACAAGTTCCCCTTCGTCGTATTCGACTGATCCGGAAATAAACCGGGCGGACGTTCCAGCTGGAGCGCCCGCCCATTTTTTTTGTTCCGGATATTCTTGTCCCCCAATGCGGTTCCGACCGAATCGGAGGCGGAGGATCATCGCGGGAAGAGCGCTTTCCGCAACCCCTCCCCCGTGAAGTTGAACGCAAGAACCGCAATGAAAAGCGCAATGCCGGGGAAGAGCGTCAAGTGCCAGTATTCCAGCGGATTGTCGAACGCCTGCCGCAGCAGTCCGCCCCAGCTTGCCGTCGGCGGCTGCACCCCGAATCCGAGAAAACTCAACCCGCTCTCGGAAAGAATCGCCCCCGCCACCCCAAATGTGAAACTGATGAGGATCGGTCCGGTGATGTTCGGCAGCAGATGCACCGTCATCGTCCGCCACGCGGAAATGCCGACAACCTCGCAGCTCAGAATGTACGGCAGCGCGCGCTGCTTGAGCACCTCGCCGCGCACGAGGAATGTCAATCCGATCCAGCCGGTCAGGCCGATCACCGCGATCACCACCAGAATCGACTGCTCAAACTTGCGGTCCTTCAGGATCGACATCAGAATCAGAAGCAGCAGAAACGTCGGGAAACAGAGCAGAATCTCCACGATCCGCATGACCGCCAGGTCAAACCAGCCGCGATAGTATCCCGCCATCAATCCGACCAGCGTACCGATCACCAGAGCGATTGATGTCGCAAAAAGTCCCACCGCCAGCGACGCTCGCGCCCCGTAGATCATACGGCTGGCGACGTCCCGCCCGATCTCGTCGGTGCCGAGCCAGTGCGTCCGGTTCGGCTTCTCATAGGGTGTTGCCACGATCTCGAAAGGCCCGTAGGGAATGGGCGCGAAAATCGCCCGCTCCCCCGACACAGCCACCGCTTTGCGGAAATCGGTCTTGTCGATGCGCGGCTTCGCCGTCGCAAATGGGACGATCAGCAGCGCAGCAGCTGCCGCGCAAAGAATCCAGCGCAGCAGCCTCCGCCGGAACACAAGCGCAATCACAAACGCAACCGGCAGAAAAAGAAGCGTGAAATTGAAAAACTGTTCGATCAGAAACTCCGTCGAATCCGGCGCGAACAGAAACGCCGCGAACGGGAAATACACCCCCTTTTCCCCTCCCCAGACGACGAGCGGACGCCCGTTCGCCAGAAGCGGCGCCGCAATCGCCGGAATCAGCAGCAGCAGAATTCCGATCACCCCGAACCACCCCTGGGCGTCGGAGAAAAAACGGCGCCGCGCCGTCGCAAAGAATGAGTGTCGGCCCCCCTCGCCGCCGCTCATAAAAGCCCCCGTTCACGCAGCATTTCAAGTTCTGCAACGAGGTTCGGCGTAAAAAGTTCCCGGTTTGCCGGGTCGGAGAGTTCCGCCTTCGTCCAGAAACGGATCTCGTCGATCTCCTCGGCCTGAAACCGGAACGGCCCGGCAGAGGTCAGGCCGTAAACCCGCACATCCTCCGACTCGATCGCATTGCGGATCTTCGAATCGAAGAGATACCGGAGTTCGCCGGGGAAATCCGCGACACCGAGCTCCTCGCGCAGTTCGCGCCGCGCAGCGGTGAGGTAATCCTCTCCGCAGTCGACGTGGCCACCGACGGCGGTATCCCACTTCCCCGGCTGAATGTCCTTGTTCGAGGAGCGTTTCTGCAGCAGAATCCGCTCCCCGTCGGGATGGAAGATCACAACGTGGCTCGTATGATGCAGCAGCGCCGGGTTGCCGTGGCATTCGCTGCGCAGCGCGCGCCCGACCCGGTTGCCGGCCTCATCATAGATGTCGAAATACTCCGCCATCCCGCAACTCCGAAACCGTTGTTATTTTCCGGCCTTTGCCTTGAGCCCTTCGGCGTAGGCGGCCATGTTGTCCTTGAGCTTGTCAAGGGACTTCGTAATCTCGGCAATCTCGCCCTGGATTCCCTTGGCCTTGTCGCTGAGCATATCCTTGAGCGGAATCTCCTTGAGTTCATCGGTCTTGGCGGCGAGTTCCGCGGCTTTCTCCTCGATCGCCTTCTTGTACTCGTCGATCACCTTCTGGATCTTCGCGGCATCCCAGCTCGCAATCTCCTGCTGGATCTGTTCCGGCGTCTTGTTCTCGTCGACGCTGCTGCCGCAACCGGCCAGCATACCCGCCGCAACGAACGCACACGCGAGGGTCATTGCAATCTTCTTCATAATTCCATATCCCTTCTTTTGATTCTTCCAGGTTGAACCATTCAACCGCGGATGAGTTTCAACAGTTCCTCGCGCTTCTCTTCCATCAGCGCTTTGGTGTCCGCCTCGACGATCAGCCGCAGCAGCGGCTCGGTGTTCGAGCTGCGGACGTTGAACCACCAGTTCGGATACTCCGAGGAAATGCCGTCGAGCTCATACATGTTGCCGTCGGCATACCGTTTACGGATCGCATCGAGGATCGGCTTCGTATCCGCGACCTTCGAGTTGATCTCACCGGACGAGAAGTACTTGCGCAACGGCGCAACAAGTTCGCTCACGGGTTTGTTCTTCTTGCAGACGAGATTCGCGAGCTTGATGAGCGCGAGTCCCTGGCATTCGGCAGTGAAGTTCTCCTTGAAGTAGTAGTGCCCCGAGAGTTCCCCCGCGAAAACCGCGTCGTTCTCGCGCATCTGCGCCTTGATGAACGCGTGCCCCACCCGGCTCTGAATCGCCCTGCCGCCGTTTTCGCGGATGCACTCCGGAACCGCGCGGCTGCTGCGCAGATCGTACAGAATCGTCGCGGGACCGTCCGAGAGAATGTCCTGCGCAATGAGCGCCGTGAAGAGGTCCATCGGAATGACCTCGCCCTTGTCGTCGATGAAACCGCAGCGGTCCGCATCGCCGTCGAACGCCGCACCGAAATCCGCGCCGACCTCGACCACCTTCTTCCGGATCGCGTCGAGCGTCGAGAGATGCAGCGGGTTCGCCTCGTGATTCGGGAAGGTGCCGTCGAGCGTGTCGTACATCGGAACGATGTCGAAGAGATCCGTAATTCCGCCGATCTCATAGAGCCCCATCGCGTTCGCGTAGTCGACCACGACCTTCAGCTTGCGGTCCATCTTCGCGAACTTGCGCAGAAATGCCGCATATTCCGGCTTGATGTCGTAAGTCGTGATTTTTCCAGGGGTTACATCCTTCTTCCACGCCTCGGTCTCGACGATCTTCTGGATGTCCATGATTCCGGTCGCGCCGGAAATCGGAACCGCGTTCGCCTTGCAGAGCTTGAAGCCGTTCCACTCGCCGGGGTTATGACTCGCGGTGATCATCACGCTGCCGTCCGCCTTCAGCGTGCCGTTCGCAAAATAGCTCTGCGGCGTCGAGCAGAGACCGATGTCGATCACATCCGCCCCCTGTTCGGTCATCCCCTTCGCCAGCGCCTGAAACAGCGGCTCCGAGTGCGGGCGCATGTCACGGCCGACCACAACCTTCTTCGCGCCGGTGAACGTGATGTACGCACGGCCGATCTTCTCTGCCATGGCGGCGTCGAGGTCGACCGGATAGATCCCGCGGATGTCGTATGCTTTGAAAATACCAGACATGTTTGTTTCTCCTTCTTCTATCGGGTTAAAAAACTCATCAATTTCCGTTTCCAGCCGGTGAACGGCGGATAGCGGACCGGCCAGTCGACCAGCGTCGACTGCTTCATCACCGGCTTATAATGAGTGAATGTATCAAACGTATATTTTCCATGATAACGGCCGATGCCGCTCGCGCCAACCCCGCCGAACGGCAACCCCGGACTGATGAAGTGCATCACCACATCATCGAATACCACAGCCCCGGAACTCGTGGTTTCCAGCAGCATTTTCCGAAACGCGCGACTCCCGCCGAAACAATAGAGCGCCAGCGGTTTCGGACGCCCCTTCAGCTTCGAAAACAGATCCTCTTCGGAATAAAATTCCATCACCGGCAGAATCGGCCCGAAGATCTCATGCTCCATAAGCGGATCCTCCCACGTAATCCCGTCGATCACGGTCGGAGCAATGCAGAAGCGGTTCGGATTGCGCTCCCCGCCCGCAACAAGCCGGCCGTGATCCGCAAGTTTCGCAAGCCGTTCATACTGCTTCTCATCGATAATCCACGGATAATCAGAGTTGTTCACCGGATCATCCCCGTAAAATTCCCGGATCCTCCGGCGCAGCTCAAGTAGAAACGTCTCCCGCACCTCGTGCTGCACAAGCAGATAATCCGGCGCGATGCAGGTCTGCCCCGCATTCGTGAACTTGCCCCAGGCGATCCGTTTCGCCGCAAGCGCAAGATCGGCCCCCCGGCAGACGATGCACGGACTCTTGCCGCCGAGTTCCAGCGTGACCGGCGTCAATGTCCGGGCGGCGGCCTCGTAAACACGCCGGCCTGCGGCCTCGCCGCCCGTAAAAAAGATGTAGTCGAACTTCTCGTTCAGAAGCTCGTCGAATCCCAACTCCGAATGGACGGCGATCATTTCGCCGTTCGGGAAACACTCTTCGACCATCCACAGCAGGAACTGCGTCGTACGCTGCGACTTTTCCGGGAGCTTGAGCACAACCCGGTTCCCGGCCGCAAGCGCCCCCGCCGCCGGTTCAAGCGCCAGCAACAGGGGGTAGTTCCAGGTTGCGAACACCAGAACCTGCCCGTAGGGCTCCGCCACAATTCTCCCCCGCGCCGGAAAATTCAACATCGACACGCCCGCACGCTTCGGTTTCGCAAAGCGCGGCAGATTCCGGATCATGAAGCGGAGCGCATCGCACGCGGGCATGAATTCCGTCATCGCCGCCTCGAACTGTGACTTGTGCAGATCGGCATTCAAAGCGGAATAGACCTTGTCCCGGTTCGCACGCAGAAAATCGAGCATGTGCCGCAGCATTTCACGGCGGCGACGCACCGAGTCGCGTCCGCCGGCCAGGAAAAACTCCCGGTTCGCGGCGATCGCCGCAAGAACCGCGTCCCGCTCCCTGCCGGAACCCTTTTCCCCCATATTCATCGCAGATACCGTCTCCTGACCCGCGTGCCGATCGAACAGAGAATGTCATAGGCGTGAGTCCCCTTCAGCTGCGCCCAGTCGTCCAGCGTGATCCGCTGACCTCCCTGCGTGCCGACGCAGACCACCTCATCCCCGGGTTGCGCCTCCGGCGCGTTTTCAAGCGAAATCGTCGTATAATCCATCGAAATCCGCCCCAGCACCGGGCAGAGCTGCCCGTTCACAAGCACGTATCCACGATTCGACAATGCCAGCGGCAGCCCGTCCGCATATCCCGCCGCAATCGTTCCGACCCGCGTGTCGCGCAGCAGCCGGTGCATGCGCCCGTAGCCGATCGAAGCTCCCTTCGAAAGCGTACGCACCGCCGCGAGCTTCGTCTTGAGCTCCACCACCGGCGAGAGCCGCATCGACGGATGCACCTCCGGGTCGTAATAACCATACAAATTGATCCCGCATCGCGCCAGCGTGAACGGCAACTTCGTGCTCTCCGGGAAGTTGTTCAACGCATCGGACGCGGCAATGTGCACCAGCGGGAATGTCATCCCCTCCGCCGCAAGCTCCGCGAGCAGCGCCTTGAACGAAGCGAGCTGACCGAGCGTATAATCGTCGTGTCGCAGAAACGCGTTCGAACAGTGCGAATAGATCCCTTCGAGCACCAGATTCGGCAGAGCACGCATCGCAAGAATCTCTTTCGCCGCAGTCGCCGCCGGCATTCCAAGCCGCCCCATTCCGGTATCAACCGTTACGGCGCACCGCACCGTCCGCTTCTGTCGAACCGCCTCGGCACTGATCTTTCCCGCCATGCCGAGATCATTCAGCGGGCAGACCACGCCGTGCTCCACCGCCGGCGCGATCTCGTTCGGCAGCAGATTCCCGAGAATCTGCACCGGCAACCCGAGATCGACCAGCTCCAGCGCCTCGTTGATCTCCGCCACACCGAAACAGGCCGCCCCGGCGTCCCGGACAACTTCCGCCACGGGCTGCACTCCGAGCCCGTAGGCGTTCGCCTTCAGCACGGCCATGAGTTTCGCGGGAGCGACACGCCGCCGAATTTCGTGGACATTCTCCGCAAGTTTCTTCAAATCAACTTCAAGATTGACTCGACTCTCCTGTTCCATCTTCACCACCATCTGCGCATCCGGCGTCCTCCCGCAGGCGCGGGAGAATCCGCCGTCAAAACCGATTACTTCGCATACTCCACAGAGCGGGTTTCGCGGATGATCGTCACCTTGATCTGGCCCGGATAGGTCATCTCCTTTTCGATCCGTCCGCAGATATCGCGGGCAAGAATCTGCGCCTCGCCCTCGCTGACCTTCTCCGGGATCACCACCACGCGGATCTCGCGCCCCGCCTGCAACGCAAAACAGGACTCGACCCCCGCAAATTCGTGTGCAATCGACTCAAGCTGCTCCAGACGCTTCAGATAAAGTTCCGTCGTCTCGCTGCGGGCGCCCGGACGCGACGCGCTCAACGTATCGCAGGCGCTGATCAGAATGTCGTACAGACTGTCCGGCTCGATCTCACCATGGTGGGCCGCAACCGCGTGAACCACATCCTTGGCCTCGTTGTGCTTGCGCAGCAGATCCGCACCGATCTGCGCATGCGGCCCCTCGACCTCGTGGTCGATCGCCTTGCCGAGGTCGTGAAAGAGTCCGATCCGCTTCGCCTTCTGCTCGTCGAGCCCGATCTCCGCCGCGATCATCCCCATGAAATACGCCGTCTCGAGAGAATGCTGCAACACGTTCTGCGAAAAGCTGTAACGATATTTCAAACGTCCGAGCAGCTTCATGATCTGCGGCGAAACGCCCTGAATGCCGGTCTCCAGCACAGCCGCCTCGCCGACCTGGTAGAGCTCCTCCTCGAGTTCCTTGCCGATCTTCTTGGCGAGCTCTTCGACGCGGGTCGGGTGAATCCGCCCGTCGCTGATGAGCCGCTCCATCAACTGCCGCGCAACCTCCTTGCGAACCGGATCGAAGCAGCTGATCACCACCGCTTCCGGCGTGTCGTCGATCAGAATGCTCACCCCCGTCGCCGCCTCGATCGCACGAATGTTGCGCCCCTCCCGGCCAATGATCCGCCCCTTCATCTCGTCATTCGGCAGCGGAATCGTCGCAGTCGTGCGCTCGTAGGTGCAGTCACTCGCATAACGCTGAATCGCATAAGTCAGAATCCGGCGCGCCTCGCGTTCGCTCCTGGCCTTCGCCTCCTCAAGCTGATTCCGGACCATGAGGCCGGACTCGTTCTTGATTTCATTTTTGAGTTTCTCAAGCAGCATCCCGCGCGCTTCCTCGCGCCCGAGCTGCGCAATGCGCTCAAGTTCATCGATCTGCCGGGAAATGCTCTTCGACAGCTCCTGCTCGCGGTTCGAAAGCCGTTCACGCAGCGTTTCGATCTCCTTTTCCTGCTTTTCAAGATTTTTCGCCTTGGCGTCCATCGAATCGGCGCGGCGGTCGAGCAGCTCCTCGCGCTGGGCGAGCCGCTTCTCATTGCTCGCCTGTTCGCGACGGCGCTCCTTGATCTCCTGTTCGCAGTCCTCGCGCATCTTCAGCGTCTCGCCCTTTGCGGAAACGCGGGCGTCACGCAGAATATGTTCGGCCTCGCGCTGCGCATCCTGCCGGATCTTGTCGGCCGCCTTGCTCGCAACCCCCTTCTGCATTTTCTGAATCCAGGTGTTCAAAAAAATACCTGCTGCGATGCCCATCACACAGAAAATGCACGCCACCGCAATCAGCGCCCAGTAGGAGACGACTCCCCCCCCGGTCACAAGATCCGGCTCCGCAACCCCGATCGACACCCGGGCTGCCGCTGCCCACAAAAGTTTGTCCATTCCCTCTTCCCTTTTCCATTGCGGGCCCTCCCCCCCCCGGAAGCGCCCTTGTCAAAAAAAATTATAAAAACTCCAGGATCTCTTTCTCCGTCACCGCAAAATCGACCGGCCGGTCGTGCGGTTCCCGAGGAAGACTCTCCGTCAACTGACAGCCGTAGACAACCGCGACGACCGCCCCGCTCTCCCCGGCCAGCATCCGGTCGTAAAACCCTCCGCCGCGCCCGAGCCTGACTCCCCGGCGGTCACACGCCACCGCCGGCGTCAGAATAAGCATTTGCGCCAGAATTCCGGCCGGCGCCGCCGGAAGCTCCGGACGGGGTTCGAGAAGCCCGAACTTCGCCCTGACGAGCTCGCTGCCGGGCTCTTCCACCCCGGCCAGCTCATATTCGTTTCCCTCCGCCACATAGCGCGGAAAGTAAAACCGTTTTCCCTTTTCGTTCAAAAGCGAACTCAGATCCGGCTCTGTTCCGTCGGTGGCGTAGAGCGCCACATGTTCCGCCTCGCGATAGCACGCCATACTGCGGATGTTCCGACAGATCGCCGCATCAGCCGCGCGCCGCTCCTCCGGACCGATCGCACGCCGCAGCGCCAGAAACCGGGAACGCAACTCCTTCTTATCCAATCTATCCATTCGCGGCGACCTCTTTTCTGTACTGCCGGAGACTGCGCCAGTACTCGACCCGCTCCCGAATCTTCGACTCGTACCCGATCTGCCCGGGTTCGTAGTAGCGTTTTTCGACCGTCAGATACTCCTGATCGGCGAATCCGCCGGTATCGTGCGGATTCACATAACCCGTCCCGTGCCCGAGCAAGGCCGCCCCTTTGTAGTGCGCGTCCCGCAACGCGAACGGCACCGGCAGAACCCGTTTTTTTTCGACATCCTCCGCTGCCAGCTCCCCCGCCCGGAAGGATGCGTTGCTCTTCGGGGCCGTCGCACAATAGGTCACGGCCTGCGATAGAATGATCCTCGCCTCCGGAAGCCCGATCATCTCAACCGCGCGCATCGCATCGACCGCAACCGAAAGCGCCCGCGGATCGGCATTCCCGACATCCTCCGAGGCGAAGATCACGATCCGCCTCGCGATGAAGCGGATATCCTCCCCCGCCTGAAGCATCAGCGCCAGATAGTAAAGCGCCGCATCCGGATCACTTCCCCGCATGCTCTTGATGAAGGCCGAGGCCGTATCGTAGTGCCCGTCATCGCCGTAGGAAACCATCTTGCGCTGGACGGAAGCCTCCACCGCGGCGACGCCAACCCGAACCACGCCGTCCGGATCGGCCGGCGTGGTCAATACGGCGATTTCGAGCGCATTGAGCGTCCGCCGCGCATCCCCCTCGCAAACCGCGGCGAGAAACGCCGCCGCCTCGTCGGCCAATTCGATGTTCCGCCCCGCAAATCCGCGCTCATCGGCAAGGGCGTTCGCAATCAGCCGGAGCACTTCGGCTTCCGCAAGCGGCCGAAGTTCGAACACCAGCGAACGCGAAAGCAGCGCGCCGACCACATGAAACTGCGGATTGAACGTGGTCGCTCCGACCAGGCGAACGTTCCCGTTCTCCACATCCGGCAGCAGGGAGTCCTGCTGCGACCGGCTGAAACGATGGATCTCGTCGACGAAAAGGATCGTTCTGCGACCGCCGGAGCGCCTGCGGGCCACCGCGGCAGTGATCTCACGCCGGATATCCGCCACGCTTGAAGTCACCCCGGAAAGCCGGACGAACACCGAATTGCTCAAATTCGCGATGATCTCCGCAAGAGAGGTTTTCCCGGTTCCGGGCGGCCCGTAGAGAATGATCGAGCTGAAACGGTCCGATTCGATCGCCCGGCGGAGCAGACAGCCGCTCCCGAGCAGATGTTCCTGACCGATGTATTCGGAGAGCGAACGGGGACGCAGACGCGCGGCCAGCGGCATGTCCAGCCGGAGAGTTCCCTCTCCGACGGTGGCGGGCCGCGCCTCGTCGCTCCATTCAAACAGACCATCTTCCATTTCTGCGATTCTCCGAAAAACAGTTCCTTACCTGCAATGCGAAGAATCCGGAAAAAGAGATGACCGAACCAGCCCGGCAGGGCAGACGGGTACGCACCTGAAAACCCGCCCGGCGCCCGGGGAAATCCCCCGTTCTCCGTTCCGTCACGACACGCCTCCGGCATTGGAAGCGCCTATGTGAAGGCGGAGATGGTCCGCCGTGCCCCTCTCATCCTGTTCCGGTCGCGCAACCGCGACCTTCGCATTGTTTTATTCCACGCGGCTCCGCCGGAGCGGTCCGCTATCTAAAAAGCGCACAATTCAACGCTTCTAATATTATAGCACAAAATGCGGCAGAATAAAAATCCCTTTCCCCCGGTTTCCATAAAAAAACCGAAAAAAAATCAGACCGCCTCCCTTTCCTTATCCGAAATCGGCGGCGTCCATGGCAGGACCGGCCTCTCCCCCCCAACGCATCCTCCATGCGCCTCCTCTGCCACCGCGGGGATTCACAATGCGAATCAACCGAAAAAAATGCCGTCTCAACCGAAAATGACACTTGATTTTTTCTCGTTTGCACCCCATGTTAAATCACAAAACGAATGTTTTAATTCACATTATGAATGATGATAAAAGTTCTGCAAAAAACCTTCGCGATTCTGGAGTACATTGCGGTCAGTCCGCATCCGGTGACGCCGGGCGAACTGGTTGAAGTGCTGAATCTTCCACAGCCGACAGCGGCCCGCATTCTGCGCGACCTGGCCGAACTCGGCTATCTGGAACAATCCGGAGCGCGCAAGGGATACCGTCCGGGACCGGTTTTCTATCTCATTGCCGGGGGAAAACTCTATGATGACGAGTTCATGCGTTTCGCCCGCACGGAGATCCGGGAGTGCGCCAGGGAACTCGGACAATCCGTGCTGTTCGCAGTCCGCCGCCGCAACAGCCGCCTCATCCTCTGTCACTACAATTACAATCCCCGCTTCCGCATCGATACACGGGCAATGCGGTTTCACGACCTCTACGTCACGGCCAGCGGCCGCATGCTGCTGGCGTTCGCTCCGGAAGGGGAGCTCGACACATTCATTCGGGAAAACGGGCTGCCGGCGCCGGAAGTGTGGCCCGGGGCCGCGGACGGCATCGATATCCTGAAGCGGGAACTCGGCCGGATTCGAACCGACCGCTGTCTGGAACTCCAGCGCAGCTTCTGCGGGAATTTCCACATCTATGCCCGTCCCGTTTTCCGCGGACGGGCGTTTCTCGGGGCCGTTGCCGCGAACTGGGACGTGGATGCCCCGGAAAATCTTTCCGCACAATACCGCCGGGGTGTCACCACTCTCGCACAGACGTTGACCAATTCCGGCACTGCGGCAGTCGGCTGACCGCCCCTTTCTTTCGCCATCACAACCCTCAAGGAGAGAAGATCATGCATATCCTCAACAATGGAATCGTGGAGATCTCGTTCGACGACCGTGCACGCCTGATTTCCCTGCGGAACTCCGCCACCGGCCGGGAGTGGGCCGGCGGCGGCGGACTCTGGCGCATCATCTTTGAACACGGCAGGGTGCAGGAAGAGGAGATGACGGCGGAATCCGCCCGGGAGATTTCGGTTTCCCGCGAAGCGGAGACACTGCGGCTGCGCTGGAGCGGGATGCAGTGCGCAGCGGGCTCCTTCGACTTCCGCATCGAGGCGGTTGTCCGTCTGGAAGGAACGCAGGTGTGTTTCGATGCCCGGCTTGAAAACCGGACAAAAGACGCGATTCTGCGCGAATTCCAGTTTCCATTCGTGAAAAACGTGAACCTCGGCCCCGGCACCGAACTCCTGACCTCCGCCGTATGCGACGGCATCCGCTACCGCGATATTCCGGCGTTGCAGGAGTCGTCGCGTACCGGCTATGTCGGACAGGACAACAAGGCGCTCGAATTCTCCTGTCTCTACCCCGGCCTTGCGGCGGCGAACTGTTTTCTCCTCGCCGAACCGGAAAATACGCTTGCTGTGATGAGTCTCGACCCGACTTTCCAATGCACGCTGCATCTGCTGCGTAAACGGGGAGAGGAGATCGATGCGGGAGTCGTAAAGTATCCGTTCCTGCGCCCCGGCGAAACAACAACCGTAACCGGATACCGCCTCGCCCCCGTCGCGGGAGACTGGCACCGGGCGGCGGATCTCTATCGAAACTGGTGCGACACCTGGCGTGTGACTTCGGAAAAACCCTCCTCAATCCTCCACTCCAACGGCTGGCATCGACTCATCCTGCGCCACCAGTACGGGAAACAGCTGTTTCACTACCGCGACCTGCCGAAGATCCTGAAGTCGGGGCTTGAGGCGGGCATCGATACGCTTTTCCTGTTCGGCTGGCACGAGGGCGGACACGACTCCCGCTATCCCGAATACGATTTCGCCGAAGACGAGGGCGGGCACGATGAACTCAAAAAACAGATTGCCGCCTTTCAGGCGAACGGCGGACACGTGATTCTCTACTTCAACGGACAGCTCATCGACACCGCCACCGACTTCTATGAGAAAACCGGAAAACGAATTTCCGTCAAGCTCCCCTCCGGACGCGAACATACGGAAGTCTATCCCTTCGGAGGAGACGGAACGGCACTGCGAATTTTCGGCAACAAGGTGTTCGTGACCGCCTGCCCCGGAACAGACGAGTGGCTCGACGTGCTGAAACATCTGGCCGACCAGGCGATCGAACTCGGTTGCGACGGAGTGTTCTTCGATCAGCTCGGCTACATTTCGCGTCCCTGCTGCGATCCGACCCATGGGCACCGCGTTCCGTTCATGGAAGTGACCGCCGCCAAGGCGGAGATGATCCGCAAGCTGCGGGAATATGTCAAGCGCCAGCGTCCGGAGATGAGTTTCGGAATCGAATGGTTCAATGATGTGACCTCCCGACACGTCGATTTTGTCCACAACATCTACGATGACGGCAACCCCGGCCATTACCCGGAGTTCATGCGGTATCTGTTTCCGGAAGTCGTCATCACCGACCGCGGCATCCGGGACGACACGAACATCGAACGGCGGGTGAACCGGGCGGTTCGTCTCGGACTGCGCAGCGACGTCGAGATTTACCGCTGCCGTGCTCTCATCGACGAAACTCCGCATTACAAGGCGTACCTGACGAAGGCGAACGCGTTCCGGGAACGGAATCGCGACCTTGTTCTGAACGGACGCTTCCGGGATACGCTCGGAGCCCGGTGCGACAATCCGGCCGTGGAATATTCGGTGTTCGAGGCTCCGGGGCGGCTGGGGGTGATTCTCTGCTCTGCGGAAACGGCGGAACGGGGAGCGGTCACTGTTCCGGGGGGACGTTTCCGCCGGTTCGACCGGATCACGGCCGGGTCGGTGGACGCAGGTTCGGCGGAACAGATCCGTTTCGAACTGCCGCCCGACTCCCTGCTTCTGCTCGAATTTGAACGATAATTTCGAGGACGGAGTTGAAAAATCCCGCAGTGTCCGCTATACTATGTCAGAAGCGGAAGGAGCGTATGAAACGGATTCTGACAACTTTGTTTGCCGCGGCACTGCTGACGGAGGCAGTCGCCGTGGAGCGGAAAGCGATCAACCAGATCAACCCGGATGAGCTTGTCGCAGAGACCCAGCAGGACGTGGCACAGAGCCGGGAGCAGATTGCCTTTGTCTGGTACCTGCCGCTGGAATACTGGCAGGCCACGCTCAACCGCAATCTCGATCTCACCCCCGAAGAGAAGGAGCGCATTCTGCGGACGGTGACCGGTCTCACGGTCATCGCCGTCGTCCGGGGGGAGTGTCCGCAGAGCGGCCCGGTCCGCTACTACAGCCGGAGAGAACTGCAGAAAACCGTGCGGTTCTTTCGGGTTGATGCGAACGGGGAACGGTATCCGCTGCAGCCGTACCAATCGGTCACAGCCCCGGTCAGAATGCTCATCGGGTCGATCACGCCCGTTCTCGGCGGAACCATCGGCAGCCTCGGCGAGAATCTTCATTTCTTTGTGTTCAACGACCAGACCGGCAACCGGGAACGGCTGCTGGATCCGGCGCAGCCCGGCGGACTGATCGTCGAGCTTGCGGGAAAGGAGAACAAGCTCCAGGCTGAATTCGAGTTTCCGTTGAACTCGCTCTACGTTCCGCGCAAGTGCCCGAACGGCAAACCCGCTCACATCAGCTGGCGTTACTGCCCGTGGACCGGGAAAAAGCTGCCGGAATAATGCCGCTTTTTCCCCGCCGGTTCCCGCCCCGCCCCAAACGGCACGCATATTCTCACGTTGCATCCGGAGAATTGATGAATGGTCTTCATTCCTGACAGGCATCCGTTTTCCGGAAATCGCGTTTTTTTCCGGGAAACGCCGTTGACTTTCCCCGTCATTCGCGGTATTTTATGCGGATAACAACCGCGGAGAATACGATATGCCCGATGCCGAACGGCTCAATCGCTGCCCGCGCTGCGGCAGCCGGTGCGAAAACATCAAAGTCTGCAAGATCCTCCGGATCACCTGCCTGATCGCAGCGGTCGACTGGCGGGAAGCCATGATCGCCGGGTGTCCCGAATGCCTGCGGAGGGAACTGAAAAAACTTCTGTGGAACTCTCTTCTCCCGGCCAATCTGCTCTGGCCGTTCTTCGTCCTCCCGGCAACACTCCTCGCCCGGAAATCCCTGAATAAGCCCGGACATTCACCGGAATGGCGGACCCTCGTCGAAGGGGTCGAGCGCAACGAAGCTGAAATCGCGGCCAACGCGGCACAAAACCCGGCTTTCCCGGCCAGTCCCCTCCCGGCAGCGACCAACACGCGGCATGGCCACGGCACGCCTTACCGTACGCCGGACGGCAAGTGCGGCAAAGGGTTCCTCCTTGCGGCGGTGGCGTGGGCGCTCTTCGTGCTTCCCGCCCTGGGGTTTCTCTATGCGCTGGTGAACTTTTTCGTCCCGTACATTGCAGTCGTCATCGCTGCGCTCTTCGTCTTTGCGGCGCTGAACGGCTGCGGCATCGCATTGCTCGCAAAATGGTGCGGCTGCCACTCCAGAAGGATGGAATGCCTCGCGGCGTTCGCACTTGGAGTCTGGTCGGTTTATCTCGCCTGGGTCGGATGGATCTGGATTCTGAACGACTTCTGGAGTCTCGGACTCATCTTCGACCCGCTGCGGCTCGGACGCGTGATCGGATTTCTCGCGGAAGACGGCATCCGCGGCATGGGGGAGCGGCTTGTCGGCGCCTGGGAGTGGTACGGCTACTGGGCGCTGGAAGCGCTCGTGCTCATTCTCACTCCTGTGGCCATCGTCCGAAAACCGCGCACGCCGGAGCTGCGCTGCGATCGCTGCGGCCGGGAACTCACACACTTTTTCTCGCTGCGGCAGCGGGCTCTCCCGCCGGATCCGCTGCGACTTCGCGAAGAGCTCGAACGCGGCACGTTCACGGAATTCGAAGCTCTGCCGTTGCGCAACGGCAACAGCTACCTGGAAACCGAAATTCTTCACTGCCCCGATTGTCGGGATGACTATGTCGCGCGAACCGTGGCCGTGGCCGAGCGCATCGATTCCAGCTGCCGCCCCTCCGCCATCCGGGTGCTGTTCGCACCTCCCGTCCACCTGGGGGCCCGCGAAACAGCGGAACTCTCCCGGCGGCGTCGGCAATAGAGCGGATTTACTGCGCTCCGCGCCTCCCCGATGGCAACAACGGCCGGAACGTCTCAAGTCCGCTCGTTACAAGCATTTCAAGAACAGCATCGAGATTGTCGCGGTCAACGGGAAGAAGATTCGCCGTTTCCCCTCGCGCGACTCTCACAGCATCGTCCTCCGGCGACCGGAGCTCTTCCGGAAGCAGTGAGGCGAGATCGAGATGGTCGCGTTTGAGTGCGGCAATCCCGGCTCCGAGCAGCCTCCCGTCGCGGATCGCCTCGAACGCTTCGTGGAACTCCATCGCGGTGATCTCCGTCACGAAAATCGCTGGACGCTCCTCTTTCGGGCGCTGCCATAACGCTGTACCGGTCCATGCTTTCCAGCCTGCGCTGAACGAAAAGAATGCAGCCGCGTCCCCGACTTTTCCGAACGACGCATCCAGCGCGGCGGAAGTCAGTCCGTCCGCGAAAAAGACCGGCGTCACGCCGGCGGCCTCGGCCTGTTCCCGGAGCGGCCCGGTCACAATCTCCGCCGCCTCGTCATATTCCGTCGAACGGCCGAAACGCTCCGAAACGCCGATGACGACCCGCTTACCTGCGCAATGCTTCTTCATAACCTGAACGAGAAACGGGATTTTCGGCACATGGCTGCGCAGGAGCTGGCGTCTCACCTCCCATTGGTAGCCGTTCATCTCCAGAAGCCGGTCGAAACTTCTGCGCTCAGGACTCCGGAGCCCGAGCAGATCAAGCAGAATCGAAACATACCTCGAGGTATAAACCGTCACGATCGCCGCCCATGGAATCCACTCGGGGAACAATTCGCACAACCCGGTCACAGCCAGGAGCAGATAAAGCAGATACCTCGTTACCAACCGGTTGCGTGCAGCTACGGCAGCTTCTCGCTCCTGCGGAGACGGCTCTCCCGGATTCGGAATCGCCGCCTCCATCCGGATCCTCCACGGATTGGCAAAACACTGCACGATCCGGTTTGCGGAACGCAGCGCGATCCAACCGAACAGCGCCTGAGCGAACGTCACGTAACGCGCGCCCGCCAGACCGACCGCAATCCAGAATGTGACCAGCCCGAAGTAAGTCGTCAGAAATAAATAGAGCCGGACCGGAGTCGTGAGCTTCCGCACAGGGCGCCAGAGCGGTTTGCGCAGCGGCTTCCCTGGACTGCGGTCGAACTCTTCCAGCAGAGAATCGTCCCAGTCGTGCCCCTGCGGAGACCAGTCGCCGGAAGCGGCGGCGCGACCATCGCCGCCGCGCACAATGAGTTTTTTCTCCACAAGGTCGGCTGCCGCCACGATTTCGCCGTCGGCCTCGAGCCGGACCCGCCTGCCGTCCGGCGCCCAGACAAAACGGAAACAGCGGAAACGCCGCCCCGCCTCCTCCCGCGTGAACACCTGCACCCGGTCGAAAGGAGGCTCGGGGAACGTACAGCTGCACGCCTCAAGCCAGATTCCCGCCGCATCGACCCGCAGCCGCAGCAACGGCGGATTCCCGGATTCATATCCGAACCCGTTCGGGAAACCATAGACTGTCACGGGTTTCAAGGCGTTCCAGTGAAACGGCTCTTCACCGCAGAGGGAGAAAACCATCTCCGCATCCGCCCCGCTGCCGCCACAGAAATAAAACAGCATGCACCCGAGCCGATCCACTTGAGCCTCCCGCAGCCGGTGCTACTTCGCAGCGGCTTTCCGCACCCGGCAGGTTGTTTCCGCTACGATCGCATCCATCTCGGCGATCACCATCGCAGGCGTGATCGCCCGGATGCACTTCTGCGTTCCCAAAGGGCATTCCCGGCGGAAGCAGGGAGAACACTCCTGCTTCTCATAGAGCAGCCGCCAGTTTGCACCGATCGGACCGGTCGCGGTATAGTCGGTCGGACCGAACACCGCAACTCCCGGCCGTCCCAGCGCGGCCGAGAGGTGCATGATCCCCGAATCGTTCGCCACAGTGAGCAACGAATTCCTCAGAAGATGCATGAGTTCGATCAGGGAAGTCCGCCCGGACAGATTGTACGCCTTGCGCACATCCAGCCCGGCGATGACCTCGTCGCCGATCGCACGCTCGGACTCCGAACCGAGCACCACTGCGATCCCTCCCTGTGAAATCCAGTGAGCGGCCACTTCACGGAAGCATTCGCCCGGCCACCGCTTCGCCGCACCATAGGCCGCTCCCGAGGCGATCGTCAGCAATTTCGGATGTCCGCAGAGCGCCGTGATCGGAGCTGGCAGCTCGTCCACCTCGGGCGTCAGCCGGAATTCCGGCAGCGCGCCGTCCCAGGCGGGGGCGCCGAGAGCGGAAGCGATTGCAAGATAGCGGTTCGCATGGTGGATCTCCGCCGGCGCCCGATCCGGCCGGGGTGGAAACGCGAAAGCGCGGCGCAGCAGAAACGACCGGCAGCGCGCCTTCGCACCGTAGAGATTCGGAACGCCGGCCAGATACATCGTCAACGCATCGCGGAACGAGTTGTTGAACAGCACTCCGATCCCGAACCGCTGCCGCCTGAGCGCGAGAAACTCTTCACGGCTCCACGCCTTGTGCACCTGTTCCAGACCGAGCACGCCGTCCACAAACGGCAGCGCATGATAGAGCGCCCTCTGCCCGGCCGGCGCGAGGCAGTAAAGTGCGCAACTCTCCGGAACGATCTTCCGCAGCTGCCCGAGCGCAGGCAGCGCCATCACCGCGTCGCCGAGATGGTTCGGCATACGCACGACCATCCCGTTGCGCCACTGGTCGTGACGGAGCGGAATCACCTTGAACTGCGGCGACGGGAAATCCCGCCGGATATCCAGAAAATGAACCGGGCGCGCCTCCATATTGCGCGATCTCCTTCAATAATGGAAAAAGAAAACAACATTTGTTTTGCCGGGGTAAAATACCATGAAACAAAGTGTTTTTCAATCTCCCGGCCGAAAATCTGCGCACTTTTGCAAGAAAATCCAAGTTTGTGCTTGCATTTTCCGGCAAAACAAGGTTTATTATATTAATTGAGAATTATTTTGTGTGTCAAATTTCCATACAATTCAGGATACAGGTTCGATGAGCACTCAATGCGTGGCAAAACTTTTCTCGACCCACATCGGAATTGACCTCGGTACTGCAAACTGCCTGGTCTACGTGCGGGATCTCGGGATCGTTCTGAACGAGCCGTCCGTCGTTGCCATCAAAGAGAGCACCCACGAAGTGCTGAACGTCGGCAGCGAAGCCAAGAGCATGCTCGGAAAATGCCCGGGCAACATCCGCGCGATCCGCCCGATGAAAGACGGCGTCATCGCAGATTTCGAGATCACGGAGGAGATGCTCCGCTATTTTATCCAGAAGGCGATCCGTTATGTGCCGTGGCGCAAGCGGCTGCTGAGCCCCCGTGTTCTTGTGGCCGTCCCCTCCGGCATCACCGAGGTGGAAAAACGGGCCGTCAAGGATTCGGCCAAACGGGCCGGAGCCGGCGAAGTCGTGCTCATCGAAGAACCGATGGCCGCCGCAGTCGGCGTCGGACTGCCCGTTGCGGAACCCGCCGGCAGCATGATCGTCGACATCGGCGGCGGGACAACTGAAGTGGCGGTGATTTCGCTCTCCGGCATCGTCGGAGCCAAAAGCGTGCGGGTCGGCGGCGATGAACTCGACTCGGCGATCACTCAGCACCTGCGCAAAGTCTACAACCTCATGATCGGGGAGCTGACCGCTGAACAGATCAAGATCCGGATCGGCAGCGCCTATCCGGTCAAGGATGACGAAAGTCTTGAAGTCAAAGGTCTCGATCTGGTTTCCCGCGTGCCGAAAACCGTCCGGATCACCGCGGCGGAGATCCGCATGGCGCTCCAGGAACCGGTCACGACGATCATCGAGGCGGTCCGGGCAACGCTGGAACGGTGTCCTCCCGACCTCGCTGCGGATCTCATCGACCGAGGGATCATGCTCGCAGGCGGTGGCGCCATGCTGAGCGGTCTCGATAAACTTTTAACCGAAGAAACGGGGTTGCCCGTGTTCGTTTCCGAGGAACCGCTCAACGCGGTGGCCAAGGGAACCGGTGTCATGCTCCAGGAAGACAGCATCTGGTCTGCGTAAGAATGAAAATTGATCTGAACTCTCTGCGTCCCGTAGAACTCTCTGACCGTGAACTCTTTGAATCGAAACTTGCGGAACTCTCTTCTCAGAGTTGCGAATGCAGTTTCGCGAATCTGTTCATGTACCAGCAGCCATACGGAATTGAATTTGTCGAACACGACGGGCGCATCGTCGTCTATGAACGGGTGAGCCGGACGATCCACTATCCGATCGGCCGCTGGACCATGCCGGAAGAGTTGCGGAAGATTTCCGACGCGTTCGTCGAGGCGGGACTCACCGACGGGGGAATCTACGATGTTCCGGAGGAGTTTCTCGACCGTCATCCCGATTGCGACCAGTTCTTCGAGCTGGAGTACGACGAGGGGGCGATTGACTATCTCTATTCCATCGAGAAGATCGCGACTTTCTCCGGTCCGAAACTCCGGAAAAAGCACAATCTGGTCAAGCAGTTCCAGACCAACTGGCCTTATGCCGAGGTGCGGGAGATCACCCGGGAGGAGCTTCCCGCCGCCGCGAAGCTCGCACGGGAGCTGAATTCGCGCCTTCCTCCGTGTGAATTCCTTGAGGAGGAGGAGCTTGCGATGAACCGTGCATGGGAGAACTTCGACGAACTCAAGCTCGGCGGGATCATCCTCTACGCGGAACCGGGGTATGCGGCAGGATTCTCGGTTTACAGCATGCTC
Source organism: uncultured Victivallis sp. (assembly GCF_944391105.1). Lineage (GTDB taxonomy): Bacteria > Verrucomicrobiota > Lentisphaeria > Victivallales > Victivallaceae > Victivallis. The sequence continues at coordinate 61,477 of NZ_CALXSK010000001.1, forward strand.
TCTCCGGATACGGTGGACATCCACTTTGAAAAGGCGGATCACTCCGCAAAGGGAGCTCCTCAGACGCTCACCTGGCAGCTCGCGATCAAGCTGCGCAACAAGGCGAAATTCATGAACCGCGAACAGGATATGAACGAAGAGTCATTGCGTCATGCGAAACGTTCGCTCGACCCGGAACGGTTCTTCAAGCGCTACTTCCTGCGCGGAATCAACTGATCGAAAGGCACTGCGCCATGGGAGACGCGGGCTTGAGCAGGTTCGGAAAAGCTGGAGTCATCGTGCTTCTCCTGGCGGAGACTGCCGCCGCCGCTGTTGCAATCCGTTACTTCTTCTGGAGTCTCAGCGTCTACGACCCGATTTACCGGGTTCTCTACCATCGGCCGGTCCCGGCATCGGGCACGATCCTGGCCGTTACTGCGGCGATTCTTCTGCTGATCCTTCTGCCGCTCCGCAGCGGGGGAACAGCCGGGCTGCATCGCAGCGCGAAAGAGTGGTTTCCGCTCATCGGCGCGGGAGCGCTGCTGTTGTTTCCCGTCAACTCTACGCCGATTGTGCTGCTTGCGGCAATTCTCCTCATTGCCTGGGGGTTCTACCGGCACGGCGCGGGAGTCGCGGAGCTGCCGTCCTCCGCGCCCCGGTTCCATCTGTCGTCCAGAGGGGGGCTGTTTTTTTCGCTTCTGCTTGCGGTCGCGGGCTGTCTCTGGGGATTTTACATGCAGAAACGCGCCTGCGACACTCTTTTTCTCTACTATTCCGACTGGGGAATCTATGCGGAACATTATCTGAAGCTGGCGTTTTCCGGAAGTGCGACGCTGCATGACTGGCTTGTGGCGGGAGGCCACTGGAACGGCGCGATGAACCTGCTGATGACGGCGGCGCTCCGTCTCGCACCCGTACCGGAAACCGTGTTTCTCATGAACAGCGCCATGATTTATTCCGCCGTTCCGCTGGTCTATCTGCTGGGGAGGCAGTTGAAACTGCCTCCCGGGGCGGCGGCGGCATTTTCCGTTTTATTTTTCTTCACTCCGGTGGTGAGCAATCAACCGCTGTCGCTGTTTTACGGATTTCATCCGATCAATCTGCTGCCGAGTTGTTTTCTGCTTTTCTTTCTTTTCCGGGAGCGGAAAAGGAACGTGGCGGCAGCGGTGATCGCGCTGCTCACGCTCTGCATTCAGGAGACCGCGACGATTTTCTGGTTCGGTTATGCGCTTGTGCTCGCGGCGGAACGGAAATACCTCCGGGCTGTGCTGCTCGGCGGCGCGATGGTGCTGCTCTTCTACTGCCTCAGTCACTGGGTGATCCCGGGGGCGGGAACGGCTTCCGGCGAAAATTACAATCAGATGTTCCACTACTCCCAGCTCGGAAACACGCCGCTGGAGGTGGTGCTCTCTCCCATTCTCAAGCCGGGGGCGTTCTGGCGGACACTTCTGGCGCTGAACAATCTGGAGTTTGTGCTGTTTCTTTCTTTACCGTTTCTCTTTTTCCTGCGCAGCTCTCCGAAGTTGCTGCTCGCGGGAGTGCCGCTGCTGGCCGGAGTCTGCCTGCAATCGAGCCGCGATCTTCAGAACACGGTGCTTCAATACGGAGTCGAGTTGAACTGCCTGGTGGTGACGGCGGCGATTTTCGGTGCGGGAAGGCTGTTTGCGGCGCGCGGCAAACGACAATTGTTCGGGGCGTTCACCGCAGTGCTCTTCGGGGTTTTCGCACTTTACCTGCTGACGGGGCGGAGCGCATTTCTCGGGAAGTACCCATTCTCCATCATCGCCGAGCGTCCGGAAAGCGGCAAAGTCATCGATTATCTGAAATCCGCCCTGCCGCCCGGCGCGACGGTGCACGCCACGCAACGTCTGCGGGCGCAGCTGCTGTTCGATCATCCGACCCGCGCACCGGAGGAACCGGCAGAACCGGAAGCATACTATCTGCTGGAAGCACAGCCGGGAGCGGAGAGTGAACGGATCCATGAGACGCTTCTGAAGGATCCGGCGATTGTGCCGGTCACATCTGCGAACTGGTACGGGTATGAATTCGTCGTATTCCGCAAACTGTCGTCCCCCGTTGCGCCTCCTGCTCTGCCGTTCCTGTTCAAAATGACGCAGGAGGAGTATGAGAAATCCGGAATCCCGCTCAAATTCGATTCCGAAACCTTCTCCGTGCGGCTGCAGATGTCGGAACGTGCGTTGCGTTTTCTCTTCCGGCTTGAGCAAAAGGCGGAAGGGAAGTTCCGTTTTCTGATCCGCCTCGCCGTTGGAGAAAACCAGTTTGTCCGGTCGGTCACGTTCGCCAATGGGCTTCGGGCCGTCTCCCTGGTCGAACCGGGGACCGTGTTTCTGGTCGAAATCCCGATCTCCACGAACGCCGGGCAGCTCGCGGTCGATATCCGGGAAGAGCGCCGCTGAACAACGCAACGCAACAGCGGACCATGCTGAAAATCGCCTGCCGGAGTGTCCCGTTGCGGTCCGGATTATGCGCAGAGGAGCCTCATCGCAAAGCGCAATCTCTGCGATGAGGCTCGATTCATGGAGAGACCGGGAAGAGGAGAGAATCCCCCCTCCCCGATCGTCGCGCAAAGTCAGCGGTAGAGCGGCCCGAAGTTCGCGCAGGCGCGGTAGTCGGCTCCCTCCTTGTCCATGCCGAACGCATTCCACGCCGCCGGGCGGAAGATCTTCTCCTCCGGAACGTTGTGCATGCAGACCGGAATGCGCAGCATCGACGCGAGCGTGATGAGATCCGCGCCGATGTGTCCGTAGTTGAACGCACCGTGGTTCGCGCCCCAGTTCGCCATGACGCTGTACACATCCTTGAACGCGCCCTTGCCGGTCAGATTCGGCACGAACCAGGTGGTCGGCCAGCCCGGATCGGTGCGGTCGTCGATGATCTTGTGAACCTTTTCCGGCAGTTCGTACGTATACCCCTCGGCGATCTGCAGCACGGGGCCGAGCCCTTTTACGCGATTCAGGCGCGACATGGTGATCGGCATGCCGCCTTTCGACAGGAAGTGACTCGAAAAGCCGCCGCCGCGGAAATAACCGAGGTTCGCCGGGACCCAGGAAGTCGCCTCGAGACACGCCTCCGCTTCTGCTTCTGAGAGTTCCCAGAACGGCTTCATGACCGGCTTGCCGCCGGCCGTCGCGCGGCCGGTCGCGTCCATCGTGGTCGCGCCGGAGTTGATGAGGTGAATCAGGCCCGGCACTTCGAGATCGTAACCGGTCGCTTTCTTCACGGCCTCGGGGCTCCAGTAGGTGCGCACGTCGCTGAACCCGGAGGCGCTGTTCGAGAGCAGGTGTCCGAAGAGCATTGCCGTGCCGTTCAGCGCGTCGTTTTCGGTCGCGAGGACGAACGCCTCGCGGATGCCGTTCCAGTCGAACGAGGAGTTCAGGATCGTCTCCATGAAATCTCCGTTCGGCATGTGGTCGGTCCACTGCCGCTGCCCCTGGAAGCCGCCCGCGATCGCGTTGTGCCCCTCGGCCTCCTCGCGGAATCCCTTCTCTGCGAGTTTCGGATTGCCGACCATGAGGTCACGCCCGATCATCGTCATTTTGACGACATACTCCCAGATCTTCTCCTGCTGTTCGGGGGTCTTGCCGTTCGCGCCGTTGTAGACGTCCTCGCCCTGTCTGCAATGGGCTTTCGTCCAGGCGAGAGCGCGCTCAAACTCCTCTTCGTCGTAAATCTTCTCGTTCACGCGGCGGATGATTTCGCACATGTCGACCGATTCGCAGCGCATGTTGAGGTACTCTTCAAAGAAATCCGGCTCGACGATCGAACCGGCGATGCCCATCGCAACGCTGCCCATCGAGAGATAGGATTTTCCGCGCATCATGCCGACCGCGACGGCGGCCCGGGCGAAACGGAGAATTTTCTCGCGCACATCGTCGGGAATCGAAGTGTCTGCGGCAGCCTGCACGTCGCGCCCGTAGATGCCGAACGCGGGGAGTCCTTTCTGCGCATGGGCGGCGAGCACCGCCGCGAGGTAGACCGCGCCGGGACGCTCCGTGCCGTTGAATCCCCAGACCGCCTTCTGGGTCAGCGGATCCATATCCATCGTCTCGGAGCCGTAGCACCAGCACGGCGTGACGGTCAGCGTGGCGGTGACGTTTTCGCGCGCAAACTTCGCAGCGCAGGCGGCGGCCTCGTTCACGCCGCCGATGGTCGTATCGGCGATCACGCACTCGACCGGTTTGCCGTTCGGATACTTCAGGGTTCCAATGAGTTCCGCAGCGGCTTTCGCCATGTTCATCGTCTGGACTTCGAGCGATTCACGGATTCCCTTGCGGCGCCCGTCGATGACCGGGCGGATCCCGATTTTCGGCATCACATTGACCATTTTCCACCTCTTTTGTCTGGTTGCGGGATAAAAGTGTATACAGTTATAATAAACGTCCAAACGGCAAAATCAACATCCGAAATGAAAAAAAATCGATTTTTTCACATGCCGGTCGGTTTTTTCAAAATCCGGAATCCGGCAGGGAACGTCATTTCACAGGTTTTCCGTTCAGATCGAAATACGTGAGAGCGGTCTGCCGCCCCTGTGTGTCGTAGGAGGCGCTCCATCCGGCACAGCCGGCGGAATGGAGACACGGCTTCCCGTCAACGCCGAAAAACTCGCGCCGGACCAGGCGGCCCGCCGCGTCATACGAGTCGCGGAATCCTGCCACCTTTTCCACGGTCAGAGCCGGAGACTTGCCGTCGAGACCGAAATAGGAGGTCCGGACGGGGCGGTTGTTCCCGTCATATTCGACCGTCCAGCCGGCGACGCCGTTGATCGCGAGGCACGGTCTCCCCGCAGTGTCGAAGAACGCTTTCCTCACGAGGCGTCCCTTCTCATCATAGGAATTCCGGTAGTCGGCGACCCCCTCCCGGGTCATCAGCAACGATTTGCCGTCCTTGTCGACATAGGCGAGCCGGATCTGCTGTCTGCGGTCGTCATAATCGGCGATCCAGCCGGCGGCTCCCTGCACCGCGTCATAGCACGGCTGGCCGTCAACCCCGAAAAAGAGACACTGAACCGGGCAGCCGCGGGAGTCATAGCGGCTCCGGGTCTCTGCAACCCCTTCCCTGCTTAATATCAAAGATTTGCCGTCCAGTCCCAGATAGGCGATCCGGATTCGCAGCCCCTGCTCATTGTACTCGATCTCATACCCGGCCACGCCATTGTGGTCGAAACAGGGCTTCCCCTCGGCGTTGAGAAATTTTCTCTGATGGATGCGGCCGTTGGAATCGACCAGTTCCCGAAACATGGCCACCCCCGTCCGCGCCCGGTTTTCCGGGGAGAGAGAGACATACTGTTCACGCATTTTCGCCTTCACCGGAACGACGGGATTCTCCTCCGCAAAACATGGAGTTCCGGCACAGAGCGACATCGCCAGCAAAGCCGCCGCTCCGGAAAACCATCCCCGGCAACCATGCGAAAAACGCTGAGTACGAGACATTTGACCCCACTCCTCGACAACGAATTTCGACTTTTTCATTCTCACCTCCTGTTTTGGAAGAGTTTGAAATCTGCTTCGATTCAGTAAAGCCACCGGGCTTCTCATCCGGAACGTTCTTCGTCCCAGTTCTTTTCAGAAAAAAATAACACCCCTGCGGAGGAATTGCAAGCCGGGCCTGCCGCGCAATTCAAGAAACGGCTCCCGGTCGGAAAGGGCTTCTCTCACGACCTGCCGCAGAAACGGGAGGAATTCGTATCGTATCTCGAAGAGGGCGAATGAAGGCATCACCTCCGAACTCGATCTCACCGAACCGCGGGTCCGCCTGACGCCGCCGGCCGGGCTCAAAGGGGGGGGGACGCTGAAACCGTTGAAATCAACTTTTCGCCTTTGCTTTTTCACAAAAGCGTGGTACACTATACAACACGAAGCGGAATCAAAGGAGAAAGTCATCATGAAAATTTCCATTCTCTACTTCAGCCAGACCGGCAACACCCGCACCATGGCGGAGGTCGTCGCAGAGGGAGCGCGCGCCGTGCCCGGCGTCGAAGTCGGCCTCTTCCCGCTCGATGCGATCGACAAGGAGTTTCTCGACGCGAGCAAGGCGGTCTTTTTCGGCACGCCGACCTACCTGGCCAGCACCTGCTGGCAGTGGAAGAAGTGGTTCGACGAACCCGCGCCCTGTCCGCTCGGCGGCAAACTCGGCGCGGTCTTCGCCACGGCCAACTTTGCGCAGGGCGGAGCCGACATCGCGCTCCAGACGCTGCTCTGTCACATGCTGGTCAAGGGAATGCTGGTCTACTCGGGAGGCGGAGCCTGCGGTTCGCCCTACACGCACCTCGGAGCAGTCGCGCTGCGGGAGAATTTTGAAGAGAGCAAAGCGATGTTCCGCATCTTCGGGGAGCGTGTCGCGCGCAAGGCGCTGGAGCTCTTTCCGGAGGGAAAATGAGCGATCCCGCGCCGAAAGGCGAAACGGTTGCGGCGCGTCTTGTCGCGCTCCGCGACCGCGATGAGAAAATGCGCCGCCACCTGCTTGAAGCGGGGCGGCTTTTCGAGGGATACTGCCCCGAGATGGAACAAGTCCATCTCGAAAATGCGGCGGAACTGGAGAAAATCATCGCTGAATTCGGCTATCCCTCCGTCTCGAGAGCCGGGCGCGAAGCGTCCGATGCGGCGTGGCTCGTCATCCAGCACGCGATCAGCCGTCCGGAATTCATGCGCCGGATGCTGAAAATCCTGCAAAAGCTCCCCGCAGGTGAAGTCGATCCGTGCAACCTCGCCCGCCTCGAGGACCGTATCCGCATGTACGAGGGGCTGCCGCAGCGGTACGGCACGCAGTTCGACTGGGATGACGATGGAAAGCTCTCGCCAGTGCTGCACGATCCGGTTGCCGAGGTCGACCGCCGCCGCCGCGAACTCGGCATGGAGTCGCTCGCGGAGGCGACTGAACGCTTCCGGAAGAATCAGGAGTTCACGCCGGACCCGGCGTTTCTCGAACGCTATCGGCGGGGGTATCGCGAATGGCTCATCCGAACCGGCTGGCGGAAGCCATGAACTCAGAACTTCTCGAACGCGCATCCGTTCAGGTGCGCTTCGAGCTCCCGGAACGGAACCGCGCCGCCGGAAGCGGTCGGGTGCTTCAGATTGAAGTAACTGCTTGCGGAGCCGATCCGAAGCGCGGTTTCCAACGGCAGACGTTTTGCGAGCGCATAAAGCAGCCCTGCGGCAAACGCGTCCCCTGCGCCATTTCGCCCGGCGATCTCCTCCGGCCCGATGCGGCATGCGGGAGAAACGCAGAACTCCCCCCTGCGCGTCCGCGCCGCCGCCCCTTCCGGAAAGTGGATGACGGCCACGTCGCCGATTCCCAGCGCAAACAGCCGTGCGAACGACTCCGGAAACCGCTCTTTGTGCAGAGCACCGTCTTCCCCGCGCAACGCAACCCCCGTACAGCAGGAAGCCTCGATCTCGTTCGCAATCAGGATGTCTGTGTATGGAAATGCCGCCTGCGCCGCAGGCAGAAACCCCTCCGGGGCTCCGGAGACGAAGTCGACCACCGTGCGGAATCCGCGTTCCCGCATCGAAGCGAGCAACCGCGCCGCACCGGTTCCATATTCCGGATCCGGTGCATCGAGCGACGGCAGAAGCAGCAAATAACCGAGATAGAAGAACTCCGCCGGGCAGTCGACCGCCTCGAAATCCTGCGCCGACAACCGCCGGTCCGCCCCTGCCGCATGAAAAAACGTCCGGCTGCCGGGCGCGGAAATCACATCCGTATATGCGGTCGGCATTCCCGGAGTACGCAATAGAAACGTCGTATCGACGCCGCGTTTCGCTGCCTCGGATCGCAGAAAATCGCCTTCTGTGTCGTCGCCGATTCTTCCGGCCGCGTAGAGCGGAAACTCCGGATCCATCGCCGCCAGATCGAACAGTACATTGGCCGGACCTCCCCCCGGGGCACACTCTTCGGCGAAGATGGAGGCGAGATTCCCCTCCCCCGGCCAGCGGTCGACCTGCTTGATCCGGTCGACGATCCAGTTTCCCGCACAGAGGATTCCGTCACGCATCGCTCGAGCCTCCGAAGAGTCTCCGGTAATCGGCGGCGAGCAGATACTCCATCTCCTCATCCTCCTCGATCGGATCGAACCGGATCACTCCGCCGGGAAAACAGTTGTCGTTCGCATCGTCATTGACCATCGACACTTCGCCGACCATGACCGTCCCGCTGCCGGGTTCTCCCCAGAATGAATGAGCGTGAACCGGCTCGAAGCAGACGCTCTCCCCCGGTGTCAGAACGAGCCGGTCACCGCTGTTCATACGCCGTCTGATGCCGTCGACCGCGATCTCGAACGGGCCGCCGACCACGGCCGAACGCTCCGGATCCGCCCGGTGGAGCTCAATGACCAGATTCCCGCCCGCGCGCACAATGATGTCCTCGCGTTTGCGCCAGTGAAAATGGCACGGCGTAACCTGGCTCTCGCGAACCATCATGATCTTCTCGGCGTAAGGTTTCGGATAACGGATGGAACCGGCCCGGCCGTTCCGCAGCGTGAAGAGCAGCAAACCTGTGCGCAGAAACTCCTCCTCTCCGAACCCGGTGACATCCCAGCCGAGTTCAAGGTCGAAAATTTCCGCGGCCTCCACCCTCTTCCTCTCCCACTCCTCCCGGCGGAAAAATGCGAAAGGCGGCAGATGAAAATTCTGTTCCGCGAAAAACGCCATCGCCTCGCGGATCGCGCGATTGATCGTAGAACGCTTCATTGCCTCACCCCTTCCGGTTGCTGCCGAAAAGCCGGATCTTGCGGCGCATGACCTCGCGCACGGCCGCCTCGGCGGGACGGCAGACGGCGGAGTTGTGAACGGAATAGTTCGGCGCTTTTCCGAGTTCCGCCACCACACTCCGATGCCACGCATCCATGATCTCCGAGCAGATGTTGATCTTCGCGATTCCATGAGCGATCGCGGCGCGGATCTGATCTTCCGGAGTGCCGCTGCCACCATGCAGCACAAGCGGCACCGGTGAGATCCGGTTGATCTTGTCAAGCAACCCGATCTGCAACTCCGGCGCGGTCGCATAGACGCCGTGCGCGGTACCGATCGACACCGCCAGCGCATCGCAATGGCTGCGTTCGACGAATTCAGCCACCCGGTCAGGCTCGGTATAGGCGCTGCCGGAGCTGTTTCCGCCGAGTTCCGCTTCGCCGCCGGCGGAGGCGGAACCGACATGCCCGAGTTCCGCCTCGACACCGACGCCGCGCCGACGCAGCGCCTCGCAGACACGCCGGGTCGCGGCGACGTTCTCTTCGAACGGCAGCGCCGACGAGTCGATCATCACGCCGGTGAAGCCGGCTTCCGCACAGCGCACGCACGCCTCCAGACTCGAACCGTGATCGAGCATGAGACAGACCGGCACTTTCGCGCCGAGCGCCGCACGGAATGCGAGAGCCGCCCAGTCGCCGAGTCGTTCTCCCTCAAAATCGAATTCGACTCCCGCGAGGATCACGGGGGAGTTCTCCTCCTCGGCAACTTCAACGGCGCTGCGGATCATCGCCATATTCTGGGTGTCGAAGAGCGGAACAGCGTAACGGCTGCGGCGGGCATCCTGAAGCATTTCACGCAGAGAGACTACGGACATGATGAAAATCCTCCTGTACAATCCTGTTTCTGGGGGAAATATAGTTCGATCGCGTAATTTTACTCTTGATTTTTTCGTGAATTATGATACTTTTTTGGCATGAAATTCCACTATGAGACAGTGCTGCATGCGCCGGAAGAGTCGTTCAGCATCGAGACGTTGCGCGGCCCCGTGCTCGACTGCGTCCGCCATGTCCACCCTGAATTCGAACTTACGCTGGTCGAGTCGGGATTCGGAACCCGCATCGTCGGCGACAGCATCGAGCCGTTCCGGGAATGGGATCTGATTCTCGTCGGCGGCATGATTCCGCATCACTTTCTGACCCGGCGCGAGGACAGCGACGGTCCGGAGTGGTCGAAAACCCGCGTCATCAAATTCAACGCCGGCTTCCGGGAAAACGAACTCCCCGCACTGCCGGAATTTGAACCGCTCGGAAGAATGCTCGGAGAAGCCGCCTCCGCCGGACTTCACTTCCCGGAGGAATCGGCAAAACGCCTCGCCCCCTTCATTCGGGAGCTCTCCTCCATCCCCGGCTGGAAGCGCTTCCTCGCATTCGCGGAACTGCTCTGTCTTCTCTCGGAGGAGCCGCGCCGCCAACTTTCGCACAGCACCGGTTGCGCGGCGATCTCCCCGGATGAAAGATTGAATAAAGTCCTGAAATTCATCCATGCAAGGCTCGAACAAAGGCGAGGCGTTACGCTTGAAGAGGCTGCTGCCTGCGCATGCCTCACACCATCTGCCTTCAGCCACTATTTCCGGGCCGCGACACGCAGACGTTTCGTCGAATACGTGACGGAACTCAAACTCAGCCGCGCCGCCCAGCTGCTCGCGAACACCGATCTGCCGATCATGGAGATCGCACTTGAATCAGGCTTTGCGAATCTCTCGAATTTCAACCGTCATTTTCTGCGCTGCCGAAACGCCACGCCGCGCGACTATCGCCGCCTTTTCCGCTGAGTTCAGGCAAACGGCAGCAGAAGCTGCTCGAAACCGGGATCCGCCCCGGGGTCGACGAAGTTCCCGACCGTGACCCCGAGCAATCGGATCGGGCGCGTCGCCCATTCCGTCTTCGCGGCCAGAGCAAGAGCAATTTCCCCGATTTCCATCCCGTCGCACACCGGTGCAGGCGCGGAAAACGACCGCGTGACCGTCTCGAAGTTCTCGTACCGCACCTTGACCGTCACCGTCTTTCCCGCCAGATTCTTCGCCTGGAGCCGGTGCGCGACACGATGCGAAAGCTGCCGCATCATGATCCGCAGCGCACGCATGTTGGTGCAATCTTCCGCGAGCGTAATCTCATGCCCGACCGACTTCGGCTCCTCTTTGACCTCCACCGGGCGGTTGTCGATGCCGCGCACGATGTTGTAATAAAAAAGCCCCGTCTTGCCGAAGAGCGCCTTCAGCGTCACAGCGTCGAGCTGCCGCAGTTCATGTCCGGTCCGGATGTTCATGCCGGTCAGCTTCGCGGCGGACACCCGGCCGATGCCGTGAAACTTCCCGACCGGGAGCGTATCGAGATACGCGAGCGCCTTTTCCGGTGGAATCACGGTCAATCCGGCAGGCTTGCGCGCATCCGACGCGATCTTCGCCAGAAATTTATTGTAAGAGACCCCGGCCGAGGCGGTCAGACCGGTCGCGGCAAAAATCTCCCGCTGGATCGCGCGCGCAAGTTTCGTCGCGCTCGATTCCCGGAACCGGTTCTCCGTCACGTCAAGATACGCCTCATCGATTGAAACCGGTTCGACCAGATCGGTGTAACGGTGAAAAATCTCCCGGATCTTCGCGGATTCGCGCCGGTATTTCTTCATATCCACATCGAGCAGAACCGCCTGCGGACAGAGCCGCAATGCGGTTTTCATCGGCATCGCCGAGTGCAGCCCGAACACACGGGCTTCGTATGAACACGTGGAGACCACGCCGCGCCGCTCAGGTGATCCGCCGACCACCACCGGCCGCCCGCGCAGTTCCGGCCGGTCCCGCTGCTCGATCGACGCGAAAAACGCATCCATGTCGATGTGGATGATCTTACGCACGCTCCGCCTCCCCCCGGAGAATCACAAAGCGGCACTCTCCGGCCTCAAGCCGGAACTCCGCCCGGCCGCCGGGAACGATATAACACCCCGTCACAAGTTCGCGCCCGGGCGTCTCACAGCCGAACACGGCGCAACGGTGCGCGAAAAACGCCGAAAACCGTCCGTCCCCGACCCACTCCACCTGCTCCGGCAGACCGGCGGGAGGGACGGCCCGCCCGCTCCCCGGAAAAGCCGCAAGTTTCCGGAGCGCCCGCGCCGCGGCTCCCGGCAGCAACGCACATGCCGTCTCAAACGCAGCCGAGTCGCCCGCAAGCAGCGCGTGCGCGGCACACATCCAGGCGCTCTGTTCCGGCGAGGAACTCATGCGAGCAGGTCCGCCTCGCCGTTGGAGACCACGAGGAAGCACGGCGGCATATTCTTGAGTTCCCGTTCAATCAGATAGTGGTTCACGCGCTGTCTGCGCTCATCGCGCGCGTCGTACTCCGTAAACTCGATGAACACCAGTTCCGCGTTGAACGAAAAACGCGGCAGTACCACGTGCAGTTTCGTTCCCGGCGCGATGCGGACGATCTCCGCCGGAATCCGTGCCCGTTCCAGCATCTGCCGAATCCGTTTTTCCTCCGCCTTCGAATCCATCAGGAAGATGCGCAGCACACTCTTGCGCCAGTTCCGGTCGAGCTGCACAAGGTACGCGAGGATTGTGATGAGCGAACCACCCTTCTGGCTCTGCCACCAGATGTCGATCGTACCGCCGTCGAACCGGCGCGGCGCGGAGGCGTCCGATCCGTTCGCAAGCAGCAGCGCACTGCGGTTGAAGTCGTTCACGATCATCTGCAGATGCGTGAAAAACGGCCGGACCCGCTCCTTCTGGTGCGGCCACCCCATCATGATGATGTTCGGCCGGATCGGATCGAGCGAATGGCTCTGCAGCACCGTGTGCAGCGCCACATCGAATTCCGGCGCAACGACCACGGTCGGAAACACCTGCCACTCGCGTTCACGGCAAAGTTCGCGCAGAGCGCGCAGCCGCTTCGTACGCAACTCTCCGAACTCGAGGCAGCCGGGCAGTTCGATGATCTGGATCATACTCAGAATGCCGCGGTGCTGGCTGAAAAGCAGTGCGTACTCGACGAGGTCGCTCCGTTTCTCCGGCTCTTCAATCAGAACCGCAATGGTCGGCCGCCAGTTCTTCGGGTGGAGCGGCAGTCGCGGAAGCTGTAACAGCATCGACCGGATGCGGGAGTAGAGAAAACCGCGACGCGCATCCCCGTACTCCATCTCAAGATTCCGGTATCTCGACCAGAAGTAGAGCCCGCCGATAATCACGATCGCCGCCACCGAAAGCCAGAGATCGATCAGAAACGCCGCAATCGAACAGGCCACCGCCCCGTAAACCGCCACCGTCCAGTGGAAAAAACGGAAACGCGGCCGGAACGATGGATTCGCCCCGTGCGACTCCACGAACGCCGCAATGTTGATGATCGCATAGGTGAAAAGGAAGAAGAGCGATACGAGTTCGCTCATGAGGTTGATCGGAGAATGCTCCACATCGGACTCGCTGCGTCCGAGCATGCCCGCCCAGAGCAGAATCGGCAGCACGATGAGAATCACCACCACAATCGCGCGGCGCGGCTCGTTCTGCGGCCCGACCCCCTTCCGGAAGACCCGGATCCCCGGCAACACATTGTCCACACCGAGACTCTGCAGCACGCGCGGCGCACCGAGCATCCAGCCGAGCGCGGTCGAGAGCGTCGCCGCCTGCACGCCCGCCAGCACCATGAACCAGAGCCCCCAGAGCGCGTTTGAAGTCAGAATCTGGTACGGTGTACGGATCATCTCCTCACGCGGGAAAGAGCCTGCCGCGATGAAGATCTGCACGAAATAGAGTGCCACCGCCGTTCCGAGTGCTGCGAGCGTTCCGCGCGGGATCGACCGGTGCGGCTCTTTCAGGTCGCCGGACATGTTCACGCCCGCCATGATACCCGTCACCGCCGGGAAGAAGATCGCGAAAAGCGGAATCATCGAAACCACTCCCTCCGCAGGTCCGAGATTCGACACGAAATTCTCCAGAGAAAAGTTTCCGATCGGTCCGAGCAGAAAGACCATCACCGAGATCCCGAGAACCGCCATGATGACATATTGTACCCGGATCGCCCAGTCCGCCCCTTTCCAGACGAAAAACGCCAGTATGCCACCGAGCGACAGATTCAGCAGCGGGAAATAAGGGCGCAGCTCCGGCCACTGCGTCACCAGCGACTCCGACGCGCCGAGGATGTTGAACGGAATCGCCAGTGACTGCGAAACGAAAAGCGTCAACCCGATCGACGTGCCGAACGACGGTCCGAGTACGCGGCTGATGAGGTAATAGGCCCCTCCCCCGCGCACCTCGGTGTTCGTCGCGATGGCCGCGATCGACAGCGTCGTCGCCAGCGAAATGCTCGCTCCGACGCCGAGGATGATGAGCGTATTCACGAACCCCGCGCTGCCGAGCACGAAGTTCGTGCGCATGTACATCACCAGCCCGAGAATCGTGAGCAGTGCGGGCGTATAGACGCCCCCGAATGTCCCGAAATTATACCCGCCGGAATTGACTGCTTCCGCACCGGAATTTTTCCTCTCCATCGGAAAACCCTCCCCCTGTCGTTCACAGAATATAGATTTTATTAAAGATAGCCGCGCATAAGTTTTTTTCAACCCGGAATGTTATTTTTCGGTTTGGTTTCTTGTATTTTCGGCACTTCGGGAGAATATTATAGCAAAGCGGAGTCCGTCGGGACGACGCCCGTGCAAGTTGCAGCCAGTAACCGGGAGGGGATTATGAGTTTTTACAAGAATGTCGATCTGCTGTTCAGGAAACATGAGAAGCTTGTCTCGCGTCCGAACGAGATTCTGCCGGGAAACGGCGTTCTGAACCGTTGCAAGTATCCGGTTCTGACCGCCCGCCATGTACCGGTGTTCTGGCGCTACGACCTCGACAAGAAAACCAATCCACTGCTGCTCGAACGCATCGGATGCAACGCGACGATGAATTCCGGAGCGATCAAATACGGAAAAAAATACTGCCTTGTGGTCCGCGTTGAAGGCTCCGACCGCAAATCATTCTTCGCGGTGGCCGAAAGTCCGAACGGCATCGACAACTTCCGCTTCCGCGACTACCCGATCACGATGCCCGAGACTGAAGATCCCGACACGAACGTCTACGATATGCGTCTGACCCGCCACGAGGACGGCTGGATCTACGGCATCTTCTGTACGGAACGGCGCGACCCGAACGCCGAGCCCGGAGACCTCTCCAGCGCCGTCGCCGCCGCCGGCATTGCCCGGACGAAAAACCTGACCGACTGGGAACGGCTCCCCGACCTCAAGTCGAAGAGCCAGCAGCGCAACGTCGTGCTGCACCCTGAATTTGTCAACGGGAAATATGCGTTCTATACGCGTCCGCAGGACGGTTTCATCGACGCCGGATCCGGCGGCGGCATCGGCTGGGCTCTCGTCGACGACATCAAAAACGCCGAAATCAAATCCGAGACCATCATCGACGAGCGTGCCTATCACACGATCAAGGAGGTCAAAAACGGCGAAGGACCCGCCCCGATCAAGACGCCGCAGGGGTGGCTTCACCTCGCGCACGGCGTGCGCGGCTGCGCCGACGGGTTGCGTTACGTGCTCTACATGTACATGACTTCGCTCGAAGATCCTTCGAAAAAGATCGCCAGTCCCGGCGGCTATCTGCTCGCACCGGTCCGCAAGGAGCGCACGGGAGACGTTTCGAACGTGCTCTTCTCGAATGGCTGGATCGAGAATGACGACGGCACGGTATTCCTCTACTACGCTTCGAGCGACACGCGTATGCACGTGGCCGTCTCGACCGTCGAACGGCTCGTCGACTACTGCCTCAACACGCCGGAAGATCAGGGACGTTCCGCCGCGTCGGTCGCAACGCTGAACAAACTCATCAGTCACAACCTCGAACTGCTCAGGAAATTCTGAGCGAAGGACCCATTATGAACCGTTTCTATAACGCATTCATCATCAAACCGGGTTCGAAGGTCAACCTCGCGAAGCGGAATCCCTCCGAGACGTTCGATTTCAAGGACAAGGCCGCTGCCCTCGAACTGCTCGCCAAAAACAACCACCGCATCGCACGGCTTCAGAACGATCTCTACTCCGAAGGCAAACAGTCGCTGCTCATCGTGCTGCAGGCGCCCGACGCCGGCGGCAAGGACGGCACGATCAACAACGTCTTCTCGGCCATGAATCCGCAGGGGTGCCGCGTGCAGTCGTTCAAGACGCCGACCAGTCTTGAACAGTCGCACGACTTTCTCTGGCGCGTTCATCCGGTCGTGCCGCGCCGCGGCGAAGTCGTGATCTTCAACCGCTCCTATTATGAGGCTGTGCTGATCGAACGCGTTCACAAGTTCGCAACGCCGGAACAGCTCGAATACCGCTATCAGGCGATCAACGAATTCGAGGAGTTGCTCAGCCACAATGGGACCCGCATTGTGAAGTTCTTCCTCCACATCGACAAGGAGGAGCAGCTGCACCGCTTTGTCCGCCGCCTGAAGCACCCCGAAAAGCACTGGAAGATCTCCGCCAACGACTATCCCGAGCGGCAGTTCTGGGACCAGTATACCGAGGCGTTTGAAATGGCGATGATGAAGTGTTCCACCAAAATCGCCCCCTGGTTCGCGATCCCTGCCAACTGCAAATGGTTCCGCAACCTTGCAGTCTCGCAGATCATCCTCGAAGAGCTCGAATCCATGAAGATCAAGCTGCCCGCTCCTTCGGTCGACCTTCAGGAGACCCGCCGTCTCGCAGCCATTGAACTCTCCCGGCTGCGCCAGGAACGCAAGATGCGCAAAACCCTTGAGAACGCAAAAAAACAACAGCGGGACAACCACTCGTAACGTTCTCAAACAAACTGCATTCCGGCCCCGGATTCCTGCTCCGGGGCTTTTTTTACAACAAAAAAAGCGCGCCATGTTCAACGGCGCGCTCCGAAACAGACACTGGACTGAACGTCACATCACTTCTGAGCCGGGACAAAGAGGATCTGCCCCTTCATCAACTTTCCATCCTCCGGCATCATGCCGACATTGAGCTCCTTGAGCTTTTCAACGGTGGTGTTGTATTTGGCGGCGAACTCCTCGACCGTGGTGTCCTCCGTGACATCCTTCGGAGTCGACTCTCCGCCGACCAAGTCAAGTTCCTCCTCCACAACCGCGGTGGCTTCCGCGGGTGCGTTCGAAGTCGCACCAGGCGTCACCTGCGGGGTCTCGCCGGGAACAGCCGGGACTTCCGCGCCGGACAGCGTTTTTTCGAGCTCACTTTCAAGGTCATTCCTCGGAGCAGTCGGAGCAGTCGTCGCCGGAACCGACGGTTTCGATGCGACGGACGCTGCGGCGCTGCCGCCCTTGCCCGGAACGATCAGCTTCTGGCCGACCTGAAGCCGCTTCGCCGACTCCTGGGTCAGATTGTTCGCCTTCATCAGTTCCGACTCCTTTACGCCGAGCTTGCGGGCAATCTTCCCCGGGAAATCACCGGGCTGCACAGAGTAGGTGCCGTCGGCGTTGAGCCCGCCCTTCGCAGAAACCGCCGCATTGCCGACGGAACTCCTGCCGCTGCTGCGGCCGGAAACCTTCACTGCTCCGGTCGCCCCGGGAATCACAAGTTTCTGACCGATGCGCAGACGACGTGCTTTCGCCTCGTCAAGATTGTTCGCCTGCATGATCGAGGCCGTGGAAACGCCATAACGCTTTGCAAGATGGCCGACCGTGTCACCCGCCTTGATGACATGCGTGGTTCCGCCCTTCGTGGAGACTGCCGCACCGGAACTGCCCGCCTGCCCGGAGACACTGGTCACCGGAGAAGAGGAGAGTTTCTCCATCGGCACATACTGCGGAACGGCGGGCCGCTGCGGCTGAGCAGGCGCAACCTGCAGAGGAGCAACCTGCTGAGGAACAGCCTGCTGCGGCGGAACATTCTGCGGAAACTGCTGCATGGGAGCGACCTGACCATCCTGATACCCACCGGCAGCCCCCGGATCCGCCACGTAGTCCCGCTGACCCATCACTTGATTGTTGCAGCCGGCAACGCCGAGCATTCCCACGCACAGAGCCGCGGCTCCGAGCACAACGCCTTTGCTCTTTTTCACTGTATTATTCCCTTCTGAACCAATAAACCCTACGGTATTGCAATCCCTGAACCACCGGCGTCTTCCGGATCAGCAGCATCCGAAAAAAACGTCTCTTTCATAATATAGAAACCTCTCCGGCAAAATCAACAGAAAAAAACCGGAAAAATGCAAATTATTTGAACAACCCGGACTTCCACGGCAGTTTCCGTTACTTCTCCTTCTCCGGAACCGGGTAGCGAATGACCCGCTCCCCCTCCTTGACCAGCCCGAACTTCTCGCGCGCGACCTTTTCGACCGCGTCCGGAGAACGGGTCAGATCCGCGACTTCCGTACTGAGCCGGGCGCTCTCGTCACGGCGGTCATTGAGCTTTTCATTGAGGGTTCCCAATTCCGATTGCTTCTTCTGGTAGCTGCGGTAGACCGGCAGCAGCAGCACCGCGGCCGCGGCAAAAACCAGTACAAGCACAAAAATCAGCAGATAAGTCGACACCGAACTCTTTTTTTTGTTATCGGCCATAAATGCCTCTCCTTTCCGGTCCCCCTCCCCTGCGGAGATCAGTTGTTGTTCGGCTGCAGCGTCAACAGAAATTCAATGTTGCTCTTGACCTTCTTCAGCCGTCCGAGCAGAAGCTCCATCGCCTCCGCAGCCGGTACGCCGTTGATCGCCTTGCGCAGCATCCACACCTTGCTCAACTCATCCGGATGCAGCAGCAGCTCCTCCTTGCGCGTACCGGATTTCTCGACGTTGATCGCCGGATAGATGCGCCGGTCGGAGACGTTGCGATCCAGGTGCAGCTCCATGTTGCCCGTGCCTTTGAACTCTTCGAAAATCACGTCGTCCATACGGCTGCCGGTTTCGATGAGCGCGGTTGCAATGATCGTCAAACTGCCGTGATTCTCGATGTTCCGGGCTGCGCCGAAGATTTTCTTGGGCTTGTGCAGCGCAGTCGCGTCAACGCCGCCGGTGAGGATCTTGCCGCTGTGCGGCTGCAGAGTGTTGTACGCGCGCGCCAGACGCGTGATGCTGTCGAGCAGAATCACGACGTCATGCTTGTACTCGACCATCCGTTTCGCCTTCTCGATCACCATCTCGGCGACCTGCACATGCCGCTCGGGCGGCTCATCGAAGGTGGAGCTCACGACTTCCGCGTCC
This sequence comes from uncultured Victivallis sp., assembly GCF_944391105.1. GTDB lineage: Bacteria > Verrucomicrobiota > Lentisphaeria > Victivallales > Victivallaceae > Victivallis. The sequence continues at coordinate 80,357 of NZ_CALXSK010000001.1, forward strand.
ACGCTGCGTTTCATGTCGGTCACTTCCTCGGGACGTTCGTCGATGAGGAGGATAATCAGCTTCACTTCGGGATTGTTCGCACGAATGCTGTTCGCAATCTTCTGAAGCAGAACGGTTTTTCCGGTACGCGGAGGAGCGACGATAAGTCCGCGCTGCCCCTTGCCGATCGGCGTGACCAGGTCGACGATGCGGGTCGAGAAATCATTCGGATCACGCTCCAGAACCAGACGCTGCGTCGGGAAATAGGGTGTCAGGCTGTTGAACGGAATGATCTCCTTCTTCCGCTCGGGCGAATCGTTGTTGATGCTCTCCACCTTCAGCATCGCAAAGAAACGTTCCTTCTCGCGCGGCGTGCGGATCTGCCCCGCGACGAAGTCGCCGGTCTTGAGCGCAAACCGTTTGATCTGAGAAGGCGAAAGATAAATATCTTCCGAGCACGGCAGATAGCAGTAACTCGCACTGCGCAGAAAGCCGAAACCGTCCGGAAGCACCTCAAGATAACCGGAGCCGTACATCTGGCCGCACTTCTCCGCATTCGCCCGGAGAATTTCGCACACGAGCGTCGATTTGTCGAGCGCGCCGATTCCTTCGATTCCAAGCTCGGCGCCCATCGCGGCGAGTTCCTGCATCGACTTCTCCTGCAGTTCGGAGATGTTCAGCGACGGGACCACATGATCGCGCGGCACGTCGCGGTCGCGACGGTTCCCATTGTTCCCGTTGTTCCCGTTCCGGCGATGGTCACGCTCCTGGCGGTCGAACCGCCCCTGCCGCTCGGACCGGTCGAACCGTTCGGTCCGCTCGGGCTTCTCCGCTCTCTCCTCCCGCTCCTGGCGCGGGGCGGGCTCTTCCGGAAGAGCTTCGGGCCGTTCCCGTTCCGAAACTCTCTCCGCGGCGGCAGCCGCATCGAGCTCTTCGATCAAAAGCTCACGCATGACCTCCTCGGCGGAAGGTTCGGCAAGGTTCGGCAGCTCTTCCCCGGCCTTCTCCGGCACGGACTCCACGGGACGCCGCGGAGGGCGACCGCGACGACGCACAACCGGAGCGCTCCCCTCCTGCCCGGCGGGGCTCTCCACGCCCGGTTCAGTCTCCTTCTTTTTCGTCGAACCGGGACGGCGGCCGCGTTTCTTCGGAGCGGGAGCTTCAGTGCCCGCGTTGTTGTCTGCGTTCATCGGAATGAGTTCGTCGGAGTCGTTCATATTGTTTTCCCTGAAACCTTTTGAGATTAAATGTTTTTCATGAAACCGCGACAGAGGCTTTCCCGCCGCCTCACCGCGAAAAATGTCCTTCCTTCAACACCGGGATCAGACGTTCCACCTGGAGTTCAAGCTCCCGGAGATCCCCGTTGTTGATGAGCGCAAAATCGGCTCTTTCGAGTTTCGCATCCGCGAAGAGCTGGCGCGCTTCGCGCCGCCGGATCTCCTGATCCGTGAAGTTCCGGTGTTCCCGCAGTCTCGCGCGGCGGATCTCCGGTGCGGCCCAGACCGCAGCCACCCGGTCGAACTTCCCCTCATACCCCGCTTCAAATAGAAGCGGAATCTCAAACGCTCCATCCGCACCTTCCCGCCGGCAGCCGCCGATCAGCGATTCGAGCTTCCGGGAGAGTTCAGGATAAAGCAGTTCCGTCAGGAACTCAAGCTCGCCGGGATCTTCGAAAACGATCTCGCCGACCCTGCGCCGGTTGACCGCTCCCTCCTCCGTCAAAATCCCGTTTCCCCACCGTTCCGCGAGTTTCCGGGCCATCGCACCGCCCGGTTCGGCATAAAGTTCATGGCAGAGCGTGTCTGCGTCGGCCGTACGCCATCCACGTGCCGAAAACGCGGCAAGCACGGAACTTTTCCCGCAGCCGAACGCACCGGTTATCCCCAGAATCATAGAAAATCGTCTCGTCAATCCCCCGACCGGAAAAAAATTCTCCCGGCGGCATGTTGCTTCGATTGGAGCCGCACGCAACGAATTCCGGCGACCCCGTCTGGATAAAGAGCTTCGAACGGGAGAAATCGTCCCTCCCGACAGCGACAAAGAGCGCTGTTTTATCATAAATTAACTTGATTTATCCATTTTGCAAGTGCATTTTAAAGAAAATTCACAAGATTGGAGCAAAATGAAACCGGAAATCCTTGGAAAAAGAGTGATCGGCGAAGGCCGTTTCCTGACCCTGAGCGAACTCGAATACGACAACGGCAGCGGCAAACTCCGCCGCTGGGAGGCCTGCGACCGCGCGGGAAATGGAGCGGCCGCCTTCATTCTCGCACACATCGCACCGGACGACGAACTGCTGTTCGTCCGCCAGTTCCGCCCGCCGGCCGGAAGGCTCATGCTCGAATTCCCGGCCGGACTTATCGACCCCGGCGAAACGCCGGAAGAGACCGCTGTCCGCGAACTCTACGAGGAGACCGGCTATCAAGGCAAAGTCACCGGGTGTTCCCGCCCCGGCTGGAGTTCCCCGGGGCTCACCGGAGAAACCATCTGCATGGTGAAAATGGAAATCGACGGCGACGCTTACCGCGGTCAAACCGTCGAACCTCATCCCGAGGAGTGCGAACGCATCGAAGTGTTCCGGGTCAAACGCACGGAACTGGCCGCGTTCGTGGCCGCGCAGGAGGCGCAGGGGGTCGGCATCGACACGAAAATCTACACCTACCTCGCGGCAATGGAGTGACTCTCTACCTCACGAGCCCGAAGTGGATCGCCGCACACCAGACCGACGCGAGGATGATCCAGAGCACCACGCCGTGAATCACCGGCTTCAAGCCCAGCTCCTTGAGCTTCGCGCGGTTCAGATTCGCGCCGATGAGGAAGAGCGTCACGATCATCATATACTTCGAAAGCTCCTTGAGGAAGTGCCCCGCGTCCTCCGTTCCCGGAATCCAGGTCACCAGCGCCGACGCGATCAGGAATCCTGGAATGAACCACGGAACCTTGAACCGGATCTTCCGCTTCTCCCCCTCCGCCGCCTCCGCAACGAACATCGAGAGAAACATCGTCACCGGGATGATCCAGAGCGCCCGGGCGAGTTTCACGGTCGTTCCGACCTCCAGCGCCTCCGGTCCGTAGGCCATCGACGCGCCCACCACCGAACTCGTATCGTGAATGCCGAGCGCCGACCAGTAACCGAACTGATACTCGCTCATCCCGAGCGCGTGCCCGACCGCCGGAAACACCAGCAGCGCCACCGCATTCAACGTGAACACCACCGCCGAAGCGATCGCAATGTCATGCGCCTTCGCCTTCAGCACCGGAGCCGCCGCCGCAATCGCGCTGCCGCCGCAGATCGAGGTCCCGACGCTGATGAGATACATCGTGTTTTTCTGCAATCCCAACCGCTTGCCGAGCAGCACGCCGAGTCCGAGCCCCATCGCGATTCCGACGAGCGTATAGACGATTCCATGCGCTCCGGCTTTGAGCACCTCGACGAGATTCATGCCGAATCCCATCCCCACGATCGCCGCACCCAGCAGCGGAGAGGTCAACTTCGCCGTCAACGCCTCGAACGGATTCCCCCACGCCACCGCGAAGATCACGCCGCAGATCACAGCCACCCCCGGCGCGTGATTCCGAAGAGCCGGAAACACCCACGGCAAAATGAAAAATGCGGCGGCTAGCGCCAGAAACACTCCCTGTTTGATTCGAAATTCAAGATTCGGTTTCATTGCCCGGCTCCTTCTGGTTTGGTGAAACGTTGTCAGATAATATAACTCCCGTTTTTAAAAATTAAAATTATTGAGAATTATCTATTGATAAATTATATTTATGTGATACAGTAGATCCGGAGGCGAAGATGATCGATAGAAAACTCGAAATTTTCCGCATGGCGGCACAGTTGCGGAACTTCACGGAGGCGGCGGCGGCGCTCGGCATGACGCAGCCGAACGTGACCCATCAACTTGCTTTGCTCGAAAAGGAGCTCCATGCGCGGCTCTTCGTGCGGGACGGGCGGCATGTGACGCTCACCCCGGCGGGGAAAGCGCTGGCCGCGGAGTGTGAACAGCTCTTCGCCGACGCGGAAAAACTCGTCCGCGCCGTCCAATGTGCGGCCGCCGGAGTCCGCAGTTACAGCATCGGCGGCACCCTCACGGCGGGCGGCTATCTGCTGCCGGGGCTCATGGCGGAATATATGAAACGTCATCCGGAAAAAAGCCTTGAACTGAAAATCGCCAACACCCGCGGCATCGAGGAGCTCCTCACCGCTCACAAACTCGATGTTGCTCTGGTCGAAGGACCGTTTGAGCAGAAACATTTTCTTTCGATCCCGTTCTGCCGGGACGAACTTGTTCCGGCCTTCGCTCCCGGAAGCGCATCGGCGGAAATTTCGCTCGAAGCCTGCCTGCGCGAAGGGAAACGGTTCATCCTGCGCGAAGCCGGTTCCGGAACCCGTTACTACTTCGAGCGGTTTCTGAAAAGCTGCAACCTGCCGCGTCCGGATCCCCGCTGCGTCCTGGAAGTCAACAGCTTCGACGCGCTGAAACTGTTTGTGCGCCGGGGACTCGGCATCACGGTCATCTCACGCTTCGCAATCCGGGATGAACTTGCGGCTGGCTGGCTCGAAAGCGGCCGCTTCACGGAAGGCCCCATCCTCCGGGAATTGAATTTCATCTATCTGCCGGAAGAGAATCTGCGTTTTGCCGAAGAGTTCATCGCTTTCTGCCGGAAAGCGTAAAACGGCATCACAACCAGTCGTGCTTCCGAAAATCCGGCGGGAAGTCGGGATGGAGCTTTGTGACGCCCCCCTCGCGCCGCACATGGAACCGGCGGCCGCGCCCGTCGACCCAGACTCCATGATCCGGCAGCGGCAGCCGGGTCACAAGCAGCGGAACCGCCTCACTCCGGCGCGACTCGTCAAACGGCAGCGGCGACTTTGTCCGGAACGACTCCAATGCCGCCTGGTCGAGTTCAACGAACGGTTCGACGGCATGCACTCCACATCGCTGCAGCTCTTTCGCAGCCCGTGAGTTGCAGACCGGAAGCGGGAAGGATGCCACCACCTGGCAGCCGGAAGGAAGTTCCCGCAGCAACTCAAATCCATAGATTCCTCCGACGCGGAACGTCCGGCAACCCGCCCCGTATGCCGCACGAAGTTTTTTCCTCAGAGCGGCGAGTTCCCCTTCCGGAACAAAGCCGGGCAATTCAAACACCTCCCCCTCCGGCGTCCAGGCGGAACCGGCGGGAGTGCCGAACGCACTCTCCTCGCGGCCCAGCCGCTCCAGCGCCGCCGAACCGGCGGCATTGGCGAGCGCCGGATTCAGAAGCTGCGCCGCCCACGCCCAGAACTCGCGGCGCAGCGACTTGAGCACGCTCGCCGGAACGAAAAACGCCCCCTCGATCTCCGCGACGACACCGGGCGCACTCCACGGCTCCGGCACGGCCGAACCGAATGCGTCAGTCGCATCCTGCGCCGAAAAAGGACGTTTCCCGGCAGGAGCGAAATCGACCTCGCGCTCCCACCGCCGCCCCGGCAGCTCCGCGATGGAGGCGATCCACTTCGACGCACTCAAATGCAGCGAAACCCTGAGCGAATGCCGTCCCGCTGGCAGCGACGCGGCCTGACGGCTGAAGTCGTAACCGTTCTCGCCGATTTTATAAAGCAGCCACCCGGGACGCGCAACATAGTCTCCGGGAATGAAGCAGAGCGTTCCCGGACGCACCTTCACGACCTCCTCCCCCCGGTTCCGCAGCGCGATCAGCGTAAAGCTCTGCCCGTCCCCGCCCTCGGGCGGAACGAGACGGAGCCGGTCGCCGAGGTGAAGCCGGTCGAGCGCGGCAACCGAAATTCCGCCGGACACGCGTTTCTCAATCCGTCCGGCCGCCACACCGAACGAACCGAGACGATCCGCATCGATCAACGAACGGTACTCGCGCACGAAAAAATATCCGTTCGAGGGACGGCGCGTCGCCGTCGAACGCAGCAATTGTTCCGCTTCCGCGAGCAGTTCCGGCGGCGAATCGACCGGACCGTCAAGCAGCAGCCGGTAGGCCTTCACGGTTTTCCAGACGTAGTCGGGCGAACGCAGCCGTCCCTCAATCTTCAGCGAAGCGACGCCGATGCGCCTGAGTTCCGGCAGAAGCGGAACGCCGTACAGATCGCGCGGCGAGAGAAAAAATCCACGTTTTCCGCCAATCTCGTAACGACGGCGGCACGGCTGCTTGCACTTGCCGCGGTTGCCGCTTCCGCTCCCGGTCGCGGAGGAGAGCAGACACTGCCCGGAGAGCGAACAGCAGAGCGATCCGTGAATGAACACCTCCAGTTCGATCTCCGACCGTTCCGCAATCTCCCGGAGCTCCTCAAGGGTAACTTGCCGTTCGAGAATCACGCGACGGACTCCGAGCCGCGCCGCGGCGGCCACGCCCGCCGAGTTGTGGATCCCCATCTGCGTCGAAGCGTGCAGAACGAGCGAAGGGAAAAACTCCCGCGCCAATGCCAGCACCCCGAGATCCTGCACGATCAGCGCGTCCGGCCCGAGTTTCACAAGTTCCGCCAGATACTCCGCCACCTCGGGGAGTTCCCTCTCCTTCACAAGCGTGTTCAATGTGAGGTAGAGTTTCCGACCGCGCGGTCGCGCATATTCGAGAAGCCGCGCAAGCGAGTCTACCGTGAAATTCTCCGCCCGCTCACGCGCGTTGAATCTGCCGAGCCCGCAGTAAACCGCATCCGCCCCGGCGTCGTATGCCGCAAGTGCGGTTTCGAGATTTCCTGCCGGAGCGAGCAGTTCCGGACGTTTTGTCGCATCGAACTTCTTCATTTGGAATATGCCTCATGTTCGCGCCGGCGGGCGCTCACCCCCTCTTCGCTGGTTCCCGAGCTGACCAGTTCATACAGCAGCGCCTGCTCTTTTCCCGGAGCGGGACGCAGAATCCGACCAAGCCGCTGTACGTGCTCGCGCACGCTCGCCGACCCCGAAAGAATGATCCCGACCGCGACCGCCGGAACGTCCACGCCTTCGTTCAACACCTTGCTCGTCACCAGCACCGTGTACTTCCCCTCCCGGAAGAGATTCAGAAACTCCTTCCGTTCGCCCGGTTTCGTCCGGTGCGTGATAACAGGCCAGCAGAACCGGCGGCCGAGATCGTACGCGGTCGCGTTGTCCGCCGTGAAAATAAGGATCCGCTCCCCGGCGTGTCGATTCACAATCTCCCAGACCATGCGGATCTTCGCCTCTCCTCCGCGCGCAATGCGCCGCTGTTCGAGAAAGGCCCGGAACACCTCCCGACCGTGCGGAAGCCGCGCGCACAATCCCAGAAACCGCCCCCACTCCGACTTGAAACGGAAATTCAACCGGTTCGCCGCGAGAAAATCGGTGTACACCTTGCGGTTGCGCGCATACGCCTCGGCCTCCTCCGGATCGAGCTCCACCGGAATCGGAATCGTCCGGTAGTGCGACAGCACCTTCCCTTCCAGCTCCCCGATTCCGACCCGGCAGACGATCGGCCCGATCAGATTTTCAAGCACGGCGGCACGCTCCTCCGGCAGCTCCGGCGTGGCCGAAAGCCCGAGCCGGTAAGGGGCGATCGCCATCGCCGCGGCAAGCCGCGTCTCCGGACCCGGCAGATGGTGGCACTCGTCCGCGACGAGCAATCCGAAGCGGTTGCCGATAAACTCCATGTTCAGCACCGCCGAATCGTAGGTGCTGACCGTCAGATCCCGAATCGAGTGCTCCCCGCCGCCGAGCATGCCGATTTCACGCGCAAAAAAATGTTCGAGCACCCCGACCCACTGTCCGAGAAGATCAATCGTCGGGACAAGGTAAATCGCGGGACGTTTCAGGAAAGCCGTCACCATCACCGCAAGCACCGTCTTGCCACTGCCCGTCGGCAGCGCCGCCACGCCGCGGAAAAGTTCCGAACGCCATGCGTCAAAAGCTCTCCTCTGATGCGGGCGCGGCACAAGCTCCACCGCAAGCGAAAGATCCTCCAGCGGTGAAAACGCCCGGGCTTCATCCCGGAACGTCACTCCGGCCTCCTGCAATCCGAGTACGATCGAGGCGTAATCGCACCCCCTTCCCCGGAAATTTCGCGTCCGCTCGTCAAAACGCAGAACACGACGGAGCCGCTCCGGCAGCTCCGCCGTGCTCATTCCGGTCAGCGTCAGCGTCCCGGCATCGAAAGCGAGAACCGGCTTCATCGCATATTCTGCGGCCGGAACGCACCGATCGCTCCAACCGCGAGGAACACAATCAACGCAATCGCCAGGACGGTCCAGCCGTATTCGAGCACCCGTCTCCCGAAATGCTCGATCCGGCCGCCGACCAGCAGAAAAAGCGCAACGAAAATCCCCGCAGTGACCCCGGCGGCAAGACCCCATCGCCATCCCCGTTTCCAGTCGGGATAGTCGGGAATGTCCACGGCCTCAACCTGCCGGAGCAGCTCCTTGAATCTGGGATCGTCTTCCGGATCGCGCATGGGTCCTCCGAATCGGTTGCTCAGAAACTGAAGTTCAGAATCGGGAATACCGGAATCCAGGCATCCTTGTTGTAGTTGATCGCGCCGAACTGCACCCCTTTGCCGTTCGTCATATTCAGCAGCCCGAGCTGCAGCGCGCCGCCGTTCTCACCGGCCTTGTTCACAAATCCGCACTGCACACCGGTGAACGGGCCGTCCGCAATGCTGACCGCCCCGGCCTGGAACCCCGTGAACCCTTTCGACAGCGCCAGCGCAAGCCCGCCCTGGATGCCCGTGAAGTTCTTCGCCTGCGAGATGAACGCGAACTGCGCACCCTGCACATCACCCGCGAGCGCATAGGGACCGGTCGCCTGAAGTCCGTTCAGCGAACCGGTGTTCAACGTCGTCACAAACGCGGCCTGAAGTCCGTTCAGATCCCGGCTCTTCACCGCAACCCAGCTCGCCTGCCCGCCGTTGATCGTGTCGGTACCGGAATAGACCCACGACACCTCAAGCCCGAACACCCTGCCGATGCCGCCCGAGGCAACCCAGCCGGTCTTGAGCCCGTACACATTTGAATTCCACGTCGAATTCGGGATATTCGGCAGAAAGACGATCTGCAGAAACGTCCACTTATCCAGCGGCTGCGGCACATCGAGATCGTTGCATTTCACGGAACCCGTCTGCACCTTCGGTTCAGGAACCGCGGCCGTATCAGCGGCAAACACTCCGGCCAGGCAGCCGAACATCAGCGAAAAGACCAGAAACTTTTTCATCATTCCCTCCTCCGGCAACTCTTCAGAAATTGAAATTCACAATCGGCAGACAGAACACCGGCCCGTTTTCAACGAAGTTCAGCAACCCGATCTGGAAGGTTTCGTCGTCCGCGAAATTCACGATTCCAAGCTGCAATCCGCACACCTTCACAGACATGTTGACCAGCGAAAACTGAATGCCCGTGACCTCTTCCGCCTGACAGGTGATGAGGCTGCACTGAAGCCCGTTCACCTCGTCGCTGCCGGCCCAGAGAACCGACGCCTCAACGCCGTTCACCGGAGCCTCTCCCGCGGAGATCGGAGCACCGACCTTTACGCCGTATGTCTCCGTGACGCCCGCATCCGACGGCGCCTCTGGGAAGAACTGCAAATTGATGAAGGTCCACGGGTAGGATTGCGGCATCCCCGCCGGCACCGGAGCGGCTGCCGGTTCGGCGGCCGACACCCCGAGCGCCAGAAGCGCGAGAACCGCCATGGTCAGAAATTGTTTTTTCATTTCACGCCCTCCTCTCTTGAGTTTAAAGGATACCTTAATATAAGCCGATTTTTTCCGGAATGCAAGCGGCCAGCTCCTCCGGAAGCGGAGATTCAACTCGAATGAGCTCATTCGTGGTCGGATGACGCACCTCAAGAAGTGCAGAATGAAGCGCCTGGCGCGACACGATCAGCTTCGCACGATCCTCCGGCGTGATCTCTCCGGAACGGATTTTCAGATAAATCGAATCATCCGGCCCGTAAAGTTTGTCGCCGAAAAGCGGATAGCCGAGCGAAAAAAGCGTCGCGCGAATCTGATGCAGCCGCCCCGTTTCCGGAACCGCGCGAACGAGAGAGCCTTTTGCCCCGCACAACTCCGGAATCAGCACAGTCCTCGCCGACTCGATCTCGATCGCCCCCTCCGGCGGGCGGACGCCGAAGACGAACCGACGTTTCTTGCGCACGGCGCTTGACGTGTCCCGCACGAGAAAACCGTAAGCCTCGACCCGTTCGGAAAAACGTCCGAACACCAGCGCAAGGTACTCCTTCCGGATCGGCCACGACGGTTTGCCGAGCTTCGCGGCGGCCTTCGGATTCTTCGTCGCGATCAGCAGCCCCGAAGTCTCGCGGTCAAGTCGGTTCACAAGGTGTATCCGCCCATATTTCGAGCAGAGCAGATGCCAGAGCGTGTGTCGGAAAAAGGGGCCGGAAGGGTGCACGCAGAGGTTGCCGGGCTTATCCACAATCAGAAGCTCCTCATCCTCGTAGGCGACGCGGAAGGAAAGGTCCGCCTCCGGCTCCGGAAGATCTCCGGGAAAATACTCAAGCTTGTCGTGCAGCGCCAGAATCTGCTCCGGAAGCGCGGGCGCGTCGTTGACCATGATCTCGCCGCGGACGATCCGGTCCCGCCACTCGTCGAGACACCGGTACGTGAAACGCGCGGCCAGATAGTCGTCGAGCCGCAGCCCGACTCCGCTCCAGTCGATCGAGCTGCGGATCACCCGCCGCGTCAGATCCTCAAATTGATTTTTCACGTTTTTCACTCCTTTCCATAACGGAAAAAGGCGGAGGAGCCGCCTCCCCCGCCCTCGGAGAAAATTCCACCGTTATTCGATATATTCGACCTGGCGGACGATGATCTGCCCGGTATTGGGGTTGTTCTCCATCGTCACAAGCAGCTTGACTTCTCCGGTGATCTCATCGAAGTAGAGGAACTTTTCATTGTCCGTAAAATCCGCCGGACAAGTGTTATCCACCGCAAGATCAAACTGTCCGTATTCACAATCCGTCTTCGCGTCAACAGTGCCATCGTACCGGATGCGTGCGACGGTTCCCGTGTTATCCCGGATCGTCTGGGCGACCACGATGAACCGGATCATGTTCGAAACGCTGTTGTTTCCTTTGATGAGATTGATCGTCTTCCCGACGATCTCCTCGCGCTGCGCATCAAGGAGGGCATCGTACTCCGCATCGGAGATGATCCCGAAGCCGTTCGCAAGAGATTTGCCGTCATCCGTCTCCCACGCGAGGAACTGAGCGCGACTTTCGAAGGCGTCGTCATACTCCGGGTAAGCGGCACGGAATTGAGCAACCGCCTCTTTCAAAGGATTCACGACATTTCCGGTGGCGGCCCAGTCAATCGGAGTGCCGGTTTCCGGGAAGCTGTCCGTATCCGCGACCATGAGATCGCCGATCGACTGTCCGCGGCGAATATTGTAGAAGAGCGCACGCCCCATCTCGTCATCCCTGGTCGTATAATCCGGATTCAGGGATGTATCACTCGAAAACATATTCACGTTGAGCTTGCCGTAGCAATACGCCTTATCCGTGATCTTGACCTGTTCCAGCAATCCTCCGTCACCGCCGACAAAGGAAGTCCCGTCCCCATCCCAGGAGGTGTCTCCTTCTCCGGGCTGACGTATATCCTCATTCCGGATCGGCTTATCATCCGTTCCGGGGCGCATGGCGGATTTCAGGTTGATCGTCTGCCACGCCTTCGCACGGTGAATCACGCCGAGCTCCCACAGCGACTTCATCGGCGCATTCCGGATGTAGGCGGTCGAAAGGTGATGCTCCGTCTCCGGATCCCCCTCGGCAGCACCGGCTTCGGTACGCCAGGCCGGATCGGTTTCCGTCTCATAGTCTCCGACCACAACACCATCGGCATCTTTCTCTCTGTTGGAAGGATTCGAGACATCCTTGTTCACCAGTCCGTTTTCGAAGGAATCGGCGATCGTACCGGCAGCAAAGTCAACCTTCATCGACAGCACGCCGTCATCATAGTGATTATCGCCTGCGATCGAACTGTCGTATTCAACCCACTTGATGTCACTGAAAGTCCGCCAGTCGCTCTTGTCCGCATCATAATCCGCATCGCTCGAAAGATTCTGCTTGACATTCAGATTCTGGCGCGGATCACGCGCCTGCATGCCGGCGAGATAGACCTTCTTGAGTTTATCATCCGTCACGGAGAACGTTCCGGAAGTCGCCTCGTTGAATCCCGTAGAGACGTCATACTTTGCCAGATCGGAGAAAAGCACAAGCTCCGGCGCGGAGAAGGACTCATTCCAGCGCACGAAATCAACACCGTACTCAGACGTAGCTCCATCGACTGTCTGCTCCCGGGTGAGAGCGATCCCATGCACCTTGAACGTGAACGATTTGATTGCAAACCGGACTTTCTTGAGAGTTACCAAAACAGCAGTGGGGGAGATTCCCTCCTTGCTGCAGTCGAGAACCGCCTCGCCGGCCGCGGCGGAGTCGGATCCATCCTCCTTCAACTGAAGTTCCAGATGGTTCAGAGCGTACCCGTCCTTCCAGAGCGAGGACTGAAACTCCATCTTCCGAACATCGAGGGCGGAGCCCGTTTCGGATTCGGGAGCGAACTTGAGCGGAACCTCCTTTTCCACCGTGATCGTCGTCGGCTCGGAAGTATCCGTTTCCTTGACCTCGATCTCGGCTTTCATCGCAAGAGTCAATGTAAACTCCGAGGCGGGCAGCCCCATGTACAGCGTATATGTGTTTTCCGGGGTTTTCTCGTACATGCTGATGAGTTCGGCCGCGAGTTCAGCTTTCACGTCGGCCTTGATCTTCATCGTCGGGAGACTGGAATTCTCCACCGAGGGATTGATGTTGAATCCGAATGCGAACTCGTTGATGTACGGAGTCTTCTCATTGCCCGTATACCGGGGCCAAGCGGTATCGATCGAAGAATCCGCGGCAAGACCGTCCACCCACTCCTCTGCGGGCACGTCGGAGGTCGGAATCGAATCCTCGTCGCAGTAGTCATTCAAATTTGCAGTAATCTGCCGACGGCGATCCCGCACGGAGTCAAACGTGCCGGCGGATTCCCCGATCGATTTCAGGAACGGCAGCCCGACTCCCGTTGGAGTAAGCTGATCAGTGATTTTAAACTCTTCGCTGTCGGCGGCAAGCGCCTCGACCGCCTCTTTGGAGTTCTTCCCCGCAGTGGAAAGTCCATCGAAACGGTCATACCATTCATCTGCCGGCGTCCCGTCTTCGTCATCGATTTCACCGAGGTTGAAACGGTGATAGTACTGCGACGACTGTCCGGACGGATTGAAAAGATAATACTCGGGATCCGCGGCGACCGTGCCGTCGATGAACCAGTGCTTGACCCATGCTTCCTTGGTCTCCTTGTCTGTCGCAAAGAGAGTGTCTTTGTAGGCAGTGAAAAAAGCATCGAACGTCGAGGCTTCCATATCCTCCTCGTTCTCAGGCGCGTGCGTGGTCTCCCAATTACTGAAAACCTCGGTTTCGTTAAGATTGAGCTCATTGATGTCCGTACCGATCCGGGTCTGCCACGGGATCCGTATTGGTTTAGGATCGTCCTGCTCATACACGCCGCGCAAATTGTGATCAAGATTGATCTGCGCCGTGGTGGTCGTGGGAATCAACTGATAGGCAATTCGACCGATGATTTTATCATCATCGCTGTCATCCCTCGCGGTGATGTAGGACCACTCTCCTCGAAGATCATTCTCAAGATCGTAATTGGTCAGCCAGGTGCCGGGAATCAGCTTGGAATCGGAATCGCGCAACCCGTCCGTTGCGGCAGCATCGGCAGTATTCGGGGAACTGCTGCCGACAGGAAGATCGTAATGGCTGCGCACATCCATGTAATTTTCCGGGATAAACCCGGTATATGACGCGCCGGTAGGGGGATGAGCTGCCTTGTACTGATAATACATCAGGGAGATCGCCATGCGGCTGATCGCGGATTGCGCAAGCATCTTCGCCTGACTGCGGCTGCTGTTGTTGCTCGCAATCTTCTGCGCAAGCAGCGAATTCGCCACAAACGCCAGTCCCATGACAAGCAGCAGCGAGAGAACCCCGAGTGCAAACAGCAGGGCTACTCCCCGCTGATTCCGTTTGTTCATACATCTTTTCTTCATGGCCGGTATATCCTGTTAGTCATTGATGTTCATGCGGGACTGTTCCCCGATGAAAACCGTTCGTGCAAATGTATATGCGTGGGTTTTCCGGAACTGGACACGGGCGTTGTCGCTCGAACTGATCTCTCCGGGATTGCCGTCATCGTCGTAAGTATCCTTCATTTCCATCCAGATCTTGAAATCCGCGGGGGAGAGCATGGTCAGTTTCAATACCACCATATACGGGAACTCATCATACTGCGTCTCGGTAACAGGATCAAGCCACTGGCTGGTGTCTGTGTCATCAATATCGAGAGCATAAGGAACTATTTCAAAGGAAGTCACATGGCGAACCAGAACGGAACCATATGGTTCGCTCACATCCGGATCCCGGGTTGAATTCCGAAGCTGCCCGTCCAGTTTGGAAATGACGCCGTTGCGTGCCTCTGTGAGATTCGCCGCCCCTTCGAGTCCGTAGGGCGGAAAATATTTGGAAAACTCGTCCGCCTCCTGGTCGCAGAATACGGCTAGTTTCAGTTCGTCCCACTCTCCGGAGGTTGCTGTTTCGGACGTGATGGAACTGTCCGGTTCTCGATTGCCGAGCTGGAACGAAACGTATTTCAGCTTGCCGCCGGGCAAATTCTGCATGGTCTGCGTCGCAAAGTAGATCTTGTGCCGATAATTCTCGCTCCGGTCGATCCGGAACGGAATTCCCCCCTCGCTGTAAAAGGAGTTCTGCAGCATGGTCGTCATGAGATCCATTGCGACCCGCGCATCCGCATAGAGATTGTTCCGCTGTTCCATCGACTGCCAGAGCCGCTGCGAACCGATGAAAAATTGCAGGATGAATCCCAGAATCACCACAAGAACTCCCATGGAAACCAGGAGTTCCACCAGCGTGAACCGGTGTTTTGCCGTATTGATAGCTTTCTTTTTCATATCAAACTCCCGTTTTCTCATCATTCCGCCCACCGGAAAGCTTCATTGAAGATCTCCTGCCGGAACAGCCGTCTCTCCCGCTGTGCATCGGGAGCCTGTGCAGGCCAGCTGATTTCAATGCAGAGAACCGTTGCATACAAATTGACGGAGTCATCGCCGTAGGTACCGGGATTCACCGTCACCGGAGAATATTCGTTGTTGGAAGCATTCAGGGCGAAAAACGAATACGGCTCCCGCCACACCCGCACAACCGCGGCGAAGTCGACGATATCCCCGCTCATCTGCTTGTAAAGAAATCCGCTGTTCTGACTTCCGGAGAGCTGATACAAATTCTCTGTAATTCTCCCCGTACTGCCTTCGTAGTCACTGAGCTCAATCGCGTCTGTTCCGATACTGGAGACATTGTTATAACCGGTCGGGATCTGCCCGGAAAAGAAAAAATCCGATTCAGAGAGAGGTCCGGGAGTTCCTCCTGCTTCAATCGTCTCCTCCCGATCCCTTGCGATCTTCGCCCATTCGGCGAAGCAGCCTGCCCGGAGATAGCCCATCAGGTATTCGCCGATGTCCGCAAGGTTGTTGTCCGCAATCGCCGACTTGTTCGCGTTGATCCCGACCGGGAACAGCACGAGAATGCTCGAAAGCCCGATCGCCAGAACCGCAAGCGCAAGGGCGATTTCGACCATATTGAAATAGTGTTTGACCAATCGCTTTTTCATTTCATCGAATCCCTTTCATCACTCCGGAAGCGGATAATACTCGACCCGGCCGGTGAATTTATTGATCGAAAGCATCTTCCAGTTGACCGGATTGCCGCTGCTGTCCTTCACCGGATATTCAATTTCCGTCCCGGACGGCACCGCCTCGGCAATCACCAGCCGCAAATCCTGATCTCCGACCAGCCCGCCGTAGGGGGAAAAGACCACAAGGCAGCGATCCACATCCGATGTGGCGGAAGTAGAACCCGTACTCTCCCGCCTCAGTTCTCTCAGATTCTTGAGAGGTTCAAACTCATCTCGGGACTCCAGACCTGTCGCAACATCCGTAACGCCATCCCCGGCACCGAATTCGTTGAAATCGTCCTCGTCATCGCTTTTTCCCATCACGCGCACAAGCATCGCACCATCCGGTGCATTCTTCCACTCCTGCCCCTGCACCCAGCGGACAAATCTCCAATCAGACCCGGAAGGCTCCACATATGCAAGACGGAATCCGCCGTGACTGAACGGCTGAACCAGGCTCAACGAACCTTCTTCCCACTGGCTCCGGTCGTTCGGCAGGACCAGTGCCACATGGCGACGGGCCCGGGCCGCGTGCGACTGCGCCTGCTCCAGCCCGAGCTTCAGCCCCGAAGCCAGCTGATCGACCCGGTTCCCCCGGATCATCCGGTTGAAGGCGGGCAGCATCAGAGACATGATCAATCCCATCAGCAGCATCACCACCAACAGCTCTATGAGCGTGAATCTTCGACGGTTTTTCACTTTCATAACCCCTGTTTGAGCCAAATTTTCATTCCAATCCAAACCCACTTCATTCCATTCCGGAAGAAATTTCCTTTTTCCATCAACTCTACTATAAGAGCAGGAATTCCATTTTTCAATCGATTCGCCGCAACTTTTTTCAAAAAACATCCGTCACTTATCCGTTTTTTGGCGCTCCCCTCATGAGGCGAAATGACGGAAAAGTGACGGATGGCCATCTTTCCCCCTCAAATCGGCAAAAACCATGCTTTTTCCCGCAAAACAACTTGAAAAGCCGCTCTCGCCGCGGTACTGTATCTCATTCTCAAGTTTCCAATATCAAACAGTGCAAGGAGCATCATGAGCGAACCGTTTGCCAACCAGATCGACAAGATGAGCTATGCCATGGGCATGAATCTCGGCGAATATCTCAACAGCAACCCCGTCGGACTCAACCTCGACGCCGCAGTCGAAGGACTCCGCGATTCCATCGCCGGAACCCCCCGGCTCTCGCGTCAGGAATACGTCAGCGCCATGCAGCTCCTCCAGCAGCAGATTCAAGAGGCCGGACGCCGCCAGATGGAACAGGCCGCCGCCGCCAACGCCCTCGCGGAAAAGAACTTCATGGCGGAAAACGCCAAACGCCCCGGAATCACCGTCACTCCGAGCGGCCTTCAGTATGAAGTCCTCAAACAGGGTTCCGGCGCCAAACCCACCGCCTCCTCCGTCGTCCGTGTCCACTACACGGGAACGCTCCTCGACGGCACCAAGTTCGACAGCTCCGTCGACCGCGGCGAACCCGCAGAATTCGGCGTCAACCAGGTCATCGCCGGATGGACCGAGGCGCTTCAGCTCATGCCCGTCGGCAGCAAGTACAAACTCTACATCCCGGCCGCCATCGCCTACGGAGCACGCGGCGCAGGCGAGGCGATTCCGCCGAACGCCGCGCTCATCTTCGAAGTGGAGCTGCTCGATATCGTCGGCTGAACCAACCCTCTGCAGGGCGGGCGGAGCGTCCTCCCCCGCCCCGGAATCGGGACACGATGAACTCCCCAAGTCACTTTTCGCCGGGCGCCATTCCGCTCAAAGTCCTGAAGCTCGATCACCAGAACACCATCGGGCTTCACGCACACGAATTTCATGAGCTTGTGCTCGTCGTCGCCGGGGAAGGTCGCCATATCACTCCGGCGGAGTCCTATACGCTCTCCGCCGGCGACATTTTCCTCATCAAACCCGGCAATCCGCACGGCTACGCGGTGGAAAACGACTTCGCACTCTACAACATTCTCTATTTTCCGGAGAAGCTCGGCCTGCCGCTCTTCGATCTCCCGGACGAACCCGGATTCCGCGCCTTCTTCGAGCTCGAACCGGAACTCCGAAGGCAATTCGGTTTTCGCAAACACTTCCGGCTCGGCAAAACGTTGCTCGACGAATTCTCGCTCATCGTCGAGCGTATGCGCGCCGAACTCCAATCCACGGAGCCCGGACACGATTTCCGCGCAGTCGCCCTCCTCATGCGACTGATCGAACGAATCTCGCGCATCTGCAGCAGCTCGGCCCTCTATCGCGAAAACGATGAACTTTTCCGCCTGAGCGAAGTGGTGAGTTTTCTGGAACGGAATTTCCGCGAACAGCTCTCCGTTCAGGAGCTGTCCGAACGGGCGGCCATGTCCCCCGCCACACTGAACCGCGCATTCCGCCGCGCCGTCGGCAAATCTCCCCTCTGCTATCTCAACGATCTCCGCCTCTCCAGAGCGGAGCTCCTGCTGCGGGAAAATCCGGAGCTGACCATCGCAAACGTCGCCGCGGAATGCGGTTTCCCCGACAGCAACTACTTTTCACGCGTGTTCAAAAAACGCAACGGCCGCACTCCGCGCGATTACCGTCGGAACTGCGACGCCTGACCAGAGGAGCCATCCCAGCATGTACGACAAATTCCACAACATCGGAATCATCGCCCCCGCAGGAAAACTCAAGCCCGACAAGTTCGACACCGGCATCGCTTTCCTGCGGGCGTTCGGGAAACAACTGAAATTCGGCGGCCACGTCAACGGCCCCTCCCCGGCCGACTACCTCTCTGCCGGAGCCGAAGAGCGAGCAGAAGATCTCTCAAGCCTCTGGTTCGATCCGGAAATCGATCTGCTGCTTGCCGTCCGCGGCGGCTTCGGTTCCGCCCACCTGCTGCCGCTGCTCGACTGGCAGGCGCTCAAAACCAGACCCGAAATCCCGCTGGCCGGATTCAGCGACATCACAGCACTCCACTGGGCGATGGAACGCTTCGGCGCCGGGCGGCCGATCGCCGGACCGATGCTCGGCAAACTCGCGGAATCAGCCGCCTCCGCCTATACCGCGCGTTACAATCGCCTCGCGTTCGACGCGGAACCCTATGAGATCAATCCCGCCCCGGAATACGGCGGATATCTGCCGCTCAAACCTGGAACCGCCTCGGGACTCCCGCTGGTCGGCAATCTCACTGTCGCGGCAACGCTGTGCGGAACCCCGTACCTGCCCGACGTCTCCGGCAGAATCCTGATCCTCGAAGATCTGAATGAACCGCTCTACAAACTCGACCGTTCGTTGACCATGCTCGAACAGAACGGAATCTTCGAACGGTGCGCCGGAGTACTCTTCGGGCAGTTCTCCGACTGTGCATTGCAGCCGGAACTTCACACCCTCCTGCGCCGGAGCGCGGAATGCGTGAACGGTCCTGTTCTCGCCAACTTCCCCTTCGGCCACACGCTGCCCATCGCAACGATCGATTTTCACCGTGCAATCGCCATCGAACACACCCGGGTGCGCGTGCTCTGACCATTCGCAAAAAAAAGTCCCGCGCCCTCTGTCGGGCAAACGGGACGTTTTCGATTCAGAAAGCACCAGCGCTCACCAGGTTCCGTCCTCCCATTTCAGTTTGCTGTTGAAGGTGTTGCCGTTGTAGGAGACGTTCAGAACCGGTTCCGTACTGCCGGTTTTCGGGTGCCAGAGGCAGCGAATCACCGGAAAATAGCTCAGGAAGGAAGAGTATCTCTGATCCTTGTACGGTCCCTCTTCCTTGCAGACGTCGTGCTTGACGTTCCGGCTCTTGTACTCATTCCAGGTCATGCTCCCGGTCTCTCCGACCTGGGTTGCAAACGTGCAGGGAGATTCGGAAAATTCATAGAAATAGCTGATCTTCTCGACATCATCATTGGTCGGATTGTTGTAGGAACCGTTTTTGCCGGGAACATCGTACGCTTCGCTGTACTCGGAATCGATCAGACCGCGCTGGTTCCAATAGGCCGGGTCCGTGTCGGGATCGTTGCCGTCCTTCGGGCAGTGGTAGGTATCCAGAGAGCTCATGTAGTTCGGATAAAGCGTGGAGATCCACGGCGGCATCCGGTCGCGGTAGTCGTTGCGATACATATCGCACGCAAGGCTCAGTTGTTTCAACTGGTTCAGACAGGTCGTGGTTTTCGCCCGCTCCCGCGCCTGGTTCAGCGCCGGCAGCAGCATCCCCGCCAGGATTGCGATGATCGCAATCACGACGAGCAGCTCGATGAGGGTAAAGGATTGCTTTTTCATGCGGTTTCCTCCTTACATGAGTCGGTGTATTCGGTTAATCCATGCCTGGTCTTCTCCCAGTAAAACGGCTTTGTGAAAATCTGAACGAATCCCTTCCACGCCGCCAGCGAAATCAGCAGCCAGTAAAACGGCATCAGCAGCGCGGCCGGGATCAGCCGATAGTATTTCCGTTTGATGCACGCGGCAACCCCGATACCGATGAATATAAAATTCGCAAAGAACATGATCAAGGATCCCAGGAAAAAAATCTGGGAAAAAATCGACCAGAACGGATCCTCCCCCGTCCCGTAGTAGACCAGCGGCCATGCACGCAATACAATCCCGCCGATCCGCACCCCGTCATAACCGCCCGTCTGCTGCGGTCCGACGATCAGGTCGAACACCGACACACCCGAACAAACCCCGTGCAGCAGCAGAGTGCCGTACAACAGCAGAACCACCCAGAAAATCAGGTTCGTCAGCATCATCATCGCACTGCCGCCGACCGCGAGAAACCCGCCGAACGCCCCGTACAACCCGAGCCGTCTCACCGTCCGGAACGGATTGCGGTAATGAACCAGATGGGTCTGCACAAACCCCTTCACCCAGCGGGAACGCTGACGCATCCAGTTTCCAAGCTGGGAATTCGCCTCCTCATATGTGGTGGAGTTGACAAGTTTCGTTTTGTAACCGTACTCGTAAATCCGCAGTCCAAGGTCGCAGTCCTCCGTCACATTAAACGGATCCCAGCCGCCGATCCCGCGCAAAATCTCCGTGCGGAAGTGGTTGCTCGTCCCCCCGAGCGGCAGCGGCAGGCGAAACAGCTGATATCCCGGCAGCGTCAGATCAAAGTAGGTCGAGTACTCGACCGTGAAAAGCCGTGTAAGCAAATTGTAACGGCTGTTGAAGTAATTGAGTTTGCCCTGGACGCAGAGCACCTTTTTTTCCGGATCGCGACGGAAAACGACATACGCCTTCCGGAGCTGATCCGGCTCCGGCGCGTCCTCGGCGTCGTAGATCACGCAGAATTCGCCGCGCGCCTGCGCAAGCCCGAAGTTGCATGCGCGCGGCTTGGTCTTCGGCGGCAGATCGGGGATCGTCAGCACGCGGCAGTACGGCGGCAGATCGGTGTTCTCCAGTGCGAGACGGGTTTCATCGTCATCGGCTTCCAGAAGCAGCATGACTTCGAGCTTCTCCTTCGGGTAGTCGAGTTTACCGATGTTGTGCACGATTTTCGCAGCGATATTCGCCTCGTGGTAGAGCGGCAGGAACACCGTGTAGACCGGCAGTTCCTCCTCCGTCACGGCTGCAGCCTCCTCGTCCGTGACGATCTCCTCTCCGCGCCCGAACCACGAAAGAACCGCCGCACCGCCCCGGAAAATCACCGCGGCCGCATACCAGAACATCAGAAACGCCGTCACGAAAAACAAAAAGTAGTCCCAGCGGAACTTCAGCAGCAGGAGCAATCCCACCGCGATCAGGAAATAACGGAGCTGCTGCCAGCGGCTCGACACCTCAATGGCCGAGCCTCCCGGGTGCGTTTCGACAAACGCCCGGGTGACAGGATCAAGTTGTTCCGGAAAATACTTCATGACAATGATTGAAGATATCACGTTTTCAGGGAAAGTAAAGTTCTTTTTATGATTTTTTTTCACATTTTTTTTCGGAAGCCTTGATTTTCAACATTCGCTTAACAACTATGCTAATACAAGGTACAGGAACGAAAAAAGACAAAAATATCTGAAAAATAACTTGCAATTATGCAATGTTGGTATAATTTTTTTAACGAACGTGGAAAAAGGCATGACAGAAGCATTCCGGATTCCGCCCGTCATTCATGATATTCCGTTTTTTTTGCAAATAAAACAGCGAAGGGAAGGTTCCAGAGTAAAATGCGTTTCGGACAAACTCGATTGTGGAAGACAGCCGCCGTTTGCGGCTCGGTGATGGCTCTGACCGCGCTCTCCGCCCAGGCGGCGGCAGCGGAGGAGGAGAATGAACCCATCATCCGGACAGAAGAAGACTATGCGCGCGGAAAGCAGAATGTCCGCTCCGTCATCGAAGAACTTACCGAACTCTTCAACAACGACGAGTCCGTATCAGTCGTCCAGCACACCAATCAGCAGATCCAGCCTCCGTACAGCAAAATCATCGAAGGAGCAAACGGCCGTTCCACCCTGATTTTCCGGCCGCGATTCACCTCGGCCAAGCCGATGTACAGAGCGATCGACGGCATCATGACCGGTTCCGCCTACGTCGAACCGCTCGAAGAGCAGAACGAACTCATCATCAACGCTCCGACCGATGAGATCAAAAGCTATCAGGCGACTCTTGAGGCGATGGACCTCCCTTCTCCGCAAATCCTGATCGAAGCCAAGGTTGTGGAAGTCATGTTCAGCGACGGCATGCAGCGCAACCTTTCGCTCATGTTTCAGGGGAACCGCTACCAGGCCGGCGCCCAGACCCAGGTCCCGGGAAACACCACCTCCACGACCTCGGGTGCCACCGGCAACTTCACGCCTTATGCGGGAAAGGACTCGATGAACATCGCATTCCAGTGGCTCGAAACCGCCGAGGACGCGACCGTGCTCTCCAGTCCGAACATCCTCATCTCCCGCAACGAGGCCAGCCGGATCGTCACCGGTGAGGAGATCCCGATCCAGGAGGCGACCAACACCGGAACAAGCATTCAGATGAGCACGAGCTTCAAGGAGGTCGGCGTGACGCTCGAAGTCGAGCCGAGCATGATCAACCGCGACAACGTGACCCTCCGCGTCTACCCGAAGGTCTCGAACGTCCAGCGCTACGAGAACATCTCCAGCGGCGGCGCGAACTACTCCGTGCCGGTCATCTCCGCGCGCAGCGTCGAAAGCTACATCCGCATGCAGGACAAGCAGGTCGTGATGATGGGCGGCCTTTACAGCAACCGCACCACGCTCCAGCAGGAGCGCGTGCCGTTCCTCTCGGATCTGCCGTATATCGGCGAACTCTTCACCGGCAAGAACGAGTCCAAGGAGGTCACGCAGCTGATCTTCTTCCTGAAGATTCACATCATTCAGCCCGATCAACAGGTCGCCAACGGGATCTACTACAATTTCGACACGAACGCCAAAGTCAGTGAAAAACTCGGCGAAGTCGTCACCAATGCAGACAGTTTCCCGACACGGGAACGCTCGCTCAAGCGATTCCGCGATGAAGTCGTCGGGGCCCTGCCCGGCGCGGAGGAGAAGAAACGCAAGGAGTTCAAGAGCAGCCCCATCTCCCTGGACGCCGCGACGGAGTCCACCACGGCCAGCGGGTCGGAAGTCGACAAACAATCCTCGAACGAACCGGGGCTGATCGATGATAAACCGTCCGTCAAGGTCTACGTGGAAAAGAAGGACGCGGCTCCCGAGCCGGCCGCGGAAGCCGTAACCGAAGAGGAATGAACATGAAGCTCAGCCGGAAAAAACTCACATGTCTGATCGTCCTGCTGGTGCTCTGCGGGATCGGGTCCGGAGTGTGGTTCGGCGTCATCCGTCCGAAACTTCAGGCGAAAAGAGCCGAGGCAGCCAAAAAAGCCCAGGACGCCGAGGATATGGACCGGACCTACAAAGTCCGCCGCGACGACCTCGTCATCGGTCTGCTCCAGGGCGGATATGTGAACGCCAGTCAGAAGCACAAACTCTCTCTTCAGGCCAACTACCGCACCAAACTGCTCTGGGTCATCGATGAGAACACCAAGGTCAAGGCAGGCGATCTGCTGGCCCGGTTCGAGACCGACGAACTCAAGGAGCAGATCGAAAACCTCGAAATCGAGCTCGACAACCTCAAGAAGGAGCTCGATCTGGCGATCGAATCGAAGAAGATCCAGATCAGTACGAACGCGGCCGATCTCCAGGCCGCCGAAGAGAACCTGCTCCAGGCCGATGACGCCATGCGGAAATACCGCCGCTTCGAGCGCTCCAGCACGCGCGACAGCCTCGACCTCGCAATCTCCAACGCGGAAGCGGCACTCGAAACCGCCAAGAACGATTATGCCACCACGCGCGACAGCGAAGTCGAGGTCTCCAAGGATGAAAATGCCGAGGACAAGAAACGGCAGCTGCTCAAAGAGGCGCAGGCCGTGATCGACGAGAAGGAGAACGCCCTTACCACGGCGGAGGACAATCTGCGGGTGTTCCGCCGCTACGACAATCCGAGCAAGCTGACCCGCCTCTTCAACGCCTACGAACAGGCGAAACTGAATTTGCGCAAGGTCAAGATCTCCACCGAGTCGAAAATCGTTCAGGCCGACAAATCGATCGAGAACTACCGGCGGCGCGTCCGGCGCACGACCGAACAGCTGAACCGCTACAAGAACTACATGACCATGATGGAGCTGCGCGCCCCGGTCGACGGGGTCGTGATCTATGCGGATCCCGACCGCCGCTGGGGCAACCTCGACGTGAAGCCCGGCATCGACATCAACAAGGGGCAGGTGCTCATCACAATTCCGGAAATGTCGAATCTCGTGGTCGACTTCGATCTGCCGGAACAGTACCGCTCGAAGATCAACATCGGCGACCGCGCGGTCATCTCGCCGGATTCACTGCCCGGGGAGAAGTTCGGCGGAACGATTTCGCACATCGATACGCTGCCGGTCAACCTTGTGAACTGGGACGCCTCGTCTCCGAAGATCTACAAGTCGAAGATCAAACTCGATCACCAGTCGCCCAAACTCGTGAACGGAATGAGCGTTCAGATCAACATTGTGACCAAGACGATTCCGAACACGATCTTCGTGCCGGTCGAGGCGGTGTTCGAAGACAACGACCGGTTCTTCGTCTACCGCAGCAGTCTGACCGGGCCGAAAGAGGTGGATGTGACGATCGGAGAATCGAACGACAACTTCGTGGAAATCCCGAGCGGACTCGAAGAGGGAGACGTCGTTTATCTCTACCGGCCGTACCAGAAAACGCAGGACTCAAAATAATGGCGACGAACACGGCGGCGGACCGCAACGACATCGTCCGCCTCATTGACATTCGCAAGACATACATCACCGGCGAACTTCAGGTTCCCGTGCTCAAGGGGATCGATGCGACAGTCAAGCGCGGAGAGTTTGTCGGCTTCATCGGGACCTCCGGTTCCGGAAAGTCGACGCTCCTGAACATTCTCGGTATGCTCGATGTCCCGACCAGCGGCAAATACTTTCTGGAAGAAACCGAAGTCAGCCAGCTCTCCGATGTCGACCAGGCGACGATCCGGAACCGGAAAATCGGCTTCATCTTCCAGAGTTTCAACCTCTTCCCGCACCTTTCGGTCGAGGAGAACATCGAGGTTCCGATGGTCTACGGCCGGATTCCGGGGCGGATTCGCCGCAAGCGGGCGCTGGAACTCGCCAAGCGGGTCGGGCTCGGTCACCGTCTCGGACACCGGCCGACACAGCTCTCGGGCGGAGAGTGCCAGCGTATCGCAATCGCGCGGGCGCTCTCGAACAACCCCGCCTTCATCCTCGCGGACGAACCGACCGGCAACCTTGACGAAAAAACCAGCAATGAAATCATGAACCTTTTCCATGAGCTGAACCGCGGCCAGGGTGTGACGATCGTCATGGTGACCCACAATCCGGCGCTCGGGCCGCATTACGACACGATCATCCGGCTGCGCGACGGACGGATCGACGACCGCCTCTTCGAGTGGGAGATCCGGGAACAGGAACGGCAGGCGGCGGAGAAGGCTGCGAAAGGTGCGGAGGTGGCGAAATGATGCTCGTCCGCGACCTCTTCAAACTTTCGCTTCACAATCTGCTGCTGCACAAGGTGCGGTCGATTCTGACCTCGCTCGGCGTGATCTTCGGCGTCGGCAGCGTGATTGCGATGCTTGCGATCTCCGAGGGCGCCAAACGTTCGGCGCTGGCCCAGATCGAGGCGATGGGCGTCGACAAGATCATCCTCTTCTCGAAACGTCCCCCGATCGACGGACGCAGCGAAAGCTCAGACAACGCCAGCGTCATGGAGCGCTATGGACTCAACTACCGTGATGTGAACAACATCCTCAAAATGGACAACGTCGAACGCATCACCGGAGTTTTCGACACGCGGAAAAAAGTGCTCAAGGGGCTCGACCGAACCGACCTCAAGCTGGTCGGATGCGACTATGAGTTTCTGGGCGATTCGCTTGCGCGGGTGGAAAAGGGACGCTGGTTTACCCCGGCCGACTTCAAAAACGACGCCTACGTCTGCGTGATCGGCAAAAATGTGAAGCGAAAGCTCTTTTCGATCGGCAACACGGACATCGTCGGCAGCACGATCCGGATCGAAGACATGGTGTTCCGGATCATCGGCATCATCAACAACGAATACGGTACGCAGTACCCGGAAATCGGCGGCCAGAACGACATGATCCTGATCCCGATGACGACCGCCCGCGCGCTCTGCAAGGACTACACGTTCTACCGCGAGGGGCGGAACTACAAGATCACCCGCATCGAATATGACCTCTTCCTCATCAAGGTGAACGATACGAGCTACATCGACAACACCTCCAAACGCGTCGCCGGGTATCTCGAAAAAACCCACTCCGAAACAAAGGACTGGGGGATGGTCGTTCCACTGGAACTGCTCAAGCAGATGGAGCAGACCCAGAACATCTTCACAATCGTGATGGGGTCGATCGCCGGAATTTCGCTCGTGGTCGGCGGGATCGGCATCATGAACATCATGCTTGCGAGTGTCTACGAACGGCGCAAGGAGATCGGTACGCGCCGCGCACTCGGAGCACAGAAATCCGACATCCTGCTGCAATTTCTGATCGAAACGGTCTTTCTGACCTCGATCGGCGGCGTCCTCGGCATTCTGCTCGGGGTCGGAATCGGGTCGACGATCACCTATTACACGCAGATGCCGACGATTTATTCGGCGTGGAGCATCATCCTCGCCCTGGCGATTTCGAGCATCACGGGCGTGATCTTCGGCACCTATCCGGCCTACAAGGCCGCCCAGCAGAACCCGATCACGGTGCTGCGCGCGGAATAAGGTCGGACGCCGGAAAAACGACGGGCGGGGAGCATCTCTCCCCGCCCGGTTTTGTTTTCCTGCTCCCGGCGGATCGTCTAATGATAGATCACCATGGCGGCGGCGTAATCGCACTCCGGCGCGAGCGAGGCGCCGTGCGGCAGCCGCGCGTCGAGGTAGATGGTATCGCCCTTCCGCATGCGGCGGATGTTCTCCGGGCTGCCGATCGCATAGTCCACCTCGCCTTCGAGAACGACGAAAAACTCCTGGCTGTCATGCTGAAGCAGTTCGCGTTTCCGGTCGCAGGGGCGGTATTCGATGAAGAACGGGTTCATCGTACGGTCGGTCTTTTCAAATGCGAGCGCATGGTAGTGAATGCCGTATTCGAGCCCCTGATTGCGGTCAATCCGCTCGCCCTCCTCCAGGCGGCCGAACACATATTCGGGACTCGCGTTCTCGCGCCGGAAGAGTTCTATCATGTCGACCCCGAGCGCGGCGGCAACCAGATTCAGCGCACGCAGCGAGGCGCCGGTGCGGAAGTTTTCCAGCCGCGAAATGTATCCCTTCGAAAGACCGCTGCGGGCGGCAAGCTGGTCGATCGTCAACTGCTGCTGCTGCCGCAACTGGCGGATTTTCTGGGCGACGTTCACTAGATCCATAAATTCCTCCGGGGGTATGATGCTTCCGACCGGTTTACCATAATGTTTCTTCCGCCGCAAGTCAAGACCGCGATGCGGAAAAAACGGTGGAAACCGGAAAACACAGCCGGTTTCCAATCCACGTACGGCGGGGAAGCTACCTGGCGATGGCCCTCTTCGCCTCCTCAACGAGCTTTTCGAAGCGGCGGCCGTACTCGACGTAGTTGTCGAACTTCTCCTGGGCGCGCTGATCTTCTCCGACGCTCTCGTGGAAGACGTTCTTCATGTGGGGTTCCATGGAAAATCCGCCGTCGTAACCGTTCCGCAGCAGATCCGTGACGATGCGCAGCACATCCCCCTGCCCTTCTCCGGCGAAAGTGAACTCCACCTTGTTGAAGCCGCTCGGATTGGTTTCTCCGAGAAAAATCGCGTCCTTAATGTGCACGTAGTGGATAAACTCCTTCACGTGACTGTAAAACTCCCACGAACTCTGGATCCGGTCGAGCGAATCCCCCTCGCTGCGGTCGAAGTTCAGAACGGGATTGCCCGTATCAAAGACCAGCTTGAAGTTCGGCGACTGGATTTTGTCGAGCAGCTTGAGTGTGTGTTTCCACGACATGCCGCCGTAGTTGTTGCAGTTCTCATGCAGATAGAGCACACCGGCATCCTCGCACATCTTGACGAGATACGCGACTTTGCGGAAAACGTTCTCCTCGACCTCCGGATCCCATGCGGGCCGATCCCACTGCGCCTTGAAGCTCATGCCCCGGATCATTTTGCAGTTCAGCCGTTTCATGCGGACGAGAGCGCGCTTGAGCTGCTCGATCGTGGCCTGAAAATCCTCCTCTTTGAGCGGACTCCAGCCCCAGTTCGCAACCGCGCTGCCGAAGCAGTTGATTCCGACCCCGGACTCCTCCAGCGCAGCGACGACTTTTTCGAACTCCGCTTCAGGAAGATCGTGGATGTTCTTCCCGTCGATGTTCCGCGATTCGATCCACTTCCAGCCGAGCTCCTTTGTTGCTTTGATCTGCCCGGCGATCCCGACTGCCGCTTCATCCGCAAAACCGGTGTAATACATCTTCCGATCCTTTCCTGACATCTGCTTTGTTAAGTCTGTTAACAATAATTAATGTAACGCCGCGCCGGTGATTTATCAACAACTGCACGAGATTTTTCAGAATAATTTTGCCCCGGGGAAGGGCAGAAACAAGACGATTGGAACTTGCTTTTCCTGAAAGGAAGCGGTACATTATCGGCGGAAGGAAGAAGAGTATGAAGATCATCGACGCACACATCCATTACGCCGGGCACGAGGGGTTCAATCAGACAGCCCGGGAATCCGGTCAGATCAACACCGCATCGGCCGTCGCGGAGAATTTCAGGAACAACGGGGTCGTCGCGGCAATCGCGATGGGGACGGGCCGCAGCGACGGGAATCCGGCGGGCCTCTGCGAACCGATGCGCCCGGATCTGGCCGGGCCGGTCACGGCGGAAACGTGCGCACTGCCCCGGAACATCGTCTACTGCGCGGGAGTCGATTCGGGAGCGATCACGCCGGAAAACACCGCGAAATCCCTGGAACTCTTTGAAAAATATCTGAAGACACCGCAGTGCGTCGGTCTGAAGTTCTACCCCGGATACCACCACCTCTACATGTCGGACAAACGCCACTATCCGTTCTTTGAACTCGCGGCGGCGTATGATGTTCCGGTGGTGATCCACACCGGCGACACGGCGGGAACCCGCGGACATGTGAAATACTCCCATCCGCTGACGATCGACGAGATCGCGGTCGACTTTCCGCAAACCCGTTTCGTTCTCGCACATTACGGCAACCCGTGGATCGTCGACGCGACCGAAGTTGCCGCAAAGAACGAAAACGTCTCGATCGACCTCTCCGGACTCGCCGCGGGGAAAATCGACTCCCAAACATTTCTCGCGCAGTATCGCGGTTATCTCGAATACCTGAAAACCTGGATGGCCTATCTCGGCGACTGGAGCCGTTTCCTGTATGGGTCGGACTATCCGCTGGTCAACATCGACGAATATATCAGGGTGATCCGGGCCATCATACCGGAGGAGCATCACGAGGAAGTCTTTTGCGGCAACGCGCTGCGGACGTTCCGCAAACTCGCGCGGCTCATGAAGGAGGAGGAGACGAAATGATCCGGATCGGACAGGGATATGACGTGCACAAACTCGTGGAAGGGCGCCGGCTCATTCTCTGCGGCGTTCCGGTGCCGCATTCAACCGGGCTGCTCGGTCACAGCGACGCGGATGTCGCCGTGCATGCGCTCATGGACGCGATTCTCGGGGCGCTCGCGCTCGGGGACATCGGGCAGCTCTTCCCGGACACCGATCCCGCCTGGAAGGACGCCGACAGCATGGAGCTGCTGAAGGCGGTCATGGCTGATCCACGTGTTTCGGAGTGGGAGATCGGCAATCTCGATCTGACCATCATCGCCCAGAAGCCGAAACTGCTGCCGTTCAACCTCGAAATGCGCACGAACCTCGCGCGGGGGCTCGATCTGCCGCTCGACCGTGTTTCGGTCAAGGCGACGACCACGGAGAAACTCGGCTTTGAGGGGCGCGAAGAGGGAATCGCCGCCACCTGTGTCGTCCTGCTGGAGAAAACGGTCGGAGCCTGATCCGGATCAGCGCAATTTCAACGTCGCGAGCGCAAGCAGCGCAAAAACGCCGGAGAGAATCCAGAACCGTACGACGATCTGCGTCTCGGTCCATCCTTTCCGTTCGAAGGTGTGATGAATCGGCGTGCACGGGAAGATCCGCTTGCCGGTCAACTTGAAACAGGGGACCTGCAGCATGACCGACCCGGCTTCCATCACAAAAACGCCGCCGACCAGAATCAGCAGCACCTCCTGCCGCACAAGCACCGCGAGGAAACCGATTGCGCCGCCGAGCGCAAGGCTGCCGGTATCCCCCATGAACATCGAGGCGGGGTAGCAGTTGTGCCAGAGGAATCCGATGCAGCCGCCGCAGACCGCAGCCGCGAACACCATCCCCTCCCCGGCGCCGGGGATGAACGGGACCTTCAAGTATTCCGCGAAAACCGCATGTCCCATCAGGTAGGCGAACACCGCGTAAGTGAGCGTGCAGAAGATCGTGCAGCCGGTCGCGAGCCCGTCCTTTCCGTCGGTCAGATTCACAGCGTTCGAGGTTGCGACGATGGTTCCGACCGCGACGAGAACCGTCCACGGCGCATACACCAGAACCGGCTCCTTGAAAAAGGGGAGCATGAATTCGTGCATGTACGGCCCGACCTCCGGCATGCGGAAGAGCGCCCAGACGCCGATTCCGGCGATGAGGATTTGAAGCAGAAGTTTGTACCGGCCCGGCAACCCGTTGCGATCCTTGTAGACCACCTTGCGGTAGTCGTCGTAGAAACCGACCAGAGCGAAGGCGAAAGTCGACGCCACGAGCAGGATCGAAATCGGGTTGCTCATCACGTTCCAGAAGCAGGCAGAGATGAGCACGCCGCCGATCAGCAGAATTCCGCCCATGCACGGAGTCCGGCTCTTCTCCTTGTCGATGAATTCGGCGGGGACAAGTCCTTCGAGCCGTTCGGCGGAGAGCACGTTCAGCCGCCGCAGCCGCGCCGCTGTGAATTTCCCGAGCAGGATCACGATGAGGAACGCCGTCATCGCCGCGCCGCCCGCGCGGAAGGTGACGTATTCAAACAGACGGAACGGCAGGAACTCGTTTCCGAGCAGCGAAAGCAGATACAACATGGACGAAATCTCCGGGAAAAAGGGGTTTGGTTTGCACGCGATTTACTATAAGCCTCCGCCGCTTTTTTTCCAGTCGAAAACCGAACAAAACCAGGAAAAAAAACGCCCCGGGCGGCAACAGGAGCGCACCGGGGCGAAGCCGAAGTTCGAGGGACTATTCCGTCAGCTCACATTTTTGCGAAATCTTCTCCCCCTCCGGGTTGCCGTGGTGGCCGGCGGACTGGGTGTAGATGATCTCCTTCGGTCCCTTCGCCTCGGCGAAGATCTTCGCCATGCCGAACGGCGGACAGACGTAATCGCCGAGTCCGGCCAGCAGCACGACCTTGCCGTTGTAACGGCGCATGTGGTAGATCGTGTCATAATATTTCAGCGCCTCGGTCGGCTTGATGTGCCAGGTCCCACGCAGATGACCCATCGCCGCTCCGCCGATGTCGCACATCCACGGCTGATTCAGAATCGCCTCCGTCACATCCTCGTCGAGTCCGGCCGCAAAACCGGTCTGCATACCGCCCTGGCTGTGACCTTCGACCCGGAGATTCACCCCGTCCCACTCCGGCAGGCTCTTCACGTATTCGAGCGAACGGATCAGCCGCAGCATCATGCCGTTGAAATAGGTCGTCTCGGGATCGGAATTCTCCTTCTGATCAAACGCATAGGCTTTCAATTCCCCCTGCGCGAGTTTCGAGTAATACTCCTTCGGCTGCCCGTTCAGGAAGCCGTGCGCATTGACCGAGAGCACGATGCGATCCTTCGCCATGCCGTCGTTTTTGCTGATCGGGTAGACGCCGTAGCCGAAATAAACCACCGTCGCGGGAAGCGACTTCTCTTTCGCATTCTCCGGCATGCAGAGGTAACCGGACATCGGCTTGCCGCCGGGAGCGGCGACTTTCACATCATAGCAGACCACGCCCTTTGTACGGACTTTCACGGGAACTTTTTCGAGCACCTTGAGCGGAACCTCCTTCACGCGCGCCTTCTGGCGATCCCAGAACGCGTCGAAATCCGCCGGTTCGGGGGCGACTTCGAGTTTGTCGGGCTCGACCGCGGCTCCGGAAGTGACCGTCACGTTGCGGGAACCGTTCTTCAACGGAGATCCATCCTCGTTTTCGGCCTTCACGGTCAGCCGGATGAAACCGGGAATTTTGCTCTGGGTCACGACCTTCAGGGGAGCGCCCGATTTCGCGCCGCCCTTTTCGACGATGCCGTCATCCCCGTTCCGCTCCCAGGCGAGAACTTTTCCGGCTCCCGCGGGGGTGCCGTTTTCAAACAGCTCGACCGTGAAGACGACCGGTTCTCCGACCTTGTAGGTAACCGCCGGCTTATCGGTCGTCACCCGGAAGGAGTACCCCGTCGCCGCCGGTTTCGGCGCCTCCCGAACCGTGGTAACGATCTCCGCAGGAGCAACCATCTTCTCCTGCTCATGAATGGAACAGCCTGCAACCAGCAGGAGCGACGCGAATGACGCCGCGGACAGCACAGCTTGAATCGACATATGTTTTCCTTTCGTTATTCGATCACTTCACGATCGACTGATAGCCCCGCCAGAGCAATGTAATCAGGACGATCAGCATGATGCCGACCGTCGTTGCCAGAATCCAGCGCGTCCAGTTGATCCCGCCGGTCTCGTATGCCGGATTCGGTTCCTCCGGTCCGGCGGAGTAGGAGGCGCACTCCCCTTCGGCCCGGCTTTCGGGACGGACAACCGCCGAGTCGCCGCCATAAGCGAAAATCAGCTCCGGTTCGCTGCTCTCAAAGACGATCCGGCTCCGCTCCGCCCCCGCCAGAAACCGGATCTCGTCGAGCGGCGGATTCCCGCCGTTCTCCACCTCCACCCGGTAGTGCGGAAAGCGCCTTCCGTCGAGCGGCAGTTTGGCCACCCCCTTCCCGCCTCCGGCGGTTAAGCGCCGGCAGAAGACCCTTCCGAGAAACAGAAACTTTTTCCCGTCCATGCTGCCGTAACATTCGACGCTGCGCGCAAACGGCTGTTTGGAAACGATCTCCACCTGCAGAACCGAGAATTTCTCTGGCTCGAACCGCCCGTCCACAATCGACCGCGTCTTCACCTCCCGGCGGGAACTCTCCAGCGGAGAAATGAATCCGGTCAGCGGCTCCCATGCCTGGACGGTTCGCCCGGCGAGAGCGGAGAACCGCTCGATCCGGATCCGGCGGCGCGCATACTCACCGCCCCCCGGAATCAGACCGCCTTCGACGACAGATCCCGGCGTCGGCCGTTCCTCCGGATAATCCATCACCCGGATTCGCAGATAGCGCGGAGTCGCCGGCGGAAACGTCAGAACCCGCCGTTCCGCCCCCACCCGGGAGTAGTCGAAAAACGGCTGGTCCGGCCCGAGCGGCTGAAAATGGACGCCGTCCTCGCTCGTCTCGATCCGCACGAGTTTGTCGAAATCGCGCTCGGCGGTGCGCAGTTCCACTCCTTCGATCGTCTCGCGCGCGGGATTGTCGAAGACCACTCCCGGCGTACGGTCGGAAGAGTAATACGGTTTCGATACGAGTCCGAGCGCCCCCAGCGACTTCCGTTCGACCGAAATTGTGACCGGCTCGAACCGGAACGGAACGGGGGTTCCCTCCGGCGTGAACAACGCACTGTTCGCATGAGCAACCCCCTTCACGGCGAGCTCACGGTCGACCGGAACCGTGCCGAGCGCACCTTCGCCGTTCTGCCGGGTCAGGATCTTCCGCCACGGGTAGGAGGCGGGACTCCCGGAGTCCGCCGCGCCGCAAACCGCGGCGGCGGCGAACAGCCCGAGCAGGCCTGCAAGGAGCGACAACCGTCTTTTCATCTCTGTAACTTCCCCGCGCGGCGACGCATCATTTCCCGAGCAGATCGTCGATCAGAATCTTCACATTCTTCACGAAATCCGGATGACGGGTCACGCAGGGCAGATGGCCCGGCAGGAAATTCACGACCCGGCCGCCCCAGCGGGTGAACGACTCGGTGCACTGCGGAAAGGTTCCCATGCTGATCGTCGTCTGCATCAGGATCGTGAAGGGGCGGGTCTGCTCCAGCCCGGTGTAGATCTCATCCTGGGGAAAATCCATCGGCACGAGCTTTTTCGCAAGCGGATGACGGGTTTTCGCCGGGACGACCTGATACGGTTCATGCGGATGAAAGCTCGGTTCGAACCCGTCCGGATCGTTCCCGCGCACCCAGCGGAAGCCGGAGGACTCCCGGAACCAGTCGTAGGGCCAGAATGCGGAACTCGCACCGTGCAGCAGCAGCATCGGCCTGCCTGCCTCGCAGTAGCGTTTCACCGACGCCGCCGCGGCCTCGTCCGGAATCGGCAGATTGCAGGTGTCGGCGATCATGTTCAGGATCAGCAACTCGCACTCCCCGGCCAGATCGTATGCCGTGAAGCACGACCAGTCGTTCTCGTAAAACCGCATTTCCGGATAATCGGTTGCAATCTCCTCGTACGTGTTCTTTCCGGGAGAGGTATTGTAATGGTCGTCCGCCGCAAAAAGTATCATTTTTCCGTCCTTGTGTGGTTAAAACAGCGTTTTCATATTTTAGCACAAATTCGGATTTTTTTCCACTTTTTGCGGCGGAGATTTTTCTGAAAAGCTCACTGCCTGCGGACCGGGTGCGGATTTCCGGTCCACTCGTACCGTCCGAGCGCCGAAGAGAGCAGCGCGATGTTTTCGAGCCGGCCGCACGCCTGGCGCAGGATTCCGGTCAGCGCCAGGAAAACGATCCCGCTCTCCGCGTTGCACGTCCCTTTGCGCAGGCTTTCCAGGTAAAGCTCCTCCATCCGGTCGATCCGCGAGCGGATCTCCGGCGCAAGTTCCCGAACCAGAGCGACGGACTCCGTCTGCCCGAATTCAAGGGAGTCGAACACATGATCGGCCATGCGTCCGACTTCGCGCAGGAGCTCCCGCAACTCCTTCTCGGTTTTTTTCGAAAGTTTTCCGCGCCGCTCGACGAAACGCGCCGACTCCCGGGCGAGCTGTCCGGCATAATCCGCGAGACACTCGGCGTCATTCACACAGCGGGTCAGCACAGGAATCGCCGCGGACTGTTCCGCGGTCAGCGGCCGCTGCGCCAGCTGAGTGAGATAGGAGGTGATCTCCTGCTGGATGCGTTCGATCCGGGCGGTGCGTTTGCGGAACTCCTCACGCTTCGAACCGTCGCTCCTGCCGTCGAGAACGTTTTCCGTGCATTTCCCGAGCAGATGCCAGGCGCCGCGCGTGAGCGTACGCAGACGGCCGACCGCCTGATGCAGCGCGATCGGCGGATTTTCGAGCAGATACGGATCAAGACTCGTATACTTGACCTTCTTGCGCACCGGAATCAGCCGTTCGCAGACCCGGGCCATCGGCATGACGAACGGCAGCAGCAGAATCGCGGTGAATACGTTGAACAGCGTATGCGCGTTCGCAATGTGTCGCGGAACATTTTGCGCCACCGCACCGAACGCATCCCCCGGCGTCACCGCGTCGACGATGTGGAAGAAGACCGGAATCCCGGAACTCCCCCACGGCACGTAGAAGAACACCAGCA
The DNA here is from genome assembly GCF_944391105.1 of uncultured Victivallis sp. Taxonomy (GTDB): domain Bacteria; phylum Verrucomicrobiota; class Lentisphaeria; order Victivallales; family Victivallaceae; genus Victivallis. The sequence continues at coordinate 116,190 of NZ_CALXSK010000001.1, forward strand.
TGACCACCGTGCCGATCACGTTGAAGAGCGTGTGTGCCAGCGCCGCCTGCTTTGCGACCCGGTTGGCCGGAATCGCCGCGAGCTGCGCAGTGACGGTCGTCCCGATGTTCGCACCGAGCACGAGCGGCATCGCGGTGTAGAGATTGATGAGACCGCCCGCACCGAGCGCGATCACAATGCCGGTCGAAGCCGAGCTCGACTGGATGATCATCGTCACCACCAGCCCGATCAGCAGTGCGCCCAGCACCGCTCCGAACGGCATCACGCCGTCGACCGGCGTGCAGTCGAAGCGGGCGAAGAGATCAGTCACGATCCGGAAATCCGCAATCCGCGTCAACTCGTCGCTCATCATCACCATCCCCAGAAAGAGGAATCCGAAACCAAGCACGGTCTCCCCGATGCCGCGGCAGTTGCGATATGGAATGAAGAAGAGCAGCAGTCCCACGATGATCGCCGGGAGCGCCAATGCTGAAATGTCGAACGAAACGATCTGCGCGGTGATGGTCGTGCCGATATTCGTGCCGAAGATGATGCCGATCGACTGCGCGAGGTTCAGCAATCCCGCGTTGATGAAACCGATCACCATGACCGTCGTTGCGCTCGACGACTGAATCACGGCGGTCACCCCGGCGCCCGCGAGCAGTCCGATGAAGCGATTGCGCGCAAAGAGCTGAATGATGGTTTTCATCTTCTCCCCGGCGGTCTTCTGAAGTCCGTCGCTCATCAAATGCATGCCGAAGACAAAGATCGCAAGTCCCGCGAACGCTCCGATGAGCAGACTCCACAAATTCAGCCCCATGACTTCGACGGTCACGCCGCGGGTCAGGAGTCCCCCGTCCTGCCCGGCCGGCTTGATCTCAATACCGTAAACCCCGGTTGCCTCCCCGAGCGTGACGCGCGTGGCGGCCACCCCGTCACGGTCGGTCAGCACTTTCGAGTGCGAGAACTGCAGACTTCCCCCCTCCGGAGCCCGCACCGGCTCGAAGTAGACCTCGCGCCCGGCGACCGGCGCACCGCCGGAGTCGACCAGCCGGACCGCGACCGGATCCGCGAGGCGGCCCCCCGCCGCCCCCTCCCGACGCCCGGCGAGAAGTTCAATCCCGGTCACGAAGCGGCAGACCAGACTCCTGCGTTCCGCTCCCTCCGGCGTGATCCGCAGATAGTTGTCCCCGAGTTTCCGCCCGGCCGTGACCGGAATCCGCACCACGCCCCCCGCGTCGGAACGCAGTACCCGTTCCGGCGTCGTGAGCTCGGAGCCCGGTTCCGCTTCGACCGTGACGGCACAATCCGCCACCGGATCGCCGCCGGAATCGGTCAGTTCAAGCACGAGCTCCACCGGGAACGGTTTCCCGGGAAGCGCGGACTGCCCGGCTCCGCGCAGGATTCGAACCGAATCAACTTTCCCCTCCCCCTGCGGCGAACACCCCGCGAGCAGTGCGGCGAACAGGCTGACCAGAGCGAACCGTACCAGCCGGCTTTTGCGTTTCCACCTCATACCCTGCCCGCTCCGATTTTGCGATGCCACATCGCCGCCAGCGGAGTCGCGATGAAGATCGACGAGTAGGTTCCGATCACGATCCCGAGCATCATGACCAGCACGAAATCGTTGATGACGATTCCGCCGAAGCAGAACATCACCGCGACCACGAGGAAGGTGGTCACGCTCGTGAGCAGTGTGCGGCTCAGCGTCCGGTTGATCGAGATGTTGATGATCTCCCGGAACGGTTTCTCCGGCATCAGACGCGCATCCTCACGAATACGATCGAAAATAATGATCGTGTCGTTGATTGAATATCCGATGATCGTCAGCACCGCCGCGATCACCGGAAGCGAAAGTTCGCGCCCCAGAAGGACGAAAAGTCCGAGCGAAATAATCACGTCATGCACGAGCGCAAGAATTCCCGCCGCCGCGAACGAGAGCTCGAAACGGATCGAAATATAGATGCTCATCCCGAGCAGCGCCACCAGAATCGCGATGATCGACGCCCGGCCGGTCTCCGCCCCGACCAGTCCGCCCACGGTCGTCTCCTGCCCGTCCGACGCCTTCAACTGCGGAAACGTCTCGTTGAGGAGCGAAACGACCCGGCTGCTCAGAGAAAGCGAAGCCTCTCCGTCCGCATGGCTGCGGTCGCGGATCAGGATCTCAAGTTTGCGGTTGTCGTGCGCGGCGGGATTCGATTTGTAGTTGATCCGCACGTTCGGGTCGATTGCACCGAGAAGTTTTTCGAGTTCCGCGACCGGAACCGGCTCCTCATAGGAGCAGCTGATCCGGGTTCCTCCCGTGAAATCAACGCCGAGCATTCTCTCCCCGCGGAACTCGAAGAGCAGCAGACTCCCGAGAATCAGCAGCCCTGAAACGAGAAACGCGATCTTCCGTTTCCCGAGAAAATCGAACGTCGGATTCGAAAAAACCCGGCACATCTTCAGCGTCTTCCAGTTGCGGAACCGGAGCGCGTAGTCGAAGATCAGCCGCGTCAGGCAGAGCGCCGTGAACATGCTCGAAAGAATACCGATCGACAGACTCACCGCAAACCCCTTCACCGGCCCGCTCCCGAGATACATCAGAATCAGCGCGCAGATCAGCGTCGTGATGTTCCCGTCGAACACCGCCGAAAACGCCTTGTCGTAACCGAGCTCAATCGCATTTGCAAGACTCTTCCCGGCGGACAGCTCCTCGCGGATCCGCTCGAACACCAGCACGTTCGCATCGACCGCCATGCCGAGCGTCAGGATCACGCCCGCGATGCCGGGCATGGTCAATGTCGCGCCGAACGCCGCCATCGCACCAAGAATCAGCACCACATTCGCCGCGAGTGCGATGCACGCGATCACCCCGGCCCGGAAGTAGTAGACACACATGAAGATCGTCAACAACGCCGCCGCGAGCAGTCCGGCGTAGACGCCGTTCCGCACATTGTCCGCGCCCATCGACGGCGCGGTGTCGTAGACGGCCGTCACGTTGATCCGGAACGGGAAGCTCCCGGCGCTCAGTGCGTCGGCGATCTGCTGTGCCTCCTCGTTCGAGAACGAGCCGGAAATCTCGGCGCTGCCTCCGGTGATGACCGACTGGATCACCGGCGCGCAGTAGAGCTCGCCGTCGAGCACGATCGCGAGCTGGCGGTGCAGATTCTCCGCAGTGACCCGGGCGAATTCCGCCGCCCCCTGCGGATTGAATTCCAGCGCGATTTTGAGCTGGCCGAACTGGTCGCGCACGACCATCGCCTTCGAAACCGACTGTCCGGTCATCTCCGGGCGGCGTGCCACGAGGTAGCGCATGCCGTCGCGCCCGTTCTCCTCAAGCACCTCGTATCCGGGCGGCGCGAGGAACGTGGCCGGATCATAGTTTGCGAGCAGACGCGCGCTGTCGGGATGCACAAGGCGGAAATTCAGCTTGCAGCTCATCCGGATGAGCGAAAGAAGTTGATCCTTCTCATCCTTCGATGTGATCGGCGCCTTCAGCGAGACCGAACGCGAACCGAACGGCATGATCTCCGATTCGAAGATATTCTGGGATTCGAGCCGCCGCCGCAGAGTGTCGATCGCCTGGTCGCGATAACGGCTGAATTCGGATTCGAATTTCCGCTCCAGTTCCGCGACGCCTTCTTTTCCGGCGTCGCCCGCGGATTTTGCGAGCAGCTCACGGTCGGGAACGAGTTCCAGAATGAACTCCACTCCGCCGTTCAGGTCGAGCCCGAGCCGGATCGACCCGGAGGCTTCGCGGCGGACCAGCGCAATCACGTCCGCATTCCCGGCGAGTTTCCCGTCCGGCGGAACCAGCGACACGAGGTCGATCTTCTTCGCCTCGGCCGCCTCGAGCAGTGCCGTGGACGGATTCAGCCCCGGCTGCGACGCCTGAAGCGCCTTTGCGTCGACAATCAGCGCGGCAGCGACGGGATCGTCCGGTTCGCGAAGCGTGTTGCGGAACGTCTCATAGAAATCCCGCGGCGTAAGCGGGTGGATGGAAAACGCGAACACCGCGATCACCGCGGCGATGACAAAGGTGCGCAGCTTGAGAAATTTTCCGCCCATGCGTCAAATCCTCCCGCCATTCACCGCCGGGACCTCCGGCTGCGACTTCAAAACGGCCTCCTTCATGCGGGACGCCGCAAAAACCAATCGAGTTCGTCTCATACTCTCTCTTTCTCTGAATGAATACCGGTAAAAAAAACGGAACTCATCGGAAGAGCAGACCGGACTCTGGGCGCGATCTCACGCGCCCGCCGGAAGCGGGAAATGAAACAGTGCCGGTACGCTCAGCCGATGCGCACGGCACAAGGCCCGGCCCGGACTTCGAGCGTCGAAGCGAGCCAGAAGAGTATTTGAGGAGGAAAATCCGGAACCGGGACGACGCCCCGCACTTCCGGCACGGAACAGACGGAAAAGTTCACCGCCTCGCAGGCGGAGGCAGGAAATCTCGGCGGAATCGGGCGGACCGTCCCGCCGGAACGCGCGACCCGCGCCCCCCGCAGCCAGTTCCCGGGCAGCAGCGCCTCGTCCGGAGAAACCGGAACCGGGCTCTGGAAAAAGCCCGCGTCAACCGTTTCCCCGGAGCACTCCGCCGGAACCGGCGTGGAAACCGGAATCCCCCTTTTCCCGGCATCATGGCAGATGCCCGCGACCCCGATCAGGGCCGAAAAAAGAGTCAAAATAAGGAGGATCTGTTTTTTCATCAATGAACCGCCGCTTTGGGTTTGCCTTTTATTTAACATAGCAGACCCGGCCGTTTTTTTCAATCCGGAAAACTTTTTTTGCGGTGATCCGTTGTGAAAAATCACTTGACAAAGTGTTTTGCGTAACGCTCCGGAATCTCCCGCATGTCGAGGAGGATCAGGAAGTCGATCGTCCCGAACTCCCGGTCGTAAGCGGGCGGACCGCACACTTTTGCCCCGAGCTTGATGTATCCCTTGAAGAGCGGCGGCAGCGTCCGGATCATGCCGGAGCCGCGCTCCTCGAGACAGCGGTCCACCTCCGACGGATCGACCGGATCGAGTTCGAACCCGGGGCGCGGCGTCGCGGAGAGCCGGTCACTGACCATATTGTTGCGCCGGAAATATTCGTAGAGCGCCAGCGCGGCGGCGGGGTCGCTCTCCTCGAGGCTCGCGCAGCCGAAGAGGTAGTCGAACGCCGTCTGCGGATGCGGACGACAGCGGCGGGCGTAGCTCACGATCAGCGACTTCGACGGTTTCGGGCGGCAGCGCAGCGCGGCAAGCCCGCCCCAGAGCATCCCGACCACGGCGCCGCTGCGGAACTCCGGCGCCACACAGGAACGGCCCACTTCGCACATCCGCCGCCGCAGTGGAGCAAGTCCCGAAATTGCGAACTCCTCCTCGGAATAGAAATTCCCGGCCGCGGCCGCCCCCTCTCCCGAAAGGATGCGATAGGTTCCGACCACGTCACCGCCCGCCTTCTCCTGGACGAGCAGATGGCGGCAGTAGCGGTCGAACCGGTCACGGTCGATGCCGCCGGAACAGGTCGTCAGCCGTCCCTGCTCCTCCTTGAAGACACGGTAGCGCAGCCGCTGCGCCGCGGCGACCTCGGAGGGGGTCTCCGCAAGTTTCAACCGGAAGTGCTCCTGTTCGACCAGAACCGGCGACTCCCGCCGAACCGGGAGATGGTGCAGCCAGTGGTCGATATTTCCCCGGACTTTATCCGAACACAGCGTCTGTACGATCAATGTCATCATAATAGCTCCTTTCTCTTTGGAGATGTGTCTCTGTCATTTTTTAAGCAAACGGCGTGCCAGAATCGTTTTCCCGCTCAAAAAAGAGTATATTCCACCCTGGAATCGAAAAAATGTGTACATAAAAACAACTATCGATATACATATTATGCACACATAGTTCGGATTGCGAATACGTTTCCGGCTTTCTTCGGATAAAATATCACAACGCGACGGAAACGAAAGGGAGAAGCAGTTAGAACTCGGTCAGGAGTCGGTGAGCAAACGGTAATCACCTGGAGGACTCGTGTACCGTCGAGTTCCGCATCGTACCATGGAAACCTGCCTGAGCCCGACACTGGACGAAGCCGATTTCAGAGGACTTGCAATCCATAAGCAATGGTATATAGTAACTCCAAGGCCTTTACACCGATCTTTCAGCGAAAAGTTGTCCCATTGAGGGGTGAGAGACGCAGACCGCCGGAGGATGCCGTAACTTCTACAGATAAAATGAGGATATAAAAAACATGCGCAGACTGTTATCAACTGCTGCATTCCTATACTTTTCGATTGCCGTTTGCACCGAAATCAGTGGAGATGGTAAATTCAGAAAAGACAATATAACTGATGCCATTGCTGCTGTAGCCGAAATGCGTTCAAATGAAAAACTTAATCCAACAGAACGCGTAAAGATAAGAGAAAAATCAATCACGATCATAAAGTATGAGTTGTCAATATTATTTTCACAGATAAAATCACCTTCTGATGTTAAACTGCTGAATGATGTCGTAACGGATAATGAACTTTTCCTCTTCTGTATTGATTTCATCATAGCGGAACAAAACAAACTTGATGACGATGTCGCCAGTGAGACGATAGATTATGTTATCAAAAATGCCCATAATGATTCAGCGGTTAAATATGTAAATCACATGCTTTTGTCAGATTGTCCTCTAAGCAGATATACAGAAAACACCCAGGATTTTATTGTTGACAACCTGAAACTGAACAAGATCAAATTCTATGGATATTGGATCCTGTCCGATGCAAACAAGGGGAAATTATACCATTTTTATCAATCGCAAAGCCGGAAATTACTGCAGGGTCGTCGTCATAAACAATCTCATGCAGTTCCATTATTTTCAACAATTCTGCTGGCCTCTGATGGAGATAAAACTGCTGTTGAACGATTGTCTGAACTGATAGACCATATTGACACAAGCAACAACTTTGATTTATTTTATGTCATCATAGGGGCAGCAATAACAAAACAGCCATCATTGATGGAGAAGTTAACTATACTTTTGAAAGAAGATAAAAGAGAGAGATTTTTCGGCCATGATTCAATGCCTGAAAAAATAACTCTCAGGAACGAAGCAGCAGCCTCATTTTCTCTTCTTGATGATAAATTTCCAGCAACCTCGTTTTGGGATGATTCATCGATGGAACACATGGATCAATGTGTTTTATGGCTAAAAGAAAATAAATTAAATCTTGATATTGATACGAACACCTTGATCAAGAAAATTCAAAACACCAGGTTGGTCGATCTTGAAAAATCATTTAATAAATTCAATATCAATAAATAACCATGATTTTTTCATAATCGACTGCAATACTGCCGGCAGAGTCATTCAAGATGACATCTTCAGCAAAGTAAAACCATTTCTTACCGACTATTGGCCTCTGGAAACTGAGGAGTGATAAAAAAAGCGGCGTACCCCGGATTGCAGGGAAACGCCGCCGTGCGGAAAAATCAGGAATTACATCCAGTGTTTCAGCAGCTCCTCGCGCGAAAGCGTCGTGAAGTAGGCCGCCGGAATGTCGAGAATCGTGAACGCGCCGGAACGCTTCTCCTTCGCAAGCCGCGCCGCCGCACGCGCATGAGCGACGAGCACGTTCGCCGTCGCCTCCGGGTTGCTCCCCCAGATGCAGCGGTATTCGACACGCGCGACGTTGCCGTTTCCGGTTTCGCCGACCGCGATCGCAAGCCCGTCGTGCGGGAAGCCCTTGTACTTCTCGTCAAGCTCCTGCTGGCTCACGAAGTTCACCGTGGTCTTGTACGGAGCAAAGTAACCGGGCATCTCGAGAATCGCCTTTGTGACGGCCTCCTTGTCCGCGCCCTCCTCCAGCACGACGAAGCACTCGCGCGTGTGCATGTCGCCCGGCTCGAAGGCCGGATTCTCACCGCGCCGGACGCGCTCGATCGCCTCGGGAATCGCATGCGTGAACTGACGCGCGTCCTTCACACCCGGAATCGTCCGCAGCGCGTCGGAGTGGCCCATGCTGAGTCCCCCCTTTTCGCCGAGTCCGTAAAATCCGTAGGCGCGCGCGCCGGGCACGAACGCCCCGCCGAGCACGCGTTCAAGCGAAAAGATGCCCGGATCCCAGCCGGTCGAAATGACCGAAACATGGCCCGCCGCTTTCGCCGCCGCGTCGACCGAGGCGAAATACTCCGGAATCCGGCTGTGGTTGTCGAAGCTGTCGACCGTGTTCACATACTTCGCGAACTCCGGTCCCTGCACCGGCAGATCGTTCTTCGAGCCGCCGCAGAGAATCGCCACGTCGGGGCGGAACGCCTTCTGCCACCCTTCCACATCCGTGATCGCCATGACCGGGACGTCCGGCAGCTCCTTTTTCACGCGCTCCGGCGAGCGGCTGACGACGCCGACGAGCTCCATATCGGGATTGCGGCCGAGCGCGAGCTTCACGCCGCGGCCGACGTTGCCGTATCCGACAATCATCACACGAATCTTTTCCATAAAATCCAATCCTCCTGAAATTCGGTTCCGGTGAAAAATCCTTTTACAATACTCCGGCAACCTTTTTTTTTCAACAGAAACCTTCTTTTTTTTCTGGAAAACCGATTCGAAAAAACCGGGAGAAGGTTGCGTTTTGCCGTTGCCGGTGTTATAGTATTTTTCAGAATCATATTGAAAATGCGGAACCAATCCGCGTCAACCTAATTTCATATTACAGAAAATGATAAATAAGAAAAGCGAAACTCCGGTTGTCATTCCGCCATTTCCGGAGTCGTTTCCGGTGGAGGCCCCCGAATACTTCAACTTCGGCTACGACGTCATCGACCGGTGGGCCGAGAAAGACCGCAACAAACTCGCCATGATCTGGCGCAACCAGAAGGGCGAGGAGAAACGGTTCACGTTCCACGACCTCTCCCGCCTCTCGAACCAGGCGGCGAATCTGCTGTTGAAACACGGGATCACCCGCGGCGACCGCGTCATGATCATGCTTCCACGGCTGCCGGAGTGGTGGATCTTCTCTCTGGCGCTGATCAAGCTCGGCGCGATCCAGTGCCCTTCCCCGACGCTTCTGACGCCGCATGACCTTGAGTTCCGGGTCAAGTTCGGCAAGTTCAAAATGATCATCACCGATACCGAAAACGCCTATAAATTTGACGAAATCTACGATGAGTGCCCCGCGCTCGCCTCGCGGCTCCTCGTCGACGGCGAGCGGCCGAACTGGATCAGCTACCGCGCCGAAATCGCCGGACCCAATGCGAAACTTTCTCAACGCGAGGTCAAAAGCCCGGTCAAGATCCGCACGAAATCCGACATGCCGATGCTGCTCATCTTCACAAGCGGAACGAGCAAATATCCGAAGATGGTGCTGCACAACCACGCCTACGCGCTCGGCCACCGCGTCACGGCCGAACTCTGGCACGGACTCACTTCGAACGACCTGCACATGACCGTCTCCGACACCGGATGGGGGAAGAACCTCTGGGGCAATTACTTCGGCCAGTGGATCGTCGGGTGCTGCATCTTCATCTACGACATCCGCGGGAAATTCCACGCGGACGAGCTTCTGCCGCTCATCGAAAAATATGAGATCACAAGTTTCTGCGCCCCGCCGACGGTCTACCGGATGCTCACGCTCTCAGACCTCTCCCGCTTCGACTTCTCGGAGCTCAAGCACTGCACGACCGCGGGCGAACCCATGCAGACCGAAACCATCCGGCTCTGGAAGGAAAGCACCGGCCTTACCATCCGCGAAGCCTACGGCCAGACCGAAACCGTCTGCATGATCGGAACCTTCCTCGGCATGAAAGTCAAACCCGGTTCGATGGGCGTACCCGCCCCCGGCTGGGATATCGAACTGCACGACGACGACGGCAACCCCGTTAAAAAAGGCGAGGACGGGCGCATTGCACTCTGCCTTGAACCACATCGGCCGGTCGGGCTTATGGTCGAATATCTCGACAAGCCCGAAGAGAATGCCGCCTCCTTCATCGGCGACTACTACTACACCGGCGACCGCGCCTACTGCGACGAGGACGGCTATTTCTGGTTCATCGGACGCAGCGACGACATCATCAAGAGCTCCGGTTACCGGATCAGCCCGTCGGAAGTCGAGGACGTGCTCGCGAAACATCCTGCCGTGCTCGAAGTCGCCGTCGTCGGAGCCCCGGATCCGCTGCGCGGGGCGAAAGTCAAGGCGTACATCGTATTGCGGCCCGACTTCGAAGCGACCGAAAGTCTCGTGCGCGAACTCCAGCAGTTCGTGAAACGCGAGACCGCCCCCTACAAGTATCCGCGCGAAATCGAATTTGTCGCGCACATGCCCAAGACCTTCTCCGGCAAGATCAAGCGCGATGTGCTCCGCCGTCACGCCCAGACCGGACAGAACTGGGAGGAATAACCTTTCCGGAAACCGGGAGAAAGAGGAGTCATGACCGGAAATAAACGCCGCCGTTCCGGTGAACGCGGCGCGGCGATTTTCGAATCGGTCGCCGCGCTGCTGATTCTGTGTCTGCTCTTTTTCGGAATGCTGCAGATTTTCTACTGGTGCATCCAGCAGCAGTTCTGCGAATATGCCGCCTTCTACACGGCGAAGTCGGCGGCGCTCGGCTACCGGCCGAACTTCTGCATGCGCGCCGCGCGCGTAGCGGCGATCAGCATCTCCGGCAAACGACGCGGCAGCAGCAACGTCTCCGAAACACAGGGGGCGACGAACTACATGACCTCCGGCGACGCGAGCGGCATCTATTATGAGTACTGGTATCCGCAGAAGTCGAACGATCCGGAACTCTATTTCACCGCAGGAACCGGAACCATCGCAAGCGGCACGGTGCGACTTCTGAACGCTCCGCTGCTCGGACCGGGCTTTGCCGCACTGCTCGGAATCGCGGACAATCCGGAACCCTCCGGCAGCGTTCAGACCTACAACTATTCGCTGCTGTACATGGAGTGACGGGCAGATGCTGTCGGGGAAACGCCATACGGGCCGCCGCGCCGGAGAGTCGGGACAGGTTCTGCTGACCGGGATCATCATGATGCTGATCCTGCTGCTCGGCATTCTGCTGATCTTCGATGTGCACAATGTGATCCGCGCGAAATACAAGGTCGAAACCGCCCATCAGGCCGCCGCGCTCGCGGGAGCCGAATGGCAGAAGGAGTCGCTGAACCTCATCGGTGAAATCAATCTCATCAAGGCGTGTGAAACCATGCTCGAACCGGACGATCCCTGGCCGGAATACCTCCCGGAAGCCGGGCTTGACGCGGAAGAACAACGGGAACGAGAACTGCTCTCCCGCGTCGGAATCCTGACTGAAATGCAGACCCGCATCTCATTCCTCGGACCGCTGGTCGGTTTCGCGGCCGCGCAGCAGGCGGCCAAGCAGAACGGGCTCAACCCGGGCGGAGTGAGCCTCGACCTGTACCATCCGCAAAGCAAACCGCTGCAGGATTATGTTGACCTGCTCGATGAAAACCGCCGTTATCTCGACGTCGAGACGGTCAACAACTTCAAGTGGCGCGAGCCCTACCGCAACATGGTGCAGAGCATTGTCGACCAGATGGTGGCGGTCTTTCCGAACGCGCGCGTCGCCGGCAATCCGATCGTGGAACCGGCGGGGCTGGCCAGAAACGCGCTGTATGCGGAAATCCTTCAGCACCGGGCGGAAATCAAAGCCGCCGATCCCCCGGCCCAGAGCAGCTGGCTCGGCGAAATCTATCCCTTCGTCAAAGAGAAGACCGACGCGGATTATGAGGGCAGGTGGTGGAACATCGACTACGCGATGGCGGATTTCCCGAACGAGAGCGAAATCTTCACGCTCGGGGTGGAATTCAGCGCCGGAGGTTACGACGACGCGACTTACAACCTGATCCAGAGCACATTGCCGAACCATACCGTCTACCGTCCGGGAGAGATGCCTTCGCTGCGTTTCTGTCTCTACGACAACTTCTGGTATCCGGAGTACTACCGGCGGAACTACAGCAGTTACGACGACGACCATTTCAGCTGGTGGTACGAGGCCGGCGTGCTGCGAAAGCCGGTCAAGCCGCAATATGTCTACGAAGGGCCCGCCGCCTACGCGGAGGGATCGGTGGTGCTGGATATGGTTTCGCGCTACGACTACGACTCCTCGCCCTCCGACGGGACGCGGCAGATGGCGCTCGACAAACGGTTCCGCCACAACGACTGGAAGAGCGATGACGACGGCAACAACCTCTTCCGCCGTCGCATCGGCGCCAGGCGGACTTCGACCGCTTCGGGCGAGAACACCACCGATTACCGTCCCGGCGCGATCGCCAAGGTGCTCGGAGAACTCGACGGCGAACTCCCGCCGATCACCGTTCCGGTCATCCTGCCGGTGTTCGACAATACGACGCTCACGCCGACCTACATGCCGCTGCCCTACGGCTTCGGGGTGCTGCGGACTGCGAATTCGGCGCTCGACCGCTTCCTGAACTGGCTTTCGACCCAGGAGTCGCTCTTCGACTACACCGATTCCCCGCCGATCGGAACCGAAATCTATTTGCAGGCGCTGCAATATCTGACCGACGGCCCCGGATTCCGTTATTACGGCTGGAATCCGTCGTGGAATGCCGACTCCTTCGATCGCGCCTACCGGGCACGGGCGGATCAGCTCTTCGACAACCGGAGCTTCGTCTATTCGCAGAGCAACCCGGACGGCGCCGGCTGGCTGCAGGAGCCGCAGATCTGCACGGTGTACACCTCCGCGGAACGGGGAATCAAGGAGGTGACCGACTATCTGAACGGCGGAGTCGCCAACCGCTTTTTCCGGTCGCCGGGAAGTTCGGAATATATCGTGGTCGACTCGACCGGCCACATCGTGACGAACGACGAACAGGATCCGACTGTGCTGTACAGCGTCGGCGGCGGAACCGGCGGCAGCGGCCCCGGATTCGGCGGATCTCAAAACAAGCCGGATACGCAGCCCGGCCCACCGAGGATCTGACGATGAGAAGAAACAGCTTTTCCAGACGCTGCGCCGAATCCGGCCAGGCGATGCTCGAATTGACCGCGATGCTGGTCGGACTCATCGCCATGATGCTCGGCGTCATCTTCGTTGCGGGGCTTGCGCTCGCGGACAACCGCACGCTGCTCTCAGCAAAAGTCGCGGCGGAACGGGGCGCCCGGGTCGGAATCGAGCCGCGCACCGCCCTGACGGAGGTGTCCGGCTGGCACTATACCCGGACCGATGTGGGGCCGGATTCCGATCTTGTCACACCGTTTTCGGCGGCGGATTACACGGTTCGTTCCCGGCTCGGGTCCTCCGTCGACAACGTGCAGTCCGCCGCTTCCGGGGAGATTCACTCGTCGGAAAACGCCGATTACGCCTACCGCTGGATGAGCCCGCGCACGTTTGATACGCGCTTCGAGTCAGACTTCACGGGGAGCTTGTCGAACGCATACAACGCGGCCGATCTGGTTCAGGGGACCGGAAACTCCGCAATCGATCCGGTCAGCAACTTCGATTCGGGATATCAGGAGAACGCCTCCGGCGCAATGCGGAACGCCTTCCACGAATGGTTCGGAATCCGGATCAACGACACGCTGCTCTACACCAGCCCGGCGAATCAGGTCTACATGCCTGCCGCCGCCGATACAGAGCAGAAAGAGAGTGGATTATGAAGTGGATTCTCGCCCCCGACTCCTTCAAGAACTGTCTCCGGTCGCCGCAGGTAGCGGCGTATCTCGCCGAAGGGATCCGGGAAATTTCGCCAGGGGATACGATCATTGAGCTGCCGCTCGCGGACGGTGGAGAGGGGACGGTCGAGGCGGCCGCACGCGCCACCGGCGGGCGTCTGGAAGAGTGTCGCGTCAGCGGGCCGCTCGGAGAACCGGTCATGGCGCATCACGCGTTGCTCTCCTCCGGATGCGCACTCCTCGAACTGGCGGAAGCCGCCGGACTGGAACGGATACCGGAATCCGGGCGTGACCCGCTGCGGACCACGACCTTCGGGGTCGGCGAGCAACTGCGAAACCTGCTCGACGCGGGAATCCGCAACTTCGTCATCGGCATCGGCGGAAGCGCGACCGTCGACGGAGGGATCGGGCTCTTTCAGGCGCTCGGCGGACTCTGCCGTGACGCGGCAGGGCGGGAGATTCCGGCAGGAGCGGGGGGTGGCGTTCTGGAACGCATCGCGTTTCTCGATGTCGCCGGGCTGCATCCGGGAGTAGCCAAATCGGTCATCCGCATCGCTTCGGACGTGACCAATCCGCTCACCGGTCCGCGCGGAGCCGCCCGGATTTTCGCGCCGCAGAAAGGGGCCTCCCCCGCGGAAGTCGAACGGCTCGAACGCGGGCTGATCCGCTGGGCGGAACTCTGGAACGACCCGGGGGACTCTCCCGGCGACGGAGCGGCCGGCGGAGTCGGTTTTCTGCTGCGGAAACTCGGAGGGCGCATGGAGTCGGGCGCAGCGCTGCTGCTCGATCTCGCGCAGTTCGACCGCCATCTTGACGGAACCGACTGGGTCGTGACCGGAGAGGGGCGCACCGATTTCCAGAGTCTCGACGGAAAACTCTGCGCCGTCGTCGCAGCAAGAGCGGCGGCGAAGGGGGTTCGCACAATCCTCTGTTCCGGTTCGATCGAACCGGATTTCCGGGCCGCGTGTTTCGCGGGCTGTTTCTCCGTCGCCTCCGGCCCGGGAACGCTGGAGCAGGCATTTGAACAAACGCCGGAAAATCTGCGCCGCATGGGACGCAGTCTCGCCGGAATTCTGAAAGGTCATCTATGAGCATCGCCGTCATCACCACAGGAACTGAACTTCTCAAGGGAACCACCCTCAATACCAATCTCGCGTTTCTCGGCCGGGAACTCGGCTCGATCGGTCTTGCGATCCGCCTCGCGCTCACGGCCGGGGATCACGAGCGGGATCTTTATGCCGCCTTCTCGGAGGCGCTCGACAGCGCCGATACGCTGATCGTGACCGGAGGGCTCGGCCCCACCCGGGACGACATCACGCTTGACGCGACCGCCCGCTTTTTCGGCCTCGAACTTGCACCGCATCCGGAACTGGTGCAGAAGGTCACACAATTCTGGGGACTTCGCCACCGCGGGCGGGTTCCGAAACCGGTTCTGCGCCAGGCTCGCGCGCCGGAGGGAGCGGTCTTTCTGCCGAATCCGAACGGTTCCGCCACCGGCTACCGGATCGAAACCGTTTACGGCGGACGCACACGACGCATCTATCTGCTGCCGGGGCCGCCGCGCGAATTCGAACCGATGGTGAAGGCGGCGCTGCTGCCGGAACTTGCAGCGACGCCGGAACAAACCGGACACGAGTACACCCTCGGATTCCTCGCAGCCGGAGAACCGGAATTTCAACTTCAGGTGCGTCTGGAAGAGGCGCTCTCCTCCTTTCCGGTCGAACTCGCGTACTGCGCGACTCCGTCGGGGACGCGGGTATTCGTCTCCGGCGCCGACCGGGAGCAGGTGCACAAAGCCGCGGAACTCGCCCGAACCCTCGCTGGACCGGCCCCCCTCCCCTTCGGAGAACTTGCGCTGCCGGCCCCGGTTCTCGCCGAACTCGAACGACGGAAGTGGCATCTCGTCACAGCGGAATCCTGCACCGGCGGCATGATCTCCGCCGCGTTGACCGCGATCCCCGGATCTTCAAGGAGCTACCTCGGCGGCGCGGTCGTGTACAGCAACGAACTCAAACATCGGCTGCTCGGCGTGCCCCGGGAGATCTTCAATTCGTTCGGCGCGGTCAGCGCCGAGTGCGCAACGGCGATGGTCGACGGAGCCGCGGAACAATTCGGAGCGGAGTGCGCCGTCGCCGTGACCGGCATCGCGGGCCCCGCGAGCGACGACACCAACAAACCGGTCGGACTCGTCTACATCGGCGTCCGGGCCGGAGAAAAACGGATCGTGCAGGAATTCCATTTCACCGGCGACCGCGACAGCGTACGGGAACGCAGCTGCGGGAACGCGCTTCTGATGCTCTATCGCCTACTCCATGAGGACGAGGTCGATACCGCTGCCGCTGCGGGACGGTAGCAGTTTCGCACTGCGCGGCGCGGGACCGACGTCGGGAAGCTTTTCGGAACGCAACGCCAGCCGGATCAACACCTGAAGCGGCAACGGCTCCTCCCGGAAGCGGTCTACTTCAAGCTCGACCGTGAGGGCCGGATTCGCCAGATGCGCGGCGGTCAGGCTCCGAACGACCCGCCACTGCCGCGCAAGCGTCGTGCCGAAATACTCCGAACTGCCGCCCGAATAGCGATGAACCAGTCGCGAAAAATCCGCCAGCAGAAGCAGTTCCAGAATCAGCGCTGCACAGAGCACAATCTCCGCCGTTTTCCGGTAGTCGCCCCGCAGTGCCGTGAATCCACGCCATGCCAGCAGCAGCCACGCGAACGCCACGACCGAATTGTAGTGCGTCTGCGGTTCGACCCGGAGAACCAGAAGCTCCACGGCCAGAAAAACAACCGTGATTCCACCGCAGACACAGAGGCGGTCGAACGTATTGAGCTCCTTCCTCCGCCACCTCCGGATCACCACGATCGCACCGAGAATCATGAAGAACACGATCACGGGAATCGATAGAACGACCCACATTCCCGGAATTCCCAGTCCGACCTCGGGCGCGAACCGGTCCGTGAATCCGAATGCAGTCAGATTCTGCCAGCATTTGACGACCCCGCCCAGCGCGGTGAGGAACGAAACCCGAATCGCACCGACGTCGGGCGAGTACCCCCGGATGCACCGATAAAGAAACGGGGAAAGCACAATCAACACCCCCGCCCCGACAGCGCAGAATTTCCACCACTCCCGCCGGAACAGTTCGAACCGGAACAGCAGCACCCCCGCCGCAAATCCGAGCGGAATCGCCACTGAAACCGGATGCAGATAGAACATCAACGCAAACAGCCCCCCCGCCCATACCACCATACTCATCCGACCGTCGCGGAAAAAGTGTGCGGCGCAGACCACGTACCAGAGCGACATCGGCAGCAGCCAGATGTTGTCCCACGGCATGCGCAGATAAAACCAGATAAAAGGGGAGCAGAACCAGAGCGCCGCCCCCGGCCCCGCCGGAAGATGCAGACAACGAGCGAGCCGCAGCAGCGCTCCCCAGCAGAGCCCGAGCAGCAGAGCCCCTTTGATCGCCACAATCACCACCGGATCGGAAGTCGCGAGCAGAAGAAGCTGATTGAGCCAGACGATCAACGCGCCGTAGGCGACCCCGGTCGAGCCGGGCAGTCCGTGCAGTGCGGGGCGGCCCGCTTCATTCGCGTCAAGCGCCAGGGCAATCAGCCGCGCCTCGTCGCGAAGCCACACCGTATCGCCCGGATACCACAACGCAAGCAGCGTCGCGGCGGCGGCAAACAGAAGAAAATAATCGAACTTTTTCCAATCGAACTTCATACTTTTCATAAAATAGCAGACAAAATCCGGATTTACAACTGGAAAAATCGCATTCACGCATTAGATTACCAGACATGAACTACTATCTTTTTCTCATCATTCTTTTTGCGGCGGCATTTGCGGCGGCCGCGGGGGCGAAGCGTCTCAGGTTCTCCTTTCCGGAGAAGCAGGAAACGCGTCTTCTGTGGTTTCTGACACTCGCATTTTTCCTGGTCTATACGGCTCTCGGCTGGTATAAACTTGAGGCGATGCAGATGGGGGCCTGGGATTTCGGCATTTATGACTCCATCCTGCGCAATGCGGCGAACGGACGCGGCCTGATGGTCGATTACCGGGGGCCGTTCGACCATTTTTCCCCGGCGATTCTGCTTTTTGCCCCGCTCTACTGGATCTATGACACTCAGATGTGGCTTGTTCTGATTCAGGCGGCGTCGCTGGCGTTCTCCGCGCCGCTGCTCTTTGCGACGGCGAAACTCCGTTTCCGGAAGGGGATTTTCCCGCTGCTGCTGACGGCGATGTACCTCTTCAACCCCTACTATTCCCGGCTCGTGCTCTTCGACTTCCATGCGGAGTGCCTCTTTCCGCCGCTCTTTCTGGGAGCGTTTTATTTTCTGGAACGGAAGCGGATGATCCCATTTTTCCTGCTTCTGGCGCTCTCGCCTCTGGTCAAGGAGGATTTTGTCGTTCCGGTCGGGGCGACCGGGCTCTGGCTGCTCGCGCAACGCGGCAGGCGGTGGTGGGGCGTCGGGGCGATCGCGGCGTCGCTTTTCTGGGTATTCTTCGTGTTGAAAATCTACTATCCGTACATTCTGAACGTCCCCTATTTCCACTATGGACGCTATGAGCTGCTCGCGCCGACCGTCGCGGAAACCATGAACAACGCCGTCGCGATGATCGAACGATTCTTCAACCCGAGCATGCCGGGGGTCGTACTGAGCGTTCTCGTTCCCTTTGCGCTGCTGCCGCTCGGAGATTGGAAAGGATTCGTGCTGCTGTGGCTGCCGGTGATCGGCATTCAGCTTGTATCGGAATTTCCACACCAGCAATGGCTCATGAGCCATTACAGTTCCGCCCTGATCGCAGTGACTCCGATCGCCGCATTTTACGGGGCCCGGACCCTGCGGGTTCTGCTTCGGAAAAAACGGAATCTGCGCCGGCTGCGCCAACCGGCACTGGCGGGAGCTGCCGTGCTGATGCTGGGGTCGCACATTTTCTGCTGCGATCTGCCGCTGGCGCGTTATGCGCAATACACGCTCGACGGAATTCTGCCCTCGCAAGGGGGAATTCTCTCGCTGCCGCTGCGTCCTTCCTACTGGCAGGAGATGCTGAAACGGCTGCTGCACGCGGACGGCGCACGCGCACTGTTCGAACAGCTTCCGATCACTCCGGAAAATACGGTCGCCTGCCAGAATGAGCCGGCGGTCTATTTTCTTCCCAGAACCAGAGTTTTCGATTTCCCGATCATCGGCCTGGGGAATCCGCCGCCGTTCCGTGCGGACTTCTTCATCCTGGACCGCAACAATTACTGCGGAAAGATTGAGAATTTCTACGAACTCAACACGTTGCTCGATTCGCTTCTATCCTCGCAAGAGTACGGCCTCATCGACGATCCCGGCGGGGTGCTGGTCATTTACCGGCGCGCGGCAGTTGCGGACTCTTCCTCCCGATAGTCCGGCAGAAGGACACGGCGTCCAAATAACGGGGGAACAAACATACCGGAGGATGCTCCGGGTCGCGCACCCTGCCCATTGCGGACTTGATTCCGGGGGCCGGAACGGTTTCGCCGCTCTCCATTCAGCCAGGCACTGCCTGCCGGATCACGCCGCCGCTCTCCTGCAATCGCTCCTGAACCGATGGACGCAAAACATCGTAAAGTGCCGGATTCGCCAATACGAAAAAGCCGGGGGGAGAAGAAAATCCGAGATGAAATTTCTGGGGATACTTCGGACATGGAATGGCGGAGAGAGAGGGATTCGAACCCTCGATACCCGTAAGGATATAGCGATTTTCGAGACCGCCGCCTTCGACCACTCAGCCATCTCTCCGACTGGTGTGTTTTCATAAAATAACACGCCTTTTCCGGAAATTCAAACCCGTCACCGCAAAAAAACACGGAAAATCCACGCATCTCCTCCACGACCCTCCCGGATTCCGCAGCCGCACGCGATTTCAAACGAAAAATTCCCCTCCCCTTGTTGTAAATCCGGCTCCGCGACGGTAAATTATAGCCGTGACAGTGGCAAACAACCCGAACGGAGAAATACGATGAGTCTCGAATTCTTCAATACCATGGAGCGGCGTGTCGTCCCGTTTCAGTCGATCCGCCCCGGCAAAGTCGGCATGTACACCTGCGGCCCGACCGTTTACAACTACGCCCACATCGGCAACTTCCGCGCCTACATGTTCGAGGATCTGCTGCGGCGCACGCTCGAATATTTCGGCTACAAGGTTCATCAGGTCATGAACCTCACCGACGTCGACGACAAAACCATCCGCGATTCCCGCGCCGCCGGACTCCCGCTGCGCGAATTCACCGCAAAATACAAACAAGCGTTCTTCGAGGACCTCAAAACACTCAATATCGAGCCGGCCGAGGTCTATCCCGCCGCCACGGATCACATTCCGCAGATGATCCGGCTCATCTCGATCCTCATGGAGAAAGGGTACGCCTATCAGGCCGAGGACCGCTCGATCTACTTCTCCATCGACAAATTCCCCGATTACGGCAAACTCGCCAGAATCGACCGGGAAAACCAGCGTTCCGGCGTGCGAATCAAGAACGATGAATATGCCAAGGATTCCGTCGCAGACTTCGCCCTCTGGAAAGCGTGGGATGAACTCGACGGCGATGTCGCGTGGGACTCCCCGTGGGGCAAGGGCCGTCCCGGCTGGCACATCGAATGCAGCGCCATGTCCAGCGAATACCTCGGCGACGCATTCGATATCCACACCGGCGGCATCGACAACATGTTCCCGCACCACGAGGACGAGATCGCCCAGAGCGAAGCCGCCACCGGCAAAAAATGGGTCAACTACTGGCTCCACTGCGCGCATTTGATGGTCAACGGCGAAAAGATGTCCAAGTCGCTCGGAAACTTCTACACGCTGCGCGACCTGCTCAAAATGGGTTGGAAAGGGCGCGAAATCCGCTGGGTGCTGATCGGCGCCCACTACCGCAAAAAACTGAACTTCACACTCGACGCCATCGGCCAGGCGCGCGAAACGCTCACCCGGTTCGACGAATTCTTCGACCGCATGCGCGCCGTCACCAAAGAGGGAGAATGCTCCGAAGCGGAACAGGTTGTCGCCTCCGCGGCGGCGGCGTTCTCCGCCGCGATCGCCGAGGATCTGAACATCTCCGAAGCGCTCGCGGCCATGTTCGAGCTGCTGCGCACGGGCAACAAACTCGCCGACTCCGGTGAACTTACGAAGTCAGGTGCTGAGCGCATTCTTGCGGCGTTCCGCAAATTCGACACCGTGATCGGAGCGCTCGAGGTCGACGCGGTCCGCACGGCCGAGTTTCCGCCGGAAGTCGTCGCGCTCGCCGAAGAGCGCAAAGCGGCGCGCAAGGCAAAGAACTTTGCCGAAAGCGACCGCCTCCGCGCCGAAATCGGGAAACTCGGGTTCGTCGTCGAGGATCAGCCCGGCAACGAATACCGGCTGAAAAAGGCGTGACAGGAAGCGGTTTAACGGAATTCTAACACCCGAAACACCGGATTCGAACATTCCGGAACTACATTATCCTCAACTTAAACAAAGGAGAAAATTTCCTGATGGCGAAAGAGAAAATACTCGTGGTTGAGGATGAGGAAGCGATCCAGGAGCTGATCCGATACAACCTCAACAAGGAGGGGTTCGACCGGGTCCGGCTCTGCGACTCCGGCGAGGAGGCGCTGACTCAGGCGCAGGAATTCGCCCCGGATCTGATTCTGCTGGATCTCATGCTGCCCGGCATGGACGGGCTTTCGGTCTGTCGGCGACTCCGGCGCGATGCGAGGACCGCTTCGATTCCGGTCATCATGCTCACGGCGAAGTCCGAAGAGAGCGACATCGTGACCGGGCTCGAAGTCGGAGCCGATGACTATCTCACGAAACCGTTCAGCCCGAAAGTGCTGGTTGCACGGATCAAATCGGTTCTGCGCCGGGCCAATCCGGCGGAGACGGAGGAGTCCGGCTCGACGCTTCGACGCGGCGCACTCTTCATGAACCGCGGCACACGAGAGGCGCGGCTCGACGGGGTGGCGCTTTCGCTGACCTGTTCGGAGTTTGAAATCCTCTACCTGCTCGCGCGGCGGCCGGGATGGGTGTTCACGCGCAGCCAGATCGTCAATGAGGTCAAGGGAGACGACTACCCCGTGACCGAACGCGCCGTCGACGTGCAGATGGTCAGTCTTCGTCGCAAACTCGGTTCCCACAGTGAACTCATTGAAACGGTTCGCGGCGTCGGCTACCGGTTCGCGCAGGAGTGAAGGGCCACGCAAAATGAAAAATACGTTGTTCGTCTCCTGGCCCGTCGTTTTTCTGGTCGTGGCGCTGGGGCTCTCGGTGTTCGCCTGGTGGCAGTCGACCTCGCTGGAACAGTTCAGCGTTGAACGCACCCAGCAGGAGCTCCAGAGCCGTGCCCGGCTCTTCTCCATCGAGGCGGCGCGGCTGATCCGGAACCGGGATCTCTCCGCGCTGCAGAAGTTCTTCATGATGGAGGGGAAGGCGACCGGCACCCGCATGACCCTCATCGACAACTCCGGCAAAATCATCGCCGACTCCGATGAAAATCCCGCGAACATGGACAATCACCGGCGGCGTCCGGAGATCGCCGAGGCGATCTCCGCGTTCAACCAGGGGGAAACCACCTTCTCGACGATCCGCCACAGCGCAACCAGCGGGCAGCGGATGATCTACTGCGCCATGCCGCTGGCCGTGGAAGGGGAAAACTACGTTCTGAGGACGGCGTTTTCGATTCACGAGATCGACCGGATCGTCCGCAAGGCGCGGATCGACGTCGTATGGGCCGTAGTCGTCACGATCTTGATTGCGGCGGGAATCGGTTACTTTCTCTTTCAGACCGTCACGCAGCCGATCCGGGCACTGCGCAGCGCTTCGGCGAAAATCGCCGCGGGCGACCTCGACGCGAAGCTGCCGGTTCCGGAACATGGCGCGATCCGGGAACTCGGCGACAGCGTGAGCCGCATGGCGGAAGAACTCAAAGCCAGAATCGACGAGATTTCACGTGAAAAGAACGAGCGGGATGCGATTTTTGCTGCGCTTTCCGAAGGGGTCATCGTGCTCGATGCGGCGGGAGTCATCATCGACACGAACCGTGCGGCGCGCCGGATCTTTCAGATCCACGGCGATCCGCGCAATCGCCAGGCGGCAGCCCTGCTGCGAAACGAGGCGCTGGACGATTTTCTGAAA
Source organism: uncultured Victivallis sp. (assembly GCF_944391105.1). Taxonomy (GTDB): domain Bacteria; phylum Verrucomicrobiota; class Lentisphaeria; order Victivallales; family Victivallaceae; genus Victivallis. Next base: position 138,899 of record NZ_CALXSK010000001.1, read on the forward strand.
CAGCTGCGCAAGACCGGCAATCCGGCCGAAGCGGAATTCACGTTTCCGCTCCCCGAGGGGGACAAGCAGCTGCGCGTCCGCGGCTGCCCGCTGCGCTGGAACGAGGATACGCGCCAGGGGATTCTGCTGGTGTTCTACGACATGACACAGCTGCGCAAGCTCGAAAACTTCCGGCGGGATTTCGTCGCAAACGTCTCCCATGAGATCAAGACGCCGCTCACCGTGATCCGCGGCGCGGTCGAAACGCTTCAGGACGGCGCGCTCGACGAACCGGAACATGCAAGGCGGTTCCTGGAAATCATCGCGACGCATTCCGAACGGTTGAACAGCCTCGTTCAGGACATTCTGAGTCTTTCGCAGCTCGAGTGCCGCGCGCTCGGCGAAGAGTGCGAACTTGAGAACGCCGCGCTCTCGCTGGTGATCGGTTCGGCGGTCAAACTTGAAGAGCCGCGGGCGGAGGAGGCCGGAATCCGGCTCGTCACCGAGATCGTTGACGATCCCCCCGTCCGGATCGACCCCCAGCTCATGGAGCAGGCGATCGTCAACCTCATCGACAATGCGATCAAGCACAGCGGCGAAAAGAACGAGGTGAAAATCCGCCTCCATTCGGAAAGTGGATTCGCGATTCTGGAAGTGATCGATCACGGCTGCGGCATCGGCTCGGCTCATCTCGAACGGCTGTTCGAACGTTTTTACCGCGTCGACAAGGCACGAAGCCGCAAAGCCGGCGGAACCGGACTCGGACTGGCCATTGTGAAGCACATCATGCAGCTGCACCACGGTTCAGCCGAGGTGAAGAGCCGCCCCGGTGAAGGCAGCACGTTCAGCCTCAAACTCCCGGTCGCCTCAAGCTGAAGCGGTAGTGTCGGAGAAGCAGGTCACACATGTTCAGCCGTTGTTCCGGCTCTTGATGAAGAGCACGCGCACGCGCTTCTCCCCGGCATTGCGCAGTTTGTGCCTGCGGGAGGGGAGGATGCGCACCGCGTCTCCGGGTTCGAGCAGAAACTCCTCATCCTCGAAAACCAGATACGCCTCCCCTTCGAGCAGGAACGCGATCTCCTCCTCGAAGTGCTGCGAAAAATCGCGGTTCGTCTCACGGCCCGGCCCGAGCACCATCATCAGAAGTTCGACGTTCGACTTCAGCGGGCCGGGGGTCAGATTGAAGTAAACCGCGCTCTTCTCGTTCGGGTTGTGAATGCGTTCGTGCTCCGTCCTCCGCCGAATCAGCGAAGCGTTGTCGATCTCCTCGTTGAACAGCGCCGAAAGCGGAATCCCGAGTGTTCCGCTGATTAACTTTAACACCGACAAACTCGGATTGCCGATGCCGCGTTCCAACTGGCTGACCAGCGCCGTACTCACTCCGGAAATCTCCGAAAACTCCCTGATGGTCAAGTTCTTCTCTTTCCTGAACCGGCGAATCCGCCGCCCGATCCGACTCTCCACCATGCCGCACCTCCCGTTTGTTTCCCTATTAATATAACGCCACTTTTGTTTATTATATTTAAAATCTATAAAAATATTGAATTTTTTTTGATTCCGTGGTATTGTATAAACGTGACCGCAAACGAAACCCCAATTATGTCCAAAGGAGTTTGAGAAAAATGGGAAAGACATTGGCCCAGAAGATTTTCGACGCCCACACCGTCGATACGCCCGCGCCGGGAGTGCGGGTGTTGTCGCTCGACCGGGTGTTCTGTCATGAGATCACGACCCCGATCGCGATCAACGACCTTGTCGCCATCGGCAAGGACCGCGTCTTCGATCCGGAAAAGATCAAAGCCGTGATCGACCACGTGACCCCGGCGAAGGATTCCAAGACCGCCGAGCAGGGCAAGACGATGCGCGAATGGGCGAAACGTCATGGGATCAAGGATTTCTTCGATATCGGCGCAAACGGCGTCTGCCATGCGATCTTCCCGGAGAAGGGATTTGTCCGTCCGGGCTTCACGGTCATCATGGGTGACTCGCACACCTGCACGCACGGCGCGTTCGGCGCATTCGCCGCAGGCGTCGGCACGACCGACCTCGAAGTCGGCATCCTCAAGGGAGTCTGCACGATGCGCGAACCGGCCACGATCAAAGTCGTGCTGAACGGCAAGCTGCGCGCGGGCGTCTTCGCGAAGGACGTGATCCTCGCAGTCATCAAGCTGCTGACCGTGAACGGTGCGACCGACAAGGTCATCGAGTTCACCGGTCCGGCCGTCGACGCGATGGGGATGGATTCGCGCATGACGCTCTGCAACATGGCGATCGAGGCGGGCGGGACCTGCGGCGTCTGCTATCCGGACATGGTCACGGTCGACTTCCTCTGGCCGTTCATTCAGAACGACTTTCCGAGCAGGGAAGCGGCACTGGCGGAGTATTCGAAGTGGCTGCCCGACGCCGACGCGGTCTACGACAAGGTCGTCACCATGGACGTCTCCGAGCTCGAGCCGATGGTCACGTTCGGCTACAAGCCCGACCAGGTCAAAACCGTCCGTGAAATGGAAGGAACTCCGGTCAACCAGATCTACATCGGCAGCTGCACGAACGGCCGCCTCGAAGACCTGCGCATCGCCGCCGGAATCCTCAAGGGAAAGAAGATCAGCGAAAACGTCCGTGCGATCGTCTCGCCTGCGACGCCGAAAATCTACCGCGACGCGTTGAAGGAAGGGATTATCGAAATCTTCATGGACGCCGGTTTCTGCGTGACGAATCCGACCTGCGGCGCCTGCCTCGGCATGAGCAACGGCGTTCTCGCGAACGGCGAATCGTGCGCTTCGACCACGAACCGCAACTTCAACGGACGCATGGGCAAGGGCGGCATGGTCCACCTGATGAGTCCCGCAACCGCGGCTGCGACCGCCATCGCCGGAGTCATCACCAACTCGCCGCTCTTCACCGGCAAATAAGAAGCGAAGGATCTGAAAATGAAGAACTTCAACGGAAAAATCCTGTTTCTCGACCGTTCCGACATCAACACCGATGAAATCATCCCGGCCAAATACCTGACCGAGCTGACCAAGGCTGCGCTGAAACCGTACTGCCTTGAGGATCTCTCCCTGCCCGGCTTCGATCCGAAGAAGGACATTGCAGGCAAGAGCGTCATCGTGACCAGAGCAAACTTCGGCTGCGGTTCCTCGCGCGAACACGCGCCGTGGGTGCTCGAGTGCAACGGCATCAACATTGTCATCGCCGAAAACTTCGCGCGCATCTTCCGCCAGAACATGTTCAACTGCGGACTCATGGCGATTTCGCTCGAACCGGCCGTGATCGACGAGCTTTTCAAGCTCTTCGCCGGAACCGACGCCACGCTCACGACCGATCTCGAAAACAAGACCTTTACTGTTTCCAACGCGAAAACCAGCAAGGTCTATCCGTTCACCATCGGCGAGTTCGACCTTGAACTCGTGAAGGCGGGCGGCTGGGTCAGCTACGCCGACAGCAAATACTGAGGCGCGGCCGACCGGCTGCGAAAGCGCATCCCGGCAAGAGCCGGGATGCGCCTGTTTTTTTTCCGGATCAGGGCTGCAATGCCGCATGCAGCCGGCACATGCTCTCGACCGGATCGCCGTCCCGGATCTCAAGAAACATCGGCGATGGATTCACCGTGCCGCGTTTCCAGCCGAGAAACAGTGACGCGAGCGAAATGAGTGAACCGAACGGTTCCGTGAGCGGCATGTGGTTGCAGAAACTCCCGTCCGGACGCGGAGTGACCTGATGCAGATGAAGTCCGTTGATCTCGTCGCCGAGCTCCTCATACCAGTCGCTGATCGTAAATCGATTTGCAAGCGCTCCGTTGTTCCGCGCGTGTCCGAGATCGAAGTGAAACCCGATACGCGAACAGCAGTCGAGCCGCCAGCGCAGAAGTTCGATCCATTCACGGCACTCGTCGGGCGTACAGCCGAAGTTCCGCACCTCGGCGCTCTCGCCCGGAACGATGTGGAGATTCTCGATGCCGATGCTGATCCCCTCGTCAAGCAGCCGCCGAACCGGAGTTTCCGCGGCATCGAGCAATTGATCACAGGCGGCCTCGAAATCCGCGAGCGAAACGCGCGGCACATGCCAGGTCACGTGCGAACAGCCGAGTTCGAGCGCCGTTCTCACCGCCGCCCGGAGCTCGGACTCCCCGTGCACCGCGCCATCCCGCCAGACGAGGTCGGGCAGATGCAGCGAAAGCATCACGCCGCCGCCCGCGCGCCAGTCGCCGAGCGCCCGCAGCAACGCCGGATCGGACATCCGGTCAGGCGAGGTGAAACGCAGCTCAAACGTCTTCATTCCCGCCTCGCCGCCGCGCGACAGGACTCCGACCGGATCCTTCATGCCCGAGCATCCGAGCCGGTCGAGAAACGCCTCGCGCTCCTCCTCCGGCCAGCTGCGGGGATCGGCATCGTCAAACACAATATCCTGCCGCTGATCCCCGTCGAAGATCACCAGCGCCGGAGCACCGCCGGAAGCCTTGTCCGGATCGAGCCCGCGCACGAGTTCAAGCCGCTCAAAGCTCCCGTCGATGTGCCAGTGCCCCGCGACAAGTTTATGGATTCGCCCGGAGCGGAACGCCTTTTCCAGCAGCGCACGATCCTCCTCCGGCCAGATGTCGGGCGGACAGTGGGTCACGGCAAGCGCCCCCGCCGGCGCGTTTTTTTCCAGCAGAGCCCGGGCCGGGCCGGAGAGTCGCGAACGGGAGGTATCCAGCAGCACGATTCCCTCAGCCTCCACGGGCGTCGCCAGAAGTTCCGCCACCTTCGCACGGTCGACGGGCGAACGCATTTCGGCATTGCCCGGCGTCAGGAGGTACGGGATTCCGGTTGCGATGAGTTTTGAGCGCAGCCGTTTTGCGGAAACGGCAGAGCCGGTCGCGGTCAGGTCTCCGGCTCCGACGATGCGATCCGCGTGCAGACGTTTCGCCGTCGCAAGCGCCCAGTCGAGCACCTCCTCCTTGACGCTCCGCTCCGAGTCGGGCAGATGCAGATCAGCCAGCAGCGCAATTTTCATAGGCACCTCCTTCTCTCACAACTCAACTCCTGGAAGACGAATTCGTCTCCATCGTGCGCAAGTGATACCGGGAAAGGCAGTTTCTCCGTCAACCGGCGGAACTCCGCCTCCCCCTCCTCTCCATGCCAGCGGTCTGCGACATGGATGAAAACCATCGAACGGATCGGCAATCCGGCGAGCAGTTCCACCGCCCGCTCCAGCGGAAAATGCGTGCACTCGCAGAAACAGTCCGCCTCCGAACCGAATTCGTCCCGCGGAAAATCGCTGAAATCAAATTTCAGATCCCCGGTGTAAACCACGCGCCGACCTCCCGATTCGATCACGAATCCGAAACTCGGAAACGCCTGGCGCTCGTTCTCCAGATGCCGGGTCGGGAACGCCCGAATCCGAACATCCCCGTCCTCCCACACCATGCCCGGTTCAATCACATCGAACGAGACCAGTCCCTCCGGCCAGCCGCGATGAGTCGCCCGGATAAACCCGAGCACAGCGTCGATTCCCTCCCGCTCCGGCAGGTGAATCACCAGCCTCTGGCCGGGAACCGGATATTTGACGAAAGACTTCACAAGCCCCGGAATCCCGCCGATGTGATCCTCGTGCATGTGGGTCACGAACAAGTGACGCAGCTTTGCGAACGGCACCCCGTGCCGGATCAGCAGCGCATTGACCGGAGCCCCCGCGTCGAACAAATACGCGGCGTCTCCCGATTCCAGCAGCGTCGAGGTGTTGAACCGGGTCAGGGTCGGTTCTCCGTGGCTGGTGCCGAGCGTCGTGAATTTCATCGTTGTCCCTCCTCTTCCGTATGTTCCATGGCGGGGGGAAGCATCCGGATCCGCCGGTCCGGAAACGGGAATCGAATCTCGAATACGGTTCCTTTGCCCGGAATCGACCGCAAACCGAATGAAGCGCCATGTTCCCGGCAGATCCGCTCGATCACCATCATGCCGATTCCGTTCCCGCCGGCCCGGTTCGTGCTGAACGCCTTGAACATGCTGCCAAGCTCGTCCGGAGAGATCCCCGTTCCGGAGTCCGCAAACTCAACCGTGAGCCCGTCGGCATCGGACACACTCCGAATCAACAGCCGCCCGCCGTTCGGCATCGCCTGGACCGCATTGCGGATCACATTGTAAAACACCTGTTTGAGCTGTCCCGGATCTCCCGAAACCGGACGCGGATGATCCTCCCACTCGCATTCGACCGAAACCAGGCGCGCCTCGATCTCCGCGCGCATGAATTTCAACACCTCCGCCACCAGCGCGGTCACATCGACCTGCGTGAACTGCGGTCTGCCGGGCCGCAGCGCCGAAAGGAATCCATGAATGATGCTGTCGAGCCGCTCGACCTCGGATTTACATGCATCGATCATCTCGGCGGCCTCTTCTCGTGAGAGCGCATCCTCCCCGTCGCCCTTCTCTGCCGCAAATGCGCGGTCGAGAATCTGGAGATTCAAATAGAGGCTGTTGAGCGGGTTGCCGATCTCGTGCGCAACTCCGGCCGCGAGCATCGAAACCGCTTCTCCCTTCTGGTGCTCGATGTCATCCATGGTACGGGCGCGGCTCTCGGTCACGTCCCGGAAAATCACCGCAGCCAGCGTGTTGTCCCCCGGGTACGGAACCAGATAGAACTGAATAAAGCGACGCACCGGGTAGAGAATTTCAAATTCCTGCCGGGCAACCCGCACCCACTCCTTCTCGTCCGCGCCTAAAATCCGCGCCCAGTCAACCCCCTGAAGCAGCTGCGAGGCGCGCACCTCCGACAGATCGTCCGGCAGCGCAAGAAGCTCCTGCGCAGCACGGTTGTGATAGCGGATCAGCAGATTGCGGTCGATCACCAGAATTCCCTCTTCAATCGCATTGAAAACCGTCTCGAGAAACCCGCGCTCCCGCATGAGCCGGAGAATGTATGCCTGGCGACTGCCGGAATCGACATCATCCAATCGTTCACTGAAGCGATCCAGGAAATTTTTTTTCACCGTCATTTGAAATCATCCCCTTTCGGTGTCATACTATTATAACAATAGCATATTATGAAGGAATCTCAAATAAGCCCGAGGGGGGACCATGAAAATCTTCCGTTTCTTTTTGTCCGCGACGATCCTCTTCGCCTCGTTTTCCCTTTCCGCCGACGCTCCGCTGATCCGGATTGACGAGGAGGAGGCCGCGCCCGAAGTGGAAGAGACCGGCCACCTCATTGAACTGCGCGACCCGAATGCGGACAACCGGGAAAACACTCCCCCGGGAGCACTTGCCGCCATCGTCGCCGCGGGCGGCGTCATCTACGACTGGGCACCTTCCCCCGACCCGATGCGCGTAACCGGCGGAGCGAACCTCGTCGACGCACTTCTCTCTCCCGATGAGACACTGCTGGTTCTGCTGGAGAAAACCGGCGCGAAAAAGGGGCCGAACGCAACCCGCATTCTCTGTTTCAATCTGCTCAACGACAAGCTCGTCCGCGCCTTTCCGGTCAAAGATCGCAAACTCTCCGGCGCGGCATTCGTGCCGGGAACGACGCAGATCATCGCAACGCAGCTTGCCCAGGAGGCGTTTCAACAGCCGGACCGCCTCATCGCAATCGATCTGCGCACGGGGGAAATCAAGCGCGAATCGCAACCGTTTGCGGCGGAAATCCGCGCATTCGCACTCAACGCCTCGAACAGTTTCGTCAATCTGAAGGGAGACGACGCCATCCTCATGATTCCCCACGACTCCTTCGAAAAATCCCCGCAGACAATTCAGACCCTCGTGCGCGAACCCGAACTGCTGCTCACTCCCGACGGCAGCCGCCTCGTCGTCTACGGAAACGGCCGCATGGAGCTCTACAATACCGGAACCCCGGTTCCCGAACTCATTTCAAGCCGGGAAATTCCGGACGATTTCAAACCATCCCGGGCGCTCGCCGCCGACAACGATGCCTCGGTCCTGATTTTTCTGGATCCCTCCGGGAAAGGATACCTCTACGCCGGCGGAATCTTCCGGCGACTTGAAGGACGAGTCACCGGAATCGGCTGCTGCCGCGTCGCCGACCGCAAACTCTTCCTCGGCATCGAGCAGAAGGAGTCGATCAATCTCTATCTCCTCCCGAATGAAATCGAACCGGAGGCGACCTGTTCTCCGGGCGAACTGCGCCCACGCATGGCCGGTCGGATGTTCCGGCTCTTCCCGCGCACATCGAGCGCCGAACCGGAACTCATTCTCGTCGACAACCGCGCGAACATCTTTCTCCTCACCGTGAAGCCGCGCCGCTGGCAGAAACGGCTCATCTTCGAAGCGCCGAAATAAGCCGCCTCTACTCGTTCGCCGCGCCGCTCTTCTCTTTGCCGAGTTCGATCAGACGCTGGATGACCGCGTAAAACATCGGTACAAGCAGCGTCCCGCCGATCGCCGCGACGATCATTCCGCCGAACACCGCACTGCCGAGCGAAACCCGGCTCGCGGCTCCCGCTCCGGTCGCCACCACGAGCGGCAATACGCCGAGAATGAATGAGATCGCCGTCATCAGCACCGCGCGGAAACGGAGCTTCGCAGCCTCGACCGCCGCGTCGAAAATCGACTTTCCCTGTTCGTGGCTCACCTTCGCGAACTCCACGATCAGAATCGCCGTCTTGCAGGCGAGGCCGAAGAGCAGCACGAATCCGACCTGCGTGTAGATGTTGTTCTCGACGTTCATCACCCAGAGGAACAGCAACGATCCGAAAAACGCGATCGGCACCGACAACAGCACCGCCACCGGAATCATCCAGCTCTCATACTGCGCCACCAGGAAGAGATACATGAAAAGCAGCGCCAGCGAGAAAATGATCATCGTCATGTTCAGCGAAACTCCGCCGCCGAGTTCGACCGGCTTGTTTGCGGCCTTCTCCTGGTAGGACATGTCGGTCCAGTCGAACTTCATCCCCTCCGGCAGGACCTGCCGGGCAAGTTCCTCCATCGCCTCCATCGCCTGGCCCGTGCTGTAGCCGGGCGCGTTCGAGCCGTTGATCGTCGCGGAAGAGTACATGTTGTAACGGTTCAGATACTGCGGGGAAAGCCGCTGTTCGACCTCGACGAGCGTCCCGAGCGGAACCATCTCTCCGAGATTGTTCGGCACGTAGATTCCCCGGACATCCGGCACATTGCGCCGCGCCTTCGCCGTCGCCTGGATCTCGACCTTGTAAACCTTGCCGAACTTGTTGAAATCGTTCACGTAAGTGTATCCGGTCAGCCCCTGCAGCGCCGTGTTGATGTCGGAAATTGCAACACCGAGCTTAAGCGCCTTTTCGCGGTCGATGTTCAGAAACACCTGCGGCACCTGTGCCCGGAAGGTCGAGTAGGCCGAGCCGATCGCCGGATTCTGCCGCGCCGCCGCGCAGAGGTCGTTCACGGCAGCCTCGAGCCGTTCCGGGTAGGTCCCGGTGGTGTCCTCGACAACGAACGAAAATCCGCCCGTCGTTCCGATTCCCTGAATCGTCGGCATGCCGAACACCTGCACGACCGCACCGGGATCGCGGTTGAAGAGCGCCTGGAGCTTCCGCTGAATCGCGTTCTGCGTGAGTTCCGGCGACTTCCGCTCCTTCCACGGCAGGAGCGAAACCAGCACCATCGCATTGTTCGAAGCCTGCGACCCCGTCAGAATGCTGTACCCGGCCACACCGAGCACATCGACGACCCCGTCGACTTTGCGCGCCTGCTCCACGACCCGCTCCGTGAACGCCTGTGTGCGGTCGAACGACGCCGCGTCCGGCAGCTGGATGTTCACGAAAAGTTTCCCCTGATCCTCATCCGGAATGAAGCCGGTCGGCAGATTCATGTAGAACCAGTAGCAGCCGAAGACGATCACCGCGAAAAGCACCAGCGTGAAAAACGCCCGCCGCACGATGAGCCGGACAAGCCACACATAACCGCCGGTCAACTTCTCAAATCCGTCGTTAAACCAGCGGAACACAAAGAACTTCCGCCTCCCCTGCCGGACGGGTTTGAGCAGGATCGAACAGAGCGCGGGCGAGAGCGTCAACGCGTTGATGCTCGAGATCACCACCGACACCGCGATCGTGATGCCGAACTGCCGGTACATCTCCCCCGTGATCCCCGGCAGAAAACAGATCGGGATGAACATCGCCAGCAGCACCGCCGTCGTCGCAACGACCGGCCCGGTAACCTCCTCCATCGACTGAACGGCCGCCTGCTTCGGACCGAGATGTTCCTCTTCCATGAGCCGGCTCACGTTTTCGATGACCACGATCGCATCATCCACCACAATGCCGATCGCAAGAATCAATCCGAAGAGCGTGATGAGGTTGATCGTGTAACCGATCACCAGCAGTACCGCGAACGTGCCGATCAACGACACCGGAATCGCGAGCGTCGGAACCACCGTCGAGCGCCAGTCCTGCAGAAACAAATAGGTGATCGCAATCACCAGAATCACCGCGATGATCAACGTCATGACCACCTCGTCGATCGAGGCGGTGATGAACGCGGTTGTGTCGAACGGAATTCCATAATCGATCCCTTCCGGGAAGTATGTCTTGAGCTCCTCAAGTCGTGCGGCACACGCCTCCTTGATCTGGATTCCATTCGCCTCGTTGAGCTGATAGATCGCGAGCAGAGCGGCGGGTTTTCCGTTGTAGGTTCCGGTCGACGAGTAGTTTTCCGCGCCGAGTTCGACCTTTGCGATGTCCTTGAGCTTGACCTGGGCGCCGTCGGAGGTCGAACGCACGACGATCTCCTCGAACTCCGAAACCTCGGACAGCCGTCCCTGCGTCTGAAGCGCGTAGCGGAAGATCCCGTTTCCGCCCGTCGGCGCCTCGCCGAGCGCGCCCGCCGAAACCTGCACATTCTGCTGATTCAGCGCGGCCGTCACCTCGTCAACGGTCATATTCATGCCCGCCATGCGCGCCGGATCGAGCCAGATGCGCATCGAATACTTGTGCTCTCCGAGCAATTGCACCTCTCCGACACCCGGAATACGCGCGAGCTCATCCTTCAGGTAGATACTCGCGTAATTGCTCAGAAAAAGATCGTCGTACCGCCCGTCCGGAGAAAAAAGCGCAACGACAAGCAGCATGCTCGGAGACTTCTCCTTCACAATCACGCTCTGCCGCCGAACCTCCTCCGGCAGCTGGGCGGAGGCCCAGTTCACGCGGTTCTGGGTGTTGACGGTGTTCGAATCGCCGTCGGTGCCGATGTCGAAGGTGACGGTGATCGTCGCGGCGCCGGTGTCGGTCGCGTTGCTCGACATGTAGATCATGCGCTTGACGCCGTTGACCTGCGCCTCGATCGGCTGAATGACGGTCTCCTGCACGGTCTTTGCGTCGGCGCCCGGATAGGTAGCGCTGATCGACACCTGCCCCGGCGTGATGTCCGGATACTGCGTCACCGGCAGAACGAAAAGCGCCACGATGCCCGCAAGCGTAATCACGATCGAAATCACGAATGCAAACCGCGGGCGGTCGATAAAAAATTTACTGATCATCGTGCGGCCTCACTTTCCGACCGGCACCGCAGGAATTTCCCCCTCGATCACCTCGCCCACCGGAGCAAGCGTGTTGCCGAGGATGGAAGGATCGTCCTGCCGGACCGCCTCCGGAGCATCGAGCTTCTGCGCGGCCTCCGGAGTCTGCGGAATCCGGGCGAGAAGCGTCTCATCCACCTGAGCAGAGGCGGGAGAGCCGGGACGCACCTTCTGGACGCCTTCGACGATGATCCGGTCACCCGCCCTGAGACCCGACTCCGCAATGAAGAACTCCTCACTGCGGTAGCCCGCCGTCACATTGTGCCGCTTCACCTTGCCGTCCGCCTCGACGACGTAGACATAATCCCCCGCCTGGTCGGACATCAATGCGACCAGCGGAACAATCAGCGCCTTCGTCGGTTCTGCCGGACCGATGCTCACGCGCACAAACATGCCGGTCATGAGTTCGCGCTTCGGATTCGGGAAGAGCGCCTGAAGCCGAAATGTGCCGGTGCTCGTGCTGACCCGGTTCCCCCAGAAGGCGATCTTTCCCGGCTGGTTGTACTCGGAGCCGTCCTGAAGGAAGAGCCGGACACGGACTTCCGGAACTTCCGTGTCCTTCCGGAGTTTCAGAAGTTTGATGAGATTGAATTCCGAAATCACGAACTCCACGCGCACGGGGTCGACCATCACGACCGTCGCGAGCGTCCCGGACTGCTGGTCGACGAGATTGCCGACGCTGTAGGTGTTCAAGCCGATCTGCCCGTCGAATGGAGCGAGAATCTTCGTGTAATCGAGATTCTGCCGTGCGAGTGCAAGGTTTGCCTCGGCACCCTCGACCTCCGCATCCGCCTCCTGCTTGGCGGCGACGGCGAAATCGAACGCGCGTTTGCTGGTCGCGTCCTGCGTACTGAGTGTTTTCTGCCGTTCGTATTCGATGTTCGCATTCTTCTGGCTGGCGCGGGCTTTGGCGAGTTCCGCCTCGGCGGCCTTGACCTTCGCGGCATAGACCTCCGGTTCGATCTCATAGAGGAGCTGCCCCTTCTTCACGGCCTGCCCCTCCTCGAACAGCCGTTTCACGAGAAACCCCTCGACCCGGGCGACCAAATTGACCTCCTCGAACGCCTTGACCGAAGCGATCGCCACGGAAGACTCGAACATATACCCCTGCGTTGCGGGAACCACTTTCACCACAGGAGGTTCCGGGGCGGGAGGCGCGGCCTTCTCGCGGCATCCGGACAACAACGCGACTGCGGCGAGGACCCCCGCCGCTCCGACTCTCCCCCATCCTTTCATACAAGCTCCTCCCGAAATTGCAGAAAATTATTTCCGCCGCTCACACGCGGTCACGGCATTGCTCATCAGCACGGCGATGGTCATCGGACCGATGCCGCCGGGAACGGGGGTGATCGCCCCGGCGACCTCGACGGCTTCATCAAATTTCACATCTCCGACGAGTTTGTCTTTGCCGCCGGCGGGATTCGGCGTGCGATTGATTCCGACGTCGATCACGGCGGCTCCCGGTTTGATCATATCTCCACGCACGAACTCCGGCTTGCCGATCGCGGCGATGAGAATATCCGCATCGCGCGTGTACTTCGCAATATCGGGCGTGCCGGAGTGGACGATCGTCACGGTCGCGTTCGCCCCCCTCGCCTTCTGCATCAGCAGCGCCGCCATCGGCTTGCCGACGATATTCGAGCGGCCGATGACGACGGCGTGCTTTCCGGCCGGATCGATTCCGGAACGCTCCAGCAGCAGCATCACTCCCCACGGCGTACAGGGGCGGAATCCATCCTCCTTTCCGATCAGCAGCCTGCCGACGTTGCGCTCGCAGAAACAGTCGACATCCTTGTCCGGATCGATCGCGGCGATGACCGCTTCCTCGTCGATCTGCGGCGGAGGAGGAGACTGCACAAGAATGCCGTCGATCGCGGGATCGCGGTTGAGCTCGTCGATCAGCGCAAGCAGTTCCTCCATCGTGGTATCGGCCGGAAGCACCCGCTTGTCGGAAAAGATTCCGAGTTCGGCGCACTTCTTCGCCTTGGAATTCACATAGACCTGCGAAGCCGGATCCTCCCCGACCAGAACCACGGCCAGACCGGGGGTTTTCCCGGCGGCCTTCAATGCCTCGACCCGGCGACGGGTCTCTTCGTTCACTGCCGCTGCGATCGCTTTTCCATCAATAATTTTCGCTGCCATATAATTGTCTCCTCCCTCATCGGCACTGGATTCCGCGCTCTTAAAACGGCGGAATCGAAAGAAAATAAACCGGCTTTGTCCGCAGGAATCCGCCGACCGGTCGATACCCCGGAAACGGCTCCGGCTTCCGGGAAAGAATCACGGGACGATGCTCCCGCACGAACTCCATCATGAATTCCGGATAATCCGGATAGACCGCACGCCCCCAGTCCACATACATCGGATGAACCGCAGGACGGTCCGGGAACAACCGGCAGAAGAGCGCATCCGCGGTCATATTCAGGTAATACCGTTCGCGAAACGGTTCCGGCACCCGCGCCAGCGCAGTTTCAAGTTCCCGGAAATCGCGGGCCTCGCCGTGAAACATCAGCATACCCCGCATTCCGGGAGTCGTCGAAAACTCCCGCTCCCCGAGGCAGACGATCCGGATCGCCGCGCCGAACGCGCGGTATCCGACCTCGAGCCCGGGCAGAATCAGCAGCACAATCAGCAGCGCGACGCGCACCGCCCGGCGGCGCCCGCTCCGCCACACCCGCTCGCAAAGATACGCCAGAACTCCCATCATCGGCACACTTGCCCAGTAGAGGTGACGGATGCACGGAACCGGATAAAACTGATGCCAGGAGGCCAGCCCGATCAGAACCGCGGCCGCCAGCGGCAGATAAAGCCGCACCCCGCGCCGCCGGAACAGCTCCGAACACGCATGAAAAAATACGCCCAGCGACACCAGCGGGAAAACGAGAAAACCCTCCGCCGGAAAGAACGTCAGAAGAACCGATTCCAACGCCCCGGCACCTCCGCGTTCCCAGCCGAATTTTCCAACCGAGATGAAACACTGCCGGATGTAATCCGGCCATGCGTCGAAAATGGTCAGATACGCAGCGAGAATGGCCGGAACAATCACCGCGCCCGCGGCCCACACGCCGGCTTTCTGCAGAAGGATTCTCCCCGAACTGCGCCGCACCCACGCCTCAACTCCGAGCGTCATCGCCGCGGCAATGACCAGCACCAGGCCGCAAGGCTGACGGCAGCCGAATGCGAGCCCCGCCGCGACGCCGGCGCAGAAGAGCCGCTTCCGGCTCCCGCTGTCGAGATAGCGGACCGTCATCGTCCCGGCCAGCAGCATGAAATACATCGCGTAAACCGATGACCATGGATGCATCGGAACAAGATAAAACGGCGCCAGCCCCCAGAAGAGAACCATCATGAGCCAGCGGAACGGCACCGAGAGAAACCGCCGCCAGAAACGGTCGAGTTCCATCGCACAGAGCCCGTAGAAAACGACCGTCAGCAGTTTGACCGCAAGCAGTTCTCCTCCGAAGATCCGGACGATGACCGACTGAATGAACGTGGAAAGAAAACCGTACTGGTTGAAGGTGTCGCGGAAGCAGATCCGACCGGCGGCGACGTCCATCGCAGGTTTGAGCATCACGCCGTCGTGATGCAGATCGACGCCGAAGAAAGCGAACGGAGCAAAGCACAACAGCGTGATGACAAAGAGAGACCACCCGTTGCGATCCAGCCACGGCGCACGCCGCATCTCTCCGCCCGTTTCAGATTTCCGTTCCACGCAGCCCCCCCGCCGATTCCGTTCTCAGATGCAATCACCGGGTCTTGACCTGTCACGGTTCGAGCGGAGTTTCAATCGCGGCACCCGGATTCCGGCGTCAGTCACGCGGGAACTGGCTGTTGGCACGGGCCATCCAGCGGTTTACAATTGGGCTGATGACGAAGTCGTCAAGACGCGCGTCGCGCGGGAAACTCCAGTCACAGTACGGGCACTTTGCATAAACTTCAAGATCGGCGGGCGTCAGACGCTCGCCGCAGTTCGGGCAAAGAAGATTGCCGTTCGACAGTTTCAAGGACCGATTGTTGCAAATCTCACTCATAATAGAGAATAATATAGTGCGTTCCGATTGAAAATCCAGCCCCGGACGGCTATTTTATAAAAATATATTGAGAAATCCGAATTTCTTGAGGGAGGCACGGCAAAATGGCACTTTGGGGCGGCAGATTCAGTTCCGATACCCGGAATGAAGTCACGCAGTATTCCGAATCGATTTCGTTCGACCGGAGGCTCTACCACTTCGACATCATGGGGAGCAAGGCGCACGTCACCATGCTCGCTGCGCAGAAGATCATCCCGGAAGCGACCGCCGAGGCGATCTGCGCGGAGCTCGACAAGATCGAAAAGCGCATCGACGCCGGAGATTTCAAGTACGACATCGCCATGGAGGACATCCACATGCACATCGAGAGCGCCCTCATCGACGCTCTCGGCGCGGAGGGTGCGCGCGTCCACTCCGCCCGCAGCCGCAACGACCAGGTCGCGCTCGACATCCGGCTCTACCTGCGCGACGAGGTCGACAAGCTGATCGAAGGGATCCGCCATTTCCAGCGCGCTCTGGTTGCGCAGGCCGACGCGAATCCGCGCACGATCATGCCGGGGTTCACGCATCTGCAGCATGCCCAGGTCGTATTGTTCGCGCACCATCTGCTTGCGTACGTCGAAATGCTCGACCGCGATGCGGAGCGGCTTGCCGAATGCCGGCGGCGCATCAACGTCATGCCGCTGGGTTCCGGAGCGATCGCGGGCAGCACGCTGCCGATCGATCGCGAGGCGGTCTGCCGTGCGCTCAATTTCAGCCGGGTCACGCGGAACAGCATGGACGCGGTCGCGGACCGCGACTTCGCGATTGAGCTGGTTTCGGATCTGGCGATTTTCGCGATGCACACGAGCCGCCTCTCGGAGGATTTGATTCTCTGGTGCAGCCAGGAGTTCGACTTCATCGAGCTCGACGACGCATTCTGCACGGGTTCGTCCCTGATGCCGCAGAAGAAGAATCCGGACGTCTGCGAACTGACCCGCGGCAAAACCGCCCGGGTGTACGGAGCGCTGACCGCGCTGCTCACAATGTGCAAGGGGCTGCCGCTGACCTACAACCGCGATCTGCAGGAGGACAAGGTCGCGATTTTCGATGCGCTCGACACAGTCAAAATGATTCTGAAGGTCTACCCGCCGATGATCGAGACGATGAAACTCAAGGCCGACCATATGCGCGCCGCGGCGAGCGACCCGGCACTCATGGCGACCGACATCGCCGAAAAACTCGTCGAGCTCGGCGTTCCGTTCCGGAGTGCGCATCACCGCGTCGGAGCGTTCGTGAAATACTGCCGCGAACACAAGAAGGCGCTCAACGAGGTTACGCTCGACGAAATGCGCGAGACGATTCCCGAGGCGACGCCCGACTTTCTGAACCTGTTCGATCCGGTCGGCAGCGTCGCCAAGCGGAACGTCACCGGCGGAACCGGATTCGATCAGGTTGCCGGACAACTCGAATTCTGGAAAAAATCACTTGCAATCTGATGTTTCCGGTGTATATTAGCAAAATCGCCGCATAAATCCGCGGAGAAGAACAACCAAACCAATGGCGTCTTGCTGAAAAAAGAAGCGCCGCAGAAACAAGGAGCCGCAAAATGGCAAAGATCTCGATCAACGATCTGTTGGAAGCCGGGTGTCACTTCGGTCACCAGACCCGTCGCTGGAACCCGAAAATGAAGGAGTACGTCTACGGGGCGAAGAACGGCATTTCGATCATCGACCTGACCAAAACCATGTACCAGATTGCGGAAGCCTGCAACTTTCTGCAGCGCGTGGTCGCGAACGGCGGAGACATTCTCTTCGTCGGAACGAAGCGCCAGATCCGCGAAATCATCAAGAATCTCGCGGAAGAGACCGGCATGTTCCACGTCTCCGAGCGCTGGCTCGGCGGCACGCTGACCAACAACGTGACGATTCGCAAGAGCATTTCCAAGATGGCCGAGATCGACAAGACTCTCGAGTCCGATGCCGCCAAGGGGATGAAGAAGAAAGAGGTTGCGGTTCTGGCGCGCCGTGCGGAAAAACTGCATCGCGATCTCGACGGCATCGTCGGCATGAAGCGTCTTCCGGCCGCGCTCGTGGTCGTTGACGTCTGCAACGAGCTCAATGCCGTCCGCGAAGCGAACAAGCTGAACATTCCGATCGTCGCAATCGTCGACACCAACGGCGATCCGTCGCTGGTCGACTACCCGGTTGCCGCGAACGATGACGCGGTCAAATCGGTTCAGATCATCACGAGTCTCTTCGCGGAAGCCGTGAAGATCGCCAGGGAGATTCACCAGAAGAAGGTCGCCGAGGAGCGTGATGCCGCCGAGGCCGCCAAGAAGCTCGCCCAGGAGAAGGCCGACGACGAGGAGAAGGCGGAAAAGGAGACCAAACCCCGCCGCCGCGCTCCGCGCCGCGAGGAAGCCAAGCCGGAGGCCAAGGCCGAGTAATTTCACCCCGTAACCACGACTAGGAGATCATTATAATGGCTGCTGTCACTGCAAAAATGGTTCAGGACCTCCGGGAGAAGACCGGGGCCGGTATGATGGACTGCAAGAAAGCGCTCGTTGCCGCCGATGGCGACATGGAGCTCGCGATTGAAAACCTGCGCAAATCCGGCGCCGCCAAGGCGGAGAAGAAGTCCGGCCGCAGCACGAATCAGGGCAAAGTCCTGACCGCGATCGACGGACAGAAGGCTTCGATCATCGAAGTTCTCTGCGAAACCGACTTCGCGGCCAAGACCGACAAGTTCCAGGACATGGTCAAGAAGTTCGCCAAGGACATGCTTTCCATGCCGGGCAACGGTGACATCTCCGCCGCCGTTCAGGAGGCCGAGAAGAGCGCACTCACCGACAACATCGGCGTGATCGGCGAGAACATGCAGATCCGCCGCGCCTACAAGTGGGAAGGCGGCGAACGTTACGTCAGCTATCATCATGACGGCGGGCGCGTCTCCGTGCTGGTCGAAGTCTCCGGGGAGAGCGATCCGGTTGTGCTGAACGACATCTGTCTGCACATTGCGGCGTTCCGTCCTCGCTACATCACGGAGCAGGATGTTCCGGCGGAAGTCATCGCCAAGGAGAAGGAAATCGCAGCTGCGGCCGATCCGAAACTCAAGGACAAACCGGCCGCGATGCTCGACAAGATTCTTGCCGGCAAGATTCGCAAGTTCTTCAGCGAAGTCTGCCTGATGGATCAGCCCTGGGTTCGTGACGACAAGACCTCTCTGGGCAAGCTGCGTCCGAACTGCAAAGTCACGCGCTTCGTCCGCTGGGAAGTCGGCGAGGAGCTCTGAGATCCGACAGATCATCCCGGGAGAGAGAAGAAACCTTCTCCTCCCGTTGACAAGAAAATCCCTGGAAAGAGAAGGAAACTTTCCGGGGATTTCTGTTTTCTAGAGAAGTGATTTCGCACTCTGCTCAAGTTTGCGGTATTTCACCAGCATCCGGTCATACCGCGGCGCAGTCGGGAAATCCGGCCGAATGGTCTCTACAGGTTTGCAGAAACTTCGGAAAAGTTCCGGAAACGGCACTCCTTCAACCGCGTTGACAGCCCGAAGCGCAGCACCGAGTCCGGCGGAGTTTGAAACGGCGATCGTCTCGACTTCCGACTGAAACACATCCGCAATGATCCGCCGCAACAGCAGACTGCGGGAAGCGCCGCCGGTTACGCGGATACGCCGGAGCGTCAGCTTCTGCCATGCGCTGTGAAGACGCATCGAAAGGATCTGCGATTCGAGCAAAGCACGAGCACGCGCCGAACCATCCGCCTTTTCCGGATCGAAGTTATACTTCACGCCGGGCGTAAGCACCAGCGGGGTCGATTCCGGCGAAAAATAGGGGAGCATCAGGCGCTCCTCCGATGGAGTCGGCGTCTCCCGGTCAAACGCCTCATAGGAGAGGCCGCACGCCTTCCGTACCGCCTCGCGAGCGAGCGAACCGTTCGTAAAACAAATGAGGCTCATGAATCCGCCGGCGGGATTCCCGAATACATGACCGTATCCATCCGGGTCGGTGCGGAAATCGCGCATCGGCGCGAAGAACGTATCGCTGGTTCCGAGGCTCACGACCGCGGTTCCCGGCTCGGCCGCACCGGTTCCGACAAGGCTGTTCGGATTATCGCCCGACCAGACCGTAACCGGAATACCCGGTTTCAGATCGTATTTCGCGAAATAGGAGGAAAGTCCGCCGGCAATCGTATCCGAAGGAACGACGCGGGGGAGTTTTTCAAGGAGTCGCGGCGCGGTGAACGCCGCGATGTCCGGATCCCACGAGAGCGTCTCAAGATTCAGCAGGTTCATTCCTGCTCCGTCGCCGTAATCGATCGGCGCGGAGACGCCGCAGAGCACGGAGCAGCAGAACGAACTCACGAGATGGATCACGGCCGTCTCGCGATACGCCTCGGGATTCTCCCGGGCGAACTTGCGGATCTGCGGCCCGGTGAACCGCTCGACGGCGGGAGAACCGGTCACACGGCGCAGCCGGTCTCCGAACCGCTCGTCGAGTTCGCGGCACTCGCGCGACGTCGAACGATCCATCCAGATCGGCGCATACCGCCGCGACAATGCGGAGACAAGCTGATCCGCAAGCGTCTGGGCGGGATTGAGCGACGCAAGCAGCTTCTCAAACCGTTCCGAAAGACAGACCGAACCGTGCTGCTGCCCGGAACCGGAGATCATGCCGACGTCTGCGAGCGGCAGCCCGGCATCCCGCATGCGCGCGAACAGCAGATCGAGCGCCTCAAGCCACATGGCCGGATCAGCCTGTCGAATCAGCGGATCGGGATTCGGCCGAAACCCCTCCGGCGCGCCGTAACGCGCCAGATCGGTTCCGAAATGGACCGAGACGCCGGGGAAACGGCGTGAAGGATCCGCCGGATCGATGAGCTCGGCCTTGACTCCCTGCGTACTGACGTCGATCCCGAGCGAGAGCGCCATCGGCTCACCTCCGCGGATCGACGTCGCCGAGCGCACACATCTGGCGGATGCTCGCGAGGTCCGCCGCCGACTGCGAAACAGAAGCGCCCGGCAGTTCGATCCGTTCCGCGAGCTTGAGCGCCATCGAAAGCGCCGTGACGCTGTCGATGATGAACTGCTTGCGGCAGCCGACCTCGTCGGCGGGATTTCCTTCGGCGCGCAGCATGTGGCAGTCGAATTCGACCGCGCCTTTCCAGCCGACCCGGTTCAGAGCATGGAACATCATGACGGTCTCCTTGAGGCCTTCCGGCCCGATGAGCGGCGGGAAGTCGTTGTCGAACTGCGCCTTGATCTGGGAGCCGAAGTGCAGAAATTTCAGCTTGTTCATGCTGCAGAGATAAGCCACCGTCATGCAGGCATTCATGAGCGCCATCGACTCGTGCTGAAGCAGTTCCGGATTCACGCCCCAGAAATCGGGCTCTTTGAGTTTCCCGCAGATGAAACCGACCGCGTGTCCGCTGGTCGGCAGGAACATCTGGCCGCGCGGCTCATTCGGCTTCGGCTCGACGGTCGCACCGATGTAGTTGGTCATGCGGTTTGCATGGATGTAGTCGGTCACGTGATTCAACCCCTCGGCGAGCCACTCGTAAACCTGTTCCCACTGCGTCACGACCGGAACTTCAAAACCGTCGCGGGCGACCCAGTAGACGTAGTATTTCGCGCCGAAGAACTGCCCGATGCGCAACGTGCGCTCGACCTTCAAGGCGGCGAGGCGGCGGATCTCCGGGTCGGGATTGCACAGCCCGCCGTCGCGGAAGAGCCTGTTCCCGTGCAAACTGGAGATCGAAGCGTGAATCTTCACGCCCGCCTCGTCGAGCACGGCCTTGATCTCACGCAGCCTGCGGTAGACGGGGCTGGACGGATCGAGGTCGTCCCCGGGGTGTTCCGGATCCCACGGGACGAGGTCGTCGTCATGATAGCTTGTCGCCTCGACATACCCCTCGCGGGCGGCCCAGGCGATGATCTTCGCGATTTCGAGCGAGTCGAACCGGGAGAGCACCGCGCCCCCGAACGGATCGCTCAGAGGACTCCCCACACACCAGAACGGCATCGACCGATAAGTTACGCATCCCTGATTGAAATCCATGTCGCAACCTCCTTTGTTGACGGTTTCCACCCAGGAATATACTCGGATCTGCCGTCATTTCCTTGAATTTTTCAACAAAAAGAGGTATTATATCACCATGATGAAAGAAAATTCGACAAAAGCGTTCGGCACTTATTACTTTGAAAATCCGGCGCTTCCGATCGCAGTGGCTGAAGTTAGAGCCGCGGCGGAGCCTCAGCATGCGCACGATCTCACAACCAGGGAACACTCGCACGACTTCTCGGAACTCGTACTCATCACGGCCGGGAGCGGTCCGCAGCTCATCGACGGAATCGAATGCACGGTTGCGGCCGGAGATGTGTTTCTCATTCGGGGATACACAAGCCACTGCTTTCCGGACCGGCGGCGGGTCAGCATGCTGAACGTGCAGTTTGATCCGGAACACCTTGCGCTGCCCGACGATTTTCTGCGACAGATTCCGGGATACAACGTGATTTTCCAGCTCGAACCGGCCATGCGCGGCAGCCGGAGCAGCGAAAACCGCCTGCGGCTCGACCGGGAGGGACTCGCCCGCGCGGAGGAGCAGATCCGGAAGCTCCGCTCTGAACTCGAACGGCGCGAACCGGGTTACGAGGCGGCCGCACTCGCGCTGCTGCTTGAACTCATCGTATTCGTCTCGCGCCGCTACGGAAATTCGCAAACCCCGAATCAGGCGGCGCTGCTGAGGATGGGGGAGGTCATCAGCCGGATCGAACGGGACTACGCTTCGCCGCTCACACTCAGGCGTCTCGCCTCAATCGCCTGTACTTCTCCGAACAATCTCCTGCGGCTCTTCCGGATCGCGACCGGCAACACCCCGATCGAATATCTGCTCGAAGTTCGACTCCGCCGCGCGGCCGAACTGCTGCGCCGGACCGAACTGCCCGTCGGAGAGGTCGCCGCCCGCTGCGGCTTCCATGATTCGAACTACTTCTCGAAACGATTCCGCATGCTCTACGGGAGAAGCCCCCGGAGCTACCGCGGAAACCTGGAGTGACCCGGTCAGCGCGAAAGCGAACGGTGATAGTTCAGAATTCCCGCCGCGATCCCGCGCGCAAGTTTATCCTGATATGCCGCGCTGCCGAGATTCGCCTCGTCGCTGCGGTTGGAGACGAAACCGACCTCGACCAGCGCCCCCGGGCAGCGAATATCCCGCAACACCGCAAAACGGGCGAATTTCACGCCGCGGTCCGATGCCTTCGTCTGCAGCAGCATCGAACGCTGCAGATGATAGGCGAGCAGAAAGTTGTTCGGGTTCTTCGCATTGCCCGTGTAACGGCTCGCAACCGGTTTGCCGCTGTTGCTCGAAGCGGCCCCCTCCGGCGTCAGGCAGAAGGTCTCGATGCCGCGAACGCTGCGGTCCGCGGCGGAATTCACATGGATCGAGACGAAGAGATCGGCATCGCGCTTGTTCGCATAGGCGCTGCGGGCTCCCAGGGAGAGTGTCGTGTCGCGCGTGCGGGTGAGTTCGACTTTGTAGCCATAGGCGCGCAGGATGTTCGCAACGCGGTTCGCCAGATTCAAGGTGATCGTCTTCTCCTGAAGATGCTGTCCGGCGGTTCCCCGGTCGCGACCGCCGTGACCGGGGTCGATCACGATTCTGCTGATCTTATGTTTGTACGGCAGCCGTGTTCCGAGAAACGGCACGAGCAGATTGTCGTAATCGACCTTCGCCAGATAGGGATTCGTCTTCTGCATCAATAGCGGATAACAGAGATTGACCCGGACACTGTTGAACAAAGCGTACCGCCGATCCGGATAAAAGACCAGCCGCTCCTTTCCACGCGAAAGCGCAATCTGCGAAGAACTGCGCGAAACAACCGCGCCAAGCCCCGATGCTCCGTCGAGCAGATGGATATTGCGCCGCCCGGACGCCCAGATCGAACGCAGCCGTACCGGCGCGGCGTCCAGCAGCGCGCTCCCGAAGAAAACCCCGAAGAGCAGCAGCGGCAGAATCCTGTTCCGGAGCGACCTCATCTCCCCGCCGACACCTTTTCAAGCCGCACCTGGTCGATGCGATCCTCCACAGGGGGATACATCGCCGTTACCCCGCGGCCGATTTCGACGAACTCCTCCATCGAGCCGAGCACGAACGCCTTGGCCTCGCAGAGCGCGTTTTTCCACGGCATTTCGAGCGCGAGCGCGGCGGTTATCGCGGCGGAGAGCGTACAGCCGGTACCGTGGGAGCAGCCGCGCTCCGGCAGCCTGCGCGAGCGGAGTCGGTAAAGCTGTCCCTCGCGGCAGACGAAGTCGTCCGCGAACTTCCCTGCCGGTGCATGACCGCTCTTGAGCAGAATCGAAGCGCCCCACTTTTCGTGACACTCGCGCGCGGCGTCGAGACAGTCGCGCTCGGAACAGAGTTTGCGCCCGAGCAGCAGCTCCGCCTCCGGAAGATTCGGAGTGATCCACTCCGCGAGCGGCAGAAGCTCCTTCTTCAACGCCTCGATCGCGGATTGCTCAAGCAGCACGCTGCCGGAAGTCGAGACCATGACCGGATCAAGCACGAGCGGCAGTTTGTGCCGTTTCACGGCGTCGGCCACGGCTTCGACGATCTCCGCAGAGAAGAGCATACCGCTCTTGGCGTGGCGAATCGCAACGGCATCCATGACCGCGTCGATTTGCGCAGAAACCCCTTCCGCGGCAATGGGATCGATCCTCGTCACGCGCTTCGGATTCTGGCTTGTCACGGCGGTGACCGCCGTGCAACCGTAGACGCCGAACGCGTTGAAAGTGCGCAGATCGGCCTGGATTCCCGCACCGCCGCCGGAGTCGCTGCCTGCGATCGTCAGAGCCGCGGGATAGATTTTGTTTTTCGGATTATTTTTCATCATCAGTTGTTTTTGTCCGTCCGAACGGTTATATTGCTCCATGAATCGGTTTGATCAATTTGAAGATACATCCACAACGGGAAAAAAACAAATCCGCATGTTGAAGTTTTTTCAGATATTGTGCCTCATCGCCCTCATCGGAGTTGCCGTGCCGCTGCGGGGAGCGACGGTCGTGACCGCGGATGGACTCGAAATCGACATGGACCGCAGCGACCCGGAGTCGCTCGCGACAATCGAAGAGCTGCGCGCACTCGACAACCAGATCACGACGCTCTTCCGGGTCAGCGGCAGACGGCTGCCGCGACGGTGTTGCGTGAAGGTCTCCAGCCAGCTCCCGCCGGGGGAGCTCCGGATGGAGTTCAAACCGCGCGAGTGGCTCCTCTCCTTCAACGACCGGGGGGGACAGTGGCACGGGCAGTTTCAGTTGTGGCGCCGCCTGACGGGAGTTCTGCTGCTTTCGAAGATACCCGGCGCCGAGCCGCCGCTCTCTCCGGATTTCCTGCCCGGCTGGATCGCGGCCGGAATCGCCTCCAGGCTGCAGAGTTCGAAGGAGAGCGAACTTCTGTTGAGCAGAAATCGCTATTTCCCGGTGTTGCGGGCACTTGCGGAACAGGGAAAATTCCCGGATTTCCGGCAGATGCGGCAGCTCACGCCGGAACTGCTTGCGCCACCCGCGATGGGGTGGTACCGCGAACTGGGCCGCGCGATGCTCGAATGCGGCTTCACCGTCTCAAGTCCCGCCAACAACGCGCTGCTCGACTACTGCCTGCTCGCCGCCCGCCCCGGCAGCATCGAGGATCAGAATTTCAAGGCGACGCTCGGGCGGCTGCTGCTCGCGGACAGCACTCCCGAGGGGGTCGCCGAGGGGGGCGGGGAGCCCGCCTCCCCCTCCCTCTCCGGCGAGGAAAAGATTCAGCGCAAACTCGAACGTTTTGCCCGGCAGCTCGCTTTCAACGAGTTTTTCCCCCAACCCGCACATCTGACCCAGGCCGCCTTCGAAGCGGCAATGAAATTCGACCTTCCCGTACTCGGGCCCGATGGAAAGCCGACCGGGGAAACCACAATCGTCGACCTCACGAATCTTCCGGAACTCCTGCCGGGGCGACCGGACGCCGTCGAACTGAGGACCAATCTGCGCAAACGATTCCTCGCACTCGGCCCGGGAAATGACCGGGCTTTTCAGAACACCCTTTCCGAACTTGCGGAAACAATCCTGCTTCTGCCGCTCACTCCGCCGGAGCAACAGGAGGAGCCGTCTCCGTATCCGGAACAATTCCGGCGGAAAATCGAACAGCTCCGCGCCGGACTCGACCGGAGAGAAAAGATCGAAAGCGAGCTTGCCGCTCAGGAAATCCGGTTCGCTCCGCCGGGGAAATTCTACAAAGAGGCGATCACGGAGGCAACGCGGCCTTCTCCGGTCCTTTCAAACGAAGCGCAACGGTTTCTCGAGCAGGTCGAATCCGAGTGGATCGGAGATTGAAATTCCCCCGGAATCATGCTATATTAATTGGTTGCCCCCTGCAAGGGCGAAAAAAGGGAAAAAGAATTTCATTTTCAGGGAAAAAGAGAAAGAAACCAATGAACGATTTGACGATGTTGACCCCGTTGATGCGCCGCGGCAGCGAATTCCTCGGCGTGAAGTATCCGATTATCTGCGGCGCGATGACCTGGGTATCCGAACCGAAACTCGTCTCTGCCGTCTGCAACGCCGGCGGTTTCGGCTGCCTTGCCGGCGGCAACGCACCGTGCGACATCCTCGAAAAACAGATCCTTGAACTCAAAAGTTTGACGCCGAACAACTTCGCAGTCAATCTCATCACCATCGCGCCGGCCTATCAGGACCACCTTGCGATGCTCGGGCGGATCAAAGTTCCGTTCATCATCTTCGCGGGGAGCTTCCCGAAGGAGAAGGAAGTCGCAGCGGCGAAGGCCACAGGTGCGAAAGTGCTCTGCTTCGCCTCGACCGTATCGATTGCCGAACGCATGATCCGCTTCGGCGCCGACGGAATCATCCTCGAAGGCAGCGAAGCGGGCGGCCACATCGGCCATGTCTCGAGCATGGTGCTGATCCAGCAGGTGCTCTACAAGTTCCACGAACAGATTCCGATCTTCATCGCCGGCGGCATCGGGACCGGCAAGATGGTCGCACACCTGCTGACGATGGGCGCCGCAGGCGTCCAGCTCGGGACCCGGTTCGTCATGACGAAGGAGTCGAACGTCCATCCGGCCTTCAAGGAGGCGTTCCGGAATGCGAACGCCCGCGATGCGATCTCCACGCCGCAGTACGACCAGAAACTCCCGGTCGTCGCGGTCCGCGCACTGCGCAACAAGGGAACCGATCTCTTCGGCAAACTCCAGCTGCGGCTGCTGCGCGAACTTGAGGCCGGAACGATTCATCGTGCCCAGGCGCAGGAGGAGGTCGAGAAGTTCTGGATCGGCGCGCTGCGCCGCGCCGCCGTCGAAGGCGACGTCGACAACGGCTCGCTGATGGCGGGACAGTCGGTCGGACTTGTGGATGAGGTCATCACCGTTCAGGAACTGATCGACGAACTTCTCACCGGCGCAGAAGCCGAACTTGTGGAACTCAAAAAGAAACTCTGTTCCTGCTGAAGAAACGGAAAGGAATCCGAAACCCGGCCGATGAGCGAACCAGGGAAAATGTCCGACCGCAAGGTCTTTTTCGCGGCATCGGTGGTGCTTGCGCTGATTCTCGCATTCGCCGGGTATCGGGCGCTCCGCCGCAGCGCGGGGCTTCTGCTCGGAGACTTTTTCTATCCGTACCTTGCTTTGACGCGGATCGTCTCGGACACGGCCGCCCGGCAGTCGCTTCTGCTGCTGAGCCGGACGGAACTCGCCAGCAAAACCGAATCCCTGATCCAGGAGAACCGACGACTCAAGGCGGAAAATCAGCAGCTGCGGAATCTCGCCTCGGAAAACCGTGAGTTGCGCATCCTCGCCCATCTTCCGGCTTCACCGCAGTGGAGCTATGCTCCGGCGCAGGTGCTGCTGCGCGACCCGCTCTTCTGGCGGGAGAAATTCACGGTTTCAATCGAGCCGGACTCCGGAATCTCTCCCGGAGCGGTGGTGCTCGCTCCGACCGGCGATGGAGGAGAAGCCGCTCTGGTCGGAGTCGTCTCCCGGGTGGGCAAACGAAACGCCGAAGTGGAAACCATCTTCTCCCGGAATCTGCGGCTCTCCGTCGCCTTCCCCGGAGGGGGGAACGGGTTCCTCAACGCCGGAGAAAGACGGGCGCTTCCCGGAACCATACCGGTCGGCTACATCCCGGTAAACCGCGGCGCGGCTCCCGGAGATCCGGCCGTGACGACCGGTTTTTCAGCGGGAATTCCGTCCGGACTCAAAGTCGGTCATCTGACGACGCTCGATGAAGTCAACCCGAATTTTTCAAGCACGGAGCATGTCTCGGGACTGTTGACTCCGGAACTTGATTTCGACAATCTCCGGTTCGTGCTCATCGCGATTCCGGATTCCGGCAGCGGGGCCAGGCCATGATGAAGACGGTCTACTTTTTCGTGCTCTTGTTTCTCGCGCTGCTGTTTGAATTTCAGGTGGGGAAACTTGCACTGCCGTTGCTGCTGCCGGCTCTCGTCATCTATTACGTCTCCCTCGCGGGACGGACCGGAACGGCGTTTTATCTGGCAACTCTCTTCGGCGTGGTGCTCGACCTGGCTTACGGCAGAGAGCTGCCGACAACGACACTGGTGCTGGTGGTCTCTCTCGCCGTCGGAAGGGTGATCCGGCTGAAAGCGCCCTCTCATACGTACGAGACCGCATTGCCCGGCATGGGAATCGCCCTGACCGCGCTGCTCGGAGGAGACGTCGTGCGTCTCACCCTCACGAACGACCCGGAAACGCCGGGAACGTTTTTCTGGAAACTGATTTTCTTCGGAGCGATCGGCCTTTTTCTGATGCCGTTCCTGACGCTGCTGTTTGACCGGATCGGCGGAAAACTCGGAGTGTCCGGAGCTCTGTGCGCCCCGAAATCGACCTTTGACCGGCTCAGACCGCGTCGCGTGCGTGAACCACGCACGGGGAGGCTGCCGTGAGCCCCGCCGCCAAACGCAGAAACGACGGCTCTCCGCGCGAAGCCGTCCCCGGAATCCTCACCACGGAACGGCTGCGGATTCTGATTCTCGGCGGAGTTGTCGCATTCGTCTTTCTCGCGATGCTGGTACGGCTCGCCTACGTTCAGATCCAGTCGGCGGACAAAAGCATCGAAGCAATTTCCAATCAGTCGCTGCGGCGGATCCGAATTCCCGCCCGGCGCGGAAAGATCTACACGCGCGATCTGAAACTCCTCGCCGGCAGCAGCAGTGATCTGAACCTGGTTTTCTATCCGCAGGAAATGCGAAAAAAAGGCAGCCGCACCGGCACGGTCGATCATATTTTCGAGGCCGCCGAAACCGTCTCCCGCGCCATCGGGAAACCCAATCCTCTCACGAAAGAGGAGATCGCCCGCCATCTGAACTACCAGCCGGGACTGCCGCTGGTGGTGTTCCGGCAGCTGACGCCGCGCCAGCTGGAACTCGTATTCCGGAGCAGCCGGGAGATCGAGGGAGTCGACGTCGAACCGGATGAATCGCGAACCTATCCGGAAGGGTCTCTCGCGGCCCATCTGATCGGTTACACCCGGCCCGCCCACCCCGACAATCCGCTTGAAGCGGGCGACCGGAAACAGTATTCCTATTACGTGCCGGACAGAATCGGCGTGGAAGGCATTGAACGTGCATTCGACCGTCTGCCCGGAACCTCATACGAAGAGGAGGATTACGACCCGCAGCCAGGCACACCGGAAACTCCGCTCGGATTGCGCGGCATGCCGGGATATTCGCTCGTGCAGGTCGATCATCTCGGCATGGTTCGTCGCGACATCATCAGCCGCATCGAACCGCACCATGGCAACAATGTGATTCTCGCAATCGATTCGCGCGCCCAGAAAATCGCCGAATCGATCATCAGCGGTCAACGCGCCGCGTTCGTGGTGCTGGATGCGGCGAACGGGGATGTCATCGCCGCCGCGTCCAGCCCGACCTACAATCTGTCTGCGGGATTTTCAACGATCATCCGGAAGGATTACTACGACAAACTCCTGAAAAACCCGGGGCGGCCGCTCTACAACCGGGCTTTCCTCGGAAATTATACCCCTGGATCGATCTTAAAACCGCTCGTGGCGCTCGCGTTTCTGAACGCGGGCGTCTCCCCGGAGGAGATCGTGAACTGCGACGGAGAAACGACCGTCAACGGCGTCCGGATCCGTTGCGCGGCCCGTGCGGGTCACGGACCGTTGAACCTGCGCGGAGCTCTCGCAAAATCCTGCAACGACTATATGATCGAACACGCCGTCACGGTCGGGCTCAATCCGATCGCCGACGTGCTGCGCAGCGCGGGAATCGGTCGGAAGACCGGCGTCGAACTTCCGGAGATCGCCGGAACATTCCCGAGCAATGAAAACAAGAAACGCAGCCACCGCAACGCCGTCCGCTGGAACAGCTATGACACGGGGTTGCTGTCGATCGGCCAGGGGGTCATCACCCTGAGTCCGCTTCAGGCGGCGGTCTACGCGGCGGCGCTGGCCAACGGCGGAAAAATTTACCGTCCGCACGTCGTCTGGCGGGTCGTCGACTCGAATGGAAACGTTCTCTACGAACGCAAACCGGAAGTCGTAAGCAACCTCAAAACCACGCCGCGTTTCCTCGAAGAGGTCAGACGCGGCATGTTCGATGTGGTCAATACTCCGCGCGGCTCCGGCCGCGAAGCAAAGGTCGACGGACTCGAACTTTACGGCAAGACCGGATCAGCCCAGGTCGGTTCCGGAGCGAACCGCGTGCTCACGACCTGGTTCATCTCCTTCGTGACCTGGAAGGGGAAAACCTATGCCTGTTGCGCCATGGTTGAAGGGGGGAGCTCCGGCGGGGCGAGCTGCGCGCCGCTGGCGGCGGAGTTTTTCCGCCGTTATCTGCTTGAAACGTCGTGAGTGAACTTGCACAACTTGCGGAAACGCACTATTTTATTTCGATTGTTTTACATTTTACCATCATCTTGAGGGGTCCAGCCATATGATTAACGTCGCCGTCATCGGGGTTTCCGGATTCGGAGCCGTACACTACAATGATTTCGTCCGGGAGCATGCCGCCGGACGCGTGAATGTGGTCGCCGCAACCATCATCAATCAAGCCGAAGAGGCCGAAAAATGCAGCTTTCTGAAATCGATCGGCTGCCGTCTCTTCACCGATTACCGTGCAATGCTTAAGGAGTTCCGCGGCAAAATCGACATCTGTTTCATTCCGACCGGAATCGCAATGCACTGTCCGATGACGGTCGCCGCCCTCGAATCGGGCGCGAACGTCTACGTCGAAAAACCGGTCGCCCCGACCGTTGAGGAGGCCGAAATCATGAAGGCGGCGGAAAAACGCACCGGCCGTTTCGTCGCTGTCGGCTACCAGACCATGTATCAACCGGAGACCCGTCGCATCAAGGAGCTTCTGCTCTCGGGCGCGATCGGCACACCGCGCATATTCAAGTGCTACGCGCTCTGGCCGCGCAGCGACGCCTATTATCACCGCAACAACTGGGCTGCCAGATTTTCGGTCGACGGGAAATGGGTGCTCGACAGTCCGTTCACGAACGCGTTCGCCCACTTCCTGAATCTGCTGATCTTCTATGCGGGAAACAGCTTCGAGGGAACCGTCGATCCGGTCGAAGTTCAGGCCGGCCTGTTCCGTGCCAACCCGATCGAAACCGACGACTTCGCCTCGATTTCCATCACGAGTTCCATCGGGCAGAAACTCTACTTCCATGTGACGCATGTCAGTGAGGAAAACGTCAACCCCATCTCCCGCATCGAAGGCGATGAAGGAGTGATCGATTACAACGAAGAGCGCACCGTCGTCACCCGCAAAAACGGCGAAGTGGAAACCTTCGCCTCCACCCCCGCCGATCAGATGCGCAAACACATCTATGACGCCCTCCTGAAACGTCTGGAAGATCCGAAGCAATTCATCTGCACGATCGAACTCGCCTCAAAGCATACGCTCATTTCAAACGCCGTCTTCGACTCCACGCCGAATCGCGACATCCCTGCGGAATTCGTCCGCATCGTCACTGGAAACGACGGCGTCTCCCGCCGCGTCGTCCCCGGCATCGATGAGGTGATCCGCCGCGCCTTCAACGAAAACCGTCTCGTCGATGCCCGCGACTTCCCATGGGCCACTCCCGGAGAGCCTTTCCGGCTCGACCATTACAAAGGCTTCATCGGAAAATGGGCCGAACACAAAAAATAATCACTTTTTTTCTCAATCATCATTTGCATTTTTGATAATCATTACTATATTTTACCTGTAAAGCAGCCGTTCGGGCGGGGATTGATCGCGCGAAGCGGCGGAAGATCCAGAACAAAAGATGCCTCTGCGGGGGACCGGAAAAGGCATTTTTCGTTCAAGGATCGGCAAAGAGCAACGTTTCAGAGAACACAGGAGAAAAGAAAATGGCCGAACTCAAGAACAGCAAGACCGCCGAAAACCTCGCTTACGCGTTCGCCGGGGAGTCCCAGGCGCGCAACAAGTACACCTACTTTGCCGAAGTCGCCCGTCAGGAAGGCTACGAGCAGATCGCTGCGATCTTCGAACTGACCGCGAACAACGAGAAGGAGCACGCGAAGCTCTGGGCGAAGGAGCTCGGGCTGATCGGCAACACCGCGGCGAACCTGAAAGCCGCCGCCGAGGGCGAACACGGCGAGTGGACCGAGATGTACAAGAACTTCGCCGAAGTCGCCGAGCAGGAGGGATTCACCGCGCTTGCCCGTACGTTCGAACGCGTTGCCGCCATTGAGAAACGCCATGAGGAGCGCTATCTCACGCTGCTCAAGAACGTCGAGGAGAATGAAGTCTGGGTTCGCACCGGTGAGAACCGCTGGGAGTGCCGCAACTGCGGACACGTTTACATCGGGACCAAGGCTCCGGAAGTCTGCCCGGTCTGCAAGAAACCGAAGGCCTTCTTCGAAATCGAAGCGAAGAACTATTAAGTTCTGATCAAAAAGCCCCGGGGAACTGGTTCTCCGGGGCTTTTTTCTGCACAGCAATCCGCTCAGTGTTTTCCACAGTGGCAGGAGTGCCCTTCCCCGTGGCTGTGGCAATTCCCTTCGCCATGCTCATGGCCGTGACCGTGGTGATTGCAGGTAAAATCCGGATCGGCTTCAAGCGTTCCGGCAAGATACCGGCCGACGGCCTCGGTCACATCGCCCTGTACGCCGCCGACGAGCTTGATTCCGCAGTTTGCGAGCGCCTGCTGCGCACCGCCGCCGATGCCGCCGCAGATCAACACATCGACGTTGCGCTCTTTCAGGAAGCCCGCAAGCGCGCCGTGGCCGCTTTCACCGGTCGGCGCATCGACGCGCCCGGTCAGCCGGCCGTCCTCGACCGTGAAAAGTGCAAAGGAGGGGGTGTGGCCGAAGTGCTGAAACACATTGTCGTTCTCACAGGTGACAGCGATAATCATGATATTTCCTTTCTTTCTGATTTCCGGCGGGCGGCCCGGCGCCGTCCCCGGATGTTTTCGACAGCAGAAACGGCAGGCGGAAGCGTCGCATCCGACAGGGGCGGCAACCTCCTCCCCCGCGTCCGAAATCGCGATGCTGCGCCCCGTGGTCAGCGCGAGCGCAACCTGCCTGTGCGCGGAATAGAGCAACCGCTGCAGCGTCCCGCGCGAAATCTCCATCCGCGCCGCTGCCTCAAGCTGATCGAGTTCCTCCAGATCGACCAGACGCAACGCCTCAAGTTCGTCGAGCCGGAGCTCCACAGGAGCTTTCCGCAAAGCCCCCCGGAACATCCGGCACTCCGGATCCAGGCAGACCCGGCGACACTTCCGATTGCGCGGCATGATGGGATTCCCTCTCTGTTATTTCGTGCATATGCACATAATATAACAGAACTTTCCACAAAGTCAAATCAGGAAAAAGCGAATATCTGCGAGGGCGGGGAAAAAACCCCGCTTACCTCCCGGGATAGAGTTCGGAAATGTGAACAGGGTTTCCGGCCTGTTTCATCGCGAGCTGTACCTCCGCAACCGGAAGTTCATGCGCGGAACAGCACCGCTCCGCCACAAGCGAGGCAGTGATTCCCGCCGCCTCGCCGGTCAACGCCGCAACAGGGATCACCCGGGTCACCTCCCACGCGTCGCCGTGCGAAGAAATGCAGCGTCCCGCCGCAACAACATTCTCCAGTTCCTTCGGCAGCAGCGCACGGAACGGGAGTTCCCACACTTTTCCGGTGGTTCGCCAGTCCGCGCAAACGCCGATGGAATCCTCGAAAGCCTGCCACTCCATGCCGGGTTGAAGCGTGAATTCCCCGTCGATCCGCCGTGTATGGCGCAGATCCGCCATCGCCGGAACCTTCAGCGGAAAGCGCGTGCAGCGGTTCGACTTCCCCGACGCATAATCTTCGGAGAGCCTCCGGCGATACTCCGCCCGGCCGGCCATCACAAATTCACTGACCATCCGGCCGTTGACGCCGGGCACCGTAAAATCCGGATCGACCGACCCGCCGACAATCGAGGCGCGGATCGTCGGAGCGAGCAGATGTCCGCCGCCCTGCTCGGAATACTCCAGCGTCCAGCTGGCAAGCGCATTCGCCGCCACCGGGCAGGAAGCTCCCGTATAAAAGGCCAGATCGGCGTCCCCGGAGGCGTCGACGAATGCCGCCGCCCGGAGTTTCCCCGTGCCGGACTTGTTCGCCACCGTAACCGATTCGACCCGTCCCGAGCGACACTCCGCGTCGACGAGCAGTGTGTCGAGCCAGAGATCACAGCCCGACTCCGCCAGGAGCTCATCGAGCGCCAGCACCATCGATGCCGGAGAAAACACCGTGCGGTAACGTTTTTCCTCCGGGAGATTGCGCCCCTCCTTCCAGCCGGCCGGGATGTCGCCGGGACCGTACTTCATGCCGGCTTTGAGCAGCTCCTCGGAGATCCCGAACGTGACCTGCGTGCCGTTGCCGTCGCAGAGCGGCAGATAGATGAAGATGATCCCGGTTGTCGCCAGGCCTCCCCAGAGAACCGTTTTCTCAACCAGCGCCACCCGGCGGCCGCGGCGCGCCGCGGCCAATGCCGCAGCGACTCCGGCCACTCCACCGCCGATCACAACCAGATCGTAACTCTTCTCAAAATTCTCCCGCATCGTTCAATCCCCATTCTACATTCAAAGAGCGAACAGCACCCCGACGATCAACAGCAGCAGTTCCGTCAACGCCCCGGCCAGCGTGATGAGATCCGGCGAAACTCCATTGAAGTTGCGCAGGAAAAAACCGGCAAATCCGGTCGAGGCAAAATAGACCGCCGCTCCGGCGACAATCACACCGAACGGGAAAAAAGCGAGCAGCACGAGGCCGATGATACCGGCAATCCACCAACCGCGCCGCCGATTCTCCTGCGGAACCGGCAGCAGCGGAATCCCCGATTCGCGATCCGGTTCCAGCGCAAGCATCCCCTGCACGGTAAAAGCCCCCGCCAGAATCACCACAATCCAGAGTTTCGCCCCGGAAAAGGCCAGCGCGAACAACAAAGCCGCCTTGCCCACCTCCAACAACGAAACGAAAACCGCCGCGAGTGGATTGCCGATCCGGCTCCAGTCCCCCGTCAATCCCGGCAGGGACTCTCGCAACGGCACTCCGCGCTGCCGCAGCAGCAGACCGCAGGTCAGAAGCGCCAGTCCACGCCCCGAATCCTTCAAATCCAGAAACGCGGTCGCAAGAATCGCAAATATCACGCACCCGGCCAACGGCTTGAACACCAGCGCGCAAAATGCCGCGGCAAACGCCAGCAGCAGACCGATCGCAACCCCGACCAATGGAAAACCTTCCAGCTTCGAGGTTGCATCCACCCGCCCGCCGAACTTCCGCACAAAACCGTCCGGCAGCGGAAAATCGATCAGCATCTCCCAGGCGCCGACCATTCCGCGAAGCAGTTTCTCCGGTTTAGTCATGTCCCTTGATCCTTCTGTATTCAGCCTGCATAAGTTCATACACTCTCGCAGCCAGCTCCTTGCGGGTCTCCCCCGGAACCGGTTCCACGACGGGGAGAACATACACATCCGCGCGCACATGAGAAAGTCCCAGAACCTTCCAGACATGCGGCAGCAGCGCAGCATGGCCGTACCATGCGAGCGGATACGCGCCGGGATCGTCGCTGCTGAAAAACGTCAGCAACGGCTGGACTGCGCATTTCGCCTCCACCGCCGCCTCAAACGGCGTCGACTTGAAAGGCAGAAGTCCATGTTCGCCATCGGTGCTCGTGCCCTCGGGATAAACAAGCAGATTGATTTTGTGTTCCAGCGTCGCAATCATCTCCCCGGCAGCTTCCTTCGACTTCTGGCGCGACGTGCGGTCGATCCAGATCGGATGGCTCTGCGCGACAAACGGCCCGAGTATCGGCCAGCGCCGCATCTCCTGCTTCGGAGCAAAACGGATCGGGAAGATCGCCGCATGCGTCAGAATATCGAGGTATCCCTGGTGATTGCTGACCAGCAACCCGCCGGGAAACTGCTCCGGATCTCCATGAACCACAAGTTCAAAGTCGGCAATCTCCGCCGAACCGCGTGCCCACTCCCGCGCATGCCGCGCCGAACACGCGATCGCATCCCAGCCGCTCCGCCCCTTCTGGTCGCGGTGAACCCGGCAACTCGATACCACAAACCACCAGATCACCTTGAACAACCGAAACAGTCTGCGAAAAAATTTTCTGATCATACCCTCTGCGAACGCCCTTTTTTCCCGTTGCTTTACACCCCGTCAGAACGGGAACTCTTCCATCTCCGCCTGAACCGGCTGTGCCTGCTCAAGCACGGTACGCGGATCCGCCGCGCTCGTCTGCTCGGCAGCCCCGTGAATCATGACCGCCTTCCCCGCCTCATCCATGACCGGGCAGATGTATTGACAGCAGCCGCAGCCGATACACAGATCCCGGATCACATGCGGAATCGTCAGATGTCCCTTGTACGGAACCATCTGCAATGCACCGGTCGGACAGTGCTCGGCACACGCGCCGCAGCTTGTGCCGTCGGTCACGACCACACAGCGCTCCCGGTAATAGTGCACCTCGCCGATCCGGCAGCGGCGCTTCTCCTCCGCGGACAGTTTGCGCAGCGCCCCGGTCGGACACAGATCCGAACATTTGCGGCACTCATATTCGCATTTGCCGATCTCGAACGACAACCGCGGCTGCCCCATCCCGGCCAGCCCGTATTCGAGAAACGCCGGCTTGAGCGTGTGCCCGGTACAGTTCGCAATGCAGATGCCGCACCCTGTGCAGCGGCGGTTGAAGTCGTCACGGTTCCCGGCGCCAGGCGGCATCACCGGCGGAACCCCATTCGCCGGAGTTTGCAGTTTCCCGGCGTTTCCGGCAAGGCGCCCGACAAAGAAAGCTGCCACGCCGGAAACGCCCGCGGCGGCGAGAAACGTGCGCCGCCCCTTGTCGGGAAGCGGAGTCTCGGCAGAAACATCCGCGGCCTCCGCCGTTTTCTCCGGTTCCGCCGCCTTCGGACGGCGATGAAACCCGAGCGCACCGAAGCGGCAGACACTCACACAGTTCATACAGCCGACGCAGCGCGCAGCATCAAGCTCGCGCCCGCGGATGTCGATGCACCCGGCTTTGCAGACTTTCACGCACATGCCGCACTTCATGCACTTCTCCGGGTCGAGCCGCAGCGGCGCAAACGCCCGCTTCGACAGCACTCCGAGCAGCGCCCCCACCGGGCAGAGCGTGTTGCAGAACACCCTCCCCCGCCAGACCGCCGCGAGCAGAATCCCCAGCAGAATCACCCCGGACAACACCGACAGCGCCGGCGGGAACTCCGGCCGCGGCTCAAGCGGCTGAATCGCCTCGATCCGCCCGTAAAGCTCGTTGTTGACCTCCGTGAAGAGCGCCTGACCCGGCCCGGCCGCGTTCCGTCCGAAGAGCGAATACGGGTCGAGCGGCCCGAGCGGAAACATCCAGCCGCCAACCGCGCAGCAGATCAGAATGACGAGCACGATGATCCGCGTCCGCCGGAAATCCGGCATCGTCCGATATTTCAATTTGTTGAACGTGAGAAGTTTCCCGAGCCGGGAAGCGATGTCCTGAAGCACCCCGAGCGGACAGCAGAACGAACAGTAAAGCCGCCCGACCAGCAGCGTAACCGCCACAATCACCAGAAAAAACACAGCAGAAATCAGCGAAAGCTGCGTCACCATCCGCAGCAGCGCCGGCAGAAACTCCCCCTTCGCCGCATTCGCGGCAAATCGGTGCAACGAGGAGAATCCCGCAGCGAAGCTCAGCAGCACCAGCAGCGAGATGAGGACGCGCAGCGTTTTAAGCAGACGGTATTTCCACATGATTAAAGCATGATCCTCCGGATGTCGAGCGTATTGAGTTTCGTTGTGCCGAGCCCGAGTTTCTCCGCGTTCCTGATATGTGCGATCGTTTCAAGCGGGAAACCGATCAGGCGCGCACCGGCCGTATCCACCGCGACGATGTCGCGCGAGAGCAGCAGACTCTTCATGTTGCGGACGACCGAATTCGCGTTGCCGCGCGGCCCGCCGGTGCTCATAACCCGGAAGGCATCGACCACATTCAGGTCGGGCCGCCGGATCAGGCTCGCGTCGGCGATGCACTGTTGAAGGTCGTTCGCGTGCATGAAACGGCGATCCCACACAAGCCCCATGAAATTCTTCATTGCGCAGGTCAGTTTCGCGCCGCCGTGGTGCTTCAGCACCGGAACATTGAAGAACACGTCGCAGTCGAGAATCAGCCGGTGAACTTTCGGTCTCTTCATCCGCAGCGCCTTCGGCACATCGATTTCGCGGTAATCCTCCTCGACGGCGCCGGAGACCATCGTACCGCCCTCGGCCTCGACCGCAGCCTTGATTCCGCTGGTCGAATAGCTGTTCACCCAGTTGTCGCAGGTGTGATCAAAGACGAACACCTCCTTCGCACCCGCCTCGAAACACCGCTTCACCATGCGCCCGACCAGGCCGGGATTCGCGTTCGCGCCGCTCTCAGGCGGACGATCCCATCCGATATTCGGCTTGATGACCACGCTCTGTCCGGGCTTCACAAACGCCTGGATCCCGCCGAAGAGGGTGATTCCGGTATCAAACATGTCGGCGGGGGATTCTCCGCGCAGAGCCACCAAGTCCGGGCTTTTCCCCTCCGTCTCCGAAGCGCCTCCCCGTTTTTCAGCGCCACCGAGTTTTCCGGCGACTCCCGCCGCCACGGCGAGAACCGCTGCACCCTTCAAAAAATCGCGTCGCTCCATGACAAGACCTCCGTGCAGAATTGTTCGGACAATGAAAACTGTATAAATTATAGCACGCTTCCCCTCTTTTTACAAGAAAAGAGCCTCGAAAACTTGAGAATCCGCCGTTTCAGGAGTATAGTATAGAACCGTATCACAGTGCGAACAACAATCAGGGAAAGAACCATGTTTCCATTTTTCCGGGCTGTAAAGTCTTACTCGCTCACACTGATCGCCGGTCTGCTGCTTCTGCTCGGTGCCGGCTGCGGGGAATCCGCCGACGCAACCGTCGACAAAATCCGGGTCGTCGACGGCGCGGAACAGTGCACCCTCCCCGGCAGCCCCTTCGCGAAACCGGTCAAACTCGAACTTCTCGGCCCGCAGCAGCCGGGCATGCTCGGGGGCAAGGGAAGTCGCGCTCCCGCAGCGGGAGCTGTCGTCTTCCTCGAACCCGCCGACGGTTCCGACCTCAAGGTGGAACCCGCGACCGTCACGACCGACGAAGGCGGCGGCGTGACGTTCAAAGTCACCGCCGGGAAAAACACGGGCGACCAGTATTTGCGCGTCATTCCGAAGGATCATCCCGGCAAAAGCATCACGCTGCGTTTCATCACCGGCATGCAAATTGACGGCGATGAACGGCAGTACAAAACCGGTTCGGTCACCACGGAACCGCTCTCGGTCAAACTCGTGAAGCCCGATGGGTCCCCCGCCGCCGGCGTCGCCGTCAACTTCGATCTGCTCTCAACGAGCGAAGGCGCCAGCTCCAGGGCGAAGATCCTCACCCCCGTCGCCGTCACCAATGCCGACGGGGTCGCGGAAACCGACGTGCAGCTCGGAGACAAAACCGGCATCTACAACGTCGGAATCAGCGTCGTGAATCCCGAAGAGGGATTCCTGATTCAGAACAAGACCATCAAATTGCTCGGGTTCAACGTACTCTCGGTCGTGATCGCCGTGCTCGGCGGGCTTGCGCTCTTCATCTTCGGCATGGAGCTCATGGGCGACGGCATCCAGAAAATCGCCGGAGAGAACATGAAGAAAGTGCTGCAGTTCTTTGCCCGCAACGGCATCGTCGCAGTGCTGGCAGGAACGCTCGTCACCGCCGTCATTCAATCCTCCAGTGCCACGACGGTCATGGTCATCGGCTTCATCAACGCGGGTCTGCTGAATCTCACGCAGGCGATCGGGATCATCTTCGGCGCGAACATCGGTACGACCGTCACCGCCCAGATCATCTCGTTCAACCTCTCCGGACTCGCACTGCCGGCGATCACGATCGGATTCGTCATCACGCTCTCGAAAAAACGCACCGCCAAGGGGTGGGGAGAATCGATCCTCGGATTCGGGCTGTTATTCTTCGGCATGACGCTGATGTCCGACGAACTCAAGCTGCTCGCGGATTTCCCGGGATTCCGGGAAGCGTTTCGCTGGTTCGACTGCACGCCGGCCTCCATCGGCGGCTGGATGCCGATCGGAGCGGTGCTCGGCGCGATCCTCATCGGGCTCGTGGCGACCGTGCTGATCCAGTCGAGCTCGGCGGCGATGGGCATCGTGCTCGCGCTCGCCGCGGGCGGGCTCATCAACTTCTGGACCGCGGTTCCGCTGCTCATCGGCACAAATATCGGAACCACCATCACCGCTCAGCTCGCATCGCTCACGGCCAACCGGGTGGCCAAACAGGCCGCGCTGGCTCACACGCTCTTCAACGTCTTCGGCGCGCTGCTCATGCTTGTGCTCTTCTACGTTCCGTTCGGACCGCAGCGGATTCCGATCTTCCTCTACTTCATCAACGAAATCACGCCGGGCAATGTGTTTGCGCCTGATCCGCAGAACATCGAACGCCACATCGCCATGGCGCACACCTTCTTCAACATCGCGGTGGTCGTGCTTCTGCTGCCGTTCCTGAGCCAGTTCGCAAAGCTCTGCAACCGGCTGCTGCCGATTCCGGCCGATGAGAAGATCCACATCCAGCCCCTCGAACCGAACCTGCTGGCCACGCCGTCGATCGCGCTCAAGCAGGCGGTCTCCGCCATTCACACGATGGTCGAGGACGCCTGGAAGATGGTCGATCAGGCGGTCAACATGCACTTCATCGCCGGGGTCTCCGACAAGGAGAAGTACGAAGCGCTCGCCGAAGCCGAGGAGCGGATTGACGCCATGCAGGCCGAAGTCACCGCCTACCTCGTGCAGATCACGCGCCG
This sequence comes from uncultured Victivallis sp., assembly GCF_944391105.1. Lineage (GTDB taxonomy): Bacteria > Verrucomicrobiota > Lentisphaeria > Victivallales > Victivallaceae > Victivallis. The sequence goes on from NZ_CALXSK010000001.1 coordinate 179,743, forward strand.
GCCCCTCACCGAGCCGCAGTCGGAACTCGTTCCGCTGCTGATGCACTGCACGAACGATGCGGAACGGATCGCCGACCACACCGCGCTCATCCTCCAGTTGACCGACCGGCTGCTCAAAACCGGGAAAAAGGTTTCGCTCTCCGGCAAGAAAGATCTGCGCAAACTCTGGAACGTCCTCGACGACCAGGCGCGCAACACGATCTCCGCGCTCGGCAGCACGAATCCCGAACAGGTCAAGTTCGCGTTGAAAGATGAACGGCGACTCCAGAAGATGGCCGCGAAACTCGAGGACGCCCACACCGAGCGGCTGCGCAAAGGCAAGTGCCAGCTTGCGAACGCCGTCATCTTCATCGAGATGCTCGGCGAAATGACCAAAATCGGCGAACGCCTCACGAACATCGCGGAACGTACGCCGGAAATTCAGAAACACTATATCGAGTTGCAGAAATGAGTGATTACAGAATCGTATCGTTTGAAGCCGTCGCCGAGGCCGTCGCCGATCTCTGCGGCAAAGCCGCCTGCGACCTGCCGCCGGATGTGCTCGACCGTCTCCGGCAGATGGAAGCGCGCGAAACGTCCGAACTCGGGCGCGACTTTTTTGCGCAGTATCTTGAAAACGCCCGCATCGCCCGCGAGGAGCGCATGCCGCTCTGCCAGGACACCGGGTTTGCGGTCTGTTTCGTCGAACTCGGCGACCGCGTCCGCTTCGATCGCGGCACGGTCTACGAGGCGATCAGCGAGGGTGTCGCGCGCGGCTACCGCGAACACTTTCTGCGCAAGTCGATCGTGAACGACCCGCTTTTCGACCGGAAGAACACGCAGGACAACACGCCTCCGGTGATCCATCTCGAACTCGTTCCCGGGGAAAAACTCCACATCACGCTCGCGCCCAAGGGCGGCGGCTCGGAAAACATGTCCGCGATCCGGATGCTGAAACCCTCCGACGGACGGCAGGGCGTGGTCGATTTCGCGGTCGAGACGTTGCGCAAGGCGGGCGGCAACCCCTGCCCCCCGACCGTGGTCGGCATGGGCATCGGCGGAACATTTGAGAAAGCCGCGTTCCTCGCGAAAAAGGCTCTGCTGCGCAAGATCGGCGAACCGAATCCTGATCCGCGCTACGCCGAACTCGAAGCGGAGATCCTCGAAAAAATCAACGCGACCGGCGTCGGGCCGCAGGGACTCGGCGGTTCGGTGACGAGCCTTGCCGTGCACATCGAATTTTTCCCGTGCCACATCGCAAGTCTGCCGGTCGCGATCAATGTGAACTGCCATGCGGCGCGCCATGCGGAGGTGGAACTGTGAATACGATGATCAAACTGACGACTCCTCTTTCGCTCGAAACGGTGCGGAGTTTGAAAGCGGGCGACCGCGTACTGCTCTCCGGCGTGATCTGGACGGGGCGCGACCAGGCGCACAAGCGGCTCGTCGCCCTGCTCGACGAGGGGAAACCGCTTCCGTGCGACCTCGACGGACAGGTCATCTACTTCGTCGGCCCCTGCCCCGCGAAACCCGGAATGCCGATCGGCAGCGCCGGTCCGACCACAAGCTACCGCATGGACGCCTATTCGCCACGGCTGCTCGCGGAGTGCGGATTGCGCGGCATGATCGGCAAGGGAGCGCGCACCGCCCCGGTTGTGGAGGCGATGAAACAATATGGCGCGGTCTACTTCGCCGCCACCGGCGGTGCGGGGGCGCTCATCGCCCGGTGCGTGAAAAAGTGCGAGCTCGTCGCGTTTCCCGATCTCGGACCCGAGGCGATCTACCGGCTCGAAGTCGAGGATTTTCCGCTCGTCGTCGCGACCGACGCGAACGGCGAAACGCTCTATCGCTGAGCGCGGCGGCGGGCGCGGATCTGTTCGCGACGGTAAAGAGAGACCGCCGCCCGTTCGACCGCGCGCCAGAATGCGCCGTCCTCCTCGAGCGTCCGCCGCAGCGATTTGCCGCTGTAGAGCTTCATGAACCGGCAGCGGTCGCGCCGCGTCAGTCCGATGTCCATGCTTGAAAAGTAGATCCCGGCCACATCTTTCACACGATAGCGGTACGGCACGGCGGAACGGATCTCCGCCCGGTGCAGATCGATGACATACAAGTGCGGCAGCGCTTCGTCCCGCGTCGCGTTGTCGAGCAGGAAATGGCAGAGATAGCAGTCACGATGGTTCAGCCCCGCCGCGTGCATCGTCCGCACCATCGTTGCGAGCCGCCGCGTCAGTCCGATGCGGAACCGCGGCGCGGGCGGATGTGCCGGCCAGTCGCGGCAGAGATCCTCGAGGCTCGTCATATTTTTCAGCTCTGCGGTCACGAGGAACGACTCGAGCTTCGCGGGATTCGTACCCCGGCAGCCGCAGGCGTGTGAAGTCATCGTGTCAACGCCGACCCGGTGCAGCAGCGCAAGCGCCTCGTATTCGTTGCGCGCGCCGAGCACGGGCTTCTTGAAGCGCAGCCAGTTCTTGAAGATTTCGCGCCAGCCGACGCCGTGGTGAACCTTCGCGAAATATCCCTTCCCTTCGAGTTCAAACCGGAACGTGCGGCGGCTCTTGACGTGGCGGAACACCTCGCCTTCGATCGCCGCGACCGCTTCGAACGGATCGCGTCCCTGCCATGCCCGCTCGAATTCCGGGGCCAGATCAATGAATTGCGCCATGTGCCGCCTCCTCGATCGCATCGACCGCCGCCTCCGGGCGACGGTAGAAATCCGCGTTCCGACCATATTCCGCACACTGTTGCCGCATGACGTCAAGCCGCCCGGGAATCGACAGCAATTCCGCAAGTTTCGCCGCGAACGCCGCCTGGTCGAACGGCCCGGGCAGCACCATTCCGCCCGACTCGGCCACGTAGCCGCTGAAGCCGCAGTTCTCCGTGCAGCAAACCGGAGTTCCCGCCGCAATCGCTTCCACAAGAACATTCCCCGCCGCCTCATTGCGCGCCGGGTGGACGAGCAGATCGGCCGCGAGCATCAGCTCCCGGACGTCGTCGCGGCCGCCGCCGAACGTCACGCGGCCGGCCAGATTCAACCGGCGCGCGAGCGATTCGAACTTCCGGCTCGACTCGCGCCCGGCGATGAACAGTTTCGTCTTTCTCAGCAGCTCCTCCGGCAGGGCGGCAAATGCTTCGAGCGTGCGGTCGACCCCTTTCGTCCGGAAGCCGGAACCGACTTCGAGCAGCAGCGTCTCTTCCGGAGCGACCCCGAGTTCGGCCCGTTTGGCAGCGCGCACTTCCTCCGCATTCTCCGGGCGTCTGTGCGCGGGAGAGATTCCGGGCGGCAACAGCGTGAACCGCGCCTCCTGTGTGCCGTAAACTTCGACGAACTCCCGCTTCTGCCGTTCCGTCAGGCAGAGGATCCGCGTCTTCGACTCCGGCGCGAACACCGCCCGCTCGAGAGCGAGGAACGTCCGGTAACGCGGCAGAAGCGCCAGCACCCACTTCGGGTGGCGCGCCGCCGCACTCTTTGCAAAACAGTTGTCCGCCGCGAAATAGAGGTCAAGCCCGGGCAGCCGGTTGAATCCGACGACCCGGTCGAACCGCCCGGCGGCCGCGAACGCCCCGATCTCCGCGGCAAAGTGTTTTGCGCGCGCATGGTTGGATAAGCCGCGCGCGGGGAACAGTTTGAGCACAATGCCGTCGGGCGGGGCATCTTCACTCTGCCACGCCATTGTGGCGATCGTGACCTCATGACCGCGCCGGAGTGCGGCTTCTGCGATCCGCAGCATGTCGCTCTGAAGCCCCCCGTGAGGGAAATAGCGGAAGATCGGAAAGAGCAGCCTCATGCCTGCAACCTGTCGAGCGAATCGTCGGCCAGGATCTCGCGGTAATGCAGCGATTCAAGTTCGCGTTCGATGCGCTGCCTTGCGGCGGGCTTCGAGGTTTTGCGGTCTTTCGGCTGAGGATTCAGGATCATCGTCGCGTGGTTCAGATGCCGGATGAATTTCATCAGTTCGGCCGATTCAATGAAATACATCTCGAATCCGGCCTTCACGAGGGCAAGATGGAGCGATTTTCCGGCGGTGGTGTCGTCGAAGAACCCCTGCCCGACCTGACGCACGTGAGCCGTGCGGTACATCGCGCAATGGCTGCGCAGGTAACGGACCTCCTTGTTGCTCTTCCGACCGAGCAGACGGCGGAAGAAGGTTTCGAACCCTTTGCCGAACCGTTTCCAGGGGGAGACGATTTCAAGCTTCCAGCTGCCGATTCCCGCGATTTTCGGAGAAGCGATGAGCCGGTTGATGAGAAAATCGAGCCAGAGATCGTTGATGACGATCGTGTCGGTATGCATCACCATGAAATAAGGGGTATCGACCTCCGCCAGTGCGAGATCGAGCGCGCGGGCGTGCATCTGAGGTCCGGTTTCGCCGGGGACGGCGGGCCGTTCGATGAGGTTGATCCACTCAACGCTGCGCAGATATTCGGTCGAGGCGTCCCGGGAGTCGTTGTCGACGACAATGACCTTGATCCGTTCGAGGTTCGTATGCAGCCGCAGCGAACGCAGACACAGCTTCGTCAGCCCCGCGGTCTTGTAATTCGGAATGATGATGGTGACTTCCGGTTTCTGCATCTTTCCGTAAGGAATTCCCTGGTTGCGTGTTACTCTTTTTCGATAATATACCCTTGCTTTTCCGGTTTGACAAGCAGCTGCGGAAAAAAAACTCCGCATCCGCCGGGATCGACCTTGCATTTTTCTCCTCTCTGCATTATTTTTCCTTACCGGAAAGAGGAGCCGGGTCTTTTTCATCATCAGCCGCAGGAGGTCGGGGCATGAATCAAATGTGCTGCACGAAAGGGTTGCGGAAGCGTTCGGAGAAGAAACTGTTCGGGCTGCCGCTCTACGACATCGCGATCGGGCCGGATCCGGAAAAGGATGAGAAACGGGGCCGCGCCAGAGGGATCATCGCCATTGGCGACATCGCCACCGGCGTGATTGCGCTCGGCGGGGTTGCGCGCGGCGGAATCGCAGCGGGCGGGGTTGCGATCGGAGTCGTCGCATTCGGCGGCGGCGCGATCGGCGGGATCAGCATCGGCGGAATCGCAGCGGCTCTTCTGTTCGCAGTCGGCGGGGTTGCGCTCTCGCTCGGACTGGCCGTCGGCGGACTCGCCATCGGAATCTGGTCGGCGCTCGGAGCGGTCGCCATCGGAACCAACGCCCAGGGAGCAGTCGCCATCGGCTGGTACGCGAAAGGAGCGGTCGCCATCGGAAAATTCGCAGAGGGAGCCGTTTCGATCCTCATCTTCCAATAAAATTGCAAAACGTTGCGCCCCCCGTGCAGCGCGCCCGGGGGGAGCCTCTTCTCCGTCGAACTCCCGCAAAAAAAGACCTGTTTCCGGACTCGCCGGGAAGTATTTCCCGGGTTGCAATTTCCCGGGGAAGCGTCTATAGTAAAGCAGCGTTTTCGCGATCGACGATCCAACCAAACCGGGGACAGCTGCTGAAATCATGAATCGTTTTCTCGACCGTTTCTTTCATTACTCCGCTCACAACAGTTCGATGAAAACCGAGGTCATCGCCGGACTCTCGACTTTTGCGGCGATGGCGTACATCATCTGCATCCAGCCTGCGCTCTTCTCCGGGCAGATGACCGGGACGCCGACCGGAATGCCGTTCGGGGCGCTGCTCACGACCACCTGCATCGCCTCGGCGTTCGGCACGATTTTAATGGGATTGCTCGCCAATTATCCGATCGGACTCGCCCCCGGCATGGGGACGAATTTCTTCATCCTCTTCGGCGTCATGGGCGGCTGTGCCGCCGCCACCGGCGGGAAAATGGGCGATCCGGTCGTCTGGCAGACCACGATGGGCGTCGTACTGATCTCCGGAGTCATCTTCCTCGTCACCTCGTTCACGAAACTGCGGAAGTGGATGCTGACCTCGCTGAGTCCCTCCCTCAAATACGGCATCGTGACCGGAATCGGCCTCTTCATCGCCATGCTCGGACTCCGGAACGGCGGCATCATCGACATCACCAACGGACAAATGACACTCAAAACCGCCGTGACCGATACGGCTTCCCTCATCTTCTTCACGGGAGTCGTCGCCATCACGATTCTGCACCATTTCAAGGTCAAGGGCGGCGTGCTGCTCGGGATTCTCGCTTCGGGACTCGTCGCGTTTCTCTGCGGAAAAATCCAGTTCTCCGGCATCGTCGGAATGCCGGCCAATCCGATGCCGCTCGTACTCAAGGCCGACGTCGTCACGGTTTTTCAGCACATCATCCAGCTGCTGCCGCTGATCTTCATCTGCTTCTTCATGGACATGTTCGACACGATGGGCTCCGTCCTCGGGGTGGCGACCAGCGCGAAACTCCTCAATAAAAACAACGAAATCGAACGACTCGAACGGGTATTCGCCGCCGATGCCACCGCAACCGTGGCGGGCGCTCTCTGCGGACAGAGCACCGTCACCTCCTATCTCGAGAGTGCCGCGGGAGCGGAGGCGGGCGGCCGGACCGGACTGACCGCCGTGGTGATCGGAATCTGTTTTCTGCTGGCGATGTTCTTCTCGCCGTTCATCATGGCGATCGCGGGATATCCGCCGGTCACCTCGGCCGCGCTTGTGGTCGTGGGAGTCATGATGATGAGTTCCGTCTCCGAAATCCGATGGGATGACTACACCGAGGCGGTTCCCGCGTTCCTGATCTTCGCGGGAATCCCGTTCAGCAACAGCATCGTCGGCGGAATCTCCCTCGGCCTCATCCTCTATCCGTTCATCAAGATCGGCAGCGGAAAAATCCGGGATCTGAACTGGTTCTCCTATCTTTCCGCAGCGTTCCTGATTCTCTACCTCATCCTGCTGAACGGAAAATAACCGGAAAGCCACCGCATCCACAAGAATTCCCGGGCAAGTTGTTATATAGAAGTATGATTGGTTATATAAAATGCGATTTTTACAGAACAAGCTCTTGGCTCGAACGTTTCCCCGTGGTATAATTAACATGGAAATCAAACAGAAAGATTCGATCCATGTACGACGGCGTGGAACAACGGGAACTCAACAAAAGCGAACGGTTATTCCGTTATCTTTACGATGCGATCCGGAGGGGGGAACTCCAGCATGGATCCCGCCTGGCCTCAGAGTCAGAACTGGCGAAAGCGCATAACTGCTCACGAATCACCGTCCGCTCAAGCCTGCGGCAGCTTCAGGAGCTCAAACTCATCCGGCGCGTGCGCGGTGACGGGACTTACATCAGCAGCGAGGGGGTGCGGTTCTCCAGCCGCAGAAATATCGCCCTCGTCGTGGATGCGACTTACGATGATCCCTTTTTTCAGGGAGTAGATCCCTATTTTTCCCATCTGATGCACGGCCTGCTTCAGAACGGAAACACGCTCGACTTTTCGGCGAATTTCATCGTCGTGCAGCCGAGAGATGTCAATTTCATGGGGGCGTTCGCGCGGCAGGGAATCCGGCTGTGTGATTTCGACGGACTGATTTTCACGCGGCAGCTGACCGCACCAGAACTCGACCTGCTCGAACAGGAGCGCCGCCACTTTGTGGCTCTGCAGGAGCCGTGCGATGACCGGGAGATCTCGTATGCCGCCATCGATAACGTCTCTGGCGACCAGCCATCTGCTCGACCGCGGGCGGCGCGAACTCATCTTCTTCCACGATTCGCTCGACATCAAGGTCAACCGGGACAAGATGACCGGGTTCAACCGGGCGCTGGACGAAGCGGGCATAGACTCCTCTCCCGCAGCGCGGCGCCATTACGAAATCGACCCCATGTCCATCGAAAGCGGAGCGGAAGCCATCCGCCGGTTACTGGATGAAAAACAGACTTTCGATGGACTCATCGTGCGCGGTGACTGGGCGTTCATCGGCATGGTCAATGTACTCCGTGAAAAGAAGATCCGGATTCCGGAAGATGTCTCACTCATCCTTTACGACGATCCGGCCATCGCGTCGCGCGTACTGAATCTGGAAATCTCCCATATCTGGCAGCCTTACTCGGAACAGCTCCGCAACGCACTTGAAATCCTCACGCGCAATCTGCCGCGTCCGCTGCCGATCAACACGGTCCATATCATCCAGCCCACTCTCGTGGTCCGGAAAACCAGTTAATCATCAAACAGGAGTCACCCCTATGAAGCGAAAATTCACATTGATCGAACTTCTTGTCGTGATTGCAATTATCGCCATTCTGGCGTCGATGCTGCTTCCCGCGCTGAATCAGGCGCGTGAGAGAAGCAGAAAAACCAACTGTCTGAACAATGAAAAACAGATCGGACTCGCAATCGAACTCTACGCGGGAGACTATGATTCATGGATCGTCGGCTACTGGAAATCCGGATATAAGCCCTCCGAATGGTGGTACTGGAATCTGAGACTTCTCGGATATCTGCCCAGGAAACAAATCTGGATCTGCCAGACCAATCTGCAGGAAGCTCCAAAGCCGGAAACCGTCGACATCACCTACTGCCGGGTCAACCACAACCAATGGCGTGCGTTCTGCAACAGTTACGAGGGGACCGACCGTTTTTACAAGCTGAGCCGGCTGCCGCAGCCATCCCGGCAAATCCTGGTCATGGAGAGCCGGTTCGCACCTACCGGATACGAGAACCGACAGAATTCCGCCCCGCGCAATGGAGAGTCTCTGCGCTACTCTCAGTTGAAACAGTATGGGGCATTCTGCCACAACAACACCATGAACGGACTTTTCGCCGACGGACACGCGACTTCGCTCCAGATCGACGAGATCACGCTGGAAATGATGAACGACCCCAACAACTGAGAGAACGGAAATGAGTCGATTTTCTTTAGCGCTGCTGTGTTTATTCGTCTGCACAATCGTTCCCGCTGCCGACCTGATCCGATTGCGACCGGACTTCTCCCGGAACGACTGGCCGGAATTGCTGATTCCATCCGAAAACCCCGCTCCGTCAATTCGCGACCGGCAGTTGGAACTGCCGCCGGGAAGTGCCGTAAGAACACCACGGTTGCCATTGACGGAGGGAACGCTCCGGGTGCGGGGAAATGCCTCCGGACAACTGGACGTATGCCTGGGATTTTTCCGCGGGACCCATGAGATCAAAACGATCCCGGTCCGCTGCCGGGGCGGAGCTTTTGCCGAAACCCTCCTCCCTGCCCGACTGCCCGGTGACTGCGACCGGTTCGAGCTGCGGATTGCAAACACTTCGGAGAAAGCGCTTCGACTCGATTTTCTGGAACTCTCGCTTGCTGTGGAAGGAGCATTGCTCACGGGCGACCCCCTCTTCCAGAACGCGCTCGGCCGCGATCACTGGATCGTACACCGGGGCGGACGCGATTGGGATAATCTCCCCTACTCCGGAAATGGCAAAGGCATCCGGCTCATTTCCTCCGGCGGTCCCGGCGGCGGCGGACTGCTTGAACTGAACGGCGCCGGAACCGTAACGACCCCGGTATTCCCGTACAACGGGGAGAAGATTCTCATCGGCGCCTGGCTCCGTCAGCAGAATCTGGTCAAGGGCAAAGACAAACCCGGCTGGGCGTATGCGACCATCCAGATCGTTCAGTTCGACCGGAACGGCAAAGAGATCGGACACCGGGACCTGAGTCCGCTCGAACCGGGCGACAAACCGTGGCAGTTCCATCTAATGACGCTTGAACCGGGAGAAGTCTCGCGCCAGACGGAGAGTTTCGCCATTTACATCCGGGTTTTCGACGGCGCGAGCGGAACGTTTCAAGTGGGGATGACCTGTGCAATCCGGCAGGGCAGCGCGGTACGCAGAGCTCCCTACGACGAGACCCGGGGAACAATGAAGATCGACGCCCGCCGTCCTGCAAATGAATTCCCGCCGATCTGGCAGGCGGCGGATATGTCCTACGCCAGCGACATCTGTCACCGCGAAATGCGGTATGCACTCGCCCGGATTCGGGAAAGCGGAGTACGTCATCTTCGGCTGCGCGGCTGCATGCAGGGACTCAAAATCGTGAAGTCGCTCACTCCGGACGGTAAATTCCAGCTGGATTTCACCCTGGCCGACCAACTTCTCGACTATGTGGTCCGCGATTTGAAGTATGACTTGACATTCACGGTGGAACCGACTCCGGATCAGCTCTCCGTGAAACCGACCGGAAAACCGGACGCTTTCACCAACATCCATCCGCCGCGCGACCGGAGAATCTGGGGAGAAATTCTCAAAGAGATCGTCAAACACTGGCTCGCCCGTTACGGCCGGGAAACCGTGGAACGCTGGAGCTTCGAGTGTTGGAACGAACCGAACGCCTCGGCATTCTTCGGCGGAACCGATACGGAATTCACCGAGATCTTCGGCACCTACCTCGAAACGCTGACCGCCATTGAGCAGGAGGAGAAGATTGATCTCGACATCGGCACGATGAGCGCGGCCGGCCCGACGCCGTGGTTCTTCAACATCTTCGAGAAAGCGCGAACTCTCGGCAAGCTCGATAAGATCGACTTCATCTCGTTCCATCTCTACGGGGGATTCGTCAACTCCATGGATGCGTTTCCCGGTGGAATCGCGCTCATGCGCAAAATCGCCGCGCAGAATCCGCCGATGGATCGTCGTCCTCTCCGACTGACGGAATACAACGCCAATACGATGAGCGACACCAAACTCGATCAGGCGACGGCGGCCGCATTCAACGTCCGCGCTGTCAAATGCTTTCTGGACAACGGGATCGAACGCGCGTACTTTTTCAGTGTCTGCGACTTTCTCTGGGCGTGGGACAACAAACACTTCAAAGGCGGACTCGGGCTTTTCACCTCGACAGGAATACCCAAACCGGTGTTCAACAGTGTCATTTTGCTGAACCGCCTGACCGACTGCCGACGCCTGCAGGTCGAGAGTTCAAACGAACCGTTCGACGCCCTCGCCGGTATCACGCCGGAGGAGGACGCCATCCGGATACTGATCACCTCGTTCGACGAACGGCAGCCCGCAGCCGCCTCTCCGGCAAAACTCCGGCTCGAAGTCAAGCTGCCGAAACCGTACCGGAAAATCGAAATCAGCGCGACCCGTGTAGACAGTTCCCGGGCCAATTCGTTCGCGGAATTCGTCCGACAGGGGAAACCGACAGACAAAAGACAGCCGGACGTTTCCGGTTTCCGGAAAGCAAACGAGCTCAAAGCCGAACCAATTACGGCATTCCGGCTCGAGAGCGGTCGTCTCACTCTCGAACTCGAGATGGAACTGAACGCGCTCTGCTTCCTCGAAATCACGCCGGCTGACAAGTGAGAGGCATTCCTGTTCGCGACGTCGATCGCTGCGACTCTTCTTTTCATCGCCAGAAGAGGAGGAGCCGCAGAAGAATGTGGACGTACACCGTCGCGCCGAACAGCAGATTCCGGAATGGAATCGCCCAGTAGGCGGTCGGCACCACCGTCGCCGGAACCCCTTTGGAAAATCGGGCAAGCTGCTCACCCAGCCGCCGCAGAAATGTCACCGACCAGGGATAGTCACAAATACGGTCGAGATATTCCGGAGGGATTCCGCTCTCCCCGGCGGCCGCCCCGGCAAGAGCACCGGCAATCGCACCGGTTGAGTCGGTGTCTCCACCGCATTTGATCACGGATTCGAGCGTCGCAGTCACGTCGCCGTAGTGGAGAAACCAGCCGTAGACCGCGACCGGAACCGTGTGATAAACGTAACCGGAGACACCTTTCGCCAGTCCGAGAGAATCGGCGAACGCCTCGACTGTCATCGCGTTTCTCCAGCCGGTTTCCATCCGATCGACGAGTTCCGTCCATTCCGCGTCACCGGAAGCGGCCATCCGCAACCGGGCGGAAACCTCTTCCTGCTCCGGCTTCCGCCCGATGGGAATCCGCAACGTCAGTGCCGCCATCTCGGCTGCTGCGAGCGCCCCGACATAGGCCCGTTCGTCCCGGTGCGTCATCCTCGTCGAAAGCCGCACGAAATCCCGTCGTTCAACCGGATCCGGAAACAACGCGCCGAGAACCGCACTGCGTACCGCCGCCCCATTGCCGGCAGACTTCACGCCGCTCTCCCGGCAGGAAACTCCAAACCACAGCCGCAGCACGGCGCGCAACGTCGCCCAGCCGCAGCCGCCCGGCAGAAAAAGCAGCCAGTAACGCAATCGCCAGCTCAATGAGAGCAGAAAACTCTCCGAATCACCCGCCGAAGAGAGCACCGCCTGCGCGACGAGGATCGAGAGCTCCGTATCGTCGCTGACCATGCCATGACCGAAGAGAAACCGCTGCCGCAGCGGTCCAGGGAAGCGACTCGCCCAGCGTTTCCGCCCCAGCCGCTCCCCCGGCAGCCCGAGCGAATCTCCGGCAGCACATCCGAGCAGCAGCCCGGTCACGCGAGATTCCCGATCGTCAATTTCCATTGGCATTCTCCGTTGCGATACTTCAATATATCATGTTCACAATGGAAATCAAATCAAACCGGGCCATCGACAATCCGGCCGGGCAGCATGTCGACAACCGTTCCCCCCCCCGAATTCGCAGTTCAGCCGGATCTGAGAGAAACGGGCACCGGCGAATCAGCGATCGCGGTTTTCGATTCCGGCGGGCGGCTCGTCGGGCAGATCGACGACTTCGGCGTCGATGATCGCTTCGCTCGCACGGACCTCCCGTTCCAGTTCCTCCTGAGCGGGCGGCTCTGGTTCTGCCTGCCGCTGATACCAACGGTTCATGCGGATCAACCGCCGCCCGGTCAGCAGCTGCACGATCGCAAGAACCACGATCAGCAACAAAACCACCGGCAGAAACATGATGAACAACACGGCCAATATGCCGCAGGTGACGTAATTCCCGAAATCCCGGCTCATGAAACTCCTTTATCTATTCTCCTGCTACGGCACCGCCGACGCGGGCCTGACGCAATGCCTCATATAATACAATACTTGCCGCATTCGCAAGATTCAAGCTGCGGTGGAATTTTCCCTCCATCGGAATCACCGCAAGCTGTTCCCGGTAACGTTCGTAAAACTCCGGCGGCAATCCACTCGACTCGCGTCCGAATACAAGATAACACCCCTCCGGATACGGGATGTCCCAGTAACTCGTGCGCCCCTTCGTCGAAATGAAGTGCATGAACGCCCCGGGATTCGCCTCAAGAAACTCCTCCCACGTCTCGTAAACCGTCAGATCGAGGTGCGGCCAGTAGTCCATCCCCGCCCGCTTCAGATGCTTCTCGTCGAGCGAGAACCCGAGCGGTTTGATCAGATGCAGCCGCGTGTCGGTCGAAACGCAGAGCCGCCCGATCGTCCCCGTGTTCTGCGGAATCTCCGGTGCGACCAGAACAATGTTGAACGGTTTCATGCCTCTTCCTCCCCGCCGCTCCGCCGCCGCATGCGCGCAACGAACATCGAGTCGCAGTCGCCGTCAAAGCTGTATATCTGAAGCATCCCGCCGCACGGTTCGCCCGTCAGCGGATGCGCGAACACTTCAAGCTGAAACTCCTCGTGCGCCGCAAGAAACGCCTCGACCACCTCCGCGTTCTCCCGCGGAAACAGCGAACAGGTCGCGTAAACCAGCACTCCGCCCGGACGAACCGCCGTCGCCGCTGATTCGAGAATCTTCTTCTGCAGCTCCGCCGCCTCGCCGACCGCTTCCGGCGAAAGCGTCCAGCGGCCGTCCGGATTCCGCCGCCAGACACCGGAACAGCTGCACGGAGCGTCCACAAGAACGCCGTCGTACTGCCCGGCCTGTTTCCCGCGGAACGGTTTGCCGTCCCAGGCGCGGGTCATGATGTTCGGAAATCCGGCGCGGCGCGCGCGGGCGCGCAGATCGTCGAGCTTGTAGGCGCGCACGTCGCAGGCGACAACCGTGCCGGAACGTTTCATGAGTTCCGCGAGTTCCAGCGTCTTACCGCCCGCTCCCGCGCATGTGTCGAGCCACCGTTCGCCCGGCTTCGGCGCGGCGACGAGCCCGATGCACTGGCTCGCCAGATCCTGCACCTCGAACTCTCCGCGCCGGAACGATTCGAGCGTGTACAAATTGACCTTCGGATTCACAATGCCCAGCGCATTCGGAATTCGCGCCTGACGCAGCAGCTTCGTTCCGCAGCTGCGCAACTCCGCCGCGATGCGGTCAACGTCCGGAGACTGGAGGCGCAGCCACATCGGCGGACGGCGCCGCAGGTCCGCCAGAAACCGTTCCGCCGGGAAATCCCCGGGCAGCAAAGAAAAGACCCACTCCGGCACAAAATCGCGATCCGTGAAACACAATTTCGTACCGAACGCCCTCCCCAGCGCCTCCGCTTTTGCCAGAAACGGCGATGGGTGGTCCGGATCCGGCTTCGGCCACGGGATTCCGAGCTCCTTTGCAAGCAGATCCGCCGCAGGGAGGTTCATGCCTTCCAGATAGAGCGCGGCAAACAGCAGCGCATCGAGTTCCGCCCGGCCGATCCGGATCGTGCCCGACTCCAGCTCCGCACGTCGCTCCTCCGGCAGAAACCGGCGCAGAATCCCCCAGTTGCGCAGCAGCGCATAAACCGATTCACTCACAAACTGCCGGTCGCGTGAACCGTACTGCCGATTCTCCCGGAAGAATCCCGACAAGATCCGATCCGCCGGTTTCCCCTCCCCGAACACGCCCCGGAGAACGGCGCGCAGCGCGTTCCCTGCCGCCTTCATCTGGGACTTCATTTTTTTCACATTCAATTCGCCTGCCACAATCCGACACACTCCTCCGATCTGCACGAACCGTTTTGTCATCCTTATAAGATAACCCCGATATCCTCCCTTTTGCAAGAGATTTGCTTTTTTTTAGATAAAAATCAGTTGAAAATCATCCGGTTCGGAATTATCGTAAAAACCCGTAAGAATCCGGGAACATCACCGGTTCTTCTGTCCCACGTCGCCGAACATTTTATTTGAGCAGGAAAGAAAGTTATTGCACGAAAATGAAAAAGACACTGACCTGGCTGGTGATTCTCATCCTCCTCGCCGGCGCAGCCGCCTGGATCGGATACCGCGCCTGGGAAAAAACCCGGGAGGAGGCTCAGTCCAAACCGCGCACGCTCGCGGCAATCGCAGTGGAGACGGTCATGCCGGAACGCGCGGCGATTCAGGATCACCGCATTTTCACCGGCGCACTGAAGTCATGGTCGCTCTATGAGGTCGCGCCGAAGGTCGGCGGGCGTCTGGAAGCCATTCATTTCGATGTCGGCGATACCATTTCCGGCGGAGACGTGATCGCCAAAATCGAGGACATCGAATACAAACAGAGCGTCGACCAGGCAGCAGCCGACCTCGAAGTCGCGCAGGCGCAGCTGCGCCAGGCCGAGGTGATGCTCGATCTGCGCCGCCGCGAATATGAACGCTACAAAGCTCTCGACGAGAAGAAGGCCACGACCCAGGCGCTGCTCGAATCCTCCGAAACCGCCTTCTTCGCACAGGAGGCAACCTTCAACATGCAGAAAGCCGAAGTGAAACGGCGCGAAGCGATCCTCGACAATGCGAAACTCAAACTTGCCGACTGCGTCATCGCGGCGGAATGGCCCGGAGACGCCAACCCCCGTTTCGTCGGCGCCCGCTACGTCGACCAGGGCGCGCTGCTCGCGCCGAACCAGTCGATCCTCAGCATCGCCGAACTCGATCCGCTCCGCGCGGTCATCTACGTGATCGAGCGCGATTATCCGTACGTCAAGGCCGGGCAGGAAGCGGTTCTGACCACCGACGCCTACCCGGGCGTCGAATTCAAGGGCAAAGTCGCCCGGATCGCCCAGCTCCTCGAAGAGGGCACCCGCCAGGCAGAAGTGCAGCTCGAGATTCCGAATCCGGAGCTGAAGCTCAAACCCGGCATGTTCGTGCGCGTCCGGCTTGAATTCGCCTCGAAAGACAATGCTGTCGTCATCCCGCGCAATGCGATCGTGAAACGCGACGGACGCCAGGGCGTATTTGAAATCGACCCGGAAAAACGGATCGCCCAATTCGTCCCGGTCGAACTCGGCATCTCTTCCGGGAATCGGGTTGAGATCCTCTCCCCCGATCTCAAGCGGGCTGTCGCGACCCTCGGCAACCATCTGCTGACCGACGGCGTGCCGGTGCTCATTCCGGAAGAGGCCGCCCCGGAATCTCCCGCGAAGAATGAGAAAGCGGAAACAGTCCCGCCGGCCGAAGCCGGAGCGGAAACCGGAACCGAAACCGCGAAGTGAGGACATACGCATGAACATACCGGAATTCTGCGTCAAGCGACCGATCTTCATCTCGATGGTCAGCTGCATCGTGCTGATCCTCGGCGGGGTTGCGCTCTCGTATCTGCCGGTTGACCTCATGCCGGACATCACCTATCCCGGCGTGACGATCGTGACGACCTACGAGGACGCGAGTCCAGAAGAGGTCGAGGAGCTGATCTCCAAGAAAATTGAAACCTCGCTTTCGGCGGTTTCCGGCGTGAAGGAGATCACCTCCACCTCCGGCGAAGGTTCGAGCAACGTGACCGTCTCGTTCAACTGGGGGACAAATCTCGATGCGGCCGTCTCCGACGTGCGCGACCGTCTCGACCGGGTCGAGCCGCGACTTCCGGACGACGCCGACAAACCGATCCTCTACAAATTCGACTCGGCGAGTTCGCCGATCATGCGGCTCGGCGTCGCGACCGACATCGATCTGCTCGATGCGCGCAAACTCATCGAGGACCAGATCCAGTACCGGCTCGAACGCATCGACGGCGTCGCCTCGATCGAAATCAACGGCGGACTCGAACGCGAAATCCAGGTGCTCTTCGACGTCGACAAGGCACGCATGCTCGACACCCAGCTTGAAAACGTCCTCTCCGTTCTGGAGAACGCGAACGTCACGACCCCCGCGGGCAATCTGCGCGAGGACCGGCTTGAGATCCGCGTCCGTACCCCCGGAACCTTCACCTCGGTCGAACAGATCCGCGACACGGTCATCGCCACCGGCAAGAACGGGGACAAGATCCGCATCGGCGATGTCGCGGAAGTGATCGACACCCACAAGAAAGTGACCCGGTTCGTTCGCGTGAACGGCAAAAACGGCATCATGATCCAGGTCTACAAGCAGTCCGGCGCCAACACCGTCAGCGTCGCCAACGGAATCGTCGACGAGCTCGAAAAAGTCAATGCCGAATTCGGCTCGCAGCTCAAGCTCATGCCGATCTTCAACTCCGCGGAATACATCGAGAACTCGATCTCCGGCGTGGCGGATTCGGCGATTACGGGCGGATTGCTCGCGATCATCGTGCTCTTTCTTTTTCTGCGCAACTTCGGCAGCACGGTGGTCATCAGCATCAGCATTCCGATGTCGATCATCGCGACGTTCGCGCTGGTCTACTTCTGCGGCTACAATCTGAACATCATGACGCTCGGCGGACTCGCGCTCGGCGTCGGCATGCTCGTGGACAATTCGATCGTCGTGCTCGAAAACATCACCCGGCTGCGCGACCACGGGATGAGTCCCGAACAGGCCGCGATCAAGGGAACCGGCGAAGTCGCCATCGCGATTACGGCCAGCACGCTGACCACGCTGGCGGTCTTCCTGCCGCTGCTCTTCATGCAGGGGATGGCCGGCGTGATGTTCAAGCAGTTTTCCAGCGTCGTGACATTCTCGCTGACCTGCTCGCTCTTCACGGCGATCACGCTCGTGCCGATGATGGCGGCGAAGTGTCTGAGCTCGAGCTTCAGCGTCGACGACCCGCATCTCTCGCCCGTCAAACGGATTCTCGCCTCAACGGAATATTTCCAGCGCTGGCTTGAACGGATCTACGGCAATGCGCTCGATGTGGTGCTCCGTTTCCGCGGGTGGTTCATTTTCGCGCTTGTGGCGCTGGTCTGCTCGGTCATTCCGCTCGTATTTCTGATCGGAACCGAGCTCATGCCGAAGGCGGACGAGGGCGAAGTGCGCATCTTCCTCGAAATGGAGGTCGGCACGAGCCCCGAAGTCGTGAACGAGATGGTCCGCTCCACCGAGGATGTGATCCGCGAAGTCTGCGGCGAGGACATGAACGGCTGGGTCACGTTTGCCGGGGCATCGACCTGGCGCGCCTCGGGCGGTCACAAGGCGAACTACAACATCCGGCTCAAGCCCCGCTCGGAACGCACCCGGTCAGACCAGCAGATCGCCGAAGAGCTCGACCGCCGTTTGAAGGGGTGGCCGGGAACCGTCTTCCGCGTCCGCGCGGGTCAGGGACTCTTCTCGCGCATGATGGGCGCCGGTTCCGGAGAGGGCGTCGCCGTGGAGGTGCGCGGATTTGACTTCGACGTGGCGGCATCGCTCGCAGCGCAGGTCAGCGAAGCGATGCAGTCGGTCCGCGGCATCACGGACGTGAAACTTTCCCGCGACCTCGGGGTACCCGAGGATCGTCTTTACATCGACCGCGACAAGGCGAATGATCTCGGCGTTCCGGTCAAACAGATCGCCGAGGCGCTCCGGACGATCCTCGCCGGCTCCGAGGCTGGAGAGTTCCGCGAAGGCGGCGACGAATACACGATCCTCGTCAAGGTCAAGGACGCCGATCTGCTGACGCTCGACCAGATCCTCGATCTCTCCATCCGCAACGAAAAGGGCGAAAACATCGTTCTGCGGAATCTCATCGACTACAACCGCGTCATGGGCCCGGTCAACATCGAACGCAAGAACCAGGAGCGCGTGCTGACCGTCGGCGGAAACATTCTGAACCGCGACCTCGGCTCGGTCGTCGCGGACATCCAGGAGAAGATCGCGCAGATTCCGATGCCGCCTTCGTTCTCTCTGCTCTTCTCGGGGGACTATGAGGATCAGCAGGAGTCGTTCCGCGAACTCTCGTTCGCGTTCGTGCTCGCGCTCGTTCTGGTCTACATGGTGATGGCCTGTCAGTTCGAGTCGCTGCGTGATCCGCTCGTGGTGATGTTCTCGGTGCCGCTGGCGGGTTTCGGCGTCATTCTCGCGCTCTTTCTGACCGACACGACCTTCAACATGCAGTCGTTCATCGGCTGCATCATGCTCGCGGGAATCGTGGTGAACAACGCGATTCTTCTGGTCGACACCGCGAATCTGCTGCGAAGCGAGGGAATGCCGCTCGACCAGGCGATCCGCGAGGCGGGAACCCGGCGGCTCCGCCCGATCCTCATGACCACACTCACGACCGTGCTCGGGCTCTTCCCGCTCGCGCTCGGCTGGGGCGACGGCGGCGAAACCCAGGCGCCGATGGCACGCGCCGTGATTGGCGGACTTTCGAGTTCGACCTTCATCACCCTCTTCTTCATCCCGGCGGTCTACTCCGTCGCGGAGTCGCTCTTCCGGAAAAAGGAGAAAAAACGTCCGCCGGAAGAGTAACTCCATCCATTCGCTCCGGAATACAGAAAACCCCGCACGACCAGCGATCGGGCGGGGTTCTTCCGTATGCCGGGATAATTCCCGGGAAAAATCAGTAGGCGTCGTCGGCCTTGTAGTCGAGCATGTAGGACTGCATCTCCTCAAGGCTGATCTTGCCTTCGCTGTACAGCGTTTCGAGGGATTTCTGCATCGTGATCATGCCGTCCTTCGCACCGGTTTCGAGCTGCGACTGCAACATGGCGGTCTTGCCTTCGCGAACCAGCGCCTGCACCGGCGGGGTGCCGACGAGAATTTCGAACGCGGCCACACGCCCCTTGCCGTCGACGGTCGGCAGCAGACGCTGCGAGATGATTCCGAGAATCACGCTCGACAGCTGCAGTTTGATCTGGTTCTGCTGGTGCGACGGGAACGAGTCGATGATACGGTCGATCGTCTGCGGCGCGCTGTTCGTATGCAGCGTGCCGAACACGAGGTGGCCCGTTTCCGCCGCGGTCAGCGCCGCGGCGATCGTCTCGGTATCGCGCATTTCGCCGACGAGGATCACGTCGGGGTCTTCACGCAGAGCGTATTTGAGCGCCGCGGCGAACGAGTGCGTATCGGCGTGGACTTCGCGCTGTTCGATGAGCGACATGATGTTGTTGTGCACGTATTCGATCGGGTCCTCGATCGTGATGATGTGTTCGGCGCGATTGCGGTTGATGAAGTCGATCATACTTGCAAGCGAAGTCGACTTACCGCTGCCGGTCGGACCCGTGATCAGGATCAGCCCCTGCTGCTTGGTTGTGAGCTGCAGAACCTGCGGCGGCAGATGCAGATCCTCCGGCTTCGGAATCTTGCTGACGATCACACGACAGACGATGCCGACCGTGCCGCGCTGATGGAATCCGTTCACACGGAAACGCCAGTTCTCGCTCTCCCCGGTCTCCTGATCCATGACCAGAGAGATCGACAGCGCGAGGTCGACTTCGCGATTCTCCTCGAATTCGACCTTCTGCACGGGATTCAGAATGCTGTTCAACAGCCGGGCGGTATCCGTTCCGGTCAGAACCGGCAGTTCCAGCGGCCGCAGTTCGCCGTGGATACGCAGAACCGGGCTCGACCCCGCCGAAAGCAGAAGGTCGGATGCGCCGGTTTTGACGGCGGTCTTGAGCAGCCGGCTCATGTCGATGAACTGAACGTCCGGATCTTCCGCATCCTCGGCGCTGCCGTACTGGCTCGCAAACGATTCGACGCCGGACTCCATACCCTTGAGCATGAGCTGCAGTTCATCGCGGTTCGACACGGTCGCATTCGCATCGTCAAGCGTGATGAATCCATCCTTGTAAAGGCGGAACACCGCGCGTGTGAAGGTCATCATGCCGCTCGACGCGCCGCGTTTGAGCGCCTCGGCAAGCGAACGCATGTCGCGGTCGCCGACGAGCTTCTTGATCGTCGGAGTGCCGACCATGACTTCGAGCGCCGGAATCATCCCCTGTCCGTCCGCGCGCGGGATCAGCCGCTGTGCGACGATGCCGACCAGTGCGTTGCCGAGGTCGCTGGAGATCTGGAGACGCTGTTCCTCGGGATAGAGGTCGATGATACGCTCGACCGCCTGCACGGTGTCGCCCGTGTGCACGGTCGTGATGACGAGGTGACCGGTCATGGCCGCGGTGATCGCGACCTGCGCGGTGTCCATGTCGCGCATTTCGCCGATGACGATCACATCAGGACTTTCACGCAGGGCCGCACGCAGCGCGTCGGAGAAGCTCGTCGTGCTCGAATTGAGTTCACGCTGCGTCACGAGGCAGTTGATGTCATGATGCAGAAATTCGATCGGGTCCTCGATCGTGATGATATGCTTGTTGAAGTTGTGGTTGATGTAGTTGACCATCGCCGCAAGCGTGGTCGATTTGCCGCTGCCGGTCGAACCGACCACGATGATGATGCCGTTCTTGTGACCGCACATTTCGGTCAACGTCGCCGCGGGCAGCCCGAGCTCTTCAAAGAAGAGCGCTTCGCCGGGATAAACGGGCCGTGCAACGAAAGCCGGTCCCGTGAGCGTATCGAGAAAGTTCAACCGGAAACGTTCGCCGCTCGGCAGCGTATAAGCCGAGTCATAGCTGCCGCGGTTGCGGTACTCCTGCTCGCCCTTCGAAGAGATGCACTGCTTGCGGAACGCATCGATTTCCTGGGCGGTCAGCAGTTCCTCACCTTCCGGGAGCACCTGGCCGGAACGTCGGAACGCGGGCGGTTTCCCCGCGGAAGCGAAAAGATCCGACGCCGCCGATTCCATGGCGTACTGCAGAAGAGCACCGATGTCCATAACCTACATTTCCTCACTGTTATATGTAAAATCACTGAAGTAAAATCATGCCGGACTTGAAAAGCACAAGTACGTCTGTTACTTTAAATGCAATATCGCATGAAAGCAAACCCGAAAGTCCATAAAATGGAGAAAAAGTTGTCAATAAAGATCAAAATGGCCGAAAACTGCGCCGATCTGGCTCCGGCGAAAGCCCATCCCGATGACGCCGCGTTCGACCTCCGCTCCCGGGTGGAGATGGAGCTTCCTCCGGGACGCAGTGTGCTGGTTCCGACCGGTCTCTTTCTCGAACTGCCGCCGGGGTACGAGGCGCAGGTGCGCCCCCGCAGCGGACTCGCGCTCAAACACAACCTCATGCTGACCAACTCCCCCGGCACGATCGACGCCGGCTACCGAGGCGAAGTCGGCGTCATCATGTTCAACGCCGGAAGCGAACCGTTCCCGGTCAAACGCGGCGACCGCATCGCCCAGATGGTGATCGCCAGACTCCCGGAAGTCGAGCTCACATTCGCCGACGAACTCTCGGAAACCGGGCGCGGCGCGGGCGGCTTCGGCAGCACGGGGCGGAGCTGACGTCTCACCATTCCCCCCGGAGTTTTTCCAGCAGCGCGGGGAGTCCGTACCGCCGGGCGAAGTCGCGCACGGCACGGAACCCGCCGCCGTAGACGGAATCGGGATTCTCCTCCATGCGCAGATTGCGGGAGGCGTTTCCGTGCCGGCCGTTCACAAGGGAAGCGACATATTCCGCGAATCCTTCGTTCCACTGCGCGGGAACGTGTTCCGTATGATGGTTCAGCCAGTCGTGCGCAGCCTCGTGTGCGGCGACCTCGATGAACTGCGCCTCGGGAAGAGAATCGAGAATCCGAACCGTGCATTTTTCAGAAACGGTCTCCCCGGTATCGCTCCGGCTCCGCCGCTCGTAACGGCAGCGTCCCAGCTCAAATTTCTTCCCGTCGGCAACGCCGTGCCCGGGATTCAGCTCCGCAAGCGAACAGAGTCCGAAACGGGTGCGGCCGCAGCCGGACGATCCGAGAATCCGGAAAACCTCCTGCTCGACCCGGCGATAAAGTTCCTCTGCCTTCGCCGGATCGCGAACAGCGGTGGCCGCACACTCCGGGCAGAGGGTCCGCCCGTCCGGCAACCGGACTCCCCGGGTCGGCAGATCGCAGGAAAAACAGTGCGGCAGTTCCGCGCACTTCATGCAGTAGAGGTGCTCCTTCCCTCCGGTTTCGAACTTGACGTAACGCCCGGAAAGCGGCGCGTCGCAGAGCGAACAGCGCGGCAGAAGTTTCTCCCAGCACTCGGCGGAACAGAGGATTTTTCCTTCCGCCCGCAGATACTGTCCATGGATCTCCCGCCCGCACACGGAGCAGTTGAGCGCCCGCGCCACGACCGGCAGCAGGCATAAGAGCAGAATCCAGACGCCGCGGCGCATGAGACGCCTCCCCTACTCCGCAAGAATCGCTTCGATCCGGGCGAGTTCCGCTTCGGTGAAATCGAGGTTTGCGAGTCCCGCGACCACATCGCGAATCTGCTCCGGACGGCTCGCGCCGATCAGAGCGGAGGTCACGCCCGGACGGTTCAGCAGCCACGCGATCGCCATCTCCGCAAGCGTCTGGCCACGCCCGGAGGCGACCTCGTTGAGGTTGCGCACCTTCGCGAGCACGGCGGGGGTCAGCGCCTCCTTCTTCAAAAATCCGTTGCGCATGATTCGCGAATCAGCCGGAATCCCGTCGAGATAGCGGTTCGTCAGCAATCCCTGCGCGAGCGGTGAAAAAACGATTCCTCCGATCTGTTCGTGCTCCAGCAGCCGGAACGACCCCTGCAATTCATGCGCGCGATTCAGCATATTGTACGGAATCTGGTGGATCAGGCACGGGGTGCCGAGTTCACGCAGAATCCGGAACGCCTCCGCCGCCTTCTCCGGCGGATAGTTCGAAATCCCTGCATAGAGCGCCTTCCCCGAACGCACAAGATGATCGAGCGCCCCCATCGACTCCTCGATCGGCGTCTCCGGATCGTAACGGTGATGGTAGAAGATGTCCACGTACTCCAGATTCATGCGTTTCAAACTCTGGTCGCAGCTTGCGATGATGTACTTGCGCGCCCCCCAGTCGCCGTAGGGACCCGGCCACATCGTGTACCCCGCCTTGCTCGAAATCACAAGCTCGTCGCGAAACGGCAGAAGATCCTGCCGCAAAATGCGCCCGAACGTGATCTCCGCCGAACCCGGTTCCGGCCCGTAGTTGTTCGCAAGATCGAAGTGCGTGATCCCGAGATCGAACGCGGTCCGCACCATCGCACGCGCATTGTCGTAGACCGCCGCGCTCCCGAAGTTGTGCCAGAGCCCGAGCGAAACGGCGGGCAGCTTGAGCCCGCTCCTTCCACAGCGGCGGTAAGGCATCGACGCATAACGATTTTCATCCGGTTTGTAAAACATTGTCACTCCTTCCTGTCATGAAACTGGAACAACACTTCGTCGAGCCGCCCCATCACGCCGAGCTCCGTGAGAAAACGGAAGTGCGGCAGGAAAAAACCGACCTCATACAGATTGTGCGAGTCACTCCCGAGCGAAAGTTTCACCCCTTTCTTCAGGCAGAGATCAAAAAACTCCAGCCGGGGTTCGTTCTGATGGAAGTTGATCTCAGCCGCCACGCCGTACTGCTTCAGCAGTTCCGCAACCGGTTCGTAGAGTTCCGGCGGTTCCGGCAGCCCCGACCAGGCGAAGATCCGGAACGGATGCGCAAGAATGTTCACACCATACTTCAGCAGAGACTCCGTGCAGAAGAGAAACTGCCTTGCGGCGATGTGCGGATCAAACCGCTCGGCCAGATGGTGCACGGCCCCGAGCCGTACCTGCGCCAGCCCCCGGTCGGCCGCATCGAGAGCCACGTCGCCATTCCGATCCACATCGAGCTCAAACCCATGCAGAAATTTCCCGGCGGACTCCCCCTCTTGCAACGTCTTCTCATACTCCGCCATGCGCGGGAAGAGCCGGCATCCCGCTTCCGTCCCGCGCGTACGCCAGACGTAACGTCCGTTCCAGTAGTCGTCGGCACAGAAGTAAAGCTGCCCGGAGTGCTCGGTGAAGGCGATGGTTCCGACGTTCGAGAGACGCGCCATCTCCAGCGCTTTCGGAATATCCATGTTTTCGCTGCAATAAGCGACGCGGGTATGAATATGGTAATCCCCGACGCCCGGAACCGCCGGAACAACCATCGCACACCGCCCGGTGCGGATCGACCCGTCCGCGCCGAATTCCGCAACCGTCGCCTCGAAGGGGGAACAATGGAACTCCGGGAATCCGCCCGCCGCGGCACGAATCCGTTCGACGAGAGCGGCCGGAGCGACCTCCTCCGCATTCACCGGGATCCGCTCCGGCGCAGGCGGCAGGCTCTCCGCCCCGCCCCGCACCAGCCAGACGACCGGCAGATCGACTTTGCGATGTTTCATCGAGCGGAAGAGCTCCGACAGAAATCCCTCCTCCGCCTCACCGAGCTCCCCCTCGACGACCAGCAGATCGACCGGGACAAAATGGTGAAACGTATGAACGGCCCGCAACAGCATGAACTCGATCAGGTCTCCCGTCCGGTGGCGGGGGTTCGAAATGACTGCAACTTTCATGACACCAGGTTTCCTTCCTTCTTTTTCGACCGGCGGAACTCAACGGATATTCCGGTACTCCGGTGCCGGAACCGGTGTGCGCCAGTAATTGCGCAGGACCTGCGCGACCCCCTCCTTCATCACCGGATTCGACGGAGCAAACACATTCCGGTAAGAGAAGAAAATCGAACCGTCTACCTCACGCAATTTCGTGTTGTACCGCAACTGATCGGCCAGTTCCCGGCTCGGCCAGGAACGATCCTCGCCCAACCGGTAGACACCATGGCCGATGTAGAGATTCACGTTCGTCCCCTTCACCGTCTCGGCCCACCAGTCTGCCAGCGCCGCATAGGCCGCGACGTCCATCGAAAACGGCCAGTAGAGCTGAGGAACGATGTAATCGATCCACCCCTTCTTCACCCAGCCGCGCGTATCGGCATACTGGGCAAAAAACGATTGAAGTCCTCCCGTCAGCGATCCCGCCGACATGCTCTTGCGGTTTGCCCAGATCCCGAACGGGCTCACTCCGAAGGCGACCTTCCGGCCGGTCCGGCGGAAATGCGCGGAGAGCTCCTGCTTCACGCCGGAAATCACCGCATCGACATTCGCGCGCCGCCAGTCCTCGATCGAGAGCCGCTTCGGATTGTACTGCCGGAATGTGCTGTGGTCCGCATTGCCGACCCCGCCGTAAAGATAAAAATAATCGTCGAAATGAATCGCGTCGACCGGATACTTCTGCACAATCTCCCTCACCGTCGCAACGATGTGCCGCACGACACGCGGCTCGCCGGGATTCAGCAGCAGCGAATAACTTCCGTCCTTCCGCTTCACCTCCAGCACGAGATGGGGATTGCGCCGGGCGAAATTCCGGTTGTCCAGCGTTTTCAGATAAGCCGCCTTGCGCAGTTTCGTCGAAGCAACCACCCGGTAGGGGTTCAGCCATGCGTGAAATTCGAGCCCGCGCCGGTGAGCTTCGGTCACCATGAATGCGAGCGGATCGAAGCCGTCGAGCGAAACGCCCTCCCGGCCCGTCATCCAGCGCGACCATGGATTCAGATTCGACGGGTAAAACGCGTCATTCATCGGACGAACCTGGAAGATGATCGTGTTGAAGTTCGCCCTCTTCAAGTTGTTCACAATCGCCAAATAATCGCGCTGAAACGCGGCGGCGTTGTTGTGCGCCGGGAAATCGATGTTCTCCACGGTCGCAACCCAGACCCCGCGCATTTCACGCGCCTTCGGCCGGTAAAAATCCGGAACGCTCACCTTCGCATTCGAAAATTTTCCGCCGTAGGCCACCGGTTTGCCGGTCACGGGATTCAGGAGAACATGCTCCCCCGCCCCCGCGCCGAGAATCAGGCAAACCGCGGGAAGCAGCGTCAGAATACGGAAAAAAAACGTCCCGGCTCCCCCTCTCATGACTTCGCTATTCTCCTTTTCCTTTTTCGCCGCGCTCCCTGCGGGAACGGCCGCCGCGTCTGCGCCGTCTGGGTCCGTTGCCGCCGCTTTCTCCGCGCTCGCGTTTTCCCCCGGAGCGGCGGCGCGACGAGACGGGCGGCCACAACCGCTCCATCTCCGCGGAATCGCCCTCGGCCACCGCAGTGCGAATCAGGAGAAGCTCCCGGCTGTGCGGATAGGATTTCGCCTCAATGAGTCTCTCTCTGGCCTGCTCGTCCCCGAAAAGCGGCTGCAGAATCAGCACCCGCTCCGCGGAAAGCGTCATGCGGTTCATCATCGTCTGCGGCTTGAAGAGCGTGTCGAGCACTCCGCGGATCGCGGCGGTCGAGTCCGGCCCCGGTTCCCACAATTCACCGGGATTCCTGCCGAGCCCCTTTTCGACGAACGGCAGCGCGAGCGTCGCCATCGCCAGAGAGATGCTGTTGCGGTAAACGCCTTCGCGCACGCGGCAGTTGCGTTCGTTGAGCAGATTCAGCGCGTAATCCCCGTGCGGCGTATCCCACGCATTGTTGAGCTCCGGCAGGAAATAGGGCAGAAGCCCGTAGTCGTGAAACGCCTGAAAGTGTTTGTCTCCGTAGGAACTTGCGAGAATCTTCTCCAACTCCAGAGCGAGGCGCGACGGCGAAGCGACCCGAATCAGCTCCAGATGGGAGAAAAGCGCGTTCTCCGTCGCAGACTCCATCGTGAAGTCGTACTGTCCGATGAGTTTCAATGCACGCAGCATGCGCACGGGATCCTCCTCGAAGCGGAGCCCGGGATTCCCGATCGCGCGGACCACCCGGTTCTGAATGTCCTCGATCCCCTGCCCCGTGAAGTCGATAAGCTCGCTTTTGACCGGATCGAAGAAGAGCGCATTGACCGTGAAGTCGCGCCGCCAGGCATCCTCCTCGGCCGTGCCGAACGAGTTGTCCGAAAGGATCAGATTCTCCGGCAGATCCTTCTTCGCGTTCGCGCCGCCGTGCTCCGGAGCCTGACGGAAGGTGCTCACTTCGAACAACTCTCCACACCAGGTCACATGCACGAGGCGGAACCGCTTTCCGATGATCCGCGCGGAGCGGCGGCCGAATACGGAACGAACCTCCTCCGGCGTGGCCGAGGTCGAAATATCGAAGTCCTTCGGCCGCCTCCCCAGCAGCAGGTCGCGGATCGCACCGCCGACAATGTAGGATTCATAACCCGCTTCCTGCAGCTCCGAAATCAGGTCGACGACGTGAGCGGGCACCGGCAATTCATGTTTCATGGCAGACAATCACAGTTTCCGTTGAATAACCGTATCCACACACTCCAGCTCCGGATCCTTGTAGGGATAATCGGCGTTGTAGTGAAGCCCGCGGCTCTCATGCCGCTGAAGCGAACAATCGATGATGAGCTCCGCAACCGTTGCGATATTGCGCAGTTCAACCAGATCGGCTGTCACGATGAAATCCCAGTAATATTTCTCGATCTCCTTGCGGATCAGCTTGATGCGGTTTTTCGCACGTTCGAGCCGCTTGTTCGTCCGGTAGATGCCGACGTAATCCCACATGAAACGGCGGATCTCGTCCCAGTTGTGGGTGATGACGACCTGTTCATCGGAGTCGGTCGCATTGCCGGTCGTCCAGTTCAGCGCGCTCTCGGCGGTCGGACGGCCCGCAAGGAACATCGAATACTTCCGATCGATCTCCCGCGCGGAGAATTTCGAAACCACGAGCGCCTCAAGCAGACTGTTGCTCGCGAGGCGGTTCGCCCCGTGCAGCCCCGTG
The DNA here is from genome assembly GCF_944391105.1 of uncultured Victivallis sp. Lineage (GTDB taxonomy): Bacteria > Verrucomicrobiota > Lentisphaeria > Victivallales > Victivallaceae > Victivallis. Next base: position 208,022 of record NZ_CALXSK010000001.1, read on the forward strand.
CAGCCGGACTCTCCGACCGCGTAGAGACCCTGAATGCTCGATTCGCCGTTCACGTCGGTCTTGATTCCGCCGCAGACGAAGTGCGCCGCAGGAACCACCGGAATCAGATCCTTCGCCATGTTGATCCCCGCTTCGAGGCACTTCGCGAAAATGTTCGGGAAGCGGCGGCGCAGCGTCTCCTCATCGAGATGGCGGATGTCGAGGTAGACGCACTCCTCACCGGTGCGCTTCATCTCCGAATCGATCGCGCGCGCCACGACGTCACGCGGAGCGAGACTCTTCATCGGGTGATACTTCTGCATGAACTCGACCGGCTCGGAGTCGCGTGAATCGCGGCATTTGAGCACGGCCCCCTCGCCGCGCAGCGCCTCGCTGATGAGGAACGAACGGATCGTCGGATGGTAGAGGATCGTCGGGTGAAACTGGATGAACTCCATGTTCGCAATCTTCGCCCCCGCCCGGTAGGCCATCGCCACGCCGGAACCGCACGCGACGTCCGGGTTGCTCGTGTACAGGTAAACCTTTCCCGCACCGCCGCAGGCGATCGTGGTCGAGGCCGAGAGAAACGTCACGATGTTGCCGTTCTTCACGTCGAGCACATACGCGCCGAAGCAGCGGTTCGGACCGCCGAGATTGAGCCGCGAACTGACCACAAGGTCGATCGCAACATGATATTCGAACACCTTGATGTTCGGTTTCGACCGAACCGCCTCGATCATCACGCGTTCGAGCTCCGCGCCGGTGATGTCGCCCGCGTGCAGGATGCGCCGCTTGTGGTGGCCGCCCTCCCGCCCGAGGTCATACTCCTGCGGTTCCTCGGTGTAGCCGAGGTCGCCGCGGGTCGTGAATTTCGCGCCGAGCTCGATGAGCTCCCGGATCGCCTCCGGTCCCGCCTCGACGATCGCGCGCACGGCGCCCACGTCGCAGAGACCGGCGCCGGCTTCGAGCGTATCCTTCACATGTTCCTCGAACGAGTCGAGACTGTCCATCACGCAGGCGACGCCGCCCTGCGCCAGACGGCTGTTGCACTCGTAGATCTCACGCTTGGTCACGACCGCCACACTCCGCCCGGAGTCGGCCAGATGCAGTGCGCTCGACAGTCCGGCCAGCCCGCTGCCGATCACCAGGTGATCGAATTCCTGAATTTCCGCTATTTTCATGATTCTTCCCGCAAATTTGAAACCGGATGACCGCCTTTCCGGAGGACGGAACCGGCTGTTGACTCCTCATTTCGCAAGATAAATCCGGAGGAGCTTTTGAATTTATCCGTAAAGCAGTGTAAATTACACCAGAACCACGTTTCTGTCAATGGGAATCGTTCCGAAATGTTGTATTTACACAAGTTTTTTTCCGGAAAACCGGACACTTCGGCTGAAAAGGAACCGAATGAAATCCGCCGGGCGGCATTCCGTTACCGGCTGCTTGATCTGCTCGCCTGCTTCGCGGGGGGCGCCTGTTTTGCCGCCGCGCTGCCGCCGTTGAACTGGAATCTTCTCGCCCTGGTTGCGCTTGCTCCGGTGACGGCGGTCGCATGCCGCTCGCGCTGGAAGTTCGCGGCATTGTGTGGTTACGTCTGGGGATTCGGCTGGTCGCTCTTCGCATTCCGTTTTCTGCGGGAGATCGACCCGGCGATTCCGTTTCTGATGCCGTGGGCGATCTCGCTCTGGCCGGCGCTCTGGGGGGCTCTCCTGCCGTTCCTCTGGCGGAACACGGCGTTCCCGGTCGCGGTCGAACTTGAAGGGTATGAATCGCGCATGCGCTTCCTCGGTTCTGCGGCGGCGTTCGGGCGTCTGCTCGGCTTCGCGGCCGCGGCCGCGGCGCTCTATACGCTCGTGGAGTGGACCCGGTCGCGGCTCTTCCCGTGGAACGACCTCTCGGTCACGATGTGGCGCGACCTGCCGCTCATCCAGTTCGCCTCGTTCACGGGACACTTCGGAATCATGTTCGCAACCGCCTTTTTCGGAACCGCGGTCGGGACGGCGGCGGCAACCCGCTTCCGGATGCCCGGAAAAAAACTCCTGCTCTTCACCGCGGCCTGCTTCGCATTGCTGCATGTGGCCGGTTACACGCTTTACCTGCACCGCACGGAGGCGGAGGCCCGCAGGAGGGCGAACTGGTTTCCGGCCGTCCTTCAGGGCGACATTTCCCAGCGGCGCAACGCGGACATCGGGGAAGCGCAGGAGGCGCTCGAAGTTTACCTCACCCTCTCGCGGGAAGCGATGACCGCCGAACCGAAGCCGGAGCTCGTGATCTGGCCGGAGTCGGCGGTGCCGGTGCCGTTCCGCGCGATGCACCCGGTTTCGACGATGTTCCGGACGGGAATCCGGATGCTCGCGTATGCGTACCATGTTCCGATGCTGATCGGTGCGATCGACTTTCAGGATCCTCTCCCGGCCGACGGGCGCGATCTCAAAGTCACCAACAGCGCGCTCCACTTCGACGAAACCGGAAAACTGCTCCACAAATATGATAAAATCCACCGCGTTCCATTCGGGGAGTATGTGCCGTTCCGCGCGTATCTGCCTGAATTTGTCATCCGGCGCATCGACATGAGCCGCGACCTCGCGCCCGGCTCGAACTTCAACCCGGTACCGCTCCGGCAGGATGTGCGCGCGGGGGTGGCGATCTGCTACGAAGGGATCTTCAGTTACCTGACCCGCGCATTTGCGCTGCGCGGGGCGAACGTGCTTGTGGTGATCTCGAACGACGCCTGGTATCCAACCAGCAGCGAACCCGAACAGCATCTGGCGAACGCGGTCATGCGCTCAGTGGAAACGGGACTTTCGATGGTGCGCTGCGGCAACAACGGCGGCTCGCTCGTGGTGCTTCCGACGGGGGAGATCACACAGATTCTGGAAGTTCCAGGCCCTGAAAAGCGGCTTGAACTGCGGCGCGGACGCGGATTCCGGCAGCTTGCGGTTCATGTCCCGGAACGCCCGGAACCGACCTTCTTCGTCCGGTTCGGGGAGTGGATTCTGCTCGTACTTGGAGCCGGCTGCGCGGCGTGGTGGGGGCTCGCCGTGCGCAGTTTCATCATGAGGAAGCGGTTCTTTCTGCGGAAATTCGACGCCGCAGCCCCCCGGGAGGAGGCATAAGCGATGCGCGTTCAAGTCGACTGTTACCCCTGCATTCTCTCGCAGCTCTCAGAACTCGCAAAGAGGGCCGCGCCGGACGCGTCCGGGCAGCATGCGATCGTGAAACGGCTTCTGAAACTTGTATTCGAAGCGGATGAAGCGATAACCCCGCCGGAGTTCGCGGCGATGTTCCACTCGCTCATGTCGGAGCTCACCGGCGTCGCCGATCCGCTGCGCGAAATCAAGGACCGTTCGACCGAACTCGGACTCGCGCTGCTGCCGGAACTGCGGCGTCTGGTCCAGGAGGCCGCCGATCCGTTCGAGGCCTCCGTCCGGCTCGCAATCGGCGGGAATGTGATCGACTACGGCGTGAATCCGAACTTCAAGCTCGACGAGGCCGAATCGAGAATCCGGGAGGTGCTGACTCTGCCGTTCGACCGCGAACTCTGTGCGGAATTCAAGCGCCGCCTCGACGCGGCGAAGTCGATTTTCTACATGCTCGACAACTGCGGCGAAGCGGTTATCGACCGGCTGCTCATCGAACCGTACCGCGACAGGATCACCGTCGGCGTGCGCGGGCGTCCGATCCTGAACGACGTGACGCGGCGCGAAGCGGCGCTCTCCGGAATCGAAGGCGTTCCGATCGTCGACACGGGCGACTGTGCGCCCGGCGTCTCGCTGCGCCGCAGCAGGCCTGAACTCCTCGAAGCGATGCGCCGCGCGGATGTGGTCGTCTCGAAGGGACAGGGCAACTTCGAGTCGCTCGATGAGGAGTTCACCGGGCGTCCGATCTTCTTCCTGCTGCGCGTGAAGTGCGACGTGGTGTCGCGCCGGGTCGCAAGCCCGCTCGGCGCAATCAAAATCATCGGAAAGAATCTGTAAATCATGCTGCCCATTGGAAAAACCTGCCTGCTCGTCGCGGAACGGAGGACCGATTCCGGGTTCTACCTCTCCGACGGGAACAATCGTAAGGAAACGGTTCTGCTGCCGAACAAGTTCGTCCCGCCCGATCTTGAACCGGGGAAGGCGATCGAAGTGTTTCTGCTGCTCGACTCCGAGGACCGTCCCGTCGCCACCACCCGGAAACCGAAGGCCGAAGCCGACAGCTTCGCGCTGCTGCGCGTGAAGGAGGTGACGAAAATCGGCGCATTCCTCGACTGGGGGATGGACAAGGATCTGCTGCTGCCGTTCCGCGAGCAGCCCGAACGGGTCTCGCCGGGCGAGGAGTGTCTCGTCCGGGTTTACGTCGATCCGAAAAGCGGACGGATCGCCGCATCCCGCCGGCTCGGACGATTCTGCAGGGGGGATGTGACGGAGCTGCGGCAGAATCAGCAGATCGGCGTGATCGTCTGGGAGAAGATCCGCCTCGGCTGGCGTGTGGTCGTCGAGGAGAAATACATCGGAATCCTCTACTTCAATGAACTCTTTTTGTCCGTCGCAATCGGCGACCGGCTGACCGGTTTCGTCCACGCGATCCGTCCCGGAGAAAACCGGGTCGATATCCGGCTCCGGCCGGATGGATTCCGGGGAGTCGCCGCAGAGAAACCGGCGATTCTCGACGCGCTGCGCGACGCGGGCGGCTTTCTGCCGCTCAACGCGAAAAGCAGCCTGGAGGAGATCCAACGGCATTTTCCGTTCAGCAAACGTGTATTCAAACAGCTTATCGGCATGCTCTACAAGGAGCGCGCGATCGTGATCTCCGACGACGGGATCCGTCTCGCCGACAAGCCGGGGAAGGAGAAAAACATATGAAAATCCGCCCGATCGTCCCCGCACTCGGCCTCGGCCTCGCACTCTGGCTCGGCCCGGCCGCGGCCGATGAACCAGTCCGGACTCCGGCGCCGCGCCCGGAGGAGATGATGCTCGCCTATGCGCTGCTCGAAGCGGCCGGGACGCCGAACACCATGGAGCAGACGCTTCAGCACAGTCTCAACGCGCAATTGCAGAGCGCGCCGGAACTGCTTCCGTTCCGCAGTGCGTTCGAATCGTATTTGCGCCGGACAATTTCCTACGAGGCGCAGAAGGAAGAGCTTGCCAAAGCGTATCTCGAACTCTATACGCCGGACGAAATGCGCGAACTGATCCGGTTCTACCAGACCCCGATCGGCCGCAGGAAAGCCGCCGCCGACGCGAAAATTGCCGTCTCCCTCGCGGAAGTCACCCGCCGGAAAATGGCCGAACAGCTTCCGCAATTTCAGCAGGAGCTTCAGAAACTTCAGCAGCTGCGGCAACCAGCTCAAACTCCCGTCGGGCCGAGGCTCCCCTCCCCCGCGCAACCATAAAACAGAGGAAACATCATGTTCAAACTCATCGTCACCGTTCCCGTTCAGAATGAAAAAGCCGCCGCCTTCGAGGAGATGGTCAAGCCTCTCGTCGAAAACTCCCGCAAGGAGGAGGGCAACATCAGCTACGACATCTATCCGGACGTTCTGCATCCGAACTGCTATATCATCCTCGAGACCTGGAAGAGCGACGACGCGCTGGAAGCGCACAATCAAACTCCGCACTATCTCGCCTTCGCCGAAAGCATCAACGAGTATCTGGACGGAACGCTCACGCTGCATCGGATCGAGCCGCAGGAGAACGGAGATTTTCCGGGACTCTCTCCTGAGGAGTGCTGACAAACAAACCAGCAAAAGAGCGGGAGCCTCCGCGAAGATCATTCCGGATGGCTCCCCGATTTTGCTGTTTCGCGTGTTTTATTCGCCGCGCCGGGCGCGCTTTTCGGCGCGTTTCTCCTTCAAGGTTTTGGTTGCGGGTTTCTTGACATCCTTTTTCACATCGTGGCTCTTGCTCATTCTGTGCCTCCTTCCTTGACCGGCTCAATGGAACTACAATATCACCTGTCGCGGCAAATGCAAGCCGCAACCGGCAAAATCGAAAAAAATCCATTCCCGTCGATGGCAAAATTCCGGGAATGGAGTATATTATTCTTCCAAAAGACCGGCAGGCGCGGGGCTTTCCGGAACACAACGGCTTTCAGAGGCGGGAATGATCCGGCAACAACCGCTTACGGTGGAACAGCGACGGGAGTCGCAGCGTAATTACAATCTCTTCAACCTCATCAACGGGCTCTCCTACATGTGCCTGGGGGAGACGGTTCTGATTCTGCTCGCGGTGCGGCTCGGCTGCCCGGATTACATCGTCTCGGCCCTGGGAGCGATGCTTTACTTCGGCTATCTGCTTCTGCCGCTCGGAAAGATCGTCACGGCCCGGACCGGCGCCGCCCGCAGTCAGTCGATCTTCTGGATCGCACGGAACATCGCGGCGCTGCTGGTGGCAGGTTCGGCGCTCGTATGTATCTCGGGATTCCGGACGACGGCGATGGGGATGCTGCTCACGGGAGCTTTTTTCTTCTACGGCTTCCGTGCGGCGGGAGTCGTGATGTCGCAGCCGCTCATCGGAAACATCACGACAGATGCGGACCGCGGAAAGGTGATCGGCGTGAGCACGGGCCTCTTTTACGTCTCCTGTCTCGTGGCGCTCGTGACGATCAGTCTGCTGCTGAAATTGAGCGACAGCCTCGGAATGCTGACCGGAATCATCGTCGTCGGGGCGCTGTGCGGCTTCACCTCTTCTCGTTTCATCAACCGGATCGATGAAACCGAAGGGATTCGCAACTCGGCCAGGAAACCGATCGCCGGAGAGTTCCGCAAGGTGTTGCGCGACCGGAAACTGCTGCGGCTTCTCGCGGCGGGATTCTGCGTCAATCTGGCGGTCATCATGCTGATTCCGATTTCGATGCTGGCCCTGAAGCGCGGCTGCGGGGTCAGCGACACGGGGGCGCTGCTCTTCGCGCTCGGGCAGTTCGGAGCGAGTGCGGCGGCCTCGTTCCTCTCCGGCAAGGTCGCCAACACGATCGGACCGCGCAAAACGATGCTCTACGCCTATATTCTGATGCTCGGGATCGGCCTGCTCTGGCTCGTCGCCCCGGCGAATTTCTCGCCGGTTTATATGATCATGCCGTTCCTGCTGGCCGGAAGCATGAATCTCGGGACGACGAATTCGGTGACCCACTATTTTCTTCAGACCGTTCCGGAGGAGCGCCGTGTGGCCAGTTCGATGTTCATCGCGGTCATCAACGGCGCCGGAGCCGGAATCGCCGGAATGACCGTGACCGGGGCATTGCTCGATCTCTGCGCCGGTTTTGCCCCGGAAGGAAATCCGCTGTACGGTTACCGGATCTACTTCGCCGTTGCGACGGTTCTGCTCTCGGTCGGGATCTGGGTCATCGCCCGTCTCCGGCCTCTTCCGCTTGAAAAGCGCAAAGTCAAAAAGAGCTGGGACGAAACCATCTGATGCTGCCCTTCCCGTTTTTTCCGCATCGGCGGAAATCGGGAATTATTTTTTTTCGAAAATAAATTTTTCCACTCTTGCTTTTTCACTTTGAATGTGTCATAATTAATTTACGAAAATAAATCGTAACAGGAGAGCTTCCGGAAATGGCACGGCACAGAAAAGAGATCAACATTAAACTTGTTGCGGAGGAGGCGGGAGTTTCACTTGCGACGGTGTCGCGTGTGATCAACAACCGGACGGACGTGAGCGAGGAGGTGCGGCGACGGGTTTCGGCGGTGGTGGAAAAGTTCAACTTCGCTCCGACGAAGGGGAGCGAACGCAGATTCAACATCGGAGTCATCGTGGTGATGGACTCCTCGCTGGTGAACGAATATATTTCACAAGTGCTTGACGGGATAGCGGATTACAGTGACGACGGACTGCTGGATGTGACGGTGATTTTCTACCGGATCACGCCGGAAGCGAAGCCGCTGCTGCAGTTGATCCGCGAACGCAGATGCGATGCAGTGGTACTGTTCCCCGTAGATAAAATCGCCGCTCAAATTCCCCAGCTGATCGAAGCGGAAATCCCGACCATGCTGATCAACGGGAAAATTGCGGCGAATAAGATAGGGTATGTAAACAACGAATCCTACGACGGAGCCATACGAGCGATGGAATATCTGGCGGAATGCGGACATCGCAAGATCGGTTTTCTCTGCAATGCGCTCGAAGCCAGTGAAAACCACCAACAGCGCCTCCAGGCGTACCACGATGTGATGGCAAGGATCAATCCGGATTACAACAAGGAATGGATCATTCCCCATCAGCCAACCAACGAAACGCCTCAAGCCGGTTACAACCAGTGTTGCCAGCTTCTGAAATTGTTTCCGGAAGTAACCGCGATTTTCTGCACAAATGATGAAATGGCAATTGGTGCAATCAAGGCGTGCTGGGATGCAAATCTGCGCGTTCCGGAAGATATTTCGATCATTGGATTTGACGACATCCCATATGGCCGGTATCTGCATCCGGCTTTGACCACAGTGAAACAGCCGTTGACGGAACTCGGCTTTCTTGCAATCAAAAGCCTCGATGAGTTTCTGAAGGAGCGGCGCCATGAACTACCGACAGAAATGCTTGAAACCGAACTCATCATCCGGGAGTCCGTCGCCCGGATCAGATCTTTTTCCACAATAAATCGATGAAGGGAGATTCACATGAAACAGCAACATACCGTTCATAAGGACAGGGAGGAGCAAATGAGAAAATATTTTACATTAATTGAACTTTTAGTTGTGATAGCAATCATTGCAATTCTCGCATCGATGCTGCTGCCGGCCCTCAATCAGGCCAGGGAAAGGGCGCGAAGCAGCAATTGCGCTTCCAATATGAAACAGTTAGGTCTTACATGCGCCCTTTATGTTTCGGATAATGACGGTCAGCTTCCCTATGCACCGGCGTGGGGGACCTTCACGGCCTGGAACAAAGCACTTTATCCTTACTTTTCACAGGAAAAATTCTCGGAGCGAAAAACCCCTGTCAAACTTTTCTACTGTCCATCTGACAACCTGACGGCCAAGGAAGGCAGTTTTTTCGACTACTATATCAGCTATGGTTACAATATTGACGGTCTTTACGGAGCCAAGAAAATTGATCGGATCAAAAGAGCTGCAGCCGTCGTCATGAGTGCGGATACAGGCCACGCAACGGATCATTTCGGTTACTTCTATTTATATTCGCAAACCAATAAGACTTACATGGTCTATCCACGTCATGGGAATTCCGCTTCTGTGCTTTTTCTAGACGGTCATGTCGAATCGGTACGCACTCCCAACGGGGTAAGTTCCGGTTTTTATCAAGCTGATATTCTGGGAGAAAAAGGGATAACAGAAAACAACAAGTGGACGTGGAACGGGACCATCTGAAAAGGATTATCATCAAATGTTTACAAAGATATCACTAATTTTCTCAACAGTGTTGTCAACACTCATTCTGAGCGGTACCGATTACACCTATTCCTATCCCAACCAGTATTCGAGCGGAGAAGCAAAAAGAACTGACCCGGGGAACACCGTCCTTACAGATGATAATGCGGAGACGTTTGTCTGCAGCGCGGGAGCAATCGATGAATTTTTCATCGATATCAGGCGCTCCGATCAAACTCCTGTACGTGGTGTTCAGTTATCCATCCCGCAACAAGATTTTCCGGCAGGGACAAAAAGTTTCTATCCCTGGGATCTGAGAATCTATCTGCCAGATGCAAAGGGCAATTTTCCGAGCACGCCGGATTATATTTTCACGGTCCCATACGAAAAATCTCAACTTTCCACTGTTTCAATCGAGTTGCCGCGGACATTGACTGTACAAAATTTCCGGCTAGGGTTGGTGCCGGTGCATTCACGTGTTGCCATTGCCGATCTGAAGCTGCTGGCAGGAGAAGTTTCCCATCCGACTTCAATTTGTTTCGCGGGGAATGCAACCGGAGAAGAGATTCAAGCGGTACCGCTGAGTGACGAAGAGAACCAGGCTATTTCTTTTCAACCTTCCTCGGAAACAGGCGTTGTCCTGCATACTCTGCATACGGATTATTTTTATCCCAACAATAAACGGAACCGTCCCTCCTGGAACATCGAAATGATTCTGCCAACCCTGCGTGACGCAAACTTCGGGATAGTCCGCGATTCATTGTATTCCGCTTTCTTCGTGGGAGGGCCGGAAACACTCAACGAATTGAGTGTAAAGCAGAACCGAGAAAGGGTGGAACACACTTTTTCGCTCTATCAGAAATCCGGGATCAAAGTTATCATCTGTGCCATGTACTCGTACCGTACTCGTGAGGCTATTGACGAGTTCAACAGCTGGCTGATCGAACTGGGGAAAAAATTTCCCTGCCTGACCGCCATCGAAATCGACAACGAACCCAATGCCCACAAATCCCCGGAAAGCTACGCGACATTGGTGAAAGAAGCAGCTCCAGCTCTGCAAGCTTCGCTTCCGCATGTAAAGATTCTCGTAGGAACTTGCGCGGGATATGGCGCGTACCTGGGAAATCAAAAGCAGCTCAATCCGGATCAGAAAGGGGCTTTTGCCTGGCTGGAAGCCGCTTTAAAATTGGGCATTCTGGAATATGCGGACGGCGTCAGCTTTCACCCCTATGCATACGGACCGCCCGAATGCGGACGCGACGAAATCGCCTCTTCAATGCCTCGGAACGGTCTTCATCAGCAATTGACGCAGTTCCGCAATATGGTAGAATCTTTCAGCCCGCAGGGAAAAAAACTGGAATACTACATCACGGAATACGGTTATTCCACGCGCGGTAAATTTGTAAGTAAATTTTCTCAGAACACGGAGCAGAATCGGCTTCGGCTGGCCGACTGGCTGGGACGCAATGCCTTCCTGCTTGCAGATGAAATTGTCAACGGGTTTCCGCTGAAAGCCTATTGCGTCTATTCGCTCAAATGCGATCCGGTCTGGGCAAATGAAGCGAATTTCGGTCTCGTAAGTGAAAATCTTCTTCAACGCTTTCCTTCTTATTTTGTGATGCAGAAAATGGCTACGCGTTATGGAAACGTGGCCGACAATTTCGCGCCTGAACGGAAGTTGAAACCGGTTTTCACTGTCAATCCGGATGCTGTCCATTCCACAACCTGGCGCCGCAGAAAAGACAATGCTCTGGTGATAGGCTTTTGGCGCATGGAACAATATCAGCAGTTCGATCAGGACTTTACATCGTTGCTGAAACTACATCTCCCCTCCGACGAAATCGTTGACAGTGTCACTTTGGACAATTTTGCAGAAAACACTCCCCGTCGCCTTGGCTTCACCCAGGAAGGCGACCTGCTGACATTACCAGTGCAGATCATGCGGAATGTGAGCACCGTCACAATCACATTTGGCGGAAAGAAACGTCGTCAACCGGTTCAGTTTTCCCCCACGACGATCCGCTGGACCCGTTCCACGAATTTGAAACAGGCCGTTAAGATCGGGAAATCTATACGATTTACTACCGAACCGGGGAAATGGAGCTGGATTTACCTTTATACGGATTCCAAAGCAATTCGACACACCCCTGGATCGACCGGAATTCTCCTGGAACTGGAAAACCGAATTCCCTCTGGGTTACTTCCAATTATGTTTGCAAGCTATGCAGACGGAACTGCTGACCGGGTCGATCTCTCTCCGAAGGGCTTCCAATCACAAGGTGTCAACCGTTATAAAATCAATTGGAATGAGTTCAAAAACATTCAAAACGGAAAACGAAATTTGCAGGAAATCATGGAACTCAAAGTCGGCTACCATGGACAAACCGACCAAGAAACCTCTGGAGATTTCCGAATCCGGGAATTCAAACTAGTGAAGTAGGAGCCTCCGTCGCGCGGGACGCTACGCCCAGAACCCTTTTTTCCGGGCGTCGTTCCGGCGGATGTGATGGCGGATGAAACTCTCGATGTACTGTTGCTTTTCGCTGCTCAGCCAGCGGCCGATGAAACGCTTCCTGCCGCCACAGCGGATCAACACGCCGTAGATGGGGCGGTTGTCCTGTGTGATGCCGGTCGGTTCAACCGCAACCCGTTCGATTTTCGCAAGATCACATCTGCGAATCAGGCCGATTCGGCCGATTCCGGCAAAGGTTTCGAGCTCGCCATCCCGCACCCGCAGTTCCCCCCGGCCGAACAACGTCACAAGAACCGCCCCCAGAATACAGAGGCCTATCACCTGAAACGGGAGCAGAAAAAGTTTCACCGGCCACGGCGTGACTTCAACGAACCAGATATTCACCGTGAATACTCCTGTCACCCCGCACCAGATAATCCCGAAAATCAGCAGCCCCCACACCCCGCTCGAAATGAAGCGGTAGGAGAGCACTTCGTCATACGGCGGAATGCCCGTCACCCGGATCCCGCGCGGCGGAAGGTCGGAACGGTACGCATCTTCACAGTTCTTCTCCGCCTCCACCAGTTCCGAATAACTGTAATTCGTGCCGCACACGCTGCAGAAAGCCAGATCGGTCGAGACGTTGAAATCCTTCTCCGGGATCTCGCGCCCGCACTCAGGACAGTGAATCATGAGCTTCCCCCCGTTTTTTCCGATTTCTCCAGGAAAACCAGGAGAGAAGATACTCCGCCGTGTCCCCGAATGCAAGCAGAAGTAAAAATTTTTCGTTTTTTTCGCGTCTGAACGGAAAAAACCTTTGATTTTGGCGGAAAACGTGATACCATAAAAGCAGTGTCGCCCTGAACAGGGAAACCGAAGGAAAGGAGGCGGATCATGTGGCAGGAGCTCAATGAATTTCTGGCCGGCGGACGCAGTGTCTATTTGTTCATCGCCGTCACGGGCAGCGTCGTTCTCGCGTTGCAGTTCATCCTCAGCATGACCGGACTCCACGCGGATGTGGATGCGGATCCTTCCGGCATCGATTTCGACGTGAACACCCATGACGTCTCCGATGTGGCCGGGCTGAATTTCTTCTCGCTGAAGGCGATCATCGCATTCATCACGTTCTTCGGATGGGGTGGATTCTTCTACGGTCACCTCGGCATCGGCGGACTCGGAATCGCGATCGTCAGCGGCCTGGTCATGATGGTTCTTACGGCATTCCTCGTCTCGCTCATGCTGAAGCTCCAGCAGTCCGGAAACATCACCGCCGAGGCCCTCGTCGGCCGGCATGGAACCGTCTATCTGACGATTCCGGCCGAACGCGCCCCGGGCGGCCTTGTCACGGTCAACCTGCCCGGCTGCACGCGTCAGATCAGCGCACGCGCCGACGTGGAATTCAAGACCGGCAGCATCGTAACCATCGCCGAAGATCTCGGCGACGGCACTTTCCTCGTCAAATCGAACTGATCCGGAGGAATCCGTGCTGAAAATCCTGCTGAACGTTCTGCCGGTCACGGCCGGGTTCGCCGCCGGAATCGCGGGAGGGTATCTCCTCACATTTTACCTGAACCGCAGAAAAAAACGGGCGAAACAGAAACACCGGTACATTGCCGGATCTAAACCGTACGACTTTCACTTTTAACCAAACAAGGAGTGCTCAAGCATGGGAGTCATCATCATCGCCACCATCGCCGGGTTCGTCATTCTGATGTTCTTCATCTCGCTGGTGACCTGGTATCGCAAATGCCCCTCCGACCGAATCATGATCATCTACGGCAAGACCGGCGGGCATCAGGCGGCGAAATGCATTCACGGCGGCGCGAAATTCGTCTGGCCGGTCGTACAGGACTACGGTTACATCTCGCTGCGCCCGCTGCAGATCGCGGTGAACCTCGACAACGCCCTCTGCAAACAGAACATCCGCATCAACGTGCCGTCGGTCTTCACGGTCGGAGTCTCCACGAGTCCGGAGATCATGGGCAACGCGGCCGAACGTCTCTTCGGGCAAAGTCCCGAAGCGATCGCGGAGCTTGCGAAAGACATCATCTTCGGCCAGCTGCGTCTGGTCATCGCTTCGATGATGATCGAAGAGATCAACGCCGACCGCGAAACCTTCCTTCGCGCCGTCGAAGCGAACGTGGCCGAAGAACTCAAGAAGATCGGCCTCGAACTCCTGAACGTGAACATCACCGACATCACCGATGAATCCGGATACATTACGGCCATCGGGCAGCGCGCCGCCGCCGGCGCGATCAACAAGGCGAAAGTCGATGTCGCCGAAGAACAGCGCAAGGGAAGCATCGGTGCGGCTGAAGCGCATAAACTCGAACGCATCGCCGTCGCCAAGGCCGAAGCCGAGGCCGCATCCGGCGAAGCCGACGCCGACCGCGAACGGCGCATCGCCGTCAAACAGGCCGAAGCCGCCGCCATCGCGGGCGAGGCCGACGCCGACCGTGCACAGCGCATCGCCGTCAAGGAGGCCGAAGCGGCCGCCGCCGCGGGCGAGGCGAATGCCGACCGCGACCGCCGTATCGCCGTCAAACAGGCCGACTCAACCGCGACCCAGGGGGAAAACGTTTCCGCGATCGAAATCGCAAAATCGAACGCCACAAGGTCCGAACAGGAAGCCGAGGCATACCGCCGCGCCGAAGCCGCCCGCCAGGTCGCGGCCGCCCAGATTGAAAAGGCGAAGTTCGAAGCGGAAGCCGATGCCCAGATCTCCCGCGCGAAGATGGAGATGGAGCGCCAGCGCGCAGAAGTCATCGTCCCGGCCGAAATCCAGAAGAACCAGATCGAAATCGCTGCCGACGCCGAAGCCGAAAAACTGCGCCGCGAGGCGAAGGGGCAGGCCGATGCCATCTTCGCGAAACTCGAAGCCGAGGCGCGCGGAAACTATGAGATTCTGAAAGCCAAGGGCGACGGCTATCGCGCAATCATCGAAGCGTGTGATAACGACTCGAATGCCGCCTCGAAGATGCTGCTCATCGAAAAACTCCAGGAGATCGTCGCTCTGCAGACCGAGGCGATCAAGGGGATCAAAATCGACAAGGTCACCGTCTGGGACGGCGGCGGCAAGACCGCCGACGGCAAGACCACCACGGCGAACTTTCTCTCCGGCATGCTGCAGAGCCTGCCGCCGCTGCATGACGTCGCCGGCATGGCCGGGCTCGACCTGCCCGATTATCTCGGCAAGGTCAAGAGCGACAAGCGCGACAATGCGGAATCCGAACCCGCTGAAACGACGGCTGCTCAATAAGCCGGAAAATCACACCGGAAAAAACCGGCGCCCGGACATATTCCGGGCGTTTTTTTTGTGCCGCGGCTTGACTTCCGGATGAACGGGCGGTAAGTTACCCGAAAACCGAATTCCAGGAGCTCATTGTTTATGCGAATTGTTCTGCTCTCTCTTCTGCTCGCATCCGCTCTGCTGACATCGGCGGCGGAGTTGAAGATCACGGTGCTTTCCGATCTTCACGTCTCACCGGGAAACGCCAATGACAAACTCATGCCGCAACTGGTTGCGGAGATCAACGCGAGCGACACCGACCTTGTGGTCGTGACCGGAGACCTCACAAACCACGGTTCGGACGCCGAGCTGAAGTGTGTTCACAAACGGCTCTCCGGAATCCGCAAACCGCTCTATGCGGTTTCGGGCAATCACGAGACGAACTGGTCGGAAAGCGCGGGGCAGACCTTTGCGGAACTCTGGGGACGTGAACGGTTCGCCGTTAAGCACAAGGGAGTCGTGCTGATCGGTTTTCCGACCGGCCCCTATCTGAAAATGGGGGACGGCTACGTTCGCAGCGAGGACGTCGCATTTCTGAAAGAGTCTCTCAAGCGGCTCGCAGGGGCGGGGGAACCGGTCATCGTTTTCTGTCACTATCCGCTGGCCGGGGAACTCGGCAACGGCCCGATGATCGCGAAGATTCTGCGGGAGTATCACATTCTCGGCGTCGTTTCCGGACACACGCATGTACAGTTCCGGCAGCGGAT
This sequence comes from uncultured Victivallis sp., assembly GCF_944391105.1. Lineage (GTDB taxonomy): Bacteria > Verrucomicrobiota > Lentisphaeria > Victivallales > Victivallaceae > Victivallis. The sequence goes on from NZ_CALXSK010000001.1 coordinate 223,750, forward strand.
CTACGGTCTCGACAGCATCGTCTGCCGTCCGCTCGTCGACTGGGATAAAACCTGCGGTTACGACCTGCTTCAAACCGACGGGAAAACGCTCGAAGCATTCGAAAAACGGCTCGGTGGAGAAATCCTCCCGTTCAAGCAGCGCGATCCGATCGAAGAAAAGCCTTTCCCGCAGGAAGCCCCCCTGCCCGATCATGTTGAAGTCACACTGTTGCACGCGGATCCGGCTTCGGTTTTCACCGGGGCGGCGGTCACGGAGAACGGGCTCTACTACGGAACCAGTGACGGTCGTTTCGTCGCGCTTGATCCGGAAAGCGGCAAAGTCCTGTGGGAAAAACAGCTTGGGTCGCCCCTCCACTCCACGCCGGCAGCCTATGACGGGACGGTCGCCATCGGCACGACCAGTGCGCCGGACGGTCAGAAGGGCGGCGGCGGAATCGCCTTCTTCTCGGAGCGCGCGCGCAAGCTGCTGCACTGGCAACCTGCCCCCTCCCCCGTCATCGGCGGAGGATGCGCCACGGAAAGTGAACTTTACATCGGCGGCGGCAGTCACTCCTTCTACCGGGTCGACGCGAACGGCAGCTGTCTGAAAGCCTCCGGCGAAGAGTTCGGCCCCATGCAGGGACGCCCCGCCGTCGGGGAAGGCGTCGTTGTGTTCGGCGCGTGGGATACGAATCTCTATGCGCTCGACGCCGAAACTCTCGAGCTCCGCTGGAAATGGAACAACGGGAACTCTCAAGTTCTCTACTCGCCCGGCAACGTGAATCCGGTCATCTCCCGCGGTCAGGCAATCATCGTCGCGCCGGACCGGTTCATGAGTGCAATCGATCTCAAAACCGGCAAAACGGTCTGGCGAAGCAATGCGTACAAAGTCCGGGAATCCCTCGGAGGCAGCGAGGACGGTTCGACCGTCTACGCCAAAACCATGGACGGGGAACTCATCGCAGTCGAAACCGGACGACCGGAATTCACGCTCAAATGGGTGTGCGATCTGAAGTTCGGCTACGACCACGCCCCCTGCCCGGTTCTGGAGTCGGACGGCATCGTCTACGCCGGCAGCCGCAACGGCGTCATCGCCGCGGTCGACGCGGACAGTGGAACGCTGCTCTGGAAATTCCGCGGCGGCGATTCGGCCGTGAATGACTTCACCCGCGGGCCGGACGGCGCAGTTTACGCCACGCTCATCGAGGGCAGGATCTACCGGATTCGCGACTGACGCGCCGGTTTTTATGCGTCGATCCGGGTCGCGAGTCCTTTGAGATAGAAGCTCTCCGGCACCGCCAGCGCCGCCGGATGATCGGCCGCCTGCTCAAAACGGTGGAGGATCACGCCGCGAACTCCGGCCTCGACCGCCGCATCCGCCGTGATCTTCTGGAAGAGTTCCGGCGTCATGAGTCCCGAACAGGAGAAGTTGCAGAGCACCCCGCCCGGAGCGAGCAGCCCGAATCCCAGCCGGGCGATGTCCTGATAGGCGCGGCAGCCGCGCGTCAGGGCGTTGCGCGAATCGATGAACTTCGGCGGATCAAGCACAATCAGATCGAATCTGTGTCCTGCTGCGGAAAGCGAGCGCAGTTCGGCGAAAACGTCATTTTCCCGGTTTTCATACCGTTCCGGGCGGATCCGGTTGCGTTCCATGTTGTGTGCGGCAAGCTTCAAAGCAGGCGCGGACGAATCGACGTTGATGACATGCTCCGCCCCCGCGAGCGCCGCCGCAACCCCGAAACCGCCGGTGTAGGAAAAGGCGTTCAGCATCCGTTTCCCGGCGGCGAGCCGGGCGACGAAGGTTCTGGCGTCACGCTGATCGAAGTAGAATCCGCTTTTCTGGCCGTGGCGCACGTCGACGGCGAACTTTGCGCCGTTCTCTTCGATGACGATCGGATTCGGGGGAGCCTCGCCGGCGATGACGCCGCACCGTTCGGAGAGTCCCTCCTTCGCGCGCACTCCGGCGTCGGAACGTTCGAAAATACCTTTCGCGCCGGTCTCCTGCCGCAACGCTTCAACGATTTCGGAACGGAAACGTTCGGCACCGGCGCTCAGGAACTGCACGACCACGAATTCGCCGTAACGATCCGCGATCACCCCCGGCAGCGCATCTCCCTCGGAGTGAATGAGGCGGCAGCCGCCCGTCGGAGCATCGAGCTTCAGAAACCGGCGGAACTCCACGGCAAGGTGAACGCGGCGGCGGAAAAATGCCGCATCGATTCTCTCCTCCGGATCGAAACTCCAGACCCTCGCCGAAAGTTGCGACTCGGGCGACCACGCGGCCCGCGCGAGAAAACGGCGGTCGGCGTCGACCACCACAACGGTTTCTCCGGGAGCGGGATCGCCCTCAACAGCGGCGACTGCGCCGGAAAAAATCCAGACATGACGCCGCAACAGCGACTTCTCGCGGCCGGGCGCCAGAATCAGCATCGGTTCTTTCAAGATAACAGCCTGTGTGGTTCGGTTTTACTTAAGCGTACGGATCTCGTCGATGAACTCGTCGACGTCCTCGAATTTGCGATAGACCGAGGCGAATCGGACGTAAGCGACCTGGTCGATCTTGCGCAGTTCATTCATCACGCGGCTGCCGATCTCGGCGCTCGTGACCTCCTTGTCGCAGTCGCGCAATATCGCGGCGGAAATATCTTCGACCGCCCGGTCGATCTCATCCGGGTTGACCGGCCGTTTGTAGCAGGCGTTCGCAATGCCCCGCCGCAGTTTGTCGCGGTCGAAATCCTCCCGGACGGAGTTGCGTTTGACCACCTTGAGCTCCTCGGGGATGATTCCTTCAATCGTGGTGTAACGATAGGAACAGCCCAGACACTCGCGGCGGCGGCGTACTCCCGCGCCGTCCTTGACCGACCGCGAGTCGATCACTTTATCGTCAAGACATCCACATTTCGGGCAGCGCATAAATCATTTCTCCTGATGCAGCGTTTCTATCCGGGAAAACGGGCCGAGCACGACACCGTCGAAGGCGGGGTACTGTTTCCACTGACCGATCGCATAATCGAGCGACCGGATGAAATCCGCCCAGTTCCGACGACGCAGAGAACCGGCGGTGACCGAGGTGTGTTCCGCAAGCGTAATCGAAACGAGCAGCGAACCGGGCTTTGCGGCATTGAGCTCGTTTCTAACCACCTCGACCGCCTCGGTCGGTTTGTTTCCCGCGTTGCGGATCATGATCTTCGGTGCGGCGGCGGAGAAATCCGCGACCGACCCGCAGGAGAGTTTCCCCTCCTGCACGAGTTCCTCGTAGAAATCCGGCATCGCGACCGTAAACGGCGTGGACCCGAGCTCCGCGCCGAAAGCGGAAAGTTTTTGGAGCGTGGCGCGCATGATTCTGTCATTGTCGAGTCCCGGGCCGAAGGTCTTGTCGCTCCAGGCGAAAACGAGATTTTTCGGGCGGCGGGGATTGGCGGAAGTGAAGAGATGCGGTTCGGCAAGCACGGTGACTCCGGAGAAACGGAACGATTCATGATCCGCCTCGAATTCCCGCAGATGCGCCAGCATCTCCTCCAACGTGGTTCCCCCGGAGACGAAGTTGCGGAGAATGAAGTTTCCGCGCCGCCCGATCACGTAGCAGCTCTCCGGCAGGACGGCCTCGACCGGCATTCCCTCCTTCCCGGCCTCGACGAACAGTTCATCGAGCTGCGGAAGCTCCAGAGACTCCGGCGACGCGAGGTAGACGTAGAGCCGGTTGAAGCCGAACTCGCGCACGAGCGCCAGAAAATCCGCCGGAGAAGCGAAATGGCTATCCGCCAGCGTCTCGGGGCGGAACGCCAGCCCGCGGACGCGACACGGTTCAAGAACCTTCGCCAGCTCGTCCGCCCGGCGGGCCATCGTGGCGGGATCACTCAACGGCGGGGCATGGACAATGCCGTTCCCGGAGCCGGAGGAGCTCGCGCAACCGGCCGCGAAAACGGCGAAAAACACGGCAAAAATGAAAATTTTCAAAAAAAACATCGGTTTCCTCCCAATATGCCATTGAAATAAAGTACATTTCAAAGTTTATTAATTCAACCCCGTTACGGAACAACCGGGCCGGAGGCTGCGTTTTTTTGAAAAATCAAATCAAATCCGACAATAGGGATATGAACATGGATATTGAAAAACTCAGAACCGAAATCGATTCGATCGACAGTGAAATCATCCGCCTGCTGAACCAGCGTTGCGAACTCGGCCGCAGGATCGGCGCGTGGAAACACGAAAACAACCTGCCGATCTATGTGCCCGAGCGGGAACGGCAGCTGCTCGACCGGCTGACCGCCGCGAATCCCGGCCCGCTCGATCGGGATTCTCTTCTGGCGATCTATCGCGAAATCATGTCCGCGGCGATCAAGCTTGAGCGGCCGGTTTCAGTCGCCTACATGGGTCCTCAGGGGACCTTTTCCCACCTTGCTGTGCTCGAAAAATTCGGGCGCGGCGTGAATGCGCAACCGGAATCCGCGATCAGCGACGTCTTCCGCGCCGTCGAATCCGGTCGCGCCGACTACGGCATGGTACCGGTGGAGAACACGACCGAAGGGGTCGTGAATCCGACGCTCGACTCGCTGGTCTCCTCGAACGTGAAGGCGGTCGCGGAATTCAATCTGCCGATTCACCTCTTCCTTTACAGCGCCGGCCCGCTCGAAGAGATTCGCTGCATCTACAGCCATCCGCAGCCGTTCGGACAGTGTCGTGAATACCTTCAGGCGAACCTGCGCCACGCGACGCTGATCGAAGTGACCAGCACGACCCGCGCGATGGAACTGGCCGAACGCGAATCCGATGCGGCCGCGATCGCCGGAGCGATGGCGCATGAACACTCCGACCTGCCCTGCATCGCCGAAAACATCGAGGACAACTCGCGCAACATCACGCGCTTCCTCGTAATCGGCAGGCAGGAAAACAAACCATCGGGCGACGACAAAACCAGCCTCTGCTTTGCGCTGCACGACCGCGCGGGCGCGCTTTACGACGCGCTGCGCCCGTTCCGCAACCACAACATCTCCATGACGATGATCGAGAGCCGCCCGCTCAAGAGCGGCAACTGGGAATACTGCTTCTTCGCGGACATCCTCGGCCATAAGGAGGATCCGGAAGTGGCCGCGGCCTGCTCGGAACTCAAGCAGGACTGCGCGATGTTCAAGGTTCTCGGCAGCTATCCGCGCGTAATCCAGCAGTAAGATCCGGGAGGGAGTGAGCGATGCCGATCCGCGACCAGCAGAAAGTGCGGCTCTCCGCCGTGGCCGGGATGTTCTATGAGAATGACCCATTGATCCTGCGCCGCCGTCTTGCGGAAGCGGAAGGGAAACTCCCTCCGATTGTCCCCGACGCGGCGGAAGTAAAGGGGGTTGTGCTGCCCCATGCGGGATATGTGTTTTCGCTGCCGACCGCGATGGCTCCGCTCGGAACTCTCCGCAAAAAGAAGATCGGCCGGGTGATCGTGCTCGGGCCTTCTCACTATGTCGGCTTCCGCGGGATCGCGGCATCGGATTACTCGCGCTGGCGGACGCCGTTCGGCGACCTGTCGACCGCGACGGAACTCTTCGAGTTGATGGAGCACTGGAATTCGCCGCTCGTGGCCGTCCGGGACGATGCGCATGAGAAAGAGCATTCGCTTGAGGTTCAGTTCCCGCTCATTCAATATTTTTTCGGCCAGCCGGAGGTGTTGCCGCTCGTGGTCGGAGCGCTGTCGATGGAGGATGTTCTGACACTTGCGCCGCGCATGGCGGAACTTGACGCGCCGGGAACACTCTGGATCGTGAGCTCGGACTTCACGCACTACGGAACCCGTTTCCGCTATGTACCGTTCACGGAGGAGGTTCCGGAGCGGCTGCGGGCACAGGATCATGCGGCGGCGGAACTCATCGCGAACCGCGACCTCTCCGGATTCGCCTCGTTCCTCGGGAAAACCGGAGCGACGATCTGCGGGATGAATCCGATCGCGCTCTTTCTCGCGACGCTTGACGTGATCGATCCTGCCCGCACGTTCCGCGGAGAGATCGCGGCGGAGTCGAACAGCGGCGAACTCACCGGCGACTACCGGAACGCCGTCGGATACGAGGGGATCGCATTCCGCAAACAGGCGTGAACGGCGGTCAGCGATTTGCCGCCCGCCATCGGCCGGGGGTGCAGCCGTACCTCGCCCGGAACAATTCAAACAGCGAACAGGCAGAAGAGAATCCACACTCCGCCGCGATCGTTGCAATCGTATCATCCGTATCGCGCAACCGGGTCCGAGCCTGTTCCAGTCTGAGTTCCGTTAAGAATTCCTTCGGAGAGATCCCGAGTTCCGCGTAAAACAGGCGGTAGAGCGTCGACTCACTGAGCCGAAAACGGCGGGCCAGAGCCGAAATCTGCAACGGAGATGCGGCTCGTTTCCGCAAAAACGCCAGAATCCGCCCGAGCGTCCGATTCGATACGGCGTAAAAACTGCTGCTGCCACGCTCCACAACCTCCCCGGGCGGAATCAGGATCGGAGAGGAGCGGGGATCACCCCCCTCCATCAGCCGGTCGAGTTCCTCCGCCGCCCGGCGCCCCCGTTCATAAAGCCGCGTGTCGAGGCTGGAGATCTGCGGCGACGCCGTCGAACAGATCAGCTCCTCGTTGCCGACGCCGAGAACAGCGAGGTGTTCCGGAACTTTGATTCCCGCCATTCCGGCGGCATTCAGGACCGACGACGCCTCCCAATCGTTGTTGCAGAAGATGCAGCAGGGAGTCGGCAGCAGCAACAATCTCTCCATGACCCGCTTCAACGCCAGTGTGGAGCGGAAGTAGCGCGGCATGGAGATCCGGACGGCGTGAACTCCTTCCGCCGCGATCCGACGTTCAAAAGCGAGGTCGCGCCCGAAACAATCCTCACAGACCGCGAACCGGCGATAACCGTGCCGCAGAAAATACTCCGCGGCAGCAACCCCGATCCGGGCGTTGTCCGGAGCGACGACCGCCCCCGCCGTGCGCAGCAGAACCGGATCGAGCGACAGCCCGACGATCTTCACACCTTCGTTGCGCAGCTTCTCCGTATAATAGCCGGTATCGGTCAGCAAACCCGCCCCGTGCCAGTTGCGCACGTGACCGGGCAAACCATACATCTGCGGCAGCTCCAGCTGCCAGCCGCGGCTGCGCGCGACCTCCATAATGCCGCGCAGCTCCTGCTGCAAATAGAAGTTCTTCGCAAAGAGAACCGTTTTCCGGAAGATTTTCATAACATGGAATATATCGTTCATTTCAAATAAGTTCAAATGATTTTTGAATGATTTTCATATAGAAATAACGGAAAAGCTGATTTGCAACCGCTCCGCTTTCCGATATAATATCCTCATTTGAAACAAGCCGGAGGGGCAGAAACATGAAAACACAATGGACCGGGGAACAATCGTGGGAATGGTATCGGAACATGCCGTGGCTGCGCGGCTGCAACTATCTGCCGTCCGACTGCTGCAACCGCATCGCGATGTGGCAGGAACTTGAATGGGATCAACACCTTGCGACCATGGAACGGGAATTCGGGCTGATGGAATCGATTGGTTTCAACTCGATCCGGGTCATTCTGGAATTCGAAGTTTGGGATCAGCAGCACGACGGTTTCATGTGCCGTTTTGAGACCTTTCTCGCAACCGCCGCGAAACATGGGATCCGCGTGGTGGTCTGCCTCGCCAACGACTGCACCGTTCCGAAGGACGAAAACTGGAAACCGGTGAAGCTCGGGCCGCAGCATTATGACCTCGGTTATCACGGAGGGCGGAAAAATTCCCCGCATGCGCAACGCGATCAGGTCGGTTACTACCCCGCGCTCGACGAACCGGAGAATGCGGAACGCTTCTTCCGGATGGTCGCGGAGATCGTCTCCCGGCACGCCTCCGACCCGCGCATCGTCATCTGGGATCTCTACAACGAACCCGGGAACGCGCATCGCGGCGAAAAATCCGTTCCGCATGTCCGGCGGATTTTCGAAACTGCGCGCGCGGCGGATCCTTCCCAGCCGCTGACCACCGGCATCTGGAGCGGAATCGACCATGCCACCGCGGCGGAATGGACGGCGCTCGAACTCTCGGATCTGATTTCCTACCACAATTACGGCTCCTTCGAGGACAACATCATCGCGATCGACGAGCTTCGCCGGTACGGCCGCCCGCTCATCAACACGGAGTGGCTGCACCGACAGCAGGGCAATACGGTCGCGCAGATGTTCCCGCTCTTTTATCTGGAAAAGATCGGCTGCTGGAACTGGGGTTTCGTGGCCGGACTCTCCCAGACCTACGAACCGTGGGAGATCATGTTTCAACGTTACGCGGAAGGGGACCGCACGATCGATTTCACCAGGTGGCAGCACGATCTGTTCCGGCCGAGTCTGCGCCCCTACGATCCAGGCGAAATCGAGCTCATCCAACGATTCTGCCGCCTGAGTGACGAAAAGGAAAAACGTTGAAGAGCCTCCTTTATGAAAATCACGAAACTCGAAACCATTCTGGTCGGAGCGCCGACTCCGGGATGCGGACTTCTGTCGAACCGCAACTATTTTTACATTCTGCTGCACACCGATGAAGGAGTGACCGGCCTCGGGGAGGCGACACTGGAAAGCCACGACGAATCGCTGCTCGGCGTTCTGCGCGACCTCGAAGAGCTGATTCTCGGGCAGGATCCGCGACAGGTCGGCAGACTTCTGCAGATTCTGATCCGCCAGCGGTTCTGGAAAGGCGGCGTCGTCAAGGCCTCGGCCATCTCCGGAGTCGAACTGGCCTGCTGGGATCTCATCGGCAAGGCGGCGGGGAAACCGGTTTATGAACTTCTCGGCGGCGCGGTGCGAAATCGGATTCGCGTCTACGCAAACGGCTGGACCGGCGGAGCGACCGATCCGGCGGAAATTCGGGAGAAAGCCGCGGCCGCCCTCTCCCGCGGTTACACGGCGTTTAAATTCAGTCTGGCGATTCCGACCTGGCCGGTTTCCGACCGGGAAGCGGTACGCCGCATCCGGGAAGCTGCGGAAACGATTCGCGAGGCCGTCGGTCCGGACACCCCCCTGCTCTTCGACGGACATGGCCGCTACGACTCCCGGCTCGCGATTGAGATCGGACATGCGCTGGAGGATCTTCACCTGATGCTCTTCGAAGAACCGGTTCAGCCGGAGGATGAGGAGGGGATGGCGCTCGTCGCGGAAAAGGTCAACATTCCGATTGCGGCGGGCGAACGGCTGACCAGGCTTCAGGAGTTCCGTCGGCTCTTCGAGAAACGGGCCGTCTGCATCGCCCAGCCGGATCTTGCGCACTGCCATGGATTCAACGAAGGGCTGAAAATCGCGCATCTTGCGGAAGCGTTCGACTGCTTCGTCGCCCCGCACTGCCCGATGAGTCCGGTGATCACCGCGATTTCGCTGCATCTGGACGCGGTTGCGCCGAACTTCCTCATTCAGGAACGGCTCTTCCTCGACGACTGGCGCAACGAGATCATCACCGAACCGCTCGCCCTCCGGGAAGGATATCTGACGTTGCCGGAAAAACCCGGCTGGGGTGTTGAACTCAACATGGATATGGTTCGAAACCATCCTCGAATCACGGCGGGGACCCCCCGGCTGTTCCGTCCGGACGGTGCCGTCTGCGATTGGTAGAAACAGGGAGAAGTCACGTCTGATTCTCAGGAAAAACCGTTCTGATCACCGGCGGATCGCGCGGCCTCGGCGAAGCGATCTGCCGCCGGTTCGCCGCCGAAGGATGCCATGCCGTCGTCAACGCCCCCCACGACCGCGCCGCCGCGGATGCCGTTGCGGGCTTTCTCCAACGGCTCACGGTGCGGAGCTCCGCCGGATGAGGTCGCCGGAAGTGGGTTCCACACCGCCGGCTCGGGATTTCCGACCGGAGAAATCATCAATTTCGACAGCGGCAGCTGCACACGCCCCCGGAAAGAGATGCATTCCCGCAATGCACCGGAAGTGCCCCTCCGGCCGGAAACCGCCGCTTTTGATGGAAAAAGCGGATTTCCGGGGTTGCAATCATCCGGAGGAACGGTTATATTAACGTGTTGTGGCACACAATCGTCCGGTTGTGCCGGACAGTAAGGAGAAGATAAAATGAAAGATATGGAGATCCTCCATGACGAGAACGCCGATCTCGGCGTGCTCAACGGCAAGACCATCGCGGTGATCGGTTACGGCGCGCAGGGCCGCGCGCAGGCGCTCTGCATGCGCGACTCGGGCCTTTCGGTCGTGATCGGTATTCGTCCCGGCAAATCCAAGGATGCCGCCGATGAGGACGGCTTCGAGACCCTTTCGGTCACCGAGGCCGCCAAGCGTGCGGACATCATCCACATCCTGCTGCCGGATGAACTGCACGGCCCGATTTACGAAAAGGAGATCGCCCCGGTCGTGACCGGCGGAAAGACCCTCTCGTTCTCGCACGGATTTTCCATCGTCTTCGGCGAAATCAAGCCGCCGAAGGATGTCGACGTCATCATGATCGCCCCGAAGAGCCCTGGAACCGAGGAGCGCAAGCGCTTCGTCGAAGGATTCGGCGTGCCGGGTCTTATCGCGGTCAAGCAGAATCCGAGCGGCAAGGCGAAGGAAGTCGCCCTCGCGATCGCGAAGGCCGAGGGTCTGACCCGTGCCGGCGTGCTCGAGTGCACCTTCGAGCAGGAGACCTATGAGGATCTCTTCGGCGAGCAGAACGTGCTCTGCGGCGGCATGGTCGACCTCATGAAGTACGGCTTCGAAACCCTGATCGAGGCGGGCTATCCGCCGGAGATGGCCTACTTCGAGTGCATTCACGAGGCGAAACTCATCGTCGATTTGATCTACGAAGGCGGCATCCAGAAGATGAACGCGGTCATCTCGAATACCGCTGAATGGGGTGAGTACGACAACGGTCCGTGGATCATCAATCCGTCGGTCAAGGAGCGCATGAAAGAGTCTCTGCGCCGCATCGAATCCGGCGAGTTTGCGAAGAAGTGGATCGCCGAAGCGCGCAACGGCGCTCCGAACCTCAAGGCCAAACGCGCCGCCCTCGGCGAGCATCCGGCGGAGATCGTCGGCAAGCGGATTCGCAGTCTCTTCCAGAAGAAGAACTGAGTTTCCCGCATGTGGCTTCAAGCGGAATAACCGGCTCATCCAGAACGGTTGTTCCGCTTTTTTTTAAAGTGGCCGTTTTTTCCCATGTAAAATGCGAGTTTTTTCCATTTGCATCCGGCAGACGGGGGAGTATTTTATGAGGAAGCGGACGGACGGCTTCCGAAACAATGATTCGAGGCCGGGGCGCAAGAGGCAACGATCAACAACTCGAAGGAATATTCTAATGGCTCAGATTTCAAAGCTGGTGTGGCGTACCGCGGATGTACCGGAGGAACTGCATGAACTCCTGGCGACGCTGGAAGAAGAATACCCGGTTTCCGGCTATGGCCGCGGCCTGAAGCTCAAGGCGAAACGCGTGAAGGGGGAAGGCACGATTTCGCGCGTAAAACGTTCGCCCGGCACGGTGCTTGTGGAATACAACTCCATCGCGGCGGCTGCGCGTGGAATCGGATCTGCCCTGGGGAAAATCGAGTGTGATGAAAAGACCCCGTTCAAAACGCTCGGAATCATGCTCGATGTTTCCCGCAACATGGTCATGCGGGTCGATCACCTGAAAATGTGGTTCCGCCGCCTCGCGCTTTCGGGATACAACATGGTCATGCTCTACACCGAGGATGTCTATGAGCTGCCGGATGAGCCGTTTTTCGGTTACATGCGCGGAGCCTACACGCTCGACGAAATCCGGGAACTCGATCTTTACGCCTCGCGTCTCGGCATTGAACTGGTCGGGTGCATCCAGACGCTCGGGCATCTCGAACAGATTCTCAAATGGAACGGAGCCTATGACAAGGTCAGGGACACCGGCAGTGTTCTCAGAGTGGATGAGGCGGAAACCTACAAGCTGATCGAAAAAATGCTCCGTTTCTGGAGCGAGGCGCTCACAAGCCGCCGCATCCACATCGGCATGGACGAAACCCACGATCTCGGGCGCGGGCGTTTCCTCGACCTTCACGGATACGAGAGCGGCTTCGATCTGTTCAACCGCCATCTCGGCAAGGTCAATGAACTCTGCAGAAAAACCGGACTTTCTCCGCTCATCTGGTCGGATATGTATTTCCGGTTTTCCAATCCGAATCAGGATTACTATGATCTGGAGCACAAGGTGCCGGAATCGGTCCGGAAAAAGATTCCGCAGAATGTTCAGCTCGTCTACTGGGATTACTACCACGAGGATGCCGCGATGTACGAGAAGATGATCCGGCGTCACCGCGACATCGGCTTCGAACCGGTCATGGGCTCCGGTATCTGGACCTGGACGCGCCTCTGGTATGACCACGCGAAAACCATGAAAACCGCTGTTCCCTGCATTCAGGCGTGCCGGAAGCAGAAGATTTCGGAACTTTTCTTCACGATGTGGGGCGACAACGGCGCCTACTGCAACTACGACTCCTCCCTGGCCGGAATCGTTTTCTGCGCGGATCTTGCGTTCGGCGTTCCGGCGGACGATCCGGACAAGGTGACCTCCCGCCGGTTCGCGGCGATCTGTCAGAGCAGCTACGAAGCGCACCTGATCGCCTCCGGAATCGACGCCAACGATGAATATTCGATGAATCCGGCGATGATGATCTGGGATGATCCGCTGCTGGGAGTCCTCTTCGACGACTGCAAACGGCGCAATCCGGAGTTCGACCTCAAACTCAGCGACCGCTACGACGAAATGCTGCGAAAACTTCTGCCGTACCAGGAGGAGTGCTTTGCCGGGGATTTCGAGCACATCATCAATGCGCTTCAGCTTCTGCTGCTGAAACTCGAGTTGCGCGGGGCGCTCGAAGCCGCGTACGACCGTGACGACCGGATAGCGCTCCGACAGATCGCCGTTTCGCTCATTCCGGCGGTGATTGCGGCGGTGTGGGAGTTCGACGCGTCGTTCCGCCGCCAGTGGCTGAAATGCGCAAAACCGTTCGGGCTCGAAGTCATCCAGGCGCGCAACGCGGCACAGGCGGCCCGGCTGGAGGAGACCGCATTGCGGATCCGCGAATATCTCGACGGAACCGTCGCGTCGATCGAAGAACTCGATTGCCGCCTCTCTCCGGGGGAGAAAACCGTCAACACGCTCAACTGGTTTCACCGCGTCGCCACCGGTTCGACAGGACTCTGAGAAAATGGACGCACGGCACGCCATCACCCATGCTCCGGGAGAGCGGATCGTCACGCTCTCTCCCCGGGAAGCGCTTGCGGAGGAGTTTCGCCGGCGCGGCCCGGGGCGGATTGTCGCCTTCACGGGCGGCCGCTCCGCTGAAACCAACGGCGGGATCGAATTGCTGGAAGATGCAGCGAAACGGGGAGGATGCGAACTCGTCCGCTTCTCGCAGATCGAGCCGGAGCCGGCAGTGTCGACGGTGGAAACGATGTGCGCGCTCCTCCGTGAGGAGAGACCGTGCGCGGTTGTGGCGCTCGGCGGCGGCAGCGCGATGGACGCGGCGAAGGCGGCTTATCTTGCGGCACAATCCGGTTGGCCGCTCGCGGAACATTTCGGGGTGAACCGTTACAGCGAAGCTTATCCGGATGCACGGCCCGACCGGGTCATCTGCATTCCGACGACCTCCGGAACCGGATCGGAAGCGACTCCATACAGCAACATTGTCGATCCCGCGCAGAATGTCAAGAAACTCATTGCCGAACAGCTCATCATTCCGGAGTTCGCCCTGCTGGTACCGGAGCTTACGCACACCATGCCTCCCGGGGTCACGCGGGCGACCGGATGCGATGCGCTCGCGCACTCGATCGAAGGATTCCTGAACGTCGGTGCGGACGGGAATCATCCGGATGCAAATGAATGGGCGCTGGAGTCGATCCGCCTCATCACAGAGAATCTGCCGCGTGCAATCGCCGCCGGAACAGACGAAGAAGCGCGCCGGAACCTGAGTTTCGCCGCGACGCTCGGCGGCATGGTAATCCGGTACAAATCGACCGGGCTGCCTCATCTTGCGAGTTTTTCGTGGTTCGGCCGGCTTGAACACGGGATCGCAGTGGCGATGCTGCTTCCGGCATGCTGGCGCTACTACCTCGGGAATCCTGCGGTTGCGGAACGGACGATGCGACTCGCACCGCTGTTTCCCGGAAAAACGCCGCAGGAGATTATCGTTTCATACCGCCGCTTCCTTGATTCGCTCGGCGTCCCTGCCGCGTTGCGCGACTGTCCCGGCATCACACCGGAACTGCTTGAAGAGACCGCGCACAGCGGCGCCCGCAACAAGATGAAGCTGGAGAATGCGCCCCGTCCGGTTCCGGTTGCGGAGTCCGGCCGGATCCTGGCGGCCATCCTGCAGGAAACCTGGGAAGGAGATCCATCATGAAAAAACTCCTGCTGACCGCCGTCTGTACGGCATCACTTCTGCTCGGGGGTGCCGAGCTGCCATCGATCTATCTGGCGGGCGACTCGACTGTCTGCGACTATCCGGCCGAACGGGCTCCGAAAACCGGATGGGGTCAGGCGTTGAAGGACTTCTGCAAACCGGGCGTCAAGGTGGTGAATCTCGCCGTCGAGGGGCGCAGCACGAAGTCGTTCCAGACCGAAGGACGCTGGAAGAAACTCGTCGACTCTCTGAAACCGGGGGATTATGTTTTCATCCAGTTCGGTCACAACGACCAGAAAAAGAATGTTCCGGCTCTCTATGCCGCGGCGGAAACGGATTATCGCAACAATCTGGAAACCTTTATCCGGGATGTCCGTGCTCAAAAGGCCACGCCGATTCTCTGTACTCCGGTCAGCCGTCGGCACTTCAGTTCCAACGGGGAGTTCCGCCAGAGCCTGGGCGACTATCCGCGGGCGGTTCGTGAAACCGCAGCCGCGCAGAAAGTTGCGCTGATCGATCTGAACGCCTTTACGGAACAATTGTTCCGCGCCGAAGGAGCGGAAAATTCGAAAAAATATCTGACCATCGTCGCGCCTGGCGAATACCCGGGGTATCCGAAGGGCTCGAAGGACAATACGCACTTCTCCTACCTCGGAGCGACCGCCGTTGCCCGCGAGGTGGTCCGGAGTTCCCGGGAGCAGAAACTCCCTGTCTCCGAATGTTTTATCAACATCAAATGAGGAAATGAAAATGGTTCATGTCATTGCACGCTGCGTCATCAAGGAAGGCTCTCTTGAAAAATTTCTCCAGATCCTGAACGACAATATTCCGAACGTTCTGGCCGAGGACGGCTGCATCCGTTACGAAGCCTGCGTCGATGCGGGGGTCGGCGTCGGGACTCCGGCCGAGCCGAACGCGGTCACGATCCTTGAGACCTGGAAGTCGCCCGAACATCTGAAAGCCCATCTGGCTGCGCCGCACATGGCGGCCTACCGCGAAGCGGTCACGCCGCTGCGGGAATCGTCGGTCGTCACAGTCGTCAAACCGGCGTGAGAAGGTTCCGGTAGAAAGGGGGCGGGAAATGGTCAAATACTCGATCGTCGTACCGACGCTGAACGAACGGGAGAACATCCTGCTCCTCATCGACCGCATTGAAAAAAGCGGTCTCGCGGATTACGAGATCATCGTCGCGGATGAAAATTCTCCCGATGGCACGGCCGACGTGGTCAACGCCTATGCAGCCGACGGGCACAGCAATGTCCGCGTCATCCTGAACGACGGAACTCCGGGATTGAGCCCGAGCATCGTCAAGGGATTCCGGGCGGCCGAGGGGAAATTCCTCTGCTGCATGGACGGCGACCTCCAGCACGACACAGCCGATCTCGTCGGGCTCCTGAATGAGCTTGAAAATCATGATTTCGCCGTCGGCTCGCGCTACGTCGCCGGCGGCGGCTTCAAGGAGAAGTGGAATCCGTTCCGCGTGCTCGTGAGCCGGACCGCCGCAACGATGGCACACCTGATTCTCGGAGTGAAAGTCAAGGATCCGATGTCCGGATTCTTCGCTCTGCGCCGCGAGGCATTCGAACGCGTCGCGCCGCAGATGAGCCCGAAGGGATTCAAAGTCATGCTCGAACTGCTCTATCTGCTCACAAGCTCACCCATACCGTGCCGCGTAGTCGAACACGGCATCACCTTCGGGCTGCGCGAGCATGGCAAAAGCAAGCTCTCCGCCCGGGTCATGCTCGATTATCTGCGCATGCTCTTCGAGTTGCGGCGCAGCAGAAACGCATAGGCGCCGTCATGTTCCGTCGACGGGAGCAGCTGCTCCCCGCCGGCGGCCTCAAACTCCGGATGCGCAGAGAGAAACCGCTCGATCTGCCCGGCGTTCTCCTCCGGCTCAATGCTGCACGTGCTGTACACGAGCTGTCCGCCCGGAGCAACCCGCAACGCGGCCGCCTCCAGGATCTCGTTCTGGAGCGCCGTAATCTCGCGGAGTCCGGATTCGCGGAAACGCCACAACGCGTCCGGCCGACGGCGAAACACTCCCGTATTCGAACACGGCACATCCGCGAGCACCAGATCGAAACTCCCGGTCAACTCCCGCGGCTCCGCAACAACGACCGGAAATTCGAGTCCGCGGCACCGGAAGTTCTCCTGCGTCAGTTTCTGCCTGCGCGCGGAACGGTCAGCCGCCGTCAGCGTTGCTCCGGACTCCATCCGTTCCGCCAGCAGCAGCGACTTTCCCCCCGGCGCAGCACAGAGGTCGAGCACACGCCGCACCCCCGTCATCACCGGAAGTGAAGGCGCCAGCGCGGTCGCAGGGTCCTGAATATAGATCCTGCCCTCCCTCAACGCACCGGACTGCAGAACAATACCGGGTTCATCGCTTTCGAAAAACCGATACGGGCCGCGACAGGCGATCGGACGGACCGCCCACTCGTCCGGAGGCTCGAATTCCCGTTCCGCGCGAAACGTAAACGCCGCCGGAGCAAGAAACGCACGACACATTGCGGCCAGTTCCTCCGCCGAACGGCTCCGCTGCCAGCGGGAAAGCAGTTCCGGCGGAAACACCTCCTCCGGAGTCTCCTGTACGACGGGAGGCGCGGCGACGGCGCGGCGCAGAAGCGCATTCACAAATCCCGCTTCCCCGCGCCCCCCCAGCGCCTTCGCAAGCTCCACCGCGACATTCACAGCCGACTCCGGCGCAATGCCGCTCTGAAACCGGATCTGGGTCAGCGTCGCCGCCAGCAGCCGTCGCAGCCGTGAACGCGGCGGCCGGGCGGCAAGTCCGGCAAGCCAGCCGTCGACCAGCCGTTTATGACGGAAATAGGCGAACAGCAGACTGCTCACCGTCCTGCGAAGTTCCGGATGGGCAAGCGAAGAATCCAGCGCATCATCGAGACTCCGCTCGTTGCTCTCGACCAGTGCGAGCACCGCCGTTGCGTCGGAGAGAACATGCGCCGCCGTATCGGAGATCACTTTTCGCATTCGTCGCCCAGGTAACGGCCGGTCATGAGATAGTTGCGGATGTAGTCGATCACCGAATCGCGCAGACTCGTCGCCTCGCGTTCGTATCCGAGCGCCCTCAATTTGCCCATCTCCGCTTTCGTGTAGTATTGATAGCGATCACGCAGATGCTCCGGCATATCGATGTACTCGATGTCGACCGGTTTCCCGAGCGCTTCGAACGCCGCGGCGGCAAGCGCGTTCCAGGTCTCCGCCCGGCCGCTGCCGATGTTGTAGAGCCCGGTTGCACGTGGATTCCGGAACAGAAACAGAACCATATCGACCGCATCCTTCACGTAAAGAAAATCGCGCATCTGCTCACCGTCGGCATATTCCGGACGGTAGGAGCGGAAAAGTTTGAGTTTCCCGGTCTCCGTGATCTGCTCAAACGCGCGCAGCACCACACTGCGCATCTCCGCCTTGTGCCGCTCATTCGGACCGTAGACATTCGAAAATTTGCAGCCGGTCATCTTCGCAAGCACCCCCTGGCGTTTCGCCCAGAGGTCGAACAGCTGCTTCGAGTAACCGTACATGTTCATCGGGCGCAGCTCCTCAATGCGCGACTCGTCATCGACATAGCCGTGACTGCCGTCACCGTAGGTCGCACAGCTCGAGGCGTAAAGAAAACGGATCCCGCGCGCGAGGCAGAACTTCGCAAGCTCCTGAGTCGCATGAAAGTTGTTGTCAATCAGGTAGGAGGCGTCACGCTCCGTCGTGGAAGAGCAGGCTCCCATGTGGATTACGCCCTCAATCCGCGCGGAGTTGAAATCCCCCGCGGCAAGCCGGGCGCGGAACTCATCCTTCTCCAGATAATCCACAAAAGCCAGAGCGTTCAGATTCTTCCACTTGTCCGACTGCCCGAGGTGATCGACCACGAGAATGTCCTCGATCCCCTGCCGGTTCAATCCCCACACAATCGCGCTGCCGATCAACCCGGCACCACCCGTAACGATATACATGATCAGTCATTGCTCCAGAATTTGCTGCCGCGCGACGAACCCGGCGCCCGCATCGCGGAATCAGCCTGAGAAAGAATCTTATTCTGCCCGCCGCTCTGCAGCGGAGACTGCAACCCGGTCAGGTAGATGGAGAACATGAAATTGGTGTCGTACGTGTCATCGTCATCGTCACGCTCCCACTGCAGACCGGCTGCGACCTCCCAGCAATGGAAATTGCGGACGACTTGCAGCGTATGAACATCGATGTATCCCTCCTGAATATCGTACGCCATTGCGTAGGAGGCGAAGGTCCGGCGATCCGGCGTAATCGGAACCCGCACGCTGAACCGCAACTCCTCCGTATGCTCATCGAAATATTTGTCAAAATACGAACCGGCGTCGAGCTGCGTCAGCGTCGACCCCATCGAATAGGCGCTGCGCGAACCGTAAGGACGATGATAAATGTAGGAGAACATGAAATCCCAGTCCGGCGCGGGCGAATACTTCAAAGTGATGTTCCAGCGGTTCAGCCAGCGCAGATTCAATCCGGGATGCCCCGCCTTGCGACCGTTCCGAATCGTCTCGGGTATCTTGCCGTTGTTGTTCCCCGCATCGATGGAAAACAGCGTGGAAATCGAAAACCCCTTGAACGGCGTCGCCGTCAGAATCGTGCAGAAGTCCCCGATCTGGCTGTAATCCCCCTCTTTTTCCATGTGAAGATCCCAGTAATTCTCCATCGAGAAATATTCCCGGATCGAATTGCCGTCACGCGTCTGCAACCGGTTCTCCAAACCGAAACGGACAAAATGCTGCTTGTCGATCCGGTCGATGTCATCAAAATAATAGAGGTGATCGGGACGTACATTCGGCCTCGGAATCAACGTGTAGTTGAGATAAGGCCGGATCACATGTCTGAGTCCGTCCAGCGCCAGAAATGAACTGCGGACATCCTGCCAGGTGTTGTAGATTTTCGTCGACGCCTCGACTCCGACCTCCCCGAGAAAACGCAGTTTCGAACCACCCTTGTTGTCGTAGTTGACCAGCGGGAATCCGATCGTGTTCTGCGGATCCGCCGCTCGGAACATGTTCAGAAGATCCTCCGTGCGAACCTTCCGTTTTGAAGTGTTCGAATACGCGGTCAGTTTCATGCCGGCACGCGGAACCACCGTCAGCCAGTCAAGCCGGATCGGGAAATAGAGGAAATGAGTCGTATCCATCCGGAAACTCGAATAATTCTTCAACCGCTCATTCGGGTAACGTTTGTTCCGCCTGTCGAACTTGATCCAGTCCATCTTCAGATAGTCGAGCGACAAATCTCCCTGATAGTAGAAATTCGTGTTGAAAATCTGCTGCCGCTGGGCATCGAGCCGGAATCCCGGCAGGCGCTGCACGGTCGTGTAGAAACTGTTCACCTTCGGCCGGACGTAAAGCGACGCGCTGAAATGGTCGAACTGCTGCTCAAGCGAAACATAGGTCGCCGGTTGCGGGTCCCGGTCGTATCGCGCGGAGAAGAAGTCGCGCGTAAAATACGGATCGCTCAAAAGCTCGAACACACCGCGGAAATCGAGGCGCGGCGTGATATGCGTCAAGTTCGTGATCCGGAAATCATACCGCATCTTCGGAATCCGGATCCGGTATTTGTTGTAATCATCCGTCTTGAACGGATCGAGATCGTAGATGCCGTAGGCGAAAATCTCCGTCCGCGAGTTGTCCGTCACAAATTCGGCATCCGCGCCGTAACCGAAGCCGCGGTAATTGTAGTAGTCCGCCAGCACCTTCACCGAAGAATACGGATACTCGCTGAAAGTGAAGCGCTTCGACAGCATCACATAGTATCCCCAGTCGGAATCCTTGCCCCACTGCGTACTGAAAAGCCCCGGCGACTCGTCCTTCGGCTTGTAGAAGATCGGCAGCCACATGACCGGAACCCCGTAGACCTTCCAGAACCCGTTGGTCAGAAATACCGAATGATCGCCGACATCCGTGTCGATCGTCTCAAGTCCGTAGAACTCCGTCGTATGCGGCGTGAACTGCGCACTCGTACAACCGATCGAATAGTGCCCGTTGTCGTCCTCCAGATAGTTGCACGAACTGATCTCGGCGTTCGTCACCGTGATGATGCCGTCCGGTTTGCGTTCCGCGCTCTCCGCCCGGCAGACGAACGTCTGAAACCGCAGCTGCGCCTTTTCAAAACGGAAATAGCCGCTTTCGAGGTTGCCGATCAGTTTCTCCGCCCGGATATTGTCCGTCAGCATCGAAACCGAAACGCTCGCCTTCTGCTCGCCCCAGATGTCTCCGACAATTCCGCGCACCGTCACACTGGTATTCGGCGCATTCTGCATACGGGCGAGTTTCGCCATGTCGACCACTCCGCCGGCGGTCTGCCAGCGGTAGACCTGCACATTTCCACTCGCCTCGAAGTCGCGGCTCTCGATGTTGATCACCGCCTGATCCGCGTAAATCTCAAGATCCCCGGCCGGAATATAGACGCCTTTGGCAACGATGTTCTGCCCGGCGAACTGCCAGCTCTCCGCATTGAACTCCTTGAATGAGGCGAAGTTCAATTTGGCCGCCCCCAGATTCGCGGCGCCCAGCGGCACAGCCAGACCGGCCGCCAGAACCAGGGACGCCAGCAGAAATTTTCCCTTACTTGAGAGCAATCGCGTCATATTCCCTGCTCGTAAATTCGTTTCAATTCCATTTCGGTCGCCATCGTGTAACATCCGGCGCAATCAAGCGTATTTCCGATCGTCGGCCCGAGTTTCGCGATCTCGCGAACCGGAGTGAGCGGCATATCCGGCGCGTTGGGAAAAATCACCGTCTTCCCGGGGAATTTCGCCCCGATCACCGCTTCGAGCCCCTGCTTGAGCGCCTTCATTCCGCCTACGGCGGCCAGAGCCGTCACGGGATTGAGTTCCCCGGTTTCCGCCAGGACAAGCGTATGCCGCAGATGTTCCGTGCGGCTGCCGCTCGAACCGATGTAGCGCTGCCCGCCGTTCACAATGCCGTCGATGGAAAGCACCCCCTCCATCCCGGCCGGAATTCCGGCAAAAATATTCATAAGCCCGTCATCGGCAAGATAATTCGCCGCCTGCGTCAGCACGGGGACCACCGGCACGAGCATGATGATGTCATCGAATCCATGCGGCGCAAAGTCGCGCAGCAGCGCATCGAACTCCTCCTTCGAAAGTTTCGACGGATTCACCGCCTTGAATTCGATTCCGCGTTCGGCGATCGAGTCGGACAGCAACTTCTCAACATTCGCGATGCGGTCGGAGTCCATATCGGTCACGAGGATTCGCGACGGACCGTCCGGATTCTCCACCGCAAGCTGGGTGTGCATCTGCCCCATCGCCCCGGCGCCGCCCGGCAGCCAGCAAACTCCGCCTTTCTTCACGCGGCTGCGCACATTCCGACCATAGGCGGCGGAGAGAACCGTCCCCGGCGCCCCCTGATAGAAGAACCCCTCATAGTGGATCCGCCCGACATCGAACATGCCGGTCTTCCCCTCGTAGTCACCGATGAAACTCGTAACTGCGCCGCGGCTGCCGAGCTTTGCGGCGGGTTCCGCAAACTCCGCGGGCAGGTTGCAAAGAAAAATGTCGTCGAACTCCACACCGGAAGGAATCTCGTCCACAAGCGCCATCTTCACACCGAGCTCGGCGTTGAGCCGTTCCACCGCATCGGGAGAAAGACCGAACCCGACCACACTCGCGGGAGCGGCCTTCTTCAACGCCTCGCCCGCACCGTAAATCTGGCTGTCTCCGGCGGCGATGAACACTCGTCCGCCCGGAAGCGGAGCGGTGCGGTTTTCGATCATATAACTGGCCTGCACACAGGTCCAGGGTTCCAGAAGCGCCGCCACCGCGGCGGGCATCTCGTCGGAGATCGGCAGGAGATAGCACCCTTCGTCGCCGTTGAGCACGCGCTGGTCGATCACGCTGTACTGTTCCATGCCGCCGTTGATCGCGTAACCGTAGGCGAACCCTCTGCCGTTCACATAGATGTCCGCCTGGATGATGAAACGTTCGCCGACATCGAATTTCCCCGTCAGGTTCTCCCCGACCTTCACGACGGTCATCACGGCTTCGTGGCCGGGAATCACCGGATCCTTCTTCAAATCCTTTGAAATCACCCGGGGATGCGCTTCGCCCGCGCGGATCAGTTTCACGTCGGAGAAGCACAAACCGATCGCATCAATCCGCACCAGGAGCTCGTCGGGCCCGATTCCGGGCACCGGAATGACACACGGCTGGTCGTTCACACCGAAATTCTCCATGCCCGCACCGAACAGCGGCCATGCCAGCATCTTCTCCGGAATCGTAACGTTGCTCATTTTTCATCCCCGTTTCTCATCAAAGACATCGACCGCGCGCCATCGCACCGGCAACCGATCGTAGCGGTTCAAAGCCCGAAACTCCTTAATATAACACGCGCCCGCCCAAATTGCAATTCCGGCTTCAGAGATCGAAATCATCATCGAGTACGGACATCTCATCCTCGACGAAATTCAACGCGAGCTTGAACGCCGCCGCCCGGTGGCTGATCTTGTTTTTGAGCTCCTGCGGCATCTCGCCGAAAGTCTGTTCATACCCGTCCGGCTGAAACACCGGATCGTATCCGAAACCGGACTCCCCGCGCGGAGCGTCGACGATCCGTCCCTTCACCTCCCCTTCAAAGGTCTCGATCACTTCGCCGTTGATCGCGATTGCGATTGCGCAGACGAAACGGGCCCGGCGGTTCTCCTTGCCCTTGAGTTCGTCCAGCAGTTTCGCAATGCGTTCTTTGTCGGTCGGCGCATAACGGGCCGAGAGAATGCCGGGACGGCCGTCGAGCGCCTCGACCTCCAGACCGGAATCGTCGGCGAACGCCGGAACGTCGCAATATTTGCAGGCTGCGAGCGCTTTCTTCGCGGCATTCTCCCGGAACGAAGCGCCATCCTCCACGACACCGGGGAAGTTCGGATAGTCGAGCAACGACTTCAATTCCACCTTCTGCCCCTCAAGCAGCTCGGCGTATTCCTTCACTTTATGCGCATTGTTTGTAGCAACGACAATATAGGCCATTCTCTTTCCTTTGCTCCTTGCATTCGATCTTACTGTCATATATAGTATAACCGGAATAGACTCTTTACAAATGAATCTCGACATTTGCACCAAACTTTTCGAACCTTTTGCGAACGGGACACTCTATGCGGGGTTCTCCGGCGGAGCGGACAGCACGGCGGCGCTTCTCGCGGCGCGCCGGTTCCGCGACCGCTCCGGCTGCCGCCTCGTTGCGATTCATTTCGACCATGGGCTGCGAGGCGCGGAGTCGGCCCGGGAGGCGGAGGCGGCCGGACGGTTCGCAGCGGAACACGATGTGGAGTTCCGATGCATCCCCCTGAAACTCGAATCCGGCCCGAACCTTGAAGCGAGAGCGCGCAATGCGCGGCTCGAATGGTGGCGCAAACTCGCGGGCGAACGGAGCGATGCGGCGGTCGTGCTCGGACATCACGCCGACGACCGGGCGGAAAATCTGATGCTCCGGCTCGCGCGCGGCTCGAATGTGAGCGGATTGATTGCGCTGCGTGAACGTTCCGTCGTCGCAGGGGTGACGGTTCTCAGGCCGCTGCTCCGTTTCCGGCGCGCTGAAATCGAGGCGTTTCTGCGCGCCTCCGGCATCGAACGCTGGGCGGAGGATTCGAGCAATTCCGATGACCGATTCGCCCGGAACGGGCTGCGCAACAGGATCCTCCCGGACTTCTACGCGCTCACGCCGGGGAGCGAAACGGGGCTTTTCCGGTCGCTCGACGCGCTGGAAGACGATGCGGAATTCCTTGATCAGGAAGCAGAAAGGCGGTTTCGATCCATCGGCGGGCAATCGGTCATGCCGCTCAAATTCTGGCAGGAACAACCGGCCGCATTGCGGATCCGCCTGTTGCGCAGATTCCTCACGGAACAATCGGGCCGCGACCTCATTCCGAATCGCGGTCTCGTCGAACGCCTCACGGAGCTGCGCGACACGAATTCCGCACAATGGATTCCGCTCGACGCGCACCACTCGCTCCGGCTGCGGAGCGGAGAACTCTCGCTCATGCCTTATCCCCGCCGTCCGGAACCGGAGAGGAAACCGCAGCTGTGGGACTGGCGCCGGAAGCCGGTAATCCTGTGGAACGGATGTTGTTTCACTGCGGAAAAGGTCTCCTCCCCGGCAGCGGTAACGCTGAGAGAAGCGCTCTTTGACGCGGAAAAACTCCCCTGCCCGCTTCTCATCGATCTGCGGCAGACCGGCGATCGCCTGATCCCGTTCGGAGAAACCGCGCCGAAAAGCCTGAAAAAACTGCGGATCGACCGGAAGATTCCGGCGGAGACGCTCCTGCCCGTTCTGCGCGCCCCCGGAGAACCGCTCCTTGTCTGGGCCCCGGGAATCCGCCACGGAGCGACCGCCCCCGTAACACCGGAAACACTTGAAATCATCCGTCTCGTCATGCAGACCAATGCCCGACAATAACAGAAAGGGTTGTTTTATGGCTCGAAATCCGGACATTCCACTCTACGAGCGGTATATCGAACAGTATCTGGACCGGGCGCTCACCGCACCGGAAATCAGGGAAGATCCGCCGCTGCGGTTTCATCCCGAGGTTGACGACTACACGATGAGCATGGGAATGGCACAGACGCCCCGGGGGCGCATCTGGCTCGGATGGTTCGCGGGCGGCGACGACGAACGGGCGGTGATCGTACTCGCGTACAGCGACGACGGCGGCGAAACGTTTTCCGGACCGCGCTTCTTCCTCGAACCGGGTTACGTGGAGTGCGGGATCCACCTTTCGGCGGTGGTGGGGAATCTCTGGACGGCGCCGGACGGAAGACTTTTCCTCTTCTTCACGCAGAGTCTCGGCTACTTCGACGGGCGGGGCGGAAGCTGGTACAGCGTCTGCGCGAATCCCGATTCCGCCACGCCGGAATGGAGTGTCCCGCAACGGATCTGGCACGGGGCGTCGCTGAACAAGCCGACAGTGCTCAGAGACGGAAGCTGGTTTCTGCCGGTCGCCCTCTGGCCGCGCGAGATGATTGCGATCGAAGCGGTCGGCCTCTTCCGGACCGGGGAACGGAGCGGACTCTTCCACGAGCTCGATCCCGAACGCAAAGCCCAGGTGTTCGTCTCGAAAGACGCCGGAAAAACCTGGGTGAAGCGCGGCGGGGCGGTCAATTTCGACCGCACTTTCGACGAACACATGATCGTCGAGCGGAACGACGGTTCGCTCTTCATGTACCTCCGCTCGAAACACGGCACGACAAAAAGCGAATCGTTCGACGGCGGATACACGTGGAGTGAACCGGTTCCCGCCGGATTTCCGAACGCGAGCGCCCGCTTTTTCCTGCGCAGACTGCGTTCCGGAAATCTGCTGCTGGTGCGGCACGCGAATCCGGAGGAGCCGGAGGCGCGTTCCCATCTGACCGCATTCCTCTCCGACGACGAGGGGGAAAGCTGGAAGGGGGGGCTGCTGCTCGACGAACGGCACGGCATAAGTTATCCGGACGGCTTCCAGAGCGAGGACGGCAGGATTTTCATTCAGTACGACTACAAACGCGAATGCGGGGAGATTCTGCTCGCGACGTTCACGGAAGCCGACGTTCTTTCCGGGAAGGATGTCTCGCGGGAAATGCGCCTGAAGCACACGCTCGTGCAGTCCCGCACGCGCCGTCTGGAAAAAGCCGCGGAGAAGTGAATCAGCCGTCCCGCCGGAACATGACTCTCGTCGTATCCGCGGGCAGCAGAGCATAAAAACCGGCCCGCGTCTCCGTGGGTTCGGTGGAGACGGCCCGCGTCAGAATGTACGCGAAATTCCGGTCAGGACGGTTCAGCTCGAAATCGTACAAATCGACAAAGAAAAACGTCCAACGTTCCGGCGGAAGCACTGCAATCTCCCAGTGCAAACGTCCCTCTTCATGCTTCGAAATCAGGAACGTTCTCTCCTGCGGGGCGGGGACACAAATCAGGCGGGAAATCTCCGCGGGAAACCGGTCGTACTGTTTCGCCTTGTTCACTCCCGCAATTCCATGCGGGCGCAGAACGGTCTCCCGGAAGATTCCGTCACACATGTCGGCGAAAGCGTCGCACAGCTCCCAGTCATACTCCCCCTGTGCATTGCCGGAAAGCGTGCGCCACAAAGAGAGGAGGACGGAACGGTATTCCCGGATCGAAAAAGTGATCTCCTTTTCCATGACATCCTCCCGGTTTCTGCCGTCTCCAGGTAAGATAGCATGAAATACCCGGATTGCAAACCGTTCGCCCCGGCTTCAACAACAGCCCTGCCCCGGACAGAAGGGAACCGGATCATCACGTTCACCATGAGGAATCAACCGCGAAGCGACTCCGGGCGCAGCTCCAGCCGGAAACGGAACTTCATATCCCCGTCCATCCACATGGGGAAGTTGGTTCCCCAGACATTGTTGTACAAATTGAAATGGATTCCGAGCTCAGGATCCGGAACGGCGTCGCGAAAGTCCAGCAGAGATCGACAGGCGGGAGCCACCAGCACAGCATCCTCGGATTCGATGCGCAGGCTCCTGCATTCCGCAAACCGGTCAATGGCATGCAGCCGCCGTCCGGCAGCGGCCACGACCTGATCGGTTCGAATCCACTCTCCGGTCTTGAGCAGCCTCCACATCCCGGCCCGTCGCGGAGCAAAACTCAGCCACAGCGCATGAGGCAGTCGCGCCGGGTCCTTGTCCAGCCACTCAAACGTCACAGCGATTTCCGGTCGATCGGGCTCGAAACGGTAACACAGCCGGAGCTCCCCCGGCATTCCGGCACAGGGAGAAACCTGCAGCTGAAAGCAGAACTCCTCTGCCGAAATCCTCTCGAAACGCGTCCCGGCCGCCCTTCTTTCGACATGCGGCAAATCCGGCGGAAGAAACGGCTTTCCGAAATCCAGCAGCGCCCACGACTCCCGCAGACGCAGATACCGCCGCTGAAAATTCTCATAATCCGCCGCCGAAAATGTTTCCGCGGAAAAAAGAGCCAGCCGGTGTTCGCCGTCCGCAAGGATCCTGCCATCCCGCATGCGCAAAAAACAGATGGAACCGTTTTGTTCATCAAACGAAAAGTCACAGTAGTTGGTGGAGTACTCCGGCTCCAGGATGTCATTTCCCCGAAACGAGCGGTTTCTCTCCGGCCTGAGCCGGGCCAAAGCCTCCTTCGCCTCCCGTCTTCCTTCTGCGGGCAACAGCCGGACCGCCTCGTTCAGCAAGTGCCTCTGCTCCTTCCAGGACGCGGCAAATTTTCGAGCTTTGGAGGAGCTGCGCACCTGATTCCACGAGTCGCCGAGGCAGCTGTTTTCACCGGCGAAAAATTTCTTCTCATCCATTCCCCAGGTATGTTCGGCAACTTCCAGCAGCCGAAGCAGAAACCCGGGAGTCCGCCACTGCCGCCCCGTTTTGCACAGCGTCTTGAAGTCGGCCACCTTGCGCGGATCGGAACCGACGCCGTGAATCCAGCTGTCGCCGATCTCGTCCGTGACGGTCGGAAGCTGTTCTTCGAACGGCAGCAGCCGGAGAGCGAGTTCATCAAGCGTTCCGGCCCTCACCTCCCCGTCCGGGAAAAGCGCGCCGGCGGTTTCATACGCCAGTTCCACCTCCCGGAGGGTATGCGCTCCCTGGTTGTCTCCCTTGATGGCCAGAAGAGCCCGCAAATCGAATTGCGGGTAATCGATTGGCGCCCCGTAATCAGTCTGATACATGACGATCACCGAATTGCCGCGGCTGTCCAGCCAGCGGAACAGAGGCGGAACATCGGGAACCGGACTGGCGGGATTCACCCCGATGTGCAGGAAACGGACTCCGGCATCGGCCAGAGGGGCGACAATCCCGCGCGTATGTCCCGGAACGTCCGTCATTTTGGCGGCAATGGTTCTGCGGCCGAACCGGCGGTCCAGCTGCCGGGAAATCATCAGACTGCAACGGTACAGCTCCTCGTCGGCGAGTTCACTGTGCATGGTGAACGGGAGCGCATGCCAGGTAATGTCCCCATCCAGAATCGCGCGTTCCATTCTGCGCCGCCTGCACCTGCCGGCCTGCTCCAGATATCTGTAAATCAGAAAGGAGCCGACTGTCCAGCAATATCGGTGCAGGGGATCGCGCTCCCGCATGGCGGCCGCAGTCTGGAGCGCCCGATCCATGAAATCATTGAAATAGCTCTGCTTCACTTTCGCTGCATAATCCGTAAAACCGATATCAAGGTGCGTCTTGAAAATCAGCAGAACCGGATTTCTTTTCCTCTGTTCGGACTGATATACGGTCGAACACTCACACTGCCGCCTGGGATCTGATGAAAACATATTATATTTTCTGCTCTGTTGGGGAAAAGATATGGAATAACGGAGAATTCTTATTATTTTGTGACCAGTGTACCGTCAGCCTCGTACCAGCATTTGAGATTATATGCCGTACTGTTGAGCTCGAGACCGGATTTCAGGTCAGCATGCCCGTCGGCCCAGGCGGTTGCAGACCGGTTGCCATGAATCATGTTAACTGCGGCATCCGTGTCAACAAGACCGTTGAAAACAAACCGCGGAAAAGAAAAATTATTTCCTTTTTTCAGAGTGTCGGCATATACCAGAGTCTCACTCGGCGCTTTCATCCTCGACAGAACCAGCACGTAATACTGGGGGCCGGAATCCTGATATCGGATGTAATCTCCCAGCCGGGCAGTCCGCTCAGCGCTGCTACCCCCTTTGGAATACTCCATACCATATGCACTGCCCCAGCAATGAAAACTCGGATCGGAAGCGGGATATTCATTGTTGGAGGACGGACATTGAACGCATGCCATGTTCATGTAACCTCCCCCTCTTTTTACCCAGTACCCTTCCGGTCTGTTGCAAAGCCGGGAAGGCCATAAACCAAGTGAACTGTCACTGGCCTCCATGTAACCGATGTAAAAACCGGAATAATCATCCGCATATTGAATCTGGGCTGTCATCGCCTGTTTTTTATTGTTCAGGCATTGAGAAGACCTGGCGCTTTCCCTGGCTCTGTTCAGCGCAGGCAAAAGCATGCCGGCCAGAATTGCGATGATCGCAATTACAACCAACAATTCAATAAGTGTGAAATGATGTGGTTCCGGCAGCTGCAATGTCACATTCCGAAAACGGCTTTGATAATTCACTCTCTGCATCATGATGATTCCTCCTGTGAATGATGGGTGAAAGTATACTGACTTCAAACTTCAACGGAGAGATATTTGTTCGGGTCCGACCAGATAAACAACGGCCGGAGAAACCTGACAATCCGACGGGGAAATCGACAACGGCCTCCCCTGAAAATCCACTGCACGTGAAATGTCTCCCTGAATGTTCCATTTGACTTTTTCCGGATAGAATGCGCTCCAGAGAGCCCAGATTCTGACTCCGTCGGGCCGGTTCCAGTGTGCCAGATAAACATTTTTCTGTTTTTCCAGAACCGGAACAGTTGAACCGGAAGGACAGAGTTCGGCAAGCGTTTTCATGGCAGTCCAGGCGGGTTTTCCCTGAAGATCGGCATGGACAATCCCGAAATGGGCCTCCCGTTCATCGGCTTTCCATTCAGCGGAGCGGAAATTGTACCAGAAGATTCGCTCAACGTTACAGGCCAGAGCGATCAGATAAGTGCGCGGAAGCATTTCCGCCTGTCTCTCTTCCGGGACGGTCTCGGCAATTCCCGTAGTCGTGCAGACGATGATGTTGCCCTTGAGATCGCTGTTAAGTTTGTAAAGAGCGGCCACTGCGCCCCGGTACTGCTCCGTTCCCGCTTCGATAATCGGAATGAAGCGGTCGCCTTTTTTCAGATTCCGGTCATGCAGGAAGCGTCCGCTCGGCTGAAAGCTCACCTCGAATTTTCCGTTGAAATCCGGGCCTGGTTTCTGATAGGTCTCCTGGCGGGGGACCCCCTCTCTCGTCCACCAGGCCTCCCAGCCGATATGAAATTGCGAGAGGTAATGATCCGCCATTTGCACTTTCACCGGATTGCCTGCGGCATCAGCCTGCAAATCGTAATAAAACGGCAATCCGGTCGGAAGCAGCAAAGTGCCACCTTGTCTGACGTACCGGACCAAATCCGGAATATAACGGGCGGGGAAGGCTTCTCCGATGGCAGGAATCAGAACGGAATGCTTCTGAACATCCAACTCCTGAAGCTGCCGGAACGTCACGATCTCAACCGCCTTGAAACCTCTGAGATTGGATTTTGTGTCGAAGTTCAAGGCTCCGGCGAACTCGCTCTCCGGATCACAAAGCAGGGCGACGGTCGATTGCTCCGGAACAACGCCGGCCATCCGGAAAGCGGCATCGAGCAATTTTCCAAAAAACGCGGGAGGCCGCGCAGTGGACCAGCCGACTTCGGAAATCCAGACCGGTTTTTGAATCCGGTACTTCTCCATCAATGCCTGAAGCGTTTTGAGCTGCGGAATCATCGCTTCCGGAGTATCCTGCCAGTTATAAGGATGAATATTCATAACATCGAAGAAATCACCGGCTCCGGCGGCATAGGAGTTCTCGATGTATGTCAGAGGGATCCCGGCTGTTCCACCGTAAACCACGGTCAATTCGGGATCGATGTTTTTGATCTCCTGATAGGTTCGTTTCAGCAATTCACAATAATGTCCGGCATCGGGAGAGTCACGCCAGAAGCCGTGCATGTTCTGCTCATTCCAGACCTCCCAGCAACGGAAATCACCGGAATAACGGGATACGACTCTGCGAACGTAGTTGCTCCACTCCTTCAAATGCCTCCAGGCGGGTGTCGCCCAGGGGACGTCATAATCCAGGATCGGCAGGATTTCCATTTTCGCGTTCCGGGCCAGTTCCGCCAAACGGTCGAGATGGGAAAAATCCCACACCCCCGGCTGCTTCTCCACCCCGGCCCAGTCGAAGTCGGTCCGAACCCACCGAATGCCGATCTGACGCATCAGAGAGAACCCCTGTGGCGCAATATCCAGCTCACCGCGGCTGACGTGGGCGCAGACGCCGAAAGGTTCCCGGAGAAATTGTTGTTCCGTTCCGAAGGCAGAACATACTCCGGCCAGACAGAACACCAGCAGTTTCGCTCGTAAAAAAGTCATCGGCAGCTCCTTACAGTCTTTTGGATTGAATGCGGAATTCCGTTGCGAACGTCATCTCTCATGACGGCGGAATCCGAGTATCACATCTTTGAAATCAAATCGCTCATGCAGAAAATTTCGAATGATTCCGGCGATCGAATAGCTGTGGTTTTTCCGATATCCGGAGTAGTGAAAGTCGCGGTCGGGCAATTCGACGTCCGTCACGCTGATGACGCGCGGCCGATATTTCAAAGTTCGCCAGAACCGGTGGAGAATCGAGACGTAGCCCACCAGATCAATCAGAACAACCGGGCGGTTCCGCTCAATCGCACCCGTAATCACCTGCGGTGCCCAGTCAGGATATGGATCCTCCGGCAATTGCAGAATCTGATCCGGATTCAGCGAAACGCCGTGCACCGCCAATTCCCGCCTCAGAATGCGCATACGTTCAAAATAGGGAGAAACCATGGTCGGTCCGGTGATGATTAGCGGATTTTCCCGCTCTTCCGGGGTAAGCCGGCCGGCCAGGTCTCTCATCAGCCCCTCTTCATCGTGGCAAACCGCAGCGGTATTCACTCCGAACTGACGACGGAAAAAGATCAGCTGCGGAAAGTGCTGCTGATGCAGCGCCGTCACAAAGGAACTTTCCACCGGCCCGACATGAAACCAGATCAGCATATCCAGTTCATTGTCCGTAACCATCGCTTCAGGAGATTTGTCCGCATACTCCAGCCAGCGCAGATAAGGAAAAATCAGCAGCTGGTATCCCGTGGAATTGACCGCCTCCATCAAATCGATGAACACCTTGACTCGATCATAGGAGATGATGCTCTCACGATCCCACGGAGAAAGAACCAGGCCGATCCGCTTAAGACTATTCGACTGCCGGACCGCCAACGGTCCGGGGAGAGCCCGGACAAACGTGCCGATCCCCGGGCGGACCTCCAGAACTCCTTCCCGCTGCAGTTGTGCTACGGCCATGCGGGCTGTAACCTGACTGACCCCGGCTGCTGCGGCAATTTCA
Organism: uncultured Victivallis sp.; assembly: GCF_944391105.1. Lineage (GTDB taxonomy): Bacteria > Verrucomicrobiota > Lentisphaeria > Victivallales > Victivallaceae > Victivallis. Next base: position 256,096 of record NZ_CALXSK010000001.1, read on the forward strand.
CGGTTGGAGAGAATGCGCTGGCCGATGCGGCCGGAAGCAGCGAGATTTTTTTTCAGACTGGCAGCCAGCCGCCGGGACAATTCACCGCGATTCGCCTGCGGCTCCAGTAAAAGTTTCCTATCGGTCTGCATCATGATCCACTGATTGTTCTTCCATCGGGATTCCCCCGGGTTCCGATGAATATTATAACAAAAACCGGCCGGAATGTCAATAGGCTCCGATTTTTTTTTGAAAACGTGGATTTAAGCCGCAATAAGCCGCACCTGAAGCGGAGGATGAGCGCCGGCCCGAAGAGATTCCGTTCCCGCCTCCCCGGGAAAAAGTGTCCCGCGGAATCGTCCCAGTCTCTCCAGCCCCAAAATGAGTTGCTTTTTTGCGAAGAGGAAGATCGTACGCATCGAAAGAAGAGAAGAAGGAAACCGCGAATTCAAATATACATAATCGATTCATTCCCGTACGAACACGAAAACGGGAATGGCACATCGCGACGAAAAGCTCGTCGTAATTCTTCTGATTTCACCGAAACTCGTGCAGTGTTTCCGCCTGACGGGCCGCCCCGAGGCGCAACCGGCGCAGCAGCAGCGTTCCGCAGCCGACGACTCCGCCGACCGCCGCGGCCAGATAAAGTCCCGCCATGGCTCCGCCCAGCAGGCGCGGAATGACGATCTGCTGCCGATAATCCGCGCGCGTGGGCTCGTAATTGATCTCGGGCGACGCCATCGCCTGCTGAACCGGCGGAGAATTGACCCATGCCTCGTAACTCCCGCCGAGACTTCCGCAACCGACTCCGAGCAGCATTCCCGCCGCCAGCAAAACGGCGGGAACGCCGATTTTCCCGTGACTGCGATCCATCGTCCACGCCGCCAGCGCGACGAAGGCGCCGCTCAAAAGCACCATCAAAAACAGCGTCAGCAGCGGCCACTCATGTTCCAGCCGGATTCCGAATTGCGCAAGTCCGAGCAGCGGCAGATATCCGGCAGACATCCCCAGCGCAAAGCCCCGCATCTCAAAGCCGGGAAACATCCAGAGCAGAATTGCACCGACCAGCCATAAAGATCCGAACATCAATAAATTCGCATATTTTCTCATACCCGCCTCCCCGGCATTAACTTACTGCGTCAACCCGTGAATTCAAGCCGGATAACGCATTTCCGCACAAATTTTCCCGGACTTGCTTGCGAAAAAAAAGAAGCCGGTGTATCTGTAAGGAAGAGGCTTCTGCGGAAGCCGTGAAAGTCAGAGGCTCTCATGGGAAATAAGTACCGTCCCGGAAAGCCCCGGAAGCAAGAGGCATCCGGGGTGGAAAGGGAAAGGAGGATTCACCGAATGAAATGTTTTCTGATCTGTCTGCTGGGCCTTTCTGTTGCGTTCGAACTCCTGGCAGGGGAACCGCCCCTGCAGTTCAAGGTCGACTTCAAAGAGGAGAAAATGACTCAGCAATTCGCCAGGAACGACTTGCCTTTCATCGTGGAAACCGATACCGTCATCAAGGCCAATTCCGATGAGTGGTGCGAAAAACTGGAACTGCTGATCAGCGCCGAAAGTACGGGCCAATTTAATTTTTTTGACGCAGAAGACAAATACGAGCGTCCGGCTGTCACAGGAAGAGCTTTCTACGATACGAAAATCACCCTGACCGAGGGAATATCCCAAGTCAGCACAAGCTCCTCGGCGGGTTATCTGCTGCAGGTGATGGAACCGGGTTTTTTCCATCATCAGATTCTGATTGAATGCGAAAGCCCGCAATGGAAAGACGAGAAACTCCCCGAATTTCTTGAGATTTACCTGATCTATTCTCCCGCAATCATCCGTGTCAACCGGGGGGTATTCACCCTTTCCCCGACGAAATTCGGAATGTATACCTTCAAGGTTCGCCTCAGGAAATAGAGCATAAAGTTCCACTTGCATCGGAACGGGGAGAAAGAAAATGGCTTGCTTTTACAATGTTTTTTTCGCGATTCTCCTGATCTTACCGGTCATTCTGCTGAGCTTCCCCCTGCGGGGCCGCCCGGCCGAGGAGTGCGTATCCTTCAGGCAGACCGTGACCGGCGACGGCCCGTTCCCGCAACCGGATCTCCCCGACCAGAAAAAGGAAACGTTATGAAGCGCCTTGCCTTTCTGCTCAGCCTCGCCTTCGGGCTTCTGCTGCTCTCCCCCGGAGAGGTTCGGGGAACGGCTGATTTGGACGACCTCGAAGTTCTCGCCGGAGAGTGGAAAGAGACCGGGGAGGTCAAGAAATTGTTCGACACCCCCCTCGGCGCCGTCTACAAATTCGGACTCAGCGACCGCCATTCGGTTCAGGCACAGGCGTTCCGGACGAGCACCGGAGGAATCGAATATCGCGAACCGCATGAGAAAAAATGCAGCTGCGACCGCTGCAAGGCGGAGAAAAAAGGGATCAAGGGCTTGCTGCAAATCAATTTCGGCGGCAGAAAAGTCAAGCCCAAACGGTTCGTCGTACTCGATTTCAAACTTCGCGCCTATCCCGCGCTCGACACCCGAAGCACGGCGGAATTCCGGTTTCAGCTCGTCCGGAGCGCGGAGGAGAAACTCAAGTCCGATTACCGCGACCTGAACGGACTGCTCGACATCAGCAGTCGGAACAACTCCCCCCGAACCTTTCAGACCGCGTATGAACTCCGGCCGGAACAACCGGAAATTTCCGGGATCTGGTACGGCCCCGCATTCGGCCCGCGGACGTATCGGATCATTTTCGATACGGCTACGGGGGAGCACACCTATTTCCTGAACGGCCGCAAATTCATACTTCACGACGAACATCCGATCAAAGGGAACCGCATCGAAATCAGCACGTTCGGCATTCTCTGCCAGGATGTGGAGGGCAGCTGGCGCCGCCATCTGGAAATTTCACCGCCGAAAATCTTCCGGTTCAACTCTCCGGAACTGCTCGACGAACTCCCGGAGCCGTCGATCGGACTTTATCCGTATGACGGTTATGTTCTGCCCGATCTGGCGAAGAAACGCTACTCCCCCGATCAGGAGTACCGGAAAGTTCGAACGAATTCCAACCCGGATCTGCAATACGCCTATGCCCTGCGATGGCTTTACAGCGACGGCTGCCGCCCCGATCAGGCGCTGAATTTGCTTGAGAAAGCGGCTGATGACGGTCATGTCCTTGCGAATTATGAACTTGGAGTCTGCCATTATCGCGGGTACGGCGTGGAACGCGATCAGAAAAAAGCGGATCGGTATCTCGAACAGGCGGAGAAGTCCGGCTGCACCGCCGCCCGGATGCTGCGCGGGATGATCCTCTGGCGGAAGTATCATCAGCCCAGGTTCACCAACGGCAAACGATGGCGGAAAGAGTTGGCGGAGTATGTTCTCTTTGCCGCCGGACAGCAGAGAGGAACCGGCATGGAATGTCTGATCCATGACTGCTGTACCTTCCGGGATATTCTGTTTGCCGACAATACGATCTTTTTCTGTGCCGAATACTCTCCGAGGCTGTTCACATACCGCAGTTTGATTCATTATCACGATGCGTTCCGCCGCCACCCGGCAACGGAAAAGGAGGCGGAACGGTTTACGTCGCAGCTGATCGAACGGACGATTTCCCGGGGATATCTCCCCGCTTATCTGGAAACGGCGCGTTATCTTGAGTTTGGGAACCGGGAAAGGCAACCGCGCGCGGAAACCGTGGCGATCCTCAGGAAAGGCGTGGAACACGGCGCGCTCGACAGTTTCCTGTATCTGCTGACGCTGCAGGCGCAGAACGGCGAACTCAAATCGGACGATTTCACCCCGCTGAATGCCCTGCGGCTCGGGGAAGATCCCGCCTATCTTTTGCTTGAGTACGCCGCGGCACACCGCGATTCTCCGAACGTGCAGACACTCCTGCGGTCCGGCTGGGAGGAGGCCGAACGCTGCTGGACAGAAGATCAGACGCCGGAAGCGCGTTTTCTGCTTGGACTCCGGCTCTGGATGAAACAGCCGAGGCCGTTCAGCTCCGTGGTGACTCCGGAACGCGTACTCGTCACCAGAGAGGCCGGGGAAGCGGACGAATCCCTGCCCTGCGGGCATACCCGGCTCGAACAGGACGAGCCGGACGAGAACGACTTCCGTTCCGGGTTCGAACATCTGGAAGCGGCGGCGGAGGCGGGGATTCCGGGAGCGCAATATCTGGTTGGATATTATTTCTGCATCGGGGATATTCCCGGCAGCAAGGCCGGAATCAGGCAGGACGAATTGTGGAAACACGGAGTGGAACTCATCCGAAAGGCTGCAAAAGGCGGCAACTGGAAAGCCCGTTATTTCGTTCTGGAACAGGAGGTGGGAGCGGCGATGCCGAGCCGTTATCCTGAACTTCTGAAAGAGATTGACTCGTTCTGCGCGCTCCAATACGCTCCAGCGTACCTGCTGAAAGCGAAACTGCTGGAAAGGCAGAAGCGCCCGCGGGAAGAGTTGCAAAAGGCCTATGCCGAGGCGGCTGAACGGGGGGCATACATCGGCTGGTATTTTCTGGCGTTGCGGGCGGAAAAGGAGAACCGGCGGCAGGAGGCGCGCGAACTGTGGGGGAAATACATCCGCGCCGACCGCGAACACCGCCGTCAGGATCGTTACGACATCTTCTATCCGGAGCTCACGGTTAATCCGCTTATTCCGCTTCTGCTGCGTTCATCAGCGGAGAACAGGGTGGAGGCAGACCGGCTGCTCGAGCGTCAAAAACGGGGGAAGAAAGCCGACTGACGCCTGAGGCTGTCAAAAAACGGTCTGAACCGCCGCCGGGCGACTTGTACAAGCAGGCGGCGGGGAGTGTGGTGTTATCCCAGATGTGATCGACCAAGGTCACGCAGACTGCGGAAAGAGGAACATGATTTCGGCAGTTTCAGTCGCCCGGCGATGGGATGCAGCAAATCGAGGCCATTCCCCCGGGAATCTCTCTTTGAAAATTTGTCTGAACGGCGGAAGAGGTGCGTATCACGCCATCACGCGGATCGCAAATTCCGCCAAGATCGTGCAAAGTTTATGAATTCAGCGCTTGCATTTATCCGGAAACGTTCTATATTAATGGAACAGCTGCGGGGTGTGGCTCAGTCTGGCTAGAGCGCTGCGTTCGGGACGCAGAGGCCGGAGGTTCAAATCCTCTCACCCCGACCATTTTGAAAATTCTCCGCCGACCGGTCTTCTGGTCGGTTTTTTCGTTTTGGGGGTAAATTTGAGCTCAACGCCCCATTTTCCTGACAGCGGAGAATCTCCGCTTTTCTCTTATGAAGGTGTGCTTCAGACCCTCTCCCGGTAAATTCTCCGGGGGAGTAAAAGACCGGTCTTTTGGTCCGGAGAGCATTTTTTGACGGAAACACACGTCGAGAAAACGACTTTTGATCGTCAATTTTTTTCTGTCATACATTCATTTGGAAATCTTTTATTAAAGTAATATGTTGGTAATCAATGAATAAAGTAAAATATGCTTGCAAAGGACATGTGTTCACAAAATCAAAAGGTCGGTCACCTTATTTGCCTAATTCATAGAGCCAATTTCAAAAGTATTGGCTCTCTCGTGTTAATCACTTGTTTTTTCGTGCGTCAAAACCGTTTCGGCGCA
>NZ_CALXSK010000002.1 GCF_944391105.1 uncultured Victivallis sp.
CCGCGACTTGCGCCAATGGCTGGATCAACCATTTACCAAACCACCGGAGCCGGAATCATTTCAACCAGAGTTCGCTTCTGCAATTTTCTGCAATTTTTGTGACGTATCAATGAATAAGGGAGGCAAACTGAGCTCAAATCATGAAAAAAGATCAGTCTGGCAAGATTGCAACTCGGCATAAATATAAACAGAGGATATGTGTTGATGATAAAGAAAATATGATATAAAATTTGTTTATTGCATCATCATTACTATAGCGATCATCGCGATACTGGCGGGGATGCTGCTGCCGGCGCTGAATCGGGCGCGGGAGCGGGCGAGGAGTACGAGCTGCCTCAACAATCTCCGGCAGACGGGATTGGCGCTTTCGATGTATGCGGACGGGTTTGGTGGAGTTTATCCGGTGGTGCACCGTGGAACATACGATCATCACCATGAGCTTGAACCGGCGGTGGAATGGTTTCAGCCGCTGACGGAGGTGGATTATGATCTCGATTATCTGCATTGTCCGTCGGACATGGGATTCGATGACGAAAACGCACGGCAGAGTTACATCATGAACAGCATGCTGACATTCGGTCGGAAGATCGCGACGCTGCGTCGGGCGAGTTTCTACATTGTTCTGTCGGAACGGGGCGGGGAGACGAAGGAGAGTGCGGTGGAGCACCAGTGTTACGATGCGATGTGTGAACCGCACGCGTGGGAACAGAATCTGGCGCAGACGCGTCACGGAGGTTCTTCGAACTACCTTTTTGCGGACGGTCATGCGGAACAACTGGCGTTTCGGGAGACGGTCGGAGGCGAAGCGATCGAGGAGAACCATCATTATGTGTTCGAGTGGGGGAACGGCGGCTATTACGCCGCTGGCGAACACGAACATTGAAACTGACACCGGGCGGGCGACATCATTCTGCCGTCCGCCCGTGAGAAGAGAATATATGCCACACGCCTGTCGGCCGGCCTACCTGCCGGCCTTTGTGAGGATGGAACAGTTTTCCGGAGCGTATGGGCCGCCCTGCATGAGGACGGGGGAGAGGTTCGGCGCGTTGAGCTTCTTCACGGAGATGTTGCCGCTGCGGAGTTTTTCCGTGCCGCCGCCGATTTCGAAGACGGCGGTGAGCGGGTGAGCGGCGGAAACATTGACATTCTCCCAGTCCAGAGAACGGCTCTGAAGCAGCTGGATGGCGAAAGCGCGCGGTTTGTTCTGCCAGTTGACGTTGTTGAGTTTGATGTCCGCAAAGCTGCTGTTGAAGGTCATGTGAAGGAAGAACGCTTCGGCAGGGGAATTGTGGATCGTGATGTCGTCGAATTCGACGTCACGGCATTTCTGGATTTCAATTTTCCCGTCGGAGAGGGTGATTTCTTCGAATTCGGAACGGTTGGCGGTGACACGGTCGGGATCGGCTTCGAGCTTGGCGTCGTCACCGATCACGAGGAAGGAGGCGTTGTAGATCGAAGCGTTCTTCACGGAGCAGTTGCGGAAAGTGCGGAAACGCCAGCGGCAGCCGTCGGTGACGAATTTTTCAAGTTCGACGCCGGAGACTCCGCTCAGGTGGACGCTGTCGTTGGTGCATCCGGTGATGGAGAAGTTTTCGCATTCGACGTCAAACTCCGCGAATGCCGGAGTGTTCAGCGAGGAGTTGAACTGCCAGACATAAAATCCGGTGTCGCATTTGCGGAGGGAGGCATTTTTGATTTTGATGTCGCGACTGGCCAGATACTGCCAGCCGTGGTTGGGTCCGACAAGTCCGGCGTCGACGATGATGCCGCAGCTTTTGCCTTCGACTTCGACGTTGGAAATTTCGAGATCCCAGGCCCCGGCGATGCGGATGCCGTTGGCGCCGCCGCCGATGGCGCTGATGCCGCTTGCGATCGAATTGGAGTTGTTCCACTTTCCGAGATCAGGCAACGAGAAGACGCCGCCGACTTTACCGGTGAATTCCGGCGAATAGTAGGTGACGAATGCAAGCGTGTCGTCGCCGGTCCGGATTCCTTTGACGCCTTCGACGGAGATGTTGCAGCAGGCGTTGAAGTGAAGTCCGTCGGCCCAGCTGTTCTCGATGGTGAAATTCTTGACCGTGATGTCGGAACAGCCCATGAGGACGGCCCCGGTCTGGGCGCTGGCTTCCACGCGGCAGCCGTCTATGAGGATGTTGCGGATGGTTTTGTCCTCCTGCGGAAATCCTTCGAATCGGATTCCGTCGCCCATGCTGCGCTGCCGGGGTTTGTTTTTCCAGACCACGTTGACGTTGTGGAGTTCAATGTTTTCGGCGGGGGCGCGGAAGGTGAATCCATGGCCGCCGCCGTTGCCGTTCGGCTCAAGGTTGTCCATGAGCAGAACCGCGCCGGAGGCGAAATTGATTTTGACGTTGCTGATTCCGTCGAACACGGGGCCGCCGTTCCGGGTGGCGATGCGGTAAGTTCCCGCGGGAAAGTCGAGGGTTCCGCCGCCGTCGGCCTTCAATTGAGAGACGGCTTTCTGAATGGCGGCGGAGTCATCGGCGACGCCGTCGCCGACGGCGCCGAAGGTTTTGACGTCCAGCCCGGAGAGCGGCAGAGAGACCGCCAGCAGAGCGGGGAAAAGAGCAAAACTGATGCGTTTCATTTGAGAAGGTTCCCGTTGAGTTGAATGGTTTCACTGTTGCTGACTGCCGGTGCGGAGGCGGCTTTTACATTGCGCAGCTCCAGATCGCGGCAGGTCCGGATGGTGACGGTCGAGTCGGTGCGGCTGTCGACGAGAGAAAGTCCGGAGAAGCGGTCGATCGAAAGCGGGGCGTTTCGCAGGTCGAGTCCGGTCAGGAAAAGGTTGCCTTCCGCCAGCTCGGCGGGGGAGGCCGCTTCGATCGGGCGGGGTTCCATGTTGCGTTCGAATCCGAAGAATTTCGCACCTTGGATTCCGAGGAGTTCGAGCGGGGCATTGCTCTGGGAGTAATTCGCGATGGAGACTCTGCCGCGCAGATTCTGCAGCTTGACCCGGCTGTCGGAGCGAACTCCGGTGAGCGTCACTCCGCCGACACTCTGTATGTCGATGCCCAGAACCTTGATTTTGCTGACATTCAGGTTGCTTACGTTGAGTCCGAACTCCCAGAACCCGGCGTCGGCGTCGGGAAGGATGTTCAAACTGCGCACGATGAGCCCCATGTCGCAGTCGCGGATCGTGGCATTGGAGATGTTGATGTTCCGGGATGCGAGATAGGACCAGCCGACGGCCCGGGTTTCCGTGGTGGCGATTGCGGAGTCGAGCTGGATGCCCGCCCACTTGCCGGAAACCGCGATGTTCGAAACATTGATGTTGAGTCCGCCCGAGATGCGCATCCCGTCCGCGCGGCCGTTGTGCGAAGTGATGTTGACCGCGTTGCTGTCGGAGTTGCACCACTCGTTCAGCTCCGGGAAGGAGAATACCGTGCCGATCTTTCCCGAGAATTTTTCGGTGAAATACGTGACGAATGCGAGCGTGTCGTCGCCGTTGCCGATGCCGCGCACGCCGTTGACGTTGACCCTGCGGCAGGCGTTGAAGTGCAGGCCGTCCGCGAGCGTGTTCACCGGGCTGAAGTTATTGACGAAAATGTCGGAACACCCCATGAAGACCGCTCCGGTCTGGGGACTGTTCTCGCCGATGCAGTTCAACAGATAGATGCGCGAGAGGGTCTTGGCATCGTCGGGAAATCCTTCGAACCGGAACGCATCGCCGTGGCTGCGGTTTTTGGCCCGGACCGGCCACTGGACATGGATGTTTTCCAACCGGATATTGCTTGCCGGTCCACGGACCACGATGCCGTGTCCTCCCCCGTTCCCGTCCTCCTGCAGGTTTTCCATGAGCAGAACCGCTCCCGGAGCAAAACGGATTCCGACATTGGAAATCCCATCCAGAAAAATCGCCGCATTGCGGCGGGTCGTGATGCGATACTTCCCCGCCGGAAAGTAGAGTTCTCCGCCGTTCTGTGTTTTGAGTTCCCGGACGGCCGCGTCGAAAGCGGCGGCATTATCGCCGGTTCCGTCGTTTTTCGCGCCGAATTTCGTGACGTCGACCACCGCGGCATGCAACATGGTTCCTCCCAGAAGTAAGGCCGTGAGCCAGAAAGAGCATTTCATTCTTATTCGATTCCTTTGCAAAAGTTGTTGGTGAGCGGATTCTGGCTGGGTTGCGTCGCATGCCCGTCGAAGAATAGCACTCCGGCCTTCTTCTGGTGCGGATAATCGACCCGGCTGATCCAGGCGTAGGTGAATTCAAAATTGTCCGCTCCGTCGACCAGCAGAGGCGCCGCGGAAGGACGAGTCAGCTTCGTGACCTTGAAGTTCCAGCCTTTTGTCTGGCTGGTTCCGGTTTGTGTGGGCGCGATCATGAGTTCGACGATAACGGTGTTGTAGATGTAGGTCACCGCCTGATAAAGACCGCCGTCTTTTGTGTAGGCGCGGTTCCCGGCCGGGCACTTGAGCACATTTCTGACTGCGGATGCCAGGGCCGCGCCGTTGCCGTTCGTTCCGTCATCGTTGAAATTGTAGTTGCCGCCGTTGGTGGTGGTGTTGATGGAGCCCAGATACCGGGTGAGTGCAGTGTGCCAGCGTCCGCTGCCCCAGCTCCCGGCCCGCGGACCGGTGGTGTAATCCTCGTTGTCCTGGACATAGCTGGCGTGCGCGAGACCGAGCTGCTTGAGGTTGCTTGTACAGTTGATGCCGCGTGCACGCTCCCGGGCCTGATTCAAGGCGGGCATGAGCATTGCCGCCAGAATCGCGATGATCGCAATTACGACGAGGAGCTCTATCAAGGTAAACGCCGCTTTGACCGTTGCATGGCTGTGGGAGGCAGGGGGCGTTTCCGCCGCCCCCCGCACCCCCTGCGTCCGGCAAGGTGCCGGTGCCGGGTACGGAGCGGTTCCGGACGTGGCCGCGGTCGGCCGACGAGAGGGGAAAGAGCCGCTTGCCGAGCGGAGACTTTGTTGCGGGGCGATGACTGGCCGATGGGGAGTTTGATGGTTGTTCGGTACGGGGAGAGACGCGGCTGCCATAGCCGCTTTCTCTCCCCCGAACCCCTCTCTTGACTGCCGGGTGCAAACAAGGAAAGAATGGTATATTTGACAAGTTTTCACCACAAGAAGTTCGATCAATGTAAATTTTCCCGACTTCCGGATATGCCTGTGCGTAAAGGGATGATTTACTGGCATGTCATGCTCCTTTCGGTTGATGTTCTTTCCCGTGGGTTCAAGGTTGAAATCTGTTTTCCCGAGATGGTTTTGTTCCACGATTTTCGGGAACAGGGATTCCGGTCGGCGACGGAGTTGCGGATTACCAGCGGCATTTCCAGGGAGATTTGCCCGGGCGGGAGAGTTTCGTTGCGCAGCTTGGCGATCAGCAGCTTCACCGTATGCGCGACGATTTCCTGCACCGGGAAACGAACCGTGGTCATCGGGGGGATGAGGGTCGCTGCCTGCGGGACGTCATCGAATCCGATTACGGAAAGATCGTCCGGGATTTGAACCCCGTTCAAATATGCCCATCGGTAGATTCCGAAGGCGGTCTGATCGTTTCCCGCGAAGATCGCGGTAACGTCTCCATGATTCATGATCTGTTCGGTCCCGGAAACGCCTCCTTCGATGGAGTCATCCCCCTCCACGACCAGGCGCGGATCGAATTCTTCGCCGTATTTCTGCAGGAATTCGGCCATGATCTGGCGCGTCGCTTCGGAGTCGGGCCGCCGGGGATCACGGGTCGGCGAGGAGATGTAACCGATTCTGCGGTGGCCAAGATCGCGGAGATAATGGAGGATTGTCCACGTCAGTTTATCGTAATCGAGACGAATCGGAATCGACCGGTCGCGGATGTTCGTTACGACCGGCGTCGAGCCGCAGAGAACTTGCGCTTCTTCCGGCGTGATCTGCGGCAGCAGATTGAAAACTCCGTCTACGAGCCCGGCCGAGAAATGGCGGAGCAGTTCCGCTCCCTTCCGGTGGTTCAGCCCGGCCAGTCCGACCACGATTTTGTAGGAGTATTTTTCCAGTTCTGCCGCAAGGGAGTCGATGAACAGCGAAGTCCCCGGATTGCGGCACTCATTGACCACCACCCCGATCATGCCCGTGGAGTTGCTCTTCATCGCCTGCGCATAGAAGGAGGGGCGGTAATCGAGTTCCCGGATCTTTTCAAAGATCCGTTCCTTCACCGGTCTGCTGATTTCGCGTTTACCGCTCAGCGCATGGGAAACCGTGCTCGGAGAAACCCCGGCCGCTTTTGCCACATCCACGATTGTCACTGCCTGTTTGCCCATTCTCCGGAATCTTCATCCTGTTATCGCAGGTTTTCTGCGCAATCAAAACGTTTTGACGGTTGTTTATAATTATGGTTGAATTTTGATTGTTTGTCAAGATACGGAAATGAAAAAAACGTTTTTTTTCGTGTTTTTCCGGTTTTTTGCGGGGATTTACGGCGCGATTTCACCGGATTCCGGCGGGAAAATAACCGAGAAACAGCTTCCTTTCCCGGGGGTGCTGTCGAGTTCGATTCTGGCGCGGTGGGCGTTGGCGATCGCCTGCACCATCGCGAGGCCGAGACCGTTTCCGGGAAGTGTGCGGCTCGCGTCGCAGCGGTAGAAACGTTTGAAGATCTTCTCCGCGTCCTCCGGGGCGATTCCGCAGCCCGAGTCGCGGACCGCGATGACGGCGGCCGCGCCGTCCCGCTCCGAGAGCGACAGGGTGACCGTTCCGCCGGCGGGAGTGAATTTCAGCGCATTGTCGAGCAGATTCGCCACGAGACGCTGGATCTTGACCTTGTCCGCCCGGATCCTGATCTCGTGATCCGCCGGAAGCCGGGTTTCCAGCCGGATCTTCCGGTCTTCCGCGAGCTCGCTGAAGAGTGTGCCCGCCTGCCGGATCAGTTCCGTCAGAGAGAATTCACTCCGTTCGAGCCGGTTGATGGAAGATTCGGTCCGGGTGATTTCGAGCATCTCGTTGATGAGCTGCATCATCGAATCGCACTCCTCTGCGACCGCGCCGCACATTTCGCGGAAACTCTCGATGTCCGGCTTCCCGGCCGCCGTGACCTCCGCAAGTCCGCGCATGCGCGTGAGCGGCGTGCGCAGATCGTGCGCGATGTCGTCGGTGACGGTGCGCAATTCGGTGACCAGCGCCTCATTGTTTTCGCTCATCGCATTGAAGGCGTTCACCAGCTGGTCGACTTCGTCCGCCTCATGGCGGAGTTTGACCCGCAGGGAAAGATCGCCGCCGGCAATGCGCCGCGCGGCATCGCTGACGCGCTCGATTCCCGCTGTCAATTTCCAGGCGATCAGGTAGCCGGCCGCCGTTCCGAAAAGGAGAACCCCGGCGAGAAACAGCAGAAAAATCCGCGTATAAGCGGTCAGCCTCTCATCGATCTCCTGAAGCGAACGGCCCGCTTCGATCACCGACCCGTCGAAGAGCGGCTGCCGCATGACCCGGAATTTCCGGCCGTTCTCCGTGATGGTCGAGAGTCCTGCGGAAGCTCCGCCGCCGTTGCCCCGGCGCAACTCGTTGCTCTCGAAGCCGGTTCCATCCGCCGCCCGGAAACGGAAATAGATGTTGTCGGAGCCAAACGATTGGAGCTTGTCGGAGAACTCCTTGCGCAGAAACGGCAGATTCTGTTCCGGATGCAGCAGCCGGCTGTACGCCCGCCCGTCCGAGCCGAGCCGGAATTCATACAGCTCCTTCCCCCGGCTGCCGAACAGCGTGTAGAATTCCTGATCCCCCAGGGTGCTGCGGTAGGCCGCGAGCAGCTGCCCCCCCGTCAGATGGGATTGGAACGCGGCGACATCCAGCTGTGGAACTTCCGAAAAGGGAACCTGCTGCCCGTAACGGGCGGTATTTTTTCCGGTCAGGTAGGAGGCCGTGAAATCGCGTACGGTTGACTCCAGCAGCCAGTCTGTGATCCGGAACATATCGTTGGCCACGTAGTGTGAGACAAGGAAAAACAGCAGCACCGAAGAGGCCGCAAACAGCACCAGAAACCAGAATGCCGCCTTGAAGCGGAGCTTGAAAAAGATCCGTCCCTTATTCCAGAACATATCCGAACCCCCGGACGGTCCGGATCAGTTTTCTGGGGAAAGGTTTGTCCACCTTGTCGCGCAGACGGCAGATCCGGGTCTCCACGATATTGGTCTGAGGGTCGAAATTGTACTCCCAGACATGTTCCATGATCATCGTTTTGGAAACCACCCGCCCCGCGTTGCGCATCAGAAACTCCAGAAGTGAAAACTCCTGCGGCTGGAGATCGAGACGCACTCCGCCCCTGTTTGCCTTGCGGCTCAAAAGATCGAGCGTCAGATCCTCATAAGTCAGCACGGTCGGCTCGGCAGCGGCGGAGGCCCGGCGCAACAGCGCATGAATCCGGGCCAGCAGTTCGACGAAGGCGAACGGTTTGGTGACATAATCGTCGCTGCCGCACTGCAATCCCTTGACCCGGTCTTCGACCGCGTCGCGTGCGCTCAGAATGATGACCGGAACCGTGGGTTTGGTCTCCCGGAGTTTCCTGACCACGCTGAATCCGTCAAGGCGCGGAAGCATCACATCGAAAATCCCGAGATCGAACTCCTCCTCCTGCGCCATCACGAGCCCGGATTTCCCGTCACTTGAATGCGCTACGGTAAACCCCGCCTGCTCAAGTCCCTTTCGGATGAACGCAGCTGTCTGCAAATCATCTTCCAACAGCAGTATCTTCATAATGCGGCAGCCTTTTGATTTGTGTTTCTTCAATGTATCCCGAAAAAGCCTTCTTTTCAAGCGGCAGGAACAATAAAATTGTAATTTGTCAATCAATGGATATAACATTTCCGCCGCAGCACTTGACTTCGTCAATAAACATATTATATTGCCTTTCAAAAGGACGGCATTTTACAGAGGAACAAAAAACATGTCACCATATCTGGACAAACGGCGGGAACTGGGTGTCTGGCTGAAGGTGCTGCTGGCGAAGTACGGCATCCGTCAGACGCAGATCGCTTCACGGCTCGGGATCACGCGGCAGTATGTCTGCCAGATCTGCGGCGGGAAGAGTCCGCTTGCTCCGGAACATTTCAAGACGATCTATGAGATGCTTCTGGAGATGCACGCGGCCGAGGCGGATCTCCGTCGTTTTGTGCAGCTTCACGTCGATTCGAAGATCATGATCCCGTACATCGTCGGCGCCGACCTTGCCGACATCGAGATCACGCTGCTGCGGAAATTCCGCAAGCTCCCGCCCGCCCGGAAAGATCAGGTCATCATCTACATCGAAAACTGCCTTGAATCCGATGAACCCTGATTTCACGGTTTTCCGCTGTCTGGAATCAGGTCGCTGCAATGATCCCGCTCTTTCCTCCGGTTTGAAGAGATTCTTGTTCTCGCTCCGGAAAAGGTGACGTTTTCGGGCGACGGGATAAGGGGTCGGGCTGGGTGCCGCCACTTTTCCGCGGAACTTCGGAACGGGGGCGTGCTTCATCGAGATGATTCATCGTGGCCGGCAACTCAATCAGCATGAATGTGGCCGCACTCTTTATGATCGAACTCCCTGTCGGAAATGATGGATGAGGGGATGGAAATATCGGGAAGCTGTTTTCTGTCGGACCGGATCCGAACCGTTGCGGCATCGGTACAGCCGATTCCGATTTCGATTCCGTTGAAGAGAGTGACGCCGTTGTTGCCGGGAACCCGTACAACCATCCCGATACGGAACTCTTTTCCAGTCAGAAGTTCCGGCATTCCCTCCTCCTCCGTATCAAGCTCAAGCCGATAGAGCTGAAGTGCTTCCGTTGGAGAGTGGAAGATCGAAAGCCGGTGCCCCCGGGTACGCAACCCCGCCGGGAATTCTCCCGAGCCGCGCCGCAGAAAGATCTGCGGCCCATCCACCGTCTGTGCGAGCGAGTAATCCCGGAATACCGAGTTGTCCGAATAGCCGAGCAGAAGCTCCACGCAGCTGTCCTGAAATACCGCCTCTCCGGAAAAACGCTGCCGGAACGGCACCCCCGTGACAAACAGATCCAGGTAAAACCGCCGTTCGCGGTAGAAGAGGAAGAGCAGAAGCTCTCCGTTTGATTCCCCGCCCCGGAACAGCCACGGCGCCTCCGGAGATCCCATCCGGAAAGAGATTCCCGATCCCTCCAAAACCGGTTCCGGAATGCTGCCGGAGAAGGGGAACGCTTCAAGCTCCCTGCCGCCGGAAGCGAAGTGCAGTTTTTTCCGGAACTCCGAAAACGGCATGGCATCCTCCCAGAATGAAAACAGCCGCTCCCGTCCCCGGCGGAGTTCGCTCCGGTAGGGAATCAGGTCGGGAGGAACGGAAAAATCCATGACCGGGGAGGGGGCTGCATTCGCGTCTTCCGGCCGGACTTTCCGCTCAAACTCCATTCCGTTGCAATGAACGCCATGATAGGTGACGGCGTCCGGATTGGAAAACGAAACGCCGGAATGGTACGCCCCCCTTGTCATCACGCCGGGGAAAAGGCCGGAACACCCTTCCCGGATCACCTCTCCGCCGATCCGCAGATCGACAGGTGACCGGAACGGATAATCGTGGAGCGGTTCCGGCGACACGGCCAGCTCAAACGTCGCGACCGATTCCGGAGGCAGTTCGAGCGCGGAGGGCTTCGAAACCCGACAGAGCGCCGATTCCGCTTCCGGCACGACCGTCCGGGCGTCGGGTGCGGGATTGTACAGTGTGACAAACCAGCGCTCCTCCTCCGTACCGGAACAACACTTCTCTTTTCGAAATCCGCAGACGTAAGGCTCCCGCCCCGGCGGATTTTTCCACTCCGCCGTCGGAGCAGTGACGGGGCCGGTAAAGCGGACCCGCTTCGGAATGCCCGGATAGAGGTCGAATCCGTTGTCGTCCGGATAACACCCCGCCTCCCATGGTGAAAGCACAACTCCCGCGGCAAAACGGGAGCTCTCCAGAATGAATGTCCCCGGATTCTCCGGCTCCGGCCGCAGCGAGAGCCGCGCCTCGGGCAGCCGCAGTTCACGCGGGGAGACGAGAAAGCGATGATTCCGAACCGTCTCCTCCCCGAAAATGGCAAGCTCTGCCAGGATAAAGCATTCCGCGGGATCCACTCCCGCGCATTCGCCGCGATCGACGCAGAGGAGCTGTGCGGTCGCTCCCGCCGGAATTTCCACTTCGATTTCCCGGCGGAACACCGTCTCCCCGGTGAATCGGATGCAGCCGGCGCGCAGTTTTCCCCGCCTCATCCGGGCCGTGTCGTTCGAGACGTGAAAAACGATCTTCTCATCGTAAACGGCGATGATCGGCAGCACTGCCCGGCAGGAGCGTTTCAGCGCGTACCAGGCGGCTTTGGGAGTGCCGTAATAGTCGACCACGCCCCATCCCATCATCGGATAGGCGTTGTTGTACATCCAGAAAGCCGCGCCGCCGCAGAGTTCCCGTTTCCGGCGCAGAAACTCGAGATAGCGCCGGATCAGTTCGCAGTGCGCTTCCGCGAAAAACGCAAGACTCTGCCGGACAGGATATTCGAAGCCGCGCTCCCGGAGCCCGAATGTCAGGTGGCGGAAGAACAATCCCCATTCGTCGTTGCGTTGAAGATCGAGAACGTGGTGATCGCGCAGCACCGGATTCTCCCAGCTGTCCAGATCGCCGTCGGCCAGATATCGGTGCAGACTCGACGCCGGATCCCCGGAAACGCCGTACAGTTCGTTGTCGAACGCGGGGACTGCCGCTTCCGCGTCGAACTCGGCGTCGGAAGCGTATTGATGTGCGGCCGGATTGCCATGGAAGGTTCCGACTCCCGGCGCATTCGGCCTCCCTCCGCACTTCCCCGGTGACGGGCAGGAGGGCAAATAGAGCGCGTCCGGCGCAAATTTGCGGACAATCTCCGGAAAATCACGGTGGAAGAGCCGCCAGCCGGCATAATGGTTCGGCCGCCGGCGCGGACAGACGTCTGCGTAGAATCCGTCCGTTTCATTCGATCCGCACCACAGAATGATGCAGGGGTGGTTCCGCAGACGTTTCAGAACGGTTTCACACTCGAGCCGGCACTCCGCCCGGAACGCCGGGTCGAAATCCGGCACTTCCGGTCCGCCGAACATGAAATCCTGCCACACCATGATGCCGAACTCATCGCACAATTCGTAGAAAAGCTCCTGCTCGTAACAGCCTCCGCCCCAGATCCGCAGATAGTTCATCTCTGCGGCGGCGGCGAGTTCCAGCAGGGTGCGCAGGTGATCGCGCGTGACCCGTCCCGGGATGATGTCCGCGGGAATCCAGTTTGCCCCTTTTGCAAACACCCTCACCCCGTTGACGAGGAAACGGAACACGTCCTGTTCCGGCGCGATGTTCCGCCAGTCGAGCTCCACCTTCCGGAACGCGAACCGCACATTCCGGCTGGTCTCTTCCCCGCCGTGTGAAATCGAGATTTCGAGTTCATACATCGGCTGTTCCCCGTATCCGCGCGGATACCAGAGCGCCGGGTTGTCGATCCGGAGAGTCTGTTCATACTCCCAGCAGCCCGGTCCGAGCACGGCCGGAACTTCTTTTTGCGCGGCGATCTGCCCCCCGTGCCGCACGGTCAGACGCAACATTCCGTCGACCAGCTTCGTCAGAACCGATTCCAGCGTAAACATGCAGCGCACCGTTCCGTCGATGCCGGCCTGAATGTGCGGGTCGCGAATCCGGGCGAACCGGAGAATCTCCAGCCCGCAGTCGCGCCAGATTCCGCAGACCGGCAGCCCCTGCGCCCAGTCCCAGCCGTAGGTGTAGTCGGCTTTCCGCCCGGCGCCGCGTTTCCGGCAGAGTGTCCGGTCGTAAATCGCGTCCGACCAGCCGGTCAGATGAAAGTCGACCAGCGGAACTGCCTTGATCCCGGAATCGAACGGATTCAGCCGCACTTCCAGATGATTTTCTCCGTCCCGCAGCAGAGCGGTGATGTCGAGGCGGCAGGGGCGGTGCATGCTTTTGTGATGCCCGGCCGGAGTGCCGTTGACCAGGATTTCCGCGACATAAGCCAGCCCGTCAAACCACAGAATATATCGCGTTCCGGGATGGAGCCGGAGAGAAAAATCCTTCTCGTAACTCCAGATATGTTCCCCGAGTTCTCGGCATTCGCGGAAGTTGTCGCGGATGTTCGGATCCGAAACCGCGCCGGCGCGCATCAGATCGAGAATGACATCACCGGGAACGGTCGCAGGAAACGTGCGGCCGTCGTCGCACGTCAGTCGCCATTGCCCATTCAAAGAGAGATCGTTGCTGTTCATTGCTTTTCCTGTTCCGGATGGTTGCATTTGCTATAATTATACCGGAACGGAATGGAAATCGCAATGGGTAAAAGTGACTTTTTTAGATTGTGAAAATACAAAAAAGCCAATATGGAATTCAGCGGGATTCACTCTTCTGCCGATTTCCCGTGCGGTACTCCCCCGGGGTCATGCCGGTGTGTTTGCGGAACATGCGGTAAAAATTTTTCAGGTCGTGAAACTTTGTTTTCTCCGCGATTTCCGCAATCGGCGCGCCGGTTTCCCGCAGGAGTCGGCAGGCTGTGTCAAGCCGGAACAAAAGCCGGTAACGGCCCGGAGAAACGCCGAATTCCCGTCGGAAAAAATGGCGCAGATAGGAGGGGCTGTAACCGGCGTAGGCGGAAAAATCCTGCCAGTTCTGCGGCCGGTCAAACCGTTCGAGCTCCTTGCGTGCGATGTAGACCTCCTTCGCGATCAGCGGATCCTGCTGTTCCGGCAGCTCGGAGAGATTCAGCCGCAGAGCGGAGAAAAGATATTCCGAGAGCAGTTTCCGGTCGGCGGCCAGATGGAAATCCTCCAGTGCGTCGTGCACGAACTGGTCGAGCATCTCCAGATGCCGCCAGATGCCGATATGCGGGAGCTGCCAGCGCGATTTGCGGTAGTTGTTGAAAAGCAGCATCAGAACCCGATAGGGATTCTCCTCCGGAAAATCATGGAGGGTCGTGTCCCCGCACGTGTGGCAGAAAACCGTTCCCCGCTGATACTTCCCCCCTTCGTAAAAGACGGTCCCTCCTGTCATGATCTCGACGTAAAGGAGATTTTTTCCGACCAGGGTCGGGCGAAACGGACGTTTCGCCGAAGCGCGGAAATAGTAGATTTCAACGATTTCTGGATTCGCCATGCCGTTGGCCCTTTTCTCTTTTCATTCTGTTCCGGAAGATCAGTTGATTTACGGACAGGGCGTACGAAGGGCTTCCGGCTGTGGTGTTGAGTCCGGCGCGTCGTCCCGCGCGGAGAAGAGTTTCAGCGCGGCCTCCAGCTGGGTGTCGCGCACGGCATCTTTTCCCGTTGGAAGAACAACACCGGGAGTGCGCTGAAGTTGCGCGTTGAGTTTCCACTGGGTCGGCAGGTCGAGTTCGACCGGTTCGTCCGGGTTGAGTCCGCTGCCCTCGATCGCGCGCCCGGATGGCGTCAGATAGCGTCCCGCCGCGAAACGCAGCGCTCCGCCGTTGTCGAGCGGCAGAATTTGCAGCAGCGTACCCTTGCCGAACGTTTTCGCCCCGACGAGTTTCGCCCGGTTGTGGTCGCGGAGCGCCCCCGCGAAGAGTTCGGCGGCGCTTGCGGTGTAAGCGTTCGTCAGAATCACGACCGGGAGCGTCTCCTCCCGCAGTTCGCCCGCGACTGAGCGGACGACTTCCGCTTCCGGAGAATTGCGATGTTTCGCCGAGAAGAGAACGCTCCCCTCCGGCAGGAACAGAGAAGCGGTTTTCGCGGCGCCGTCGACGAGACCGCCGGGGTTGTTGCGCAGGTCGATCACGAGCCCGCGGCTCATTCCGGCCGCGCGGAGTTTCCGCAAAACCTTTTCGACTTCATCCGGCGTATGGGCGTTGAAACTGCTGATCCGGAGATAGCCGATGTCGCCGTCGATCAGATGAGCCGCCTCCGGCGGAACGGAGCTGCGCACGACTTTTTCGCGCCGGAGTTTCACGCTGCGGCTGCTTTTCCCGTCCGATGCGAGCAGTTCGAGTTCGAGTTCGCCGCCTGCCGGGCCGTGAAGAAGTTTCATGCACTCTTCGAGCGGCAGCGTCTCGATCTGCCGTCCGTCGATGCGGTGGATCTGTTCGCCGGGCAGGATGCCCGCTTTGTCCGCAGGACCGCCGGGAAGCACCGCCGTGATCAGCACCGGAGCGTTTTCCACTTTGACCGCGTCGATGCCGATGCCGGACTGTTCGCCGGTGCGGGCCTCCTCGTTGACGGTGAATTCCGCGGGCGGCTCGTACCCGGAATAGGGGTCGAGCTCACGCATCATGCCGCGCAGCGCGGCTTCGAGCAGCCGGTCGTAGCCGGCTTTGCTCTCATCGACATAGTTCCGGTTCAGGAACTCCATGACCTGCCCGAGCCGTCCGGCCTTTTCGTAGGTCGAAGCAGTGTGAAGCGGTTCCGGTTTTGACCGCTGCCCGCCGGCTGCGCATCCGGCCAGCGCCGCAGCAAGACAGGAAATGAAAAAAAACTCCGATCTCATCATATGGTGTTTCTTCCTCCTTTTGTGGAATATAGTGCTTCTCCAGATAAAATCCAGCTTGATAAATCAGCTTTTAAGGATTATTTTATAGAGAGTGTCGCAACCGGACAATATATGAACTTAACAGGATGGATATTATGAGCATCTCTCCGCTGCAGAAGGCGCGTGCCGCCTACGCCCCGAAACTCCCCCCCGCTCTTGCGAAAGGCGCGAAAGTCAAAGTCCATGAAGGCGCGCCGACCACGGCCGTCGCCGATGTCGACAAGATCAAGGCGATCTTCAAAACCACGTTCGGCAGCCCCGTGCTGACCTTCGAAGCTGCCGACGGGGGCGAACTTCCCGCAGTCAACGTCGGAGTGATCCTCTCCGGCGGCCAGGCCCCCGGCGGGCACAATGTCATCGCCGGGCTCTACGACGGACTCAAGTCGCTGAACAAGGGGTGCCGCCTCTACGGCTTCCTCAAGGGACCCGACGGGCTTGTCAAGGATGAGTACGTGGAACTCACCGATGCGATCATCGACGCTCACCGCAACACCGGCGGTTTCGACATGATCGGCTCCGGCCGCACGAAACTCGAGACCGACGAACAGTTCGAGGCTGCCCGCAAACATTGCGAAGCGCTGAAGATCTCCGCGCTGGTCATCATCGGCGGTGACGACTCCAACACGAATGCCTGCATGCTCGCGGAATACTTCAAGTCGCACAATATTCCGATCCAGGTCATCGGCTGCCCGAAGACCATCGACGGCGACCTCAAGAACGAGTGGATCGAAGCGAGCTTCGGCTTCGACACGGCCTGCCGCGTCTACAGCGAACTCATCGGCAACATCGGCCGCGACGCGAACTCCGCCAAGAAATACTGGCACTTCATCAAACTGATGGGCCGTTCCGCTTCGCACATCGCGCTGGAGTGCGCGCTGCAGACTCAGCCGAACATCGCGATCATCTCCGAAGAGGTCGCCGCGAAGAAGATGACCCTCGGTCAGATCGTCGACGAGATCGCGTCGGTCGTCGCGGCCCGTTCCGCCGCCGGGATGAACTTCGGCGTGGCGCTGATTCCGGAAGGGCTCATCGAGTTCATTCCGGAGATCAAGGTTCTGATTGCCGAGCTGAACGAACTCCTGGCCGCCAATGCGGAGAAGGTCGACGCGATGGAGAAGGCCGACAAGGTCAAGTTTGCGCTTGAGAACCTCTCGAAGGAGTCCGCCGCCGTCTTCGCGACGCTTCCGGCCGGAATCCAGATGCAGCTCTGCAACGACCGCGATCCGCACGGCAACGTCCAGGTCTCTCTCATCGAGACCGAGAAGATGCTCGCCGAAATGGTCGCCACGAAGCTCAAGGCGATGAAGGCCGAGGGGAAATACAACGGCAAGTTCAGCACGCAGGTTCACTTCTTCGGCTACGAAGGACGCTGCGCAGCTCCATCGAATTACGACGCCGACTACTGCTACAGCCTCGGCTACAACGCCGCGGCGCTGATCGGCGCGGGTCGCACCGGCTACATGTCGAGCGTTCGCAATACGACGAAGCCCGCCTCCGAGTGGATCGCCGGCGGCATTCCGATCACGATGATGATGAACATCGAGCGGCGTCATGGCCACGACAAGCCGGTCATCCGCAAGGCGCTCGTCGAGCTCGACGGCAAGCCGTTCCTCTACTTCGCCTCGAAGCGCGGCGAGTGGGCGAAAGAGACCGCCTACGTCTATCCCGGTCCGATTCAGTATTTCGGGCCGTCGGAGGTGTGTGATCTCGTCACCAAGACGCTGATGCTTGAGCAGGGCAAATAATCCGGGCTGAACGATGGAAGAGGCCCGAATCGACATCGGATATGTGGCGGCTCTCGCCCGGCTGGAGATTTCGGAGGAACAACTCCCGAAGCTCCAGAAGGATCTCGACAACATCGTCGGTTACATCGCTTCGCTGAGCGAGCTTGATCTGACCGGCGTGGAGCCGACCGCGCACGCGGCCGCGTTGACGAACGTCTGGCGCGAGGATGAAGCGAAGCCGTCTTATGACCGCGACCGGATGCTCGCAAATGCTCCGGCGCTGATCGACGGGGATTTGATCCGGGTGCCGCAGGTGCTGCCCGGCGAAGGGAGCAACTGACCATGGCGATTCCGGAAACGAAGGAGCGGCCGATCCATGTGCTTGCGCAGGAGCTCGCCTCGGGCGGCTGCACGGCGGTCGAACTTGTGTCGTCCTATCTTTCGCGCATCGACGCGGAGGACGGCGTAATCAAAGCGTTTTTGAAACTCGACCGGGAGCGCGTTCTGCGCGCCGCGGAAGAGTCCGACCGCCGTCGCGCGGCGGGGAAAACTCTGAGCGCTTACGACGGCATTCCGATCGGAATCAAGGACTGCATCGTTGCGGAGGGGGAGACCTGCTCCTGCGCGTCGAAGATTCTTGAACCGGTCGTTTCGCCGTATGACTCGACGGCGGTGGCGCGACTGCGTGCGCAGGGATTCATCCCGTTCGGCCGTTTGAACATGGATGAGTTCGCAATGGGCTCCTCCTGCGAGAACAGCGCGTTTCAGAAGACTGCGAATCCGCGCGATCCGCAGCGGGTTCCGGGCGGTTCTTCGGGCGGCTCGGCGGCCTGCGTGGCCGCGAGTTTCGCGGCGGGAGCGCTCGGAAGTGACACCGGCGGGTCGATCCGCCAGCCGGCCGCGTTCTGCGGCATTGTCGGATTGAAGCCGACCTACGGGCGTGTGTCGCGCAGCGGACTCGTGGCGTTTGCATCGAGTCTCGACCAGATCGGGCCGATGACGCACGACGTGGAAGACGCGGGAATTCTGCTCGATGCGATCGCCGGGCACGATCCGATGGATGCAACTTCGCTGCCGGATCCGGCGGGCGGTTTTGCCAAGGCGGCGCGGAATGCTCCGGAGTCGTTCCGCGGCGTGAAAATCGGGCTGCCGAAGGAGTATTTCGCCGAAGGCGGTCTCGCTTCCGGCGTAGAGAAAGTTGTGCGCGAGAGCATCGAGAAGGCGAAGTCGCTCGGAGCGGAACTCGTCGAAGTTTCGCTGCCGCACACAAAGTACGCGGTTGCGGTCTACTACATCATCGCAACCGCCGAGGCGAGTGCGAATCTTGCGCGCTTCGACGGCATGCGCTACGGGAAACGCGTCGATGGAAAAGATCTCGTCGACACCTATTTCAAGTCCCGCGGCGAGGGATTCGGCGACGAGGTCAAGCGGCGGATTCTGCTCGGCACCTACGTGCTTTCGAGCGGATATTACGATGCGTATTACCTGCGGGCGCAGAAGGTGCGCACGCTGATCCGGCGCGACTTCGAGGAGGCGTTCAGGCAGTGCGATGTATTGCTGACTCCGGTCACGCCGACGGTGGCGTTCAAATTCGGGGAAAAAAGCGATCCGTTGCAGATGTATCTTTCGGACATCTTCACCATTGCGCTGAATCTCTCCGGAAACTGCGGAATCAGTGTGCCCGCCGGGATCGATGCGGAAAGCGGCATGCCGGTCGGCGTGCAGCTGCTCGCACCGGCCTTGGGCGAGGCGAAACTGCTCAGCGCCGCGCAGACGCTCATGCGCTGAGTTTGGGTTCCGAAGGAAAAACAAAACAGGGGGAGGACGACGGCTTCGTCCTCCCCCCTGTTTCTGTGCCCGGCGGCTGCCTTTTCAGAGTTTTTGAAAAAACGCGTCGATTTTATCGAAGGGAATCTTTTCGAAATTATCGTAGAGATCCACATGACTGGCGCCGGGAACGATGAGCAGTTCCTTGTTGTTTCCGGTCAGTTTTTGAAACGCATCTTCGCTGAAATAGCGGGAGTGTGCCTTTTCTCCGTGAATCAGCAGACACGCGGAACGGATTTCACTGCTGTATGTCATCAGCGGCGTGTTGAGAAACGACAGGGTTGAAGTTTTGTTCCAGCCCTGATTTGAGTTCAGCGAACGGGCGTGGTAGCCGCGGGGAGTCTTGTAATAAGCGAAATAATCTCTGACGAACTGCGGTGCATCTTCCGGCAGTACGTCCGGAACTCCGCCGGCGGTTTCATACTTTCCGTTTTTCGCGTCGACCAGGCGTTGGGCGTTGAGCTGTTTGCGCAGTTCATAACGGCCGTCGGCATCCATGGAGTCGAAATAGCCGTTGGCGCTGACCCGGCTCATGTCGTACATGGTGACCGCCACGGTTCCCTTGATGCGCGGGTCGTTGGCTGCGGCATTGAGGGCCAGCCCGCCCCAGCCGCAGATGCCGAGGATGCCGATCCGGTCGGCATTCACGAAGGGCAGGAGGGAGAGGCAGTCGACTGCGGCGGAGAAATCCTCCGTATTGATGTCGGGCGAGGCGACATACCGTGGTTCTCCGGAACTCTCCCCCGTGTAGGAGGGGTCGAATGCGAGTGCAACATAGCCGCGTGCCGCGAGTTCCTGGGCATAAAGTCCCGAGGATTGCTCCTTGACCGCGCCGAACGGCCCGCATACGGCCACGGCGGCATATCGTTTCGCCGGATCGAATCCTTTCGGCAGATAGAGATGGCCTGCCAGTTCGATCCCGAACCGGTTTTTGAAGCGGATGTCCCCGGCCCGGATCTCCGGATTGATCCGGAATATGCGGGTGTCATTTGCGATGGTGTTCATACGGGAGTCTCCTTCTTTTGTATTGTCCGCTCCGGCCGTTCCGGCAGCGGAGAGCAAAGCGCATACTGCAGCTGTGAAAATCCACTTTTTCATACGAATCCTCCAGAATTGGATTGTTTTCTTTCCCCGCGGCCGGTGGCCGGAAGGGGGCGTCAGATGTGTTGTCCCATCTCGCAGGCTTCCTGGTAGACCGGCGTACCCATCACCTCTCCCTTGTCCATGACTCCGAGGCCGAGGAGGACTCCTTTTTCCCGAGAGCCTTCAAGACAATCCTCGGTGAAGCCGCGAAGGCTTTCCAGGGTCCGGGTCATCGCGGCACGGTTGGAATCCGCCGCAGTCAGGATAAAGTAGAACTCCTTGTTTGAGATTGCCGTGTAACGCGGACAGCTGCGGTCGATCAGGGTTTTGAGCTGGGCGCACATCGTGTAAAAATAAACCGGCGTTGCCAGCACAATGACATCGGCCTCCACCATTTTTTCGAGGATTTCCGCAACGTCGTCATTCTGGACACAGGGGCGTGTCCCATTCGCGCAGGCGCCGCATCCGGTGCAGTAATGAACTTTCTTTGCCGCCAGAAAAATCTTTTCCGCCTGATGTCCGGCATTGATTGCGCCCTTCATGAACTGATCGCAGAGAAGATCTGAATTCCCCGCTCTCCGGGGGCTGGATGAGATCAACAGAAGTTTTTTCATTCGATGCCTCACGAATTTTATCGAATTGTATAACCGCCGTCCACGGCGATTCCCTGGCCGACGATGAAACTTGCCGCTGGACTGCAGAGCCACAGTACGGTCGACGCGACCTCCTCCGGCTGACCGAAACGGCCGATCGGTTCAGCAACTCCCTGAATCGCGCCGCAGGCAAGCATTTTTTCGACCATCGGAGTCTCTATTGTCGCGGGGCAGACCGCATTGATCCGGATGCCCCGTGCGGCATATTCCAGCGCCGCACATTTGGTCATGCCGAGAACCGCGTGTTTGGAGGCATGATAGGCCACCCGTCCCGGCAGGCCGATCAGACCTCCGATCGAGGAACAGTTGACAATCGCATAGCCGTTTCCGCCCTGTTTCAGCATCTGGCGCAGCTCATATTTCATGCAGAGGAACATACTCCTCAGGTTGACATTGATGACTCGGTCGAACTCGGAGCTTTCGAGTTCGGCGGTTTCCACATCATCGCTCATGATGCCGGCATTGTTGTAGGCGCAATCCAGTCTGCCGAAGGTCTCTGCGGTGAACTGGATCATGTTTTCAACCTGTTTTTCATCCGTCACGTCACAGACGACATATGCCGCAGTGCAACCGTCCTTTTTCAGAGATTCGGTAATTTCTCCGAGCAGATTTTCCCGGCGTCCCGCCAGTACGACGGAGGCCCCGGATCGGGCAAACATCTCCGCTGTCGCCTTGCCGATTCCGCTTGTGGCTCCCGCAACCAGAGCAACTTTGCCCGTCATCCCCATTCCCATTTCGGCCATGCAATCCATTTCGATGACTCCTTTGAAGTTTACCGTGTCAATCTGGCATTCGGGTGACTTCAGAGAGCATCACACCTCTCCGGCACCCGCGATTCCGGCTGTTCAGAAATGTGAGCCCTGATCCGGTTCACACCTCGTTGCCTGATTTCAATATAATGGATCCCGCTAAAATAGCAAATACTTATTTATTATGGAGTGATATGCTTGAAAGTTATATCATGAGCTGTTATTGTAATGAATCAACGTGGAGGGAATTCATGGAACTCAGAGTATTGCGCTATTTTCTGGGGGTTGCCCGGGCGGGGAGCATGACGGGAGCCGCCCGGATTCTGCACATCACCCAGCCGACATTGTCGCGCCAGCTGCAGGAGCTGGAGGAGGAGCTGGGGCAGAAGCTCTTTATCCGAAACAGTCACTCGCTGTCCTTGACGCCGGAGGGGATGCTGTTTCGCAAACGAGCCGAAGAGATTCTCGAGATGGTTCACAAGACGGAATCCGAATTCAGTTCAATGGGAAAGACGGTGGCCGGAGAGATCTGCATCGGCGGCGGGGAGACCGAGGCGATGCGGCCGATTGCACGCATGATCCGGGAAATCCGGACCGATTATCCGAAGATCCGATTCCACATCTTCAGCGGCAATGCGGAAGATGTCATGGAACGTCTGGACAAGGGAATTCTTGATTTCGGCATTCTGATTCAGCCGGTCGATATCAGGAAATACAACAGTCTCACCTTGCCGGGTCGAGCCGTCTGGGGAGTTGTTTTACAAAAGGACAGCCCGCTTGCCGAGAAGCAATTCGTCACCCGTAAGGATTTGCGGGAAATTCCGCTGATCTGTTCCCGGCAGGTTGTGAAGCGTTTGTCCGAGAAGAACGAATATTCCGAGTGGTTTGGAGAAGAGCCCGATGCCGCCTGGAACATCGTCGCAACCTACAATCTGGTTTACAACGCCGCGCTGATGGTCGAGGAGGGCGTCGGCTGCGCGATCGCCCTCGACGGGCTGGTCAATGTGACGCGCCACCGCGGCCTCTGTTTCCGTCCGCTCGAACCTCGCGTGGAGTCCGGAATGGATCTTGTCTGGAAAAGGGATCAGGTTTTTTCCGCGGCGGCGCAACTGTTTCTGGAATGGACTTTGCGGAACCTTTCGGCTGCCGGAGTGGGAAATCATTCCGACCGCGCATAACGAATCCGCACGAGCGATTTCTCCGGGATAAGGAGTTGAGCCCCGGCGTCCGGCGCCCGGCGGATTCTCTGGAAGGGATTGTTGTCGACCGTGCAGTGCGATTCCAGGGCGGGAGCGGTGAGGATTTCCATCTCCACCGGCGTCCAGTTCGAATCGGCAAACTGCACTGCGACTTCCCGTTTCGAGCGCGGCAGGCGGTTGTTCAAATAGAGGTCGAGTTTCTTCCCGTCTTCGGAGAGAATCGCGCAGCTGGTGAAGTGAAACGCCTTGCCGCGCGGATCACATCCTTCTCCGCTCAACGTGGTCGCCACGACGTTGCCGTGATGGGCGGGTTCGAAAAAGCGGAACAGTTCGGCGAGGCCGGTCCGATAGTAATTGCCGCTCTCCTTGTCGCGGTAGACGACCCCCCACGGTCCGGCGGAAAACGCGTGATAGGTCTGGGCGCCCACTTCGGGACGGTTGAGCATCAAAAGCATCCATTCCGCCGTGTCGAGCACGCCGACCAGCGCATGGGTCTGGTACCAGTAATCCGACCAGTTTTCGGAACCGTATCCCGGAGGCCATTTCGCGTGTTCGGAATTGAGCACCTGCAAGGCCGGGTTCGGCCCGGAAGCGATGTCGTCGCGCAACTCATCGAGGTAGTTGAGCATCTGTCGCGGAGCCAGGCCGCGGTAGTAGGGGTGAAACGCCAGATAGCGCAGGTCGCTTCCGAGTTCCCGGATCACGGTCTGGTTCCAGTTCCGCCACTGTCCGGCCCGGGAGGGATCCCACGGGGCGGTGATCACGTGCGCCGCGAACTGCGCGTCCGGCAGCACTGACCGGATCGCTTCCAGGTGGGCGCGGCAGGCGTCGATGTAATCCGGCAGATCCAGATGCTTGGCGCCGCCGAGATCCATCTCGTTGCCGAGTTCCCAGACCGCAGGGAAGACACCTTCCGATTTGAGGAATTCAGCCAGCGCCGCGCTCTCCTGCGGGGTTGAGTCGTAAAGTTTCACCACATAGATGAATTCCGCCTCGGGATATTGTTGCCGATACCAGTTGAAGTGTTCGCGCAGTCCGTAGTAGCGGGGGGTGCCGCCCGTCTGTCCGAACCAGAGGGAAAACGGTTTCCGGTCGCGGTTCGGACCGATTGCGTCGCGCCAGCGGAACAGCTGCGAATCGGTGCCTGCCGTGCGGTTGAGCGGGAGCGGAACTCCTTCCAACGCGGCGCCGAGCCGCGGATCGACCGGATTGACTTCGGCATCCGGATCGATCGAGGCCGGATCGACCGGGCGGAGCCCCTCATATCCATGCCAGTCATTGTTGAATCCGAAGAGCCGGGGGGTGGAGCTGCGCAGAATGCGGGCGGGATCGATCCGGAGTTGCGCTGCGAGCAGCGGAGCGGCGTTTTTCTCCTCCTCGGAGAGTTTCACATGACGGTATTCGTCTCCGCTGCCCTGGATTGCGGCGGTCTTCTGCGGAGTCTCCGGACGGCGTTCGGTGATGGTCAACCGGGCGGTGAATTTCGCTCCCCTGGCCGGATCATATCCGGAGAAGTAATTCAGCCTCAGATGGCCGAACCAGTCGACATTGCGCATCTCCTCAAATTTCCAGTTGCCGTCCGAGCCGGTAAAATCGAAATAAAGCGTTCCGGTGTCCGGTTTCACCTCGATCCATGTCCGGCTCGAAACGATCGTGCGCTTCCCCGAAACCGGGGTCGATTTCCAGGCATTGGCCGGTGCGGTCAAGGTGAGCTCGATGTAACGCCCGTCGGTGATGCCGGGAGAGAACTCCGCTTCGTAGAGGATCGATTCGGTCCCGTCGGCACGCAATTCGATGGTGCGGACCAGACGGGCATTGTCCGTCTTCCAGCGGTAGATGATTTTCTGTTCGGTCCGCTCGATTTCCGGAACCGCCTTCAGCGGATCGGTAACGATCTTCCAGGAGGCATTCTGCAGAGTGAGAGAGTCGTTGAGCAGAATGGTTTTCCCGTCGCGCCGAATCTCCAGCCGCCCGTTCTTCTGAATGGTGATCTGGCCGAAAGCGGTCGCTGCGGCGGCAACCAGCAGCGTTGTCAGGCAGAAAAGTCGTTTCATCAGTGCTCCTATTGCAACATTGGTTCAATGGTTTCCCGGTCGTAATATCCCTGTTTCTTCTCGCTGCGCTTGAAATTCGTCACGTGGCCGTCAATCATGCCGGCGTTGACGCCGTCGCTGTGCCGCGGAGAAACCTTGTAAGTCGCCTCGGTCTGATCGAGGTTCAGATCCCAGTCCCAGGTGCCGCCGGAAAACACATTGTAGTAGAGCGTCGCATCGGCGATCAGCAGTTTCGCCGACGGGTTGACCGCCTGCTTGAGCGAGATGAACCGCGCTCCGCTGGTGTAGGTGTCCGTCGGAGCACGCCGTTCATTCATGCCGTAGCCGCGCGGTACCGCGCGTGTGGAGGGGCAGAGCGCTGCGCCGACCGTGGTGAAGGCACCGGTTCCGGTCGGTGCCGGCGGCAGCGTTCCGGTATCCTGCAGCAGCCGGAACCATGCGACTTTCGTCCCGTCCAGCGGGCTCGGAAGGTTGTTTCGGGGAATCCGGTCGAAGGTCTGGTCATACATGATGATTGCGGTCATCATCTGTTTGACATTGCTCTTGCACTTGATGTCCCGCGCCCGCTCCCGCGACTGGTTGAGCGCGGGCAGCAGCATCGAGGCGAGAATCCCGATGATCGCAATAACGACCAGAAGCTCGATCAATGTAAAATTTGGAAAGCCTTTTGGGGAGTCGGGAACGGACGATCTCAGACCGCTGCAGGGGAACATTGGAACTTTCATACGTGTAACTCCTTTGTTTGGATGGAATTGCCTGTTTTGAACCGGGTCGGAATCCGGATTTCGCCTTCGCGCTGCTGCAACAGTTGAAACGCCGCCTGCATGAGTTCGCGCGGATCCTGGACGATCTGCGCGAGGCCGGGGCACGTGAAATGGCCGAGGCGGTCACAGCCGAGCCCGATCCACTCATACTCTTCCGGGACCCGGAATCCCCGGCGGAGAGATTCATTGAGGACAAAAACGGCGCATTCCCCGCCGCAGACGATCCACGCCTTCGGCATTTCCGGGGCAAACAGCTGCTTCAGATCGACCCCCGCGGGATAGTCCTCAAAATCGAATCCGGTATGTTTGAGCAGTACGCCTTCGACCTGGTATTTGCGGCAGGCCGCAAGAAATGGTTCGGCCTTGTCTGCCTGATCGGAACGGTGCACCAGACAGCCGATGCGCGTATGCCGGGGAACCAGAGCCGCGACCGCCTGTTCCATCCCCGGCTTGTAGTCACTGAAAAAACCAGAAGTCCCATCAAGACGGTAATCGAACGTCACCACCGGTATCGCTTCCTGACGAATCACCTTGAGCAGATCTTCGTGCATCGCGAGACTTCCCGGCAGGAAAATGATCCCGTCCACCCCTGTGTCGAGCAGATTTTTCAACGCATTGTGCTCCTGTTCCGGAGCCCATCTGGTCGCGGCGACCAGCAACTGCAAATGGAGGCTTTCCGCAACCTGCAGTGCCGTGGCGGTCATTTCCGAGTAGAAAATCGAGGAAATATCTCCGACGACGATTCCAACCATGCCGCTTTTGCCGCTGCGCAACGTGCGGGCAGCCCGGGAGGGACGGTAATTCAGCTCTCTGGCGCAGAGCTCGATCCGTTTCCGGGTTTCCTCCTTGAGTTTTGCCGCCAGCGGCTTACGGTTCAAAACCAGTGAGACCGTCGACGCATCCACCCCCACTTTAAGCGCGATATCCTGCAGGGAGGTTCTTTTTCTGCGGATGACTTCACTCATAAACTCTTCTTGCTGATTATTCAAAGGTTTGAATTACGACTATAATTATAATCGATTTTCCAGGAAATGTCAAGAGCGAATGAGAAAAAATTTGATTTTTGATTTTTCTGGGCCTTTTTCATGATCGTTTGTCCGAATTCGAACGCGCGCAGCGGAGAATGCCGGGCGGTCGACCGGGGGAAGTGGGAAAATCAGGGATTTTTTCCCTGCTGCCGATTGTGAAAAAGGGGAAACGGGATTATATTTTATCAACATACGTTATTTTACCCGGAGTGATTCATGACGCTCAGAAAACGACTCTACTCGCCGGAGGAGATCTCCGGGGCGGTCGAACGGATGGCGGGCGCCATCCGGGAGGACTGCCGCAACGCCGGCTGCGACGATTATGCGCTTGTCGGCCTCTACCAGCAGGGCGTGCCGCTGGCCGAACGGCTCTGCGACGCGCTTGAACGCCTGACCGGGCGTCGCCCCAGGATGGCGAAACTCGACATCTCCCTTTACCGTGACGACTTCGGCAAGCGCAGCGCGCTGCCTCTGATCCGTGAAACCGTCATCCCGTTCGATGTGAACGATACGCGCATCATCCTCGTCGATGATGTGCTTTCGACCGGACGGACGATTCGCGCCGCTCTCGACGCGCTGACCGACTACGGGCGACCCGGTGTGATCCGTCTCGCCGTGCTTGTTGATCGCGGGAATCCCGAGTTCCCGATCCGCGCCGATTTCGTCGGATTTGACTGCAACCCTCCCGCGGACCACAAGGTCGCGGTCCAGTTCGATGCCGACGAGCCCGCAGAGAACGGCATTTTCGAAGTGGAGTGGAAAAAATTTAACGAATGAGTCGCCTTATGGAATGGACCAGAAAAGATCTGCTCAGTCTCTATGACCTGAGCGCCGAGGAGATCACCTTCCTCCTCGATACCGCCGAAGAGTTCAAGAAGGTGTCGGAACGGAAGGTGAAAAAAGTTCCGGCTCTGCGCGGCAAGACCGTGGTGAACTTCTTCGTCGAACCAAGCACCCGCACACGGGTCTCGTTCGAACTCGCCGAACAGCGGCTCTCCGCCGACATCGTGAACATGCAGGCGCAGGTCAGCAGTCTCCGCAAAGGCGAGACGCTGCTCGACACCGTGCGCAACATCGAGGCGCTCCAGGTCGACCTCGTGGTCATGCGCCACAGCACGCCCGGCGCACAGGATTTCATCGCGCGCCATCTCAAATGCGGCGTGGTGAATGCGGGCGACGGCGCCCACAGTCATCCGACCCAGGCGCTGCTCGACATCTTCACGATCCGCGAAAAGCGGGGGCGTATTGCCGGGCTGAACGTCACGATCCTCGGCGACATCCTGCACAGCCGCGTCGCGCGCAGCAACATGTGGGGACTCCTGAAACTCGGTGCGAACGTCACGCTCGCGGGGCCGTCGACGCTCGTGCCGCGCGAATTCGAGTCGGTCGGCGTGAAGGTGTGTCACAATCTCAAGGAGGCGGTCCGCGATGCGGACGTTGTGAATCTGCTGCGGATCCAGCATGAGCGGCAGGCGTCGGGATTCTTCCCGAGCACCTCCGAATATGCGCGCTTCTTCGGCATCAACCGCGAGACGCTGAAGCTTATGAAACCGGATGCGCTCATCATGCATCCCGGTCCGATCAACCGTGATGTGGAGCTCACCAGCGAAGTCGCGGACGGGCCGAATTCGGTGATTCTCGAACAGGTAACGAACGGATTGGCGGTCCGCATGGCGGTGCTTTTCCTGGTAGCGGGGTGTGTGAAGAAATGAGTGACACGAGTTACATTTTCAAAGGGGCGCGGGTCATCGACCCGGCGCACGGAGTCGATGCGGTCATGGATGTCGGCGTTGCGGATGGGCGCATCGTCGATCCGGGTGAAATCGCGAATCCGGAGGTGGTCGACCTGAGCGGAAAAATTCTTTCGCCGGGATTCATCGATCTGCATGTCCATCTGCGGCAGCCCGGCAACAACATGGCAGAGACGATCGCCTCCGGGACGGCCGCGGCCGCCGCCGGCGGATTCACGAGCATCGTCGCGATGCCGAATACGAATCCTCCGGCCGACAACGCCGGCGCGATCGAGTTTCTGCGCCAGACCGCCGCCCAGAAAGGGGTCGTCCGCGTTCTGCCGTGCGGCTGCATGACGAAGAATTACGAGGGAAAGGAGATGGCCGGAATCGGCTCGCTCAAGGCCGCCGGCGTGGTCGCGCTGAGCGATGACGGGCGCTGCATTCAGGATCACTCGCTCATGCGGCATGTGGTCGAATACGCGAAGTCGTTCAATCTGCCGATCCTCGACCACTGCGAGGAGCAGACGCTCGCGGCGGGCGGCGTCATGCACGAGGGCAAATGGTCGGTTCTGCTCGGAATGAACGGCATCTCCGGCGCGGCCGAGGAGCTGATGGTCGCGCGGAACATCATCCTCGCGCGGCAGATCGGCTGGAAGATCCACATGCAGCATGTGAGCGTCAAGGAGAGCGTCGAACTTCTGCGCAATGCGCGGGCGAAAGGGATTCCGGTCACGGGCGAGGCGACTCCGCACCACATCACGCTGACCGACGAGTGCATCAAGAGTTACGACACGAACTACAAGATGAATCCGCCGCTGCGTTCGGAGGAGGATCGGCTCGCGCTCATCGAGGGAATCGCGGACGGCACGATCACGGTGATCGCGACCGACCACGCCCCGCACACGCGCACGGCGAAACTTGTGGAATTCGACTATGCGCCGTTCGGGATCATCGGGCTCGAAACCGCGCTGAGCCTCTGCTACACGGAACTTGTGGCGAAGGGCGTCATCAATCTCGCGGCGTTCGTGAAGCTCCTGACGACCGGACCGGCGGAGGTGCTCGGCATCGAGAATTACAGCCTTGCCGAGGGGCGTCCCGCCGACATCGTGATCTTCGATCCCGCCCGGAAGTATGTGATCGACGCGGACAAATTCAAATCGAATTCCCGTAACACGCCGTTCAACGGGCGCGAGGTCGTCTGCAAGGTCTGCAAGACGCTGGTCGGCGGCAAAGTGGTCTACAGCGAAGAATGAAAACCGTCGAAGAGGTTCTGCCGGGAATCATCGGATTCCGCCATGCGCTGCACCGGATTCCGGAGCTCGCCGGAAAGGAGTTCGAAACTTCCGCGCTGATCCGGGAGCGGCTTTCCGGGCTCGGCGTGGAGCTGCTTGATCCGTTTCTCGGAACCGACGCGGTCGCGCTTCTGCGCGGCGGACGCGGCGACGGGAAGAACGTCACACTTCGCGCCGACATCGACGCCCTCGCGCTTTCCGAGGCGACCGGAGTTGCCTATGCGTCGGAACACGCGGGACGGATGCACGCCTGCGGCCATGACGGCCACACCGCGATGGTGATGGGCGCGGCGGAAATTCTCGCCTCACGGCGCGATGAATTCGCCGGGAGCGTGCGGTTCGTCTTTCAGCCCGGCGAGGAGAACGCCGCGATGGGGCGCGACCTTGTCGCGGCCGGGGCGCTCGAAAAACCGGCTGCCGACTTCGTGACCGCGATGCATGGGATGCCGGGGCTTCCGCTCGGCGTGCTCGCATTGCGGGACGGGGCGATGATGGGCTCCTGCGCGCACTTCAAAGTGACGCTCACGGGGAAGGGCGGCCACAGCAGCCGTCCGCATCTCGCGCAGAATCCGGTGACGGCGGCGGCCGCGATCGTCTCGGAACTTGAGGGGATGAGTTCCCGGCTGGTGAGCTCCCAGCGTCCGGCGGTGCTGACGATCTGCCGCATTGCGGGCGGGGAGCTCGCAAACGTGATTCCGGATACGGCCGTCATCGAGGGAACCGCCCGTTCGCTCTCCCCCGAGAGTGACGAGATTCTCGAACGCGGCTTCCGTCAAACGGTGGAAACGATCGCGAAACTTCGCGGAGTCAAAGCTGAAATCGAATACCGTCTCGCCTACCCGGTGACGCTGAATGCCCCCGGTCCGGCCGAACTTGCGCGCCGCGTGATCCGCGAGGCGGGGCTGCCGTACTTCGAATTGCCGGAGTCTTCGCTCGGAGCGGAGGATTTCGCCTGGTATTGCAAACGCTATCCCTGCGTCTATGTGAAGGTCGGGACCGGTGAAAATTGTGCCGCTCTGCACAATTCGAAGTTCGACTTTCCGGATGCGGCACTTTCGGCCGGCATCCGTTATCTGGTCAACTTTGCGCTGGCGGCTCTGGCTTGACGGCGGGTCGGCGGTCGAGCACGATTGAGATCAACAGACAGATCCCGAGCAGATAGGGGTATCCGAGAAACCGGATGACTTCGAGCGGGGAAACGGTCAGCCCCACTGCCGACGCCGCGCCGATCGCGGTCAGGATCTGCGCCCCGTAGGGGAGCATCCCCTGAATGATGCAGCTTGCGCTGTCGAGGATGCTGGCCGTCCGGGCGGGGGGGATTCCGTAGCGCTTCGAAATGTCGCGCGCGATCGGTCCAGTGATGACGATCGCGACCGTATTGTTGGCGGTGAAGCAGTTCACGACGCTCACGAGGAGGAACGTTCCGAGTTCGCCGCCGCGCCGTCCGCGGATGTGCCGCTCGATGGTCTGGAGGAGATAGGCGATTCCGCCGTTGTAGCGGATGACCTTGAGCAATCCTCCGGCCAGCAGCGCGACGATCAGGGTTTCGGACATCGAGAGCGTTCCGGAGCCGATTGCACTGAGAAATCCCCAGAAATCGAAGTGCCCGGTCGCCATGCCGATGACTCCGGCAAAAGCGGTTCCGAAGATCAGCACGGCCATGACGTTCATGCCGCAGAGTGCGAGAACGAGCACACTGATGTAGGGCAGCATCGCGGCGAACCGTTCCCAGGAGGCGCCGCCGGGGAGTGCCTCCGGCCGCACCGCCGGACTGATGCACAAGTAGAGCAGTACGGAGAACACCGCGGCGGGGATGGCGATTTTGAGATTCGCCTGGAATTTCCGGTGCATTTCGACCCCCTGGGTCCGGGTGGCCGCGATGGTCGTGTCGGAGATCATCGACAAATTGTCTCCGAACATCGCGCCGCCGACCACCGCCCCGAGACAGAAGCCCGCCGGAACACTCAGTGACTGCGAGAGTCCGACCGCGATCGATCCGAGCGCGGCGATGGTTCCGACCGAGGTCCCGATCGCGAGCGAGATGAAACAGGCGACCACGAAAAGCCCGGTCAGCAGCAGATTCGGAGGGATCACCGCGAGCGCAAGCTCGATCGTCGCATCGACCGCCCCCATCGCCTTCGCGGTCGATGCGAACGCTCCCGCGAGGATGAAGATCAGGCACATCGTCATGATGTCGACGTCGCCCATGCCGTGCGCGAAGAGTTCGATCTTGCTCTTGAGCGTGGCCTTCCGGTTCAGCAGGAGCGCCGTCGCGGAAGCGACGAGGAATGCGACCGGCATCGGCACCTTGTAGAAGTCGTTCGACCAGATCGAGAGTCCGAGGTAGAAGACGAGAAAAACCCCGAACGGAATCAGTGCCCGGGCGTGCGGAGAACGTGTGTGGGAGAAATCCGTGATGTCCGTCATGTTCACAACCCCAGTTCCAGTTGGCCGTCGGGCAGTTCGTCCGGCGCGGGTGAAGTCGCACGAACGCCCGCTTTATCGAGTTCGTTCAGGAACTCGTCGAGCGGGACGACCCGGATCCCGAGTTTCGCGGCCTTCTTGAGTTTGCTGCTCGTATCGTTCACATCCGCGGCGACGAGCAGCGAGAGGTGGCTGGTCACGTCGTCGGCGGGGGCGTAGCCGTGCGCTTCGGCGAGTTTTTCATAGTAGCTTCGTTTTTCCGGCATCTTGCCGGTGAAGCAGACCGTCGGGCGCTCCCCGGAGGTGGCGGAGCCGTGAACGAGTTTCACGGCAGCGAGCAGCTCGTCGAGGTAGTCGGACTGCTCGGCGAGTTCCCGTACGAGGGCGCTCGCGCGTTCCGGGCCGATTCCGGGGATGGCCGCGAGTTCGTCCGCCGTCATTTTGCGCAGTCCGGCGAAATCGGTGTGGTTGAAGATCACTTTTGCCACGTTGACTCCGATGTTCGGGATGTTCAGCGAGGCGAGCAGCTGATAGTCGTTGACCACGCGTGCCTTCTGGATCTCCTCAATGAGGTTCGAGGCGGACTTTGCCGCGAATCCGTTGAGTTTCAGAATGTCCATCGGTTTGAGTTCGAAGAGGTCGGCGGGGTGTTTCACGCCGGAGTTCTCCATAAGTTTGCGCAATGTCGGTTCTCCGAGCCGTTCGATGCCGAGACTGCGTACGGCTGCCGCAAGTCGTTGCAGTGCGGTTTCGGAACACTCCGGATTCGGACAGCAGAGCTCCGGGCCGCGCCGGACAAGTTTCGTGTGGCAGCAGGGGCAGTGGTCGATGAGGGCGCTCCGGCGGGTTTCGCCGGGTTCGCTTGCGACGATGTACGGAATCACGTCACCCGCGCGTTCGACCGTGACCGTGTCGCCGATTTCGATGCCGAGTTCGAGGATGTTCTGGACGTTGTGGAGCGTGGCGCGTTTGATCGTCGTCCCGGAGATCTCGACCGGTTCAAGCAACGCCACGGGTGTCAGGCAGTTCTTGCCGAAACTCCACTCCACGCCGAGCAGTTTCGTTGTGCGGCGGATGTTCGTAAACTTGAAGGCGATCTGGCCGCGCGGATGGTGGGCGGTGTTGCCGAGCGACGCTTCGTAGTCGTGATCGGCGAGTTTCAGCACGACGCCGTCCTGCGGGTAGGGGAGCGCCTCAAGTTCCGCGAGCAGCTCCGGCCACTTCGCCTCGAGTTCGGAGAGCTTGACCCGATAGGAGATCATATTGTAGTCGACGAGCGTGATCTTCGCCCCCTGCGCGACCATTTCGGCGATCTCCTTGAGCCCCATGATGCCGGCGACGGCGTTGCGGGAGTTCTTGTAGGTTCCGCCGCCCTTTTTGCGGATATGGCTGTAAAGCGTCCGGAAGTCGTCGTCGCGGATGACGAGTTCGCCGCGCACGGGGCGGTCGAGCGGACCTTTGTAGCCGGTCGTTTCGAGCTCGACAAGCGGGAGTTTCGCGGTGATGTTCTCCCCGTATTCGCCGTCGCCGCGGGTCGAGAGGACGCGGCCGTCGTATCCGGCGGAGATGCCGTCGTACTTCGGTTCGACCAGCAGCAGTTCATCGGGGGTGCGTGCGTATTTGTTCGCCCACTTCATGACCTCCTCGAGCGAATAGGCTTTGTCGAGCGAGAGCATCGGGACGGCGTGGTGAACCTTGCCGCTGCCGGCGACGGCGGGAGCGTAGACGCGGGTCAGAAGTTCATTGTCTGGGTCGAGTTTCGCGAGCGCCCGCATCAGTTCGTCGTAGCGGGTGTCCGGGATTTCCGGTTCTCCGAGCTCCCAGTAGCGCCGGTTGTGATACTCGATGAGTTCGACCAGTTCCGGCAGCGTCAGACGCTCGGCGATAAAGTTCTTTGTATCCATGGAATCGCCTTTTTTTCGTGAAATAATGCTTATCCAATATACTCACGGGATTGCAAATTTTCAAGAGTGTTGTATAGTAATAAGATATATGTGTCAATCGGCCGGGCAGGGTGTCTGCGGGCGAAGAGGGCAACTTTTACTGGGGATGAAGGTTTGAAAATGGCGAATGGTTATAATGTTGCGGTCGCCGGTGCGACCGGCGCGGTCGGCGTCGAAATGGTCAAGACGCTTGAGAAGCGGAATTTTCCGGTGAAGAGTCTCAAACTTCTGGCGTCGGCCCGTTCCGCCGGCAAGACGATGAAGTTCAAGGGCGAGGATGTGGTCATCGAGGAGATGAAGCACGACTCGTTCAAGGGCGTTGACATCGCGCTCTTCAGCGCGGGCGGCGACATCTCCCGCGAATACCGGCCGTTCGTGGTCGATGCCGGTGCGGTCATGATCGACAACTCCAGCGCATTCCGCATGGATGACGATGTTCCGCTGGTTGTTCCGGAGGTCAACGCCGAGGACATCAAGCTGCACAAGGGCGTGATTGCGAATCCGAACTGCACGACGGCGATCATGCTGG
This sequence comes from uncultured Victivallis sp., assembly GCF_944391105.1. Classification (GTDB taxonomy): domain Bacteria; phylum Verrucomicrobiota; class Lentisphaeria; order Victivallales; family Victivallaceae; genus Victivallis. The sequence continues at coordinate 34,465 of NZ_CALXSK010000002.1, forward strand.
TCGCGGTCGCTCCGCTGCACCGGGCCAAAGGGCTGCGCCGCATCGTCGCGGCGACCTACCAGGCCGCGAGCGGCGCGGGTGCGAAGGGCATGCACGAACTCGTCGAGCAGACCCGCGAGGTGCTCGACGGCAAGGCGGCCCAGCCGAAGGCGTTCGCGCACCAGATCGCGTTCAACCTGATTCCGCACATCGACGTGTTCAAGGAGAACGGCTACACGAAGGAAGAGCTCAAGATGCTGAACGAATCGCGCAAGATGCTGCATCTGCCGAATCTGCTGGTCTCCTGCACCTGCGTCCGGATCCCGGTGCTGCGCGCGCACTCCGAGGCGCTGAATCTTGAGTTCGAGAACGAGATCACGCCGGAAGAGGCGCGTGCGATCATCGCGGCCGCGCCGGGCGTGCAGCTCGTGGACGATCCCGCGAACAAGCGTTACCCGATGCCGCTGGATGCGACTGAAAAGTACGACGTCCTCTGCGGCCGCATCCGTCAGGATATTTCGCGCAACGACAAGCGCGGACTGGACATCTTCGTCTCGGGCGACCAGGTGCTCAAGGGCGCGGCGCTGAACGCGGTTCAGATCGCCGAGCTGCTCTGAGGCTGTTTCGCGGAATAACGCGGCGAAAGAAAATGCGGCCGGGCGGGTTTTTCACCTGTCCGGCCGCGTTTTGTGTACGTGTTTCAGAATTCGCCGTAGTAGATCTGGTAGAGGCGCGGGCCGAGAAGGGTTCCCGCGACGACGATCAGCATCAGAACCGAGACCGTGCGGATCACCATCGAGAGCCAGAGCATCCGGTGCTTCTCGTCCGCGAACCAGAGCCGCAGCGCATCGCAGATGAGCACGGCGATCATGACGAACGGCGTTCCGTAGAAGATTGCCGCCCGCACGCCGGAAAAATCCGGATCGATCTCATGAATCTTCAGCAGTCCGCTCGCACAGAGTGCGATCCAGAGCAGCCAGACGGCGACATGCAGCCCGTCCGATAGAATCGCCGCGGCTTTGAAGAATTTGATGAAAATGCTCATTGCTAACCAGTTGTGACAGGCTTCCCCACGTCAGTAGATGAACAGCATCTCCCGGTATTTCGGCAGCGGCCAGAGTTCGTCGTCGATGAGTTTTTCGAGTCGGTCGACGATGCGGCGCAGTTCGAGCTGCGCTTCGCGGATCTCTTCCGGCTCTCCGGCGGGGAGCGTCTTTTCGAGTTTTGCTTCGCTGTGGACGAGTGCGGCCATGAGTTTTCCGATCTGCTCGGCTTCGGCGAACTGTTCGGGGAGTCCCGCTTCGACGCCGGTCTGCTGCAGCACCTGGATGTTCCGGCCGATTCGCCGCAGATACTCACCCGCGGCGGGATGGATCAGCGTCCGGGCCATCGTGAGCGAGAGTTCCCCCTCGATGCGGGTCCTCGCGCAATACTCCTCGAAGTAGACCTCGTGGCGCGAGAGCAGTTCTGCGCGGGTGAAGACGCCGTAGCGCTCGAACATCGCGACGTTCTTCTCTTCGACCAGCACCGCGAGCGCCTCCGGGACGGTGCGCAGAATCGGCAGTCCGCGTTTTTCCGCCTCCGCGACCCACTCCCGGCTGTAATTGTCGCCGTTGAAAATGATGCGACGGTGTTTGCGGACGATGCGGCGCAGCAGGTTCTGGAGCGCCGCCTTGAAATCGGCTTTCGGGGCTTTTTCGAGTTCGGTCAGGATGTCGTCGAGAGACTCGGCCACGATCGTGTTGAGGATCACGTTCGGACCCGCGCACGACTGGCTCGACCCCGGCGCGCGGAACTCGAACTTGTTGCCTGTGTAGGCGAAGGGGCTCGTTCGGTTGCGGTCGGTCGCGTCCTGCGGCAGCGGCGGGAGCGTGTCGACGAAAAGCTGCATGGCCGGTTCGCCGCGGCGGACTTTGCCGGGAGTTCCGGACTCGAGCTCCTCGATGAGCCGTGTCAGTTCATCGCCGAGATAGATCGAGATGATCGACGGCGGCGCCTCGTTCGCGCCGAGCCGGTAGCTGTTGCCGCTCGAAGCGGTGGACATGCGCAGCAGTTCGCCATGGCGGTCGACCGCCTGGATGACCGCGCAGATCGCGGTCAGGAAGATCGCGCCGCCCTCGGGACTTCTGCCGGGCGAGAGGAAGTTCATCTTCGTCGTGCCGAACGACCAGTTGTTGTGTTTGCCGGAGCCGTTCACGCCGTCGAACGGTTTCTCGTGCATGAGGCAGACGAATCCGTGGCGGTCGGCGGTCTGGCGCAGAACGTCCATGGTCAGCATGTTGTGGTCGTTTGCGAGGTTCAGCTCCTCGAAGACCGAGGCGATCTCGAACTGGGCCGGAGCGACCTCGTTGTGGCGGGTCTTGGCGGGGATTCCGAGCCGCCAGAGCGTCTGGTCGACTTCGGTCATGAAGGCGAGAATCCGCGCCTTGATCGTGCCGTAGTAGTGGTCGTCGAGCTGCTGGTGTTTCGGCGGCGGCGCACCGAAGAGCGTGCGTCCGGTCTGGATGAGATCGGGACGCGCGAGGTAGAAGTTCCGGTCGATGAGAAAATACTCCTGTTCTACGCCGAGCGTGACCTCGGGAGAACCCGCATCCTTCACGCCGAAGAGATCGAGCATGCGGCGGATCTGGTCGGAGAGCGCGCGGATCGAGCGCAGGAGCGGAGTCTTCTTGTCCAGCGCCTCGCCGGTGTAGCTGCAGAAGGCGGTCGGGATGCAGAGCGTCGCGCCCGCGGGGGAACGGCGGAGAAAGGCCGGGCTGGTCGGATCCCACGCCGTGTAGCCGCGCGCCTCGAAGGTCGAGCGCAGTCCGCCGGAGGGGAAGCTCGATGCATCGGATTCGCCGACGACGAGGTTTTTCGCGGAGAACTTCATGATGACGCCGCCGGAACCGTCCGGTTCGAGGAATGCGTCGTGTTTTTCGGCGGTGCCGCCGGTCAGCGGCTGAAACCAGTGGGTGTAGTGGCTTGCGCCCTTGCCGAGCGCCCAGGTTTTCATGGCGCTTGCGACGTCACCGGCGATATCGGGGTCGAGCGGTGCGCGGTTGCGGACGGTATCGACCAGTTTCTCGTAAGCCTGCGGAGGCAGGAACTCCTTCATGGATGCGAGGTTGAAGACATCCTCCCCGAACAGCTCCGTTGCGCTCTGAGACGCGATCTTGTCGGTGACGCACATGGCCGCGGAGGCCGTGACATTCTGAATCGCCTGCCGTCTGGCTTTATCGCTCATAAGAGATAACTCCCGTTTTTACATGATGTTCAGGGGGAAATATATCACCGTTTCCGGGAAAATCAATCCCGCAGACCAGATAGCTTCCCAGAAGCAGCGAGAGGAGTGCAATGTGGATCGCAAGATCCCACCACGGGAGATGCTGCGACGATTTCCGGCACAGAAGCAGCACAATCCGCCATGCGAATTCCGCGAGGAGGAACGCCGCCAGATACGGCGTGACCGGATTGAGAAAATCGAACTCCCCGCGCCAGAGTTTCGCGAGGTCACGGGTCGTACCGCAGAAGGGACATGGATTCCCGGTCATGCTCCGGTAACTGCACTTCCAGACGGCCGGGAACAGAAACCGCATTCCCCGGGCGATGACTGGCAATGCGGCGATGTAACAGAGCAGTCCGAAAACCGTCCAGTTCAGAATGCGGTATCGTTTCATACCGGGGGCGGCGCGGGATCAGTCCCAGTCGAATTTTCTGTTGTCGGGATCCTTCGTCTCAATGATTTCTTCCTCCTGCGCTTTTTGGATTTCGATCTGAATCGCTTCCTGTAAGCTCGGATCGTTGGCAACGGCAGCCGCCTGTGCCGCGACCAGCAAAGTCCAGATCAGGATGAAGACGAGGGCCAGGGCGTTCAGCACCGTTCCTGCAATGCCCATTCCTTTCGACTGACCGTGCTTATGCTTCACAATGATGTCCCCGATGCCGAGCCCGAGGCCGATCAGGCACGGGAGGAGGGCGACGATTCCGCAAAAAGGAATCACGGCGACAATGAGACTTAAAATTCCCAGAATCAACGCTGCTACACCCATCTGATGACCTCCCTGATTGGTTTTGCGGGGTTCGTTGTTTGCCGGAATTACGGCGCTCGATCAGAAATATACCATCATATTCGCTCCCTGCAAGTGCCGGGAAAGAAGATTTTGCTTAAATCCGGACTTTGCCGGTGATTCAGCGGGGGACGAGCGTTGCGGGCAAACTGGTCGTGTTGGCCGGTTTCAGGGTCGCAGGCAGAGTTGTCGCGTTGGCCGGAGTCTGAGTGGCGGGCAGGCTGGTCGAGTTGGCCGGTTTCAACGAGGGAGGCAGACTGGTCGCATTGGCCGGTTTCTCTTCCCGGTGCGGGACAGAACCGGCGGTTGCAGGGGGCGCCGGTGTTTCCGACTTCACCGGAGGAGCGGACGGTTCCGGGAAGGCCGGCTTTTCCGGTGTTTTCGGGACTTCCGGTGTTTCCGGTTTCACCGGAGGAGCGGGCAGTTCCGGTTGTGGCCGGGAGGGTTCCTGTTTGATTTCCGATCCCGGTTCCGGCTGAGAGGGCGGCGGACCGGATTCCGGTTTCTGCGGCGGGAGTGGTGGTGTTTCTGGCCGGACGGGCGGCTTCTCCGGGCGTTGCTCTCCCGGCGGAACAGATTCCGTAACCGGAAGTGGCGCGGAGGATGTCGGGCGGAACAGCGAAAGGAGGATCAGCAGCGCTCCGAGCAGGATTCCGAGGAGCCCGGGCCACGCGGGCTTCCGGTTCCGCCGGGCGTGAAGCAGCACCGCCGCTCCGAGGAGTGCGACGATGATTCCCGCCGCGGGCATGAGCAGGGGAAATCCCGTCATTTCCGCTCCTCCTGTTCCGGCGTCTCTTTGCCGCCCCACGGGATGAAGAAGATGTGGCCGGATTTCCTGCCGTTGTCGTTCTCATAGCTGAAGACGCGGTAGAGGAAGCTCCAGCGGTAACGGCCCGGCGCCTCTTTCACATCGATGAAGAGCGGGTAGAGCGTTTCGCTCGAATCGCCATCATGCTTTTCGCGGTAGAGGTAGCCGAGGATGCGGAAATCGCTTTTGTCCCGGTATTTGCGCATGAACAAGGTTCCGAATCCGAACAGCCCCCAGTAGTCGTCGCCGAACCGCTCGTACCACGAGGTGATGCCGCCGAGCGTCCGGTGTTCAAAGTAATCGACTTCGCTGCAGTAGCGTTCGACGATCGTGCGGGTTAAAGTTTCGAGTTCCTCCGGATTTTCAGGAACCGGCAGCGCGGAATCGAGCCGGGCGAGCTGTTCGGCGACTTTTTGTTTTCTTTCGACGATATTCGCTTCCGCTTTTTTCCACTCCTCCGATTGAGTATCCTTTTTGATCCAGCTCCGGCGCTGGAATGCCCAGTCGAGGTGACTCAGAGCGTTTGCCAGTTTCTCAAGTTCCAGCCGGGAATCGGCCGACTTCCAGACGCGCGCAGTGCCGGACTCGTGGAATGCGAGGATCGTGCCGAACCAGCTTTTGGTGGATTCCAGTTCGTTGCATGGCACCTTCTCTCCAAAGGAGAACCCTTTCCCAAACGGCGTGTAGGATCGGTTCGGCAGCAAATCCGCGTTTTTTTCCTTGTCGGTTCGGGAAATCTGTAGCACGGGTGAATACCAGTCGAAATCGTTGTAAGTCACCAGCGGCCAGATTCGCCAGGTTCGGATCGCACCGTCACTCCGGATATACCATCTGACAACTGGCCAGAGCACATGCCCCTCGCTTTCATCGTCCGACTGTTCGATCTGAAACAGCGGATAACCGATGGTGAAATCAAATCCGTTTTTTCGTTTTTTCCAACCGTAAAGCGGAAAGACGCCGTGGTTTCCGTTCTGCCACCACACCGGCCCGATGTGGCAGAAGTTGTTTCCGTAGCGTCCTATCAGCGGGAAGACTCCCATTTCAGCCCCGTTCCTGCGCCACCACACCGGTCCGATCATCCGGAAATCATTCGTCATCCATACGATCGAGAAAATACCCCAGCTCAGATGGTCGGAAGAGTTCCACCATACTGGCCCGATGATGTAGAAATCGTCCATCCTCCATACGATCGGGAAAACACCCCAGTACGGCCGGTCGGAAGAGCGCCACCATACCGGCCCGATGACCCGATAATCGTCCATGACCCATACGACCGGAAATACGCCCCAGTCATCGCGTATTTTCCAGGCCGGGCAGAAAGACCAGCTCCGGAAAGAGTCTTCCCAGTAGGCGATAGGAAAGATCACCGTTTCGTCGGTGGGGGTTCTCCATACCGGTCCGAACTGGCGGATCTTACCGCTCCAGATGAAAAGAGGAATCGCGGCGAAAAAACCGTCCCCCCAGACGCAGTTCAGCGCCCAGCCGCCGTCGTGATCCCACCCCGAGAGCGGCCAGAGGAGTGAGGCTTCATTCCCCTCCTGGCAGTAGAACGGGCGAACTGCGAAGCCGCGGCTGTCCACGTCGAACAGCGGCCAGAGCACCGAAGTGAAGTCGTCGTTGTGATAGTAGAGCGGCCAGACGTTGACGGTCTGATTGTCGAACCGCACCCGGATCTCTCCGCTCCCCGCGGGGGAGTTCCGCCATGCCCGCTCACTGCTGATGCAACCGGATAACAATACCAGCGCTCCCGCCGCCATCGCAGCGAACGCCGCCGCCGTCAAACCTCTAGAGTTTCGCATCGCTCCGCCTCCTGTTCCGGATTTACCATAGCACGTCCCCGCGTTGGTTGCAAGGGCGTATTCACCGGATCAGAGAAACTGGAGCAGAACTTTCAGCAAACCGAGTTCGTAGACCGCGTCGAGGACCGTGTAGCGCGTGCGGATCAGCTGCGCCGCCGCGACGCCGTGGAGGAACTGTCCCGCCGGGAGGCCGATCTGCGCCGGGAGAACCGGGCAGTGCGCCGCTTCGAGTTTCTTCCGGAGTTCCGCGAGCGGAAAGAGCTGCCGCCGCGTCGCTTCGCGCAGGAACTCCCACGAGTCGTAAAGCTGTTCGCGCCGTTCGCGCAGCGCGTCGCCCTCGAGGAACTTGCTCATGGCGATCTCCTTCGCCTCGGAGCCGTAGCAGCCGCGCATCAGCAGCGCGTCGATCTCCGCCTCGCGCGCCGCGCGGTTGAGGCCGGGTTCGGCGAAACGGCGCGCCTCGTCGACGCTCAGAGAGAAGAGTTTTTCAAAGAGCGCCGTCGAGACGACCGTCCCGAGCGAAACCTTGAAACCGTGCGACACCGATTCCCCGTTGAAACAGAGATCCTCCATCTCCCAGACGTGGCTCATCAGGTGTTCCGCGCCGGAGGCCGGTCGTGAATCGCGGCAGAGCTGCATCGCGTACCCGGTCGCCGCAAGCCCCATGAAGACGCGCGTCACATCGGTTGGGTCCGAAAGGTTGTCGCGCAGCGGCACCTGAACGAGCTCCCACACGTCCTGCCGGATCGGGTGCAGCCCGAGCCGGTCCGCGAGAATCCAGTCCGCTCCCGCCGGAATCTTCGCCATCAAATCGGCGTAACCGGCCGCAAACATGTCGCCCGGCGCATTTGCGAGCGTCTCCGTATCCGCAACGATCGCGAGCGGCGCGGGGCACGGCAGCGTCTTCTTGAGGCCGTCCACATTCAGCGCCGCGCCGTAGGAGGTGTAGCCGTCGACCGAGGGCGCCGTCGGCACGCAGCAGTAGCGGACTCCCTTGACGCCCGACGCCCGTTTCACAAGATCGTTGACCGTTCCGCCGCCGACTGCGACCGGAACGCACTCTTCCGGAAACACCGCGAGCAGTTCGTCGACGTGCCCGGTCGTCGCATGCAGCGTCGGGCTCCCCGGGAAGAGGTACGGTTCGCAGCAGGCGATTCCCGCGGCTTTCAGAATTCCGTTGAGCTTCTCCCCGGCGGCGCGCCAGGTGTTGTCGTCCGCGACGATCCACGCCTTCGGGGCGGAGCCCCAGTGTTTGCGCAGAATCTCCGGTGCGTGACGCATCGCCCCGGCTTCCAGTACAAAGCTCTCCGTCTCAAGTCCCGGCGGAATCGGAATCAGATTCATCTTTCACAACCTCCATGCGGCTTGTTTGTTTCGTTTCTGATATTATATCATGAAACTTGGAAGAAAACAAGCGATTCGGCTTTTTTTGCATGAAAAAACTTCCGGAAGAATTGTGACGCGGAAAGTTGCGAAAGAGTGGAGGCTGTGTTATATTACTGATTTAAGATTTGTTTTGTTCACCATCTATTTCGCGACAGGAGTTGGATATTATGGCCAGAGGCACCGTTGTTCAGAAGATCATTGAAGCGCATTTCGTGGAGGGGAGCCGCGAACCCGGCAAGCCCGTCGCGATCCGGATCGACCAGACGCTGACGCAGGACGCGACCGGCACGATGGCCTACCTTGAACTTGAGGCGATGGGCGTGCCGAAGGTCAAGACCGAACTCTCGGTCTCCTACGTCGACCACAACATGATGCAGAACGGGCCGGAAAACCGCAACGACCACCTCTACTTGCAGAGCGTCGCGGCGGCGAAAGGCGTCCGCTTCTCGCCTCCGGGCAACGGCATCTGCCACCAGGTTCATCTCGAGCGGTTCGGGGTGCCGGGCCGGACGCTGATCGGTTCGGACTCGCACACGCCGACGGGCGGCGGCATCGGCATGCTCGCGATCGGCGCGGGCGGTCTCGACGTGGCGCTCGCGATGGCGGGCAAGCCGTTCCGGATTCCGTACCCGAAGGTGATCGGCGTGAAGCTGACCGGGAAACTCGCTCCGTGGTGCGCGGCGAAGGATGTGATTTTGAAACTGCTCTCGATCCTGACCACGAAAGGGAACGTCGGCTCGATCGTCGAATACTTCGGCCCCGGCGTTGCGACTCTCACGGTTCCGCAGCGCGCGACGATCACGAACATGGGCGCGGAACTCGGCGTGACCACGAGCGTTTTCCCGTCGGATGAATCGACCCGCGTCTTCCTGAAGGCGCAGAAGCGCGAACAGGATTTCGTCCCGCTCGCGGCAGACGCGGATGCCGAATACGATCAGGTCATCGAGATCGCGCTCGACGAGATCGAGCCGCTCGCAGCCTGCCCGTCGAGCCCCGACAACATCAAAACCATCCGCGAACTCGCCGGAAAAAAGGTCGGCCAGGTGCTGATCGGCTCCTGCACGAACTCGAGCTACCGCGACCTCGCGATGGTCGCGATGACGCTCAAGGGACGCAAGGTGAGCGACTCGGTTACGCTGTCGATCGCCCCGGGCAGCCGCCAGGTGCTCGAGATGCTCGCGCGCAACGGCATGCTTGCGGACATCATCGCCGCCGGTGCGCGCATTCTCGAAACCGGCTGCGGCCCGTGCATCGGGCAGGGGCAGAGCCCGGCGGACGACACCGTGACGGTTCGTACCTTCAACCGCAACTTCGCTGGACGCACCGGCACGAAGGGCGACCAGGCCTATCTGGTCAGTCCCGAGACCGCCGTCGCGATCGCGCTCGCCGGTGAATTCATCGATCCGCGCACGACCGGGATCGAATATCCGCATGTGGTCGAACCGGAGGTGTTCGAAATCAATGACAACATGATTCAGCTTCCCGGCGGATCCGGTGAGATCGTGCGCAAGCGCACCATCGGCGCGCCGCCGGTCAACCAGCCGCTGCCGGACGAACTCGACGGTGTTGTGGTCATCAAGGTCGGCGACAAGATCACGACCGATCACATCATGCCCGCCGGAATCCACCTCAAACACCGCAGCAACATCCCGGTCTATGCGAAAGTTGTCTTTGAGTGCTTCAACGAGCCCGGCAAACCGACCTTCGCCGAGCGCGCCGCCGCCGTGCGCGATTCCGGCAGGGCGGGCGTCATCGTCGGGCGCGACAGCTACGGACAGGGGTCGAGCCGCGAACACGCGGCGATCTGCCCGATGTTCCTCGGCGTGAAGGTTGTGGCGGCGCTCGCGATCGAACGCATTCACAGTGCGAACCTCGTGAACTTCGGCATCGTGCCGCTCTTCTTCGCAAATCCGGCCGACTACGACGCGATCGAGGAGAGCGATTCGCTCGTCTTCCACAAACTGCGCGAACAGCTCAAGCCGGGCGAAACGGTTCGCGGCGAACTCACGAAGGCGGACGGCACGAAGAAGGAGATCCTCTTCCGTCACCGGCTGTCGGACGAGGATATCCAGATCATCCTCGCGGGCGGCATGTTGAATCTCTGAGAGAAGAGGAAGCGCATGCTGGACGAGCTGCCGCGCTGCTGGCGCGACTTCATGGGGGAGGAACTTGACTCCGCCGGACTGAATGCGACGCTCGAACGGGTCGCAGAAGAGCGTACGGCCGGTGTTCAGGTCTTTCCGCCGGAGGGGGCGCTCTTCACGGCGCTTGAACTCACGCCGCCGGAAGAGGTGCGGGTCGTGCTGCTCGGGCAGGATCCGTATCATGACGAGGGGCAGGCGGAGGGGCTGGCGTTTTCCGTCGCGCCCGGCGTGAAGTTTCCGCCGAGTCTGCGGAACATCTTCCGCGAATACGCTTCCGACCTCGGGCGCGCAATTCCGGAATCGGGTTCGCTGCGCAACTGGGCGGCGAACGGCGTGCTGCTGCTGAACAGTGTTCTCTCCGTGCGGGCACACGCGGCCGGGAGTCACCGGAAATTCGGGTGGGAACGTTTCACCGACGCGGTCATCCGGTCGCTGAACCGGAAAGGGGAGAAGGTCGTGTTTCTGCTGTGGGGGAACTTCGCCATTGCGAAGCGGCCGCTCATCGACGAATCGAAGCACGTGGTTTTTGAGAGTGTCCACCCGTCGCCGCTCTCGGCGCACCGCGGTTTTTTCGGGAGCCGTCCTTTCTCGCGGGCGGAACAGGCGCTGGGAAACTGGAGATGGCCGGAACTGTGAGACGGGGAATGGTGCGGCTTTCCGGCAAATTGAACATGAGCAATTCCGGCGCCCGGAGAGGTGCCGTATCAACTTCTGGAGCCGTTTGAATGAGTTTGTTTCGTCCGTGTATCGATCTTCATGATGGAAAAGTCAAACAGATTGTCGGCAGTACGTTGTCCGACTCCGGCGACGCGCCGGAGACGAATTTCGTTGCGGGGCGCGATGCGGCGTGGTACGCCGAACTCTACCGCTGCGACAATCTGACCGGCGGGCATGTCATCAAGCTCGGTCCCGGCAACGACGAGGCGGCGAAGCGGGCATTGGCGGCCTGGCCGGGCGGACTCCAGATCGGCGGCGGAATCAACTGCGACAATGCGCGCGAATGGCTCGACGCGGGAGCCGCGCAGCTCATTGTGACAAGTTACATCTTTTCCGACGGGGAGCTGCGGCTGGACAACCTTGCGCGGCTCTTCGACCTCACGGGGCGCGACCGGCTTGTTCTCGATCTCTCCTGCCGCCGCCGCGAGGACGGGAACTACTACATCGTGACCGACCGCTGGCAGAAGTTCACCACGACCACGATCAAGGCCGAGACGCTCGCGTTTCTCAGCGACTTCGCGTGTGAATTTCTGATTCACGCGGTCGATGTGGAGGGCAGGCAGTCCGGAATCGACGAGGAGCTGCTCTCGCTTCTTGCGGAGGCCAGCCCGATTCCGTGCGTCTACGCAGGGGGCATCGCAAGTTTCGGCGACATCGGAAAAATCGAGCGCGCCGGACAGGGGAAAATCGCCTACACGGTCGGTTCGGCACTCGATATTTTCGGGGGAAATCTCTCCTACTGCGAGCTGGTTGCGCACGCGCAGCGCCCTCGGAAATAAGGGGCGCAAACCGGCGGGGCCGGAAGAACGCAAAAAATTCCGATATTCCCCGGCAAAAAGCGGCTTGCGGCTTGTCAAAACGCGCGAATTGCTGTATATTACCAGTGCCGATTGCAAATATTGTTTTGCCTGCCGTCGACGCCGGACGGACAGGAGGCTCCGCAACCGGCCCGGCGCGGTTGAATGGAATGGTTTATCGATAACGAATGATCTATACGGGAAGAGGTTATGAGCGACTTGGAGAACAGGGATATTCCGGTAAATATTGAAGACATCATGCATACCGCGTATCTGCAGTATTCATTGAGTGTCAACGTCGGGCGCGCGATTCCGGATGTGCGCGACGGCCTCAAGCCGGTGAACCGCCGCATTCTCTACGCGATGAAAATGCTCAATCTCGGCAAATCGCACGCCACCGTCAAGTGCGCGCGCGTGGTCGGCGAAGTCATGGGTAAATATCACCCGCACGGGGACGCGGCAATCTACGACGCGCTCGTGCGTCTCGCGCAGGATTTTTCAATGCGCGCGCCGCTCGTGGAGGGGCAGGGGAACTTCGGCAACATCGACGGCGACCCCGCCGCTGCGAGCCGGTACACCGAGTGCCGTATGGAGCGTCTCGCGGAAGAGCTGCTCAGCGACATCGAGAAAGATACCGTCAACATGGTCCCGAACTTCGACGAATCGGAAAAGGAGCCCGAGGTTCTTCCCGCCCGCTTCCCGCAGCTGCTCGTGAACGGTACGACCGGCATCGGCGTCGGCATGGCGACCTCGATCCCGCCCCACAACCTCGGCGAAGTGATCGATGCGACGGTCTGTCTGCTCGACAACCCGAAGGCGACGGTCGATGAACTCATGGAACATCTTCCCGGTCCGGACTTTCCGACCGGAGCGATCATCCGCGGCCGCTACTCGCTGCGTCAGTTCTACCAGACCGGCCGCGGCAGCGTGAAAGTGCGCGCGAAGGCCGACATCATCGAAAAGGACGGCGTGGAGCAGATCGTCATCACCGAGATTCCCTATGCGGTCAACAAGGGTCAGCTCGTCGAGAAGATCGCCGAACTGGTCAAGGAGAAGCGGATCACCGGCATCACCTCGATCACCGACGTGTCGAGCAAACGCGTCGGGCTCCGGATCGAAATCGGCATCAAGCGCGGCGTCATGGGCAGCGTGATTCTGAATCAGCTCTACAGCCAGACCCAGCTCGAAACCGTCATGGGGTGCACGATGCTCGTGGTCGACCACAACCGTCCGCGCACGATGAACCTCGTGCAGGTGTTGCAGGCGTACATCGATCACCGGCTCGAAGTGGTGCTGCGGCGCGCGATCTTCGACCTCAACAAAGCCGAGGCCCGTTCCCACATCCTCGAAGGGCTGCTCAAGGCGCTGGCGAACATCGACGAAGTGGTTCAGATCATCCGGGAGTCGAAGAACCGGCAGGAGGCGCAGGAGAATTTGATCGCGCGCTTCGCATTTACGCCGATTCAGGCGGACGCGATCCTCGACATGCGGCTGCACCAGTTGACCGGACTGGCGGTCGAAGTGGTTCAGGCCGAATACGATGAACTGCAGATCCGGATTGAGTATCTGCGCCGCCTCGTCGCGAGCCGCGAGATGCGTCTCGGTGTGATCCGCGAGGAGCTGCTTGAGATCAAGGAGAAGTACAACGATCCGCGCCGTTCGGAGATTACGGCGGATGACTCGGATTTGAACATCGCGGATCTGATTCCGCGCCACAGCTGCGTGATCACGGTCTCGAACACCGGTTACATCAAGCGCGTTCCGGCCGACACCTACCGCACGCAGCATCGCGGCGGCAAGGGAATCATCGGCATGGAGACGAAGGAGGAGGATTACGTCGAACATTTGTTCAATGCGGACAGCCACGATCTGATTTTCTTCTTCACGGACCGCGGTTTCATGTACTGGCTGAATGTCTACGAGATTCCGGAGGGGTCGCGCACCGGCAAGGGCAAGGCGATCGTGAACATGATCAAGGTCGAGCCGGGCGAGAAGATCTGTGCGATGCTGACCGTTTCTCCGGACGAGTTCGACGATCCGAACAAATATATCGTCATGGCGTCGCGCCGCGGCTACATCAAGAAGAGCGAGCTTGCGCTCTTCAAGAATCTGCGCCGCACGGGATTGCGTGCCCTGGTGATCGAGGAGGACGACGATCTTATCGGAGCGGGAATCAGTGAGAACGGTAACGAGATTCTGCTTTCGACCCGGCTCGGTATGGCATGTCTCTTCGACCAGGATGATGAACAGATCCGGCCGATGGGACGGACGGCACGCGGCGTGACCGGCATGCGGTTCAAGCTCGAAGGCGACTCCGTTGTCAGCATGGAGGTGATCCGCGAACACGTCTACACCGAAGCGGAAGTCAGCGGCGAGGAGGGGGAAGTCGAGCATGAAACTGAAGTGGAGACCGATGAGGAAGCCCCGGTCTACGGCAGCGGCCCCGAAGTTCTGGTTGTGACCGACGGCGGTATGGGAAAACGCTCCTATGTGAGCACCTACCGCAAGACGAACCGTGGCGCCAAGGGTGTTGTGAATATCAAGCTGCGCGAGGGCGAGAATGTGCTTTCCGTCGTTCAGGTGACTGATGACGATGAGATTCTGCTGACGACCGAACGCGGTCAGCTCGTGCGGATTCCGGCGGGCGAGATCCGGGTGGTCGGCCGTGCGTCGAAGGGGGTTCGGATCATGAATCTCAACAGCGGCGACCGGATCACGGGTGTGGCGCGTCTTGTCAAGGTCGAGACGGAAAAGCATGTCGACGTGATTCACGGCGATGTGGAAAATAAGGCGGATACGGCGCTCGCACAGGCTGCGGAGTTGTCGGGGGCCGGCGTGAACGCGGAAGAGCCCGCTGCGGAAAATGAGAAAAAGCCGGCGGAGAACTCCGGGGAAGGTGAGGAGTGATGTCCCGGCTCAATGAAATGTTGCGCGACCGCACCCGTCCGCTGCTGATGGGGATCGTCAATGTGACCGGCGATTCCTTCAGCGAAGGGAGAAGCTCGTCGCCCTCGACGGCGGTCGACCGGGCGCTGGCGCTGCTGGATGACGGTGCGGATATTCTGGACATCGGAGGGGAATCGACCCGGCCGGGCGCCGCGGTGATTCCGGCGGACGAGGAAGCGCAGCGGGTGGTGCCGGTGGTGCGTGAACTGCGCAAGCTGCGGCCGTCGGCGATTCTTTCGGCGGATACGCGCAAGGCGGAGGTGGCCCGTGCCGTGCTCGATTACGGGGTGGAGATGATCAACGATGTTTCGATGTTGCGTTTTTCTCCGGAGATGGCGGATGTGGTGGCCGCCTCGAGGGCGGCGTTGATCGTTGCGCATTCGCGCGGAACTCCGCAGACGATGAAGAATCCGGAGTTTCACGATTACGGCGACGATCCGGTTGCCACCGTGGTTGCGGAACTGGCGGTGGCGAAGGAGAAGGCGTTGCGCGCAGGTGTAATTGAGGAGAATATTTTTGTGGATCCTGATTTCGGATTCGCCAAGACTCCGGAGCAGGATTGGGAGATTCTGAAGCGGATTGATGAGTTGCATCAGCTCGGGCCGGTGGTTGCCGGGATGTCCCGGAAGTCATTTCTCGGGAGCTTTCTTGAGCAGCCCGATCCGCTGCAGCGTCTTGGGGGGACGATTTCGGCCGCGCTCTATCTTGCGAACCGTGAGGTGGAGATTCTGCGTGTACACGATGTCCGGCAAGTGAGAGATGCCTTGAGTGTGTGGGATAAACTCCGCTGAAGCGGGGAATTTTGAGGGAAGAAACCGGGAATCATGCTGGATTCGCTCTTTTCGGTTCCGAGTGCGGTGATCGTGGATTACCTGAAAATGATCTTGGAGATCCTCATCCTGACGGTGGTGATCTACAAGACGCTGCATTATCTGCGCGGTGCGCGCGGAGCGTCGGTGCTGGCGGGGATCACGATTCTGCTGCTGGTGCTGACCTGGCTGTCGAAACAGCTCCGACTCGATGTGCTGAACTGGCTGCTGACCGGTATCTGGGGGACGGTGGGGGCCGCTGTGGTCATCATCTTTCAGCCTGAACTGCGTCGGGCATTCGCGCAGCTCGGGAGTTTCAGCTTTTTCAAGGGGAAGCGGCAGCGGGAGGTGCTGACCGAAATTGTGAATGCCGCCGCGAACATGGCGCGCCGGAAATGCGGCGCATTGATGGTCATTGAGCGGCGTATCGGGCTGCAGAATTTGGTGGATGACTCTGTGAAACTCGATATCAAGGTCAATGCGATGATTCTCGAATCGATCTTTTATCCGAACTCTCCGCTGCACGACGGTGCGGTCATCATCCGGGACGACCGGATTGTGGCGGCGCGGGCGATTCTGCCGCTGACGCGGGCGGAGAATATCTCGATCCGGCTCGGAACGCGCCATCGGGCGTCTCTGGGGATTTCGGAGGAGACCGACGCGGTGACGGTGGTGGTCTCCGAGGAGACCGGTGCGATCAGTGTCGCGTGCCGCGGAGTGCTGTACCGTGATCTTTCGCCGGAGGAGCTTGCGAACTATCTGGAAAAACTCGTCATTCTTGAACAGGATGATGCCGATCTGGCCGAAACGGTACAGATGCTTGAGGAGCAGGCCGATCGGCGTGAAGCGCCGGAGAATCGGGGAGGGCGGTCATCATGAATCTGAGCCGTGGCCGTTCGCCGTTCAACATGCTTGTGCAGCTCGTGAAGCGTGATTTCTGGCGGAAACTCATTGCGCTGTTTTTCGCATTGCTGCTTTATTTCTATGTTTACAACGAGATCCGTTCAACTCCGCAGAAGATTGACAGCGTACCGGTGGATATCACGCTGCCGCAGGGGTTGATGGATGTCGATCCGAAACCGCATTTTGTGACGTTGCACATCAAGAGCAACCGGGACGCGACGGTGGCGTCGTCGATGCTGCGGGGACGGGTTGCCGTGGATTACAGCCGTTATATTCCGGGCAAGCCTTACGTGCTGACGCTGAAGCCGGAACATTTCATGTCGCCGTTCGGCGTGCGGATCGAAGGGGCGGATCCCGGGGAGATTGTCTTGAATCTGCAGCCGCGGATGTCGCGGGATGTGCCGGTGAGCATGACGTTTTCGAACCGTTTGTCGCGGGATTACAAAATTTCGCTGGCGAGCTGCATTCCGTCGACGGTCCGGGTGACCGGACCCGAGCAGCTGGTGCGGGATCTGAAGCAGGTTTCGACTCAGCCGATTCCGCTGTCGGAGAATGTGACGGAACGCTTCGAGTATGTCGCGACGCTTGAGGCGCCGAACGGGACGACGATATCGCCCGGGACCGTGACCTGTCAGATCGATGTGGTGAGAAATTTTGAGGAGCGCAGTTTCCCGTCGTTGCCGGTTCAGTTTCTGACGCAGGCCGGAAGCAGCCGGTTCAAAACGGAGTTTCTGGGTTCGCCTCAGGTGGAGGTTGTTGTCCGCGGTCTGGCCGGTTCGGTATCGGCGCTTTCCGCCGCCGAGGTGCGGCCGTATCTGGACATTTCGCACATCGACAAGCCGGGGATCTACGAGATCTCGGTCGGCTGTTACGTAAAGGGAGAGGGGCTTGATGTGAAGGAGATTCGTCCCGCCCTGTTGAAAGTCAAAATAACGGAATAAGCAAGCGATCACATTCATTATCAACCCGGAAGGATACCCCGAAAGATGATTATCAAAAAACTCAACTCCATGTTTCACAAGCACAGCCGCTGGTTGTTCGGTGGATTCACCATTGTGATCATTGTTTCATTCATGGGGTTTCTGACCCCGGGGCAGTTCGGTTGTGACGGGCTTGGTTCGGGGCTCGGCCGCAGCGTCGGTTCCGTGTACGGAGAGAATGTCACTCTGCGTGATCTGCAGGACCGGATGCGGGACGGTGAACTTCTCGCGTACATCGGAATCGGCATGGGCGGCAACTTGACGCCGGTGCAGGCGTTCCAGCAGCAGGCGCTGATGATAGCGGCCCGGCGGCAGGGGCTTGCGGTCAGCAATGACGAGGTCGTCAAATTCCTTCAGCAGCTGCCTGTGCTGCAGGAGAACGGGAAATACAGCCCGGAGCTTTACAAGAAATTCAAAGATGCGCTGGTTCGGCAGGGAATTGGCGATGAACAGCTTGTGGACGCGGTCCGCGGCGTGTTGCTGATCGGCAAGCTCGAAGCGTTTCTGGGCGGAGAGGCGATTGTGACCGACAACGAGCTTGAGACCTACTTCCGCCAGTTCAACGTGAAATACGATGTCAAGGCCGCCGCTTTCAATGCGGATGCCTATCTGAAAGATGTCAAGAACGACGGCGCGGCGATGAAGGCATATTTTGAGGAGAACATTGCGAACTATCAGATTCCCGGCAAGATTTCCGGGCTGGTTGTGACGATCCCGAACGCCGGATTTACGAAGGCCGCGACGGATGCCGCGACGGACGCGGAACTCCGGAAGTTTTTCGAGACGCGTCCGTGGCTCTTTGAGAAGAACGGAAAGGACGGCAAGGCGCCCGAGTTTGAAGAGTGCAAATCCGAGGTGAAGGCCGAATATATCAAGAATGCGGTTCGTGATCTGGCGCTGCGTCGCGCTTATGAATTTGCCTCGGTTGCTTACGATGCGGTCAACAACACCGAGGAAGCCCGTGATGTGGCGTTCCGGAAGGCAGCTGCGGATGCGAAGTTCAATCTGGTTGAAACCGGGCTGGTTGATTTCAATGCGACCACGGTCGGCAAGATCAACTCCCCCGAGCTGCTGAAGAATCTGATTGCCGCGTTTGAGACCCACTGGGTGACGAATCCGGTGGCGGATGACGAGGCGGTGTATGTGGGGTTTGCGCGGGAGCGGATTCTGCCGCGTCCGGCCGAATTCAACGAGGTATCCGAGCAGGTTGCGAAGGATTACCGCCGCTCCGAGGCGATGAAACTGGCGGTTGAGGCTGCCATGAAGGCGGAGGAATCCCTCGCCGTCATTGAGGACGGAAAGGCGCGACTGAAGGCGTTCGGCGAACTCAAAGGTTGTGAGTTCAAGGATTTCAGTTTCGTTTTCGGCAGCGAGATGCCGCCGATGGAATTCATCGACTCGGCCCTGGCGGCCGCGCGTCTGCGGGTGGACGAGGTGTCGAAGGTTTTGAACACGGCCGACGGCGCTCAGCTTGCGATTCTCGTGAAGCGCACTCCTGCGGACATGAAGGGATTCGCGGAGAAGAAGGAGGCGCTCCGTGCCGGGGTCGCTGCGATGAAGCGGCAGGCCGTGCAGGGGGTGTTCTGGGAGGAACTGATGGCTCAGAGCCAGCTTGAGCCCGAGCTGGCGCAGCAGCAGTAAGGATCTGCGGGAGCGGATGCGAAATGGATTCAGAAGAAAAATCGTTTGAGGGACGGTGTCATGGAGCGTGCTGCGAAGGCGGCTTCGCTCTCGGCCGTCACATGACGGTTGAATTTTACGATTGCGATCCGAAGGCGCTGGCGGATGCCGCGCTGGTGAAAGAGGTATTTCTGCGCGCGGCCCGGGAGTCGGGGGCGACGGTGATCGACGCGAATTTCCACGAATTCAAGCCGCAGGGAGTGAGCGGCGTTGTGGTGATTTCGGAGTCGCACTTCGCCGTGCATGCCTGGCCGGAGCACGATTATGCGGCGGTGGATCTCTTCACCTGCGGAGACAAGGTCGACTTCGACGTGGCGATCGAGGTGATTGCGAAGGGGATCGGGTCGACGCAGTGGATTGTTTCAAGCGTGATGAACCGCGGCATCGTGGGCAACAACGGGTTTGAACGTCTGGTTCCGGTGATTGAAGGACGCGACTGCCGTTTTTCGCTCTCGTGGGAGGAGCGTTTTCGTTCGAGCCGTGCGCATGCGCTCTCTGCGTCGATCGACATCTACGAGTGCAAAGTCCCATGGATCGGGGAGTCGTCGAACCTGCGTGAATTTGCGCGGGATTTTGCGCAGAAACTCGGGCTGGAACCCTGCGGCGAATGGCGGGAAAATCCTTCGGAAGCCGGATTTTTCGCATGGAGTTTTCCGCTCGCCGACGGGGCGCTCTCCGGACGCATTGATCTCGGGCGGAAAGTCGCCTATCTCGATCTTTTCGTCTCCGGGTACTTCGATCCGCGGCAGGCGGCCGAATTTGCGATCAGCGCACTCGAAGGAAGCTACTATCGTCTGCAGCCGCATGTGCGGCAGTAACACAACACAAGAGGGACGGGCCGGAATGTGTTTCGTCCCGGAAGGATAAGAGAATTATGCCATTTGAACGTGGAAGCGTCACATTTGCTATGTTTGAACTCAACGGCGAACTGCCGGAGGATCTGCTCGAATTGTTCGCCGCGAAGAAGGCGGGACCGCTCGATGCGGTTGACGCCGAGCCGCAGTTCGGCTGGGTGACCGGACACCATCTGCTTGATACAACGATCGACGAGGCGTCGGCGCAGTTCGGCGGCTGCTATTATCTGACGCTGCGTCAGGCGGTCCGGAAAATGCCGGGATCGCTGCTGAATGCGATCTGCAAGCGCGAGGAGCAGGCGTACATGCGCGCGAACAACCTCGAATACGTTTCCGGGAAGATGCGGAAACAGATTCGCGAGGAGGCGTTCGAAAAGCATATCCAGAAGATGCCGCCGGCTCTGTCGGGGATTCCGATGGTGCTTGACCCGAATGAGAAGCTGCTGTTCGTCGGAGCGACGAGCCGGACGCAGCTTGATCTTTTCATCGAACACTTTTTCCAGACCACGAAACTTGAACCGCTGCAGCTCACGCCCGGGCTGTTGATCGAGAAACTTCTCCGGAGCACGGAGGCGTCATTTCCGATCCTGAACATCGCGAATCTGCCGGGAACAGGTGCGGAACCCGCGGTCGGACGCGATTTCCTGATGTGGCTCTGGTATTACAGCGAAACGACCGGCAAGATTCGTCATCCGCAGTACGGGGAGTTCGACGTGCTGATTGAGGGGCCGCTGACCTTTGCGGATGAGGGCGAGGCGAAAGGCGCGGGCGAGATCACGGTCAAGAAAGGGGATTCTCCGCTGCGCAGCGCCGAGGCGAAAGCCGCGCTCGAGGTCGGCAAGAAACTCAAGAAGGCGAAGCTGAGCTTGACGCGCGAAAAGCAGATCTGGAGCGGGACGTTCGATGCGGATCAGTTCGCATTCAGTTCGTTCAAGCTGCCCGAGGGCGAGGAGATGAATGCCGACGAGGTGTTTGCCGAACGCGTGCAGAATCTGATTGTGTTCCGCGAGGCGATCTCGCTTTACTTCCAGAAATTTGCCGAGACGATGACGGGGATGGAGTTCCCGAAGTTCGAGTCGGAAATCCGTGAATGGGCCAGGGATCGTGATGCCGTCTGATTGGATTGGAAATCACCCGGAGGATGCGCAGATTCGCTTCTTCACGGGTACGTGGGAGCTCTATCCGGCGGCGGAACTTGCCGCTTCGCCGGTGGTGGAGCTCGATCTCGGCTGCGGCGTGGGGTCTTACACGGCCGAGCTGGCATTGCGGTACCCGGAGCGGAAAGTTCTCGCCGCGGACGTGATGGTCGGCCGGCTGCGCAAACTCGTGAAACGGTGTCGCCGGCTCGGAATCGAAAACATGACGATTCTGCGGACGGAAGCGCGCCATCTGGTCGCATTCATGCTGCCGGACGAGTCGATCGACCGGCTGCATCTGCTCTGCCCGGATCCGTGGCCGAAGGGGCGGCACAGCGGTCACAGACTGCTCACAAGCGACTTTGTTTCGCAGCTGCACCGGGTGTTGAAGAAGGATGGGGTTTTTCATTTTTCGAGCGATGACGAACCCTACTACACGGCGGTCCGCGGAGTGCTCGCCACATCGAATCTCTTTGTGGAAGCACCGGAGGCGATCGCCGATCTCGCCGGGATTCGCAGCGATTTCGAGCAGCGCTGGAATGAGGAGGGGAAAGAGGTGCACCACATCGCATACCGTCGCATTCCGCGTCCCGCGCATACGGTGGGGCATTAGATTTGAGAGTGGAATGATCCCCGGAATCGGGGCAATGTTAAAAAAAGAAGCAATGGATACGATGAACATTTTTCAGGAACTCAAGGCACGCGGTTTCTGCTATCAGCAGACCGACGAGGAGGCGATCGAAAAACTTCTGAGCAGTGAGCGGGTCAAGTTCTATGTGGGGTTCGATCCGACCGGGAACAGTCTGCATGTCGGCCATCTGCTGCCGGTGATGGCGATGCGGCTGCTGCAGAAAGCGGGACACATTCCGATCGTGCTCGTGGGCGGAGCGACCGCCCGGATCGGCGACCCGTCGGGCAAAAAGACCGCCCGGCCGATGATGACGCTCGAAACGATCGCCGAGAACGTCGCGTGTCTGCAGAAACAGCTCGCGCGTTTCATTCGGACCGAGAACGGCGAAGCGCACTTCGTGAACAACGCCGACTGGCTCTGTTCGATCGGCTACATCGACATGCTGCGGGAGGTCGGGACGATCTTCAGCGTAAACCGGATGCTTGCGCAGGAGTCGGTCAAGTCACGGCTCGAGGACGGGCTGAGTTTTCTTGAGTTCAACTACTCGATTCTGCAGGCGTACGATTTCATGGTGCTGAACCGTGATTACGGCTGCAAACTTGAGATGGGCGGCCAGGATCAGTGGGGGAACATGGTTGCGGGTACGGAATTGATCCGGCGCAAGCTCGGCAACGAAGTGCATTGCATGACGATTCCGCTGCTGATGAACAGCAACGGAGAAAAGTTCGGCAAGACGGCGGGCGGCAACAACGTCTGGCTCGACGTGAACCGCACGAGCGTGTTCGACTACTATCAGTTCTGGCGGAACAGCGACGACGCGCAGGTGGAGAAACTGATGCTCTACTTCAGCCCGCTGCCGATCGACGAGATCCACCGGCTCTGCGATCCCGCGGGAAACATCAACCGCGCCAAGGAGATTCTCGCTTACGAGGCAACGAGTCTGGCCCATGGCGAAGAGGCGGCGCGCGAGGCATTTGTGACGGCCGGGACCCGGTTCGGATTCGCCGATCCTGAGCGCAAGGTCGAGACCACGAGCAGCATCCGGAATGTCGACGCCGGGACGGTGCATGCCGATTTGCCGACCGTGACCGTGACGGCGGCGGAACTCGATGATCCGGCGGGGCTCTCGGTGCCGAAACTGCTTGTGCTCGCGGGGCTCTGCAAGACCAACAGCGACGGACGACGGCTGATCCAGGGGAATGCGGTCAGCATCGACGACGAAAAAGTGACCGATGTGAATGCGAAGATCACGCGGGAGAATTTCCACGACGGCGCTTTCACGCTCCGGGCCGGGAAGAAAAATTTCCGCCGGGTGGTTCTCGGATAATGGGAAGATTCCGTGGCGCGGGTCGGAAACGCCGCGTTGCGCCGCGGTGGAAGATGGTTGGGAAAAAAGAGGAAGGAGCACTGCTGTATGACACCTCAATTCTATGTGGCCGCAATGTCGGATCGTCCGGACGGCGGGATCTACCGGTATGAAATGCGTGAGAAAGCCATGCCGCCGGTTCAGGTTGGTTTTACGCCGATGCCGAACGTGAACTACCTCGCGTTTTCGCCGGATCGGAAGTACCTTTATTCGACCTGCACGGTGGACGGCCATGCGGGTGTGGCGTCGTTTGCGGTGGGCGCGGACGGTTCGCTGACGTTTTTGAGCAGCATGACCTCCGGAGGAAAAGCCGCCTGTTACGTGATCACTGATCCGAGTGGAAAATTCCTTTACTGCGCGAATTATCTGACCGGCGATTTTGCGGAGTTCCGGCTTGAGTCAGGGCGGATCGTCGAGCAGACGAAACTCGTGCGCCACGAGGGACACGGGCCCAACGCCGCACGGCAGGAGGGGCCGCACACTCACTTCACGAACATGACGCCGGACGGAAAATACCTTATTGTGATCGACCTCGGGGTGGATGCGGTGTTCACTTACCGGATCGACCCGGAGAAAGGGCTCGATGCGGCGAATCCGAAGGTTCTGAAGGTCGCGCCCGGGGATGGTCCGCGCCATCTGGTGTTCGACCGTTCCGGGAAGATCGCCTATCTTGCGAATGAACTCGGGAACAGTGTGACGGCGCTCTCCTATTCGGACGGGGAGTTCGAGATCATCGGCAAGGTGTCGACGCTGCCGCGTTTCTGGAAGGGGGATACGAAGGTCGCTGCGATCCGGTTGTCGGCGGATGAGCGTTTCCTTTTTGCGTCGAACCGCGGATTTGATTCGATCGCGGTGTTCGAGCTGGATGGAAAGGGCGGCATGAAGCCGTCGGATATGGTGCTTTCGGGCGGATCGAGTCCGCGGGATATCAACTTCCTGCCGGGCGGAGAGTGGTTCGGGGCCGCGAATGAATTTTCGAATGTGGTGGTGTTCTTCGACTACGACGGCAGGGGGAAGCTCACTCCGAACGGTTTTCAGCTTCAGCTGCCGCGTCCTCTGCACATTTTCTGGTAAAGAGGGGTGGGAATGGAACTGGATACGGCGACGCTCAATGGAATTCTGGTGGTATTGATTGTCGCCGGATTGATCGTCTCGAACACGGCCGGGCGGAAATCTCCCCCGGTTCGTTTTTTCTGTCGTGCCGGGGTCTGGGCGCTCTGCGGGGTGCTGGCGTACGGGAAGGCTCCGGTTCTCGCGGTTCTGCTCTGGCTCCTGACGGTGGTATTCATCTATCTGGGGATTCGGAAAAGACTGGACTGATTTCAGACGTTCCGGGTTTCCTTTTTCGGCCGGTGCAGACGCTGCCGTCCGCGATTTTCAAAATTCCCTGCGGATGGCGGAGAGGATGAGTTTCCAAAGCTGCCCGCCGAGCCGTTCCGGATGGCGGATCTTCACGGTGACGACGCGGCCGCTTGCGAGTTCGGCCGGAGCGGTGAATTCAAGCTCAATCCGGTAGAGTGGCAGCACGGAACTGTAATGGCGCTCGCCCCCCTCCGCAAGATAGACCGGAATCGGCCCGCCGAAGTGCTGCAGCAGCGGGGAGTCCTTCAACTGCGCCGCGATGCGGTTCACCGTGACGATTCGGGCAGGAAACGTGACCAGCGAATCCCGGAGATGGACGGTCGCCTCGTCGCCCGGCGTGAGCTTGCCGATGTCGCGATCCTGCGCGTAGGCGCAAACCATGAGCTTTTCGGAAACGACCTCTCCGGCGAGCAGCCCCTTCGGAAGAAACGCCCCTTTCGACAGGGACGGAAGTTTTGAGACGAAAACCCCGGACTCCGGAGCGGTTACGGTCAGAGCGTCCCGACGGCGCCGGAGCTCCTTCATGCCGGTTTCATCCGAGGCGAGTTTCTCGGCGGTCACGCGGCTTTCGGAAAACCGTTCCGCATCAAGCTGTTGAAGTTCGTGGAGCGTGCGGTCGTAATTCCGCACCGCATTCAACCGTTCGACCGCGGTTTCGAGCTGGGGCGAATCGAGCTGAAACAGCGTCTCCCCCGCCTTGACCCGGACGGCCCGGCGAGGAAGATCGTCTGTCAGATATCCGGACTCCGTGATCGTGATCTGCCGATGTTCCACCGGAACCGTCTCGCCCGGAAGGGAAATGTTCCATGAGAGCGGCAGAAACAGGATTCCCGCCAGAATCAGCAGTACGATTCCGCTCAGAATCCAGCGCGCCCGTCCGGCGGAACGCTTTGAGAGCGCCCGGATCGTCTGCAGTTCCCGCCAGAGCGGATAGAGGAGAATGCTGTAAAGTTCAAGGATCATCATCACGATCGCGACCGCTTTGACAAATTTGTGATAGATCAGCAGGATGATCGAAGTGTAAAGAAAGACCCGGTAGCAGAATGAACCGATTCCGAAAGAGAGCAGCAGCCAGCCCCGCTCATTGCGGGGCTTCCGGCCGAGGCGAAGGCAGTGCCACCGCCAGAACTGTTTCACATATTCCGCCGAACGGCTCATGAGGTTTTCAATGTTCAGCAGGTCGCAGAGGATGTAGTACCCGTCATAGCGGATGAACGGATTGCCGTTCACGAACAGCGTCGAGAGTGTGCTGACCGTGAATACGTAAAACATCGTCGATTTCCAGTTCCCGGGCGACAGATAGCACCAGAGGAGCGCCGCAACTCCGCCGAGCAGCAGTTCGATGATGATGCCGGCGGCGTCGATGAGCAGCCGACGCCGGCGCGGCAGCCGCCAGCTGTCGGTCGTGTCGGTGTAGAGCCGCGGATAGAACACCATGAAGCCGATGCCGATTCCGCGCACGCGGCAGCCGAAGTGGATCGCCGCGAGCGAGTGGGCCGCCTCATGGACGAATTTCAGGAACAGTACCGCCACGAAATATTTCGCCAGCCCCGCCCACGAGAGCGAATCGAGAACGTCGCTCGAACCGTGCCGAAATCCCGGAGCATCAACAAATAACCGAGAAGTGCCGGAATGGCCAGGAGCCATACGGTCCACTTCGAGGCAAGCCAGGATATATACGGTTCGATTTTCGCGAAGAACCGTTCCGGCCGCCACGGCGGCAGTCTGAAAAAGAGATAGGCCGCGGAAAAACGCAGGAACGCGGTCTTCTCCTTCATCGCCGCTTGTCGTTCCCGCTTGATGCCGATGTGGCCGTATTCGGGGGCGAGCAGATTGTTCTGCTGCAGGAATGCGAGCAGTTTGAGCAGTGTCTCTTCGTCGATGGAGACTCCGTTGTGTTCGAGTTTTGTCCGGAATTGCGAGACCGGCATCGATTCGGTCAGATAGGAGATCGCGTCGAGCATCCCGGGGGCGACTTTGTAGTAGGCGTCCGCCTGACGGTCGAACAGAAGCGGTGGATTGCCGCGGATGAGTTCGACGTCGCTTCGAAGCACGCCGGTGACCGGTTCGGGCGCCGCCATTTCACAACCCCCGGAAGTAAAGCACGACGCTTTTGAAGAGCCGGTAGCCGAGCGAGACGTTTTCGCCGCTGAGCCGCGCGATGCCGCGCATGCCGTATCGCAGCCCGGCGGAGTTGTCCGGCAGCCGGGCGCTCGCGAGGTCGTTTTCGGCGATGCGGCGGTCGAAGTCGGCTTTCTTCAATTCGTAGTCGCTCGTGAAGTTCTTCTCCCGCAGCTGTTTCTTGTCCTCGTAAGTCGCGCGTGCGAATTCAAACTGTCCGGCTGCGCGCTGCTCCTCGAGCGCACAGCGGGAGTCGTCGAGCGTAACGAGCACGGCCCCGGCTTCGAACGGTTCCCCGAGTTTGAACCGGTAGGGCTGCAGCGTCGAGTCGGCCCGTGCGGCGATGACCGCCTCGCGAAACGGAAACAGTACGGTTTTCACGGTCTCCCGTCCCGCCGCCCCGGCGGAGAGGGCGGTGCAGACAAGCAGAAACATCAGCGCAGATCGCTTCATGATCAATTCCATCCTCCGGCGTTTTTGCGACTGTCAGGGGGGAGAGGCGCCGGTCTCTCCGGACACGGGTAAACTTAGCATGAAGTTGCCGGTTTGTCAATGGGATGCGGAGCCGGTTCCGCTCTTTTTCCCGCTTCGGAATGAGAAGAAGCGATGGCCGAGATAGCTCCAGATCACACTCAGGGCCGTTATCAAGATATTGGCCCGGATCGGATTCATCCCGGCGAGTTCCACAAGCAGGATCATCCCCGCTGTGCCGATCAAGGCGGAACTGCCGTAGACGGTCCAGCATTTGAGGTATTCGCGCAGATAGTTGCCGTGTGTCCGGAAGACGATCCATTTGTAGCAGAGAAAGGCGTTGGTCACGGCGAGAATCTGGACCGCGATGCCGATGAGGAGATAGTTTTTTTGTGTTCCCCACAGCCAGTACAGAAACGTGAACAGTCCCACTCCGAAGAGCGTATTCCAGCCGCCGACGAAGAGATAGCGGACGATCCGCCACATTTCCGGATTTCTATACAGTTGTGAAACATTCATCGGTGATTCCGGCCGAAAACAGTGAAAAACAAGTGCCCGATACATAAGATGGCCGTGCCATCACCGGTTTTCAAGCTGATTTTCCGGAATCGGCTTGAAAAAACCGCGGAATACTGCCATTTTAAGTCGTCGGATTTGAATCGGAAAGAAGGTTACGGCTCCATGGATTCCATCACGGGGAACAAATTTGAATTGCCGAGGTTGCAGCTTTCCTATGCCGGGCATTATCTCTTCGTCGACAACTTCACTCGAACCATGCATTGTCATCGGGGCGGAGAGCTGGTGTTGTTCCGCCGGGGAGCATGCCGGACCCGGTTCGAGTCGGGCGAGGATCTCTCCTGCACCGCTTCGCAGGTGCTTGTGACGCCACCGGGACTCCCCCATCTGCAGTATGACAATACGACGGATTGCGAAACCTATTATCTGGTGCTGGAAGGAGCGTTCGAACCGCAGGAGTTTTCACTCCGGATGATTTCTCCGGGAGATGATACGATAGTTCCCGAGTGGTTCCGCCAGATCTTCGAATTGTGCGAGCAGCATGAGTCCGAAAGTGCTTCCGTGCTTCTGTCGCTGCTGTGGCGGCGGTTGCTTGAGATTGAGAATCGATCCGAGGAGCGGCGCTCGTTTCATCCGGCACTGCTCAAGGCGGTTGACTGGATTCGGCATCACTATCGTGAAGATCTCTCCGTGTGCGGCATTGCCGAGAGCTGCGCGGTCAGTGTCAGTCTGCTGAATCTGCTGTTTCGCCGTCAGTTCGGGGTGGGGCCGCGGCGCTATCTGCTTTCTCTGCGGATGCGTGAGGCGAGACGGCTGCTTCTTGACAACCGCTATCGGATCGGGGAAGTCGCCGAATTGACCGGTTTTCAGAGTGCAAATTATTTCAGCCGCTCATTCAAATCCTACCACGGCGTCACCCCGGAAGAGTACCGGAACGGACCGCCGGAATTTGCCGACCAAGTTGTGTTTCTGGAATAGCGTTTTGTCGATTTGTGCTATTGATTTGTCGTTTTATGAAGAAAGCCTCTCTTGTTTTTTTGTCGTTGTTTTTCCATAATTAAAACAGACAACACATTGACAATGAGGTTTCCTGAACAATGAACGACAATGCGGACCGGAAGATGGAAAAAATCGATATCATTCTCGATACCGACACTTACAATGAAATGGATGATCAGTTCGCGGTTCTCTGGGCGCTGGCTGCATCCGGGCAGTTGAGCGTGCGCGCCCTGACCGCCGCACCTTTTTTCAACGACCGTTCCGTATCGCCCGCTGACGGTATGGAGAAAAGTTATCAGGAGCTTGTTCGGATCGCCGGTCTGGTGGATCGTGAATCCGCCGGACTGATTTACCGGGGAGCTCCGGGGTATCTGCCGGATTGCCGCACGCCGGTGATCTCTCCCGCCGCGGAACGCATTGTCGAGCTTGCACGCGAGGCCGGCAGATGCGGCCGCCGGTTGAAGATTCTCGGAATCGCGGCTCTCACGAATGTGGCTTCGGCGCTCCTGATCGCGCCGGAGATCGCCGAGGTCGTCGAGGTGATCTGGCTCGGCGGCCAGCCTTATGACTGGCCGACGCAGGATGAGTTCAATTTCCGGCAGGACGTCGCCGCCGTCCGGGTGGTTTTTGAATCGGGTGCGCTGTTGGCGCACATCCCCTGCATTCACGGCGCCGAAACGCTGATCATGACCCTTCCGGAACTGGAAGAACGCTGTTTCCTTCCCGGCAGGGTCGGAAATTACCTGCGGAACCTCGCCGTGCAGTTCATGCGTCGGGGAGGCAGTCGCATCATCTGGGATATTTCGACGGTGGCGTATCTGTGCGTTCCGGAAGCGTTTGTTCTGGATGTGGTCGCGTTGCCGTGTCTGGGGGCGGATGGCCGGTGGATTGCCGGTTCCGATTCGGGGCGGCGCGCGAGGTTCGTGCGGCACATTGAACGGGATCCTGTGTTCGACCGGCTTTTCGACCGGCTTCAGGAGTTGAGTGACTCTTCCTCGCCGGGGCTGCATCGGCTGGCCGCTCCACGCGGCGTGTTCGGTGACGGGGAGAGCGGTTACAGGCAGGTTCCGGCGATCGGATGAATGTGTTTTGCGGAGGAAGGAAGAGATGTTGTTGAAACTGGTTCGAATGCTGTTTGTGTGTCTGATTGCGACGGGGATCCGGGTTGACGCCGGGGAAGTTGCCGGGCGGAAGATGGCCTGGGCTCATTATGTTCCCTGGTTTAAACCGGAGAATGCTTCGCTCACGACCGAGTTCCTCTACAATTGTCCGATGCAGGATGTTCCCGGGGACGGCAACCGGGAAAGTTATTACCGCAGTGAAATAGCGGAAGCCCGGCGCATCGGCATCGACGGATTTTTCATCGATCAGGGGGCGAACCGGAACCGCCCGGTCAATGACTGGGATTTGACGCCTTATCTCGACGCTGCGAAGGGGATGGATTTTCAGATTGGGATCTGTCTGGACGGATACGACAACATTCCGCATCTGGTCGGGGAGTTCACCCGGATGCTCAAGACCTACGGCAACCACCCGAACTATCCGCGTTACAACGGAAAGTATGTGATCGCCACCTACGCCTACTGGCGCTGGAAACCCGAGGAGTGGCGTCAGTTGCGCGACGGATTGAAGAAAGCCGGATTCGAACTTTTCATTATCGCCAACGTCGATCCCGGAGTGTTGAAATCGATCGATGCGAAGCAGCTTTCTGATTACGCCGATGCGATCGACTGCGCCTACATGTTCGGCGCGCCGGGAATCAACAATGAACACCCGGAGGAGAACAACCGGATCCTCAACGAATTCGCCCGTTCGCGCGGAAAGCTTTTCATGCCGTGCCTGCATCCCGGTTATTACGGAGCGTGGTTGAAATCCGGCAATGATTTTTACCAGCCCTTTGCCGGAGTCGATATGTTGTATGAAACCTTTCTTTCGGCACTGGAGCTGCAGACGCAATGGGTGCATGTAACCACCTGGAACGACCTGATCGAAACCGCGTTGATGGCTCGGACTTTCACTTTCGGCCTGCCGCGGGTGCTGGAGTATTATTTGTCGGTGCTCAAGGGAGAGGAGAAGAAGTTTCCGGAGCCGGAGCTGATTTTCGCCTACCATCGCGAGGAACAGCCGGGTACGCTTCTGCGGCTCGAAGTGATGAATCTGCCGTCGGTCGGTGATGAGAAGATCACTGTGGATGGCAACCTGCTCGATCTGAACGGAAAACCCGTTTTCCGGCTTGCGCCGAAACGGTTTGTGCCCGGCAGGCTCGACAGGGCGGAGTGGCTGGTTTCAACCACAGATCTCGCCCGCTCTCCGGTTCTGGTTCCGGAATTCCGGGTGACTGCGGGCGGCAACACGCGGGTGGTGCGGACTCCGGCGGTATTTCTGGTCAGTTCTTGGCTTCAGAATGCGGTGACGGTCAATGTACCGTTGAGCGGACTGGTCGAGATTCGGAATTCTCTGCGGATATCGTGGAAGGAGGGGCAGCTTGCCGCCACGATGGAATTCGATTCTCCGGAAGAGATCAAACAGGCGGTTCTTTTCAAGAACGACCGTCCGATTGCGTTGTTCTCGCCGGATTTGAAAGAAGGGGAAGTTCTGCTCTCCTGCAAACTCTCGCAGGTCGATAAGGAACTTGACGTCACCGTGAAGAACGGTCGTATTCTCCGGGCAGTCAAGAATTACGAGAAGAACGGCTGCCCCTGGTTCCAGTGGAACGGAGAAAAACTCAAAACCACCTCAACTCCCCGCTGGTCCGTGATCGGCGTGACGTTTGCCGGGAGTCCCGGGATGGAGATCACTGCGAAGAAGCCCGGCAGTGAAACATTCACCGTCTCTGTTTCCGAACTGATCCGTTCCGGTGAGGCTGGAACCGGAATCGGCCGTTTTTACGTTCTCCCCGAGATGACGTTGCGAAACGCCGATCCGCTGAAGCGGAAGAGCGGGCAGATGGAACTGTCGCTCTTTGCGCGTCGGCCGCGCCCCGCGGACAGTTTTTATGTCCGCTACGAGACGATGAGCGGGAAAGTCGGTTTTTCAGAAATTCAGTACCCGTTTGCAGAGGGCAATCCGGTGGAGGAACGCAGCTTCATCGAGACGCCGGTCAATCTCGAAACCTGGTCCGGTTCGATCGGCTGGTGTCGCCGCGACCGGAGCGAATTCCTGACTCCGGAGTCGCGTCTGCCGGTTCGCAAGACTCGCGTGGTCAAACGGCCGCTTTCTCTGCTGACTGAACGGGCACTGCTTTATCATTTCGACGGAAACGGGGAGGATGCGCTGGGGTTTTATCGGTTGAATGTGCCGGAAAACTTGTTTGTCGAAGGTGGTTTCGACGGGAAGGGGGGCGCATTGAAATTCACCGGAAAAGAGAAGTTTCCGATGCGTTTCCGGGTCTGGCCGGGCAGCACGGCGACGATTCGTTTCCAGCTGAATCCGGCGCCGTGGCCGGGAAAACCGCAGTCGGTGATCTTCAACCAGGGGTGGACGGACGGCATCAGTGTGAATCTGACCGCCGACGGCCGGATCGAAGCTGTCCGTTCTTTTCTGGTGCGCGATGACACTGCGAATGAGACGAAGGATTACGAACGGCTTGTGAGCAAAGGCAGATTGACGCCTGGAAAATGGAGCGAAGTCGAAATCGTTGCGAATGCCGGAAGCATGTCCATTTATGTGGATGGAAATTTCGACTGTCGTACCAGACTTCGACCGGTTCGCTCCATCGGGAACTGCAAGGTCATGCTCGGCGGCGGAATGCCGGATTATGAAAACTACACGGGTTTGCTCGATGAACTTTCCGTCAGCGGCCTGGGAAGAAAAGAGTGATGAGGTCCAATGAGTCATCAGGGAGTGGAACTCCCTTTTCTGATCATCAATTCAAGGAGGCGGATTTTATGGAAAGCTGTGATCGAAGAACGTGTTTGCAAAAGAGTGGTTTGTATTGTAAATGCTTTACATTGATAGAGTTGCTTGTTGTGATAGCGATCATCGCCATTCTCGCGTCCATGCTGTTGCCGGCATTGAACCGGGCGCGTGATTCAGCGAAGAACACCAAATGTCTCAACAACCTCAAGCAGATTGGCACGATGGCACAATATTATGCGAATGACTACGACGGTTATTTTCGCACTTCAAATCAAACCTACGGCTGGGGAGACAGTGCCGCCGGTCAGTTGATTGAGGAGTACAGCCGTTTCAGCACACTCGACCACAAGGATCGCAAATTCGGCATTTGCCCCAATGATCCGCTCTGGGCGACGGAATTTCAGCCGTCCTACCGTACGTTCGATTGCGACTGGGGCGCCTGGGATACGAATTACGGGCTCGGGCAATCGGCCTGGGCGAAGAACAAGCGGTCGGTTGTGCCGTGGAACACACCGTATTCCGTTACCTACTATTTTGAAAAACTTTCGCGTTTGAGCAATTACAGCAGCGGCGGCGACAAGCCGAAGTATTTCAACATTGCGCTGATCGCCGACGACCCGACTCTGCAGAGCCACATGGATGGCGGGACCGATTTTCACTACAACCGCTACAAGGCGGACGGCAGCGCCGGAACCTGCTTGAACATGTCCCGTTACTGCCCCGCTCCCACGAATGACCGTTACTGGGGGAATTCGTGGAAGACGATCCAGTTCGCATTCATGACGATGTCGAAGCAGGGGATGTGAAGAGGGGACGGCTGTCAGCTGCCGAGGGCGGTGACGGCGAGTCCGGTGACGACCAGGGCGATTCCGGCGAGGCGCGGTCTGCCCGGTCTTTCATGCAGCAGGAAGATTCCTGCGAGCACTCCGAGCGGCAGACTCATCTGCCGGAACGCCTGAAGGTAGCTGACGTTGCTGACCCGCTCCATGGCAAACAGAATCAATATGTAGGCCGTCGAAGCGAAGATTCCGGAGAACACCGGACTCTTTGATTTCAAGAAGAGCTTTTTGAATTCGTTGCGTTCCACCCGGGAGAGGCTCACCACCACCAGTTGCGAAACAGCCAGCCCGGCCTCGATCAGGAACAGATACGCGCATGAATCGATCCAGCCGGGGCGTGCAATCGAGGCGTACAGCACTTTGAGCGCAAGGCTGTCAAGGATTGTGTATCCGGTGGTGCCCAGTGCGGCCATGACGATAAATTTCAACGCGGGCGAACGATAGCTGGCGAATCGGAACTGATCCCACCGCGTCAGCGGCATCAGCACGCAGCCGACGCTCAGAATCACCATCCCCGCCAGAGCGGTCGGCCCCGGCGGACGGCCGTAACCGAAACAGAGCGTCAGGAACGCCGTCATCATGACCGGCAGCGCCCGCGCGAGCGGATAGACCAGACTGATGTCATCCGTCCGGTATGCATGCGCAAGTCCGCACAAATAAAGCAGTTCGCATCCGACGCTTCCGAGCCAGATCAGCCAGAATTCCACGGGCGGTTCGGCCGCAATCAGCCCCGAACAGAGGAAAAACGGCAGCCACATTACCGCCGAGGTCGAACTCATGATGCAGTAAAACGCCAGAGAGGGAATCTTCTTCTTGCTGAGGAAGTTCCATCCGGCATGCAGAAAGACCGATGCAAAAACAAGAAGGAAGGCGCTGATCGTCATCGGTCCGGCTCCTCCCGATAAGGAATTTTGCTGCATTTATCAACCGGAACGGTTGAAGGTTTGAATCGACTCATCATCTGCCCCTGCGTTCTTTGATTGCGATATGTCGGTTGAAATCGAATGACTTTTATAGTATATTCAAAAACAGGTCGATTTCAAGCGTGTTTTTTGAAATAAATGATGTCGGTTTTTTACGACATTCCGGGAGGTGGCATGAACATTATCGATCAGCTTGAGACGCTCGGTTTGAATGGACGGCAGGCGAAGGTCTACCTCGCATTGCTGCAACTCGGCAGCGCGAGCGCCATCGAGATCGCGAAGGCGACCCGGTTCAAACATCCGACGGTCTACGATGTGCTCGACATTCTGAAGGAACGGCGGCTGGTTTCCGAAACATTCGAAGGAGGGCGGAAGCGGTTTTCCGCCGAAAATCCGAACCGCCTGCGACAGGCGGAGGAGGAGCGCCGCCGGACACTGGAGGAGCTGCTGCCTGATCTTCAGGCGCTTTACGACGGTGGAAGACGGCGTCCGCGTGTCCGGGTTTATCTCGGGTCGGAGGGAATGGAGGTCGTAGACGAAGAGCTTCTCAACGTCCGCAGCGGTGAATATTTCTATTTCGGCGGCGTCCGCGAGATGATCCAGAATTCCAGCGAGGAGCACCTGAGTGATTACTACCGCAAACGGATCAGCCGCGGCATCTGGTCGAACGCGATCCGCGTCCGCGGAGCGGAGAACGATCTGGAATACATGCGCGGCGGCGAAAACCATCTGCGCCGGGTTCGCTATCTGCCGAAGCCGATCCTGGAAAATTCCGCGGGATTGTACCTCTACGACGATCGCATCGCCGTCATCTCCGCCTGGAAGGAGAATTACGCGATGATTATCGAAAGCAACGAGTTGTCACTGCTTCTCAAGACCATCTGGAACTGCATGTGGGAGATCGCCGTCGAGCCGTGACGGCAGACGGATGAAAAAAGGGGGGAGAGGCTCACCTCTCCCCCGCTTGCGGAACCGCCGTTCGGATCACTTGCTTTCCTGAACGAAGATCTGCGGATTTTTCGGGACGAATCCATGTGTGGATCCCTGGAACCAGAGGATCTTTTTCGGCGCTTTGATGACGTTGTAGAGCACCGCCACGCCGGAGGGCGGGCAGGTGTAGTCGCCGAGTCCGGCGCGTGTGATTTCGACCGGGCACTTGATCCGCTTCGCATGGTTGACCGTATCGTAGTAGGCGAGTCCGTCGACATAACCGGGGAACCAGCCGCGGATCCGTCCCTTCGAGGAGCCGTTCAGGTCGCAGCACCACGGGATGTTCGGTCTGGCCAGAGACACATCCGGATCGAGACCGGCGGCCCAGATGGTCTGAAGTCCGCCCTGGCTTCCGCCGGAGACGATCAGATCCCGGCCGTTCCACTGCGGCAGCTGCTTCAGGAATTCGAGCGACCGCATGACCCGCAGCGCCATCCCGTTGAAGTAGGCGGTTTCCGGATTGGAGTTCTGCTTCGGGTCGAACGCATAGATCTGACCGTTCGACTTGATTTTATTCGAGAAATCGCTGTAATAGGAGTCCGGTTGATTCAGCAGAAAACCGTGAGCGTTGATGCTGAGATTGATCCGGTCTGCCGGTCCGTCCTGCGGCGGCCGCTGGGCGCCGACGCCGTAACCGAAATAATTCGCCTGGGCGGGCAGGGATTTCTCTTTCGCCCCGACGGGAATCGTGAGATAACCGGTCACGGGGCGCGGTCCGGCGCAGTCGATGGTGACGGCGTAGACATCCGCCTTCGGGGTGGTTCCGGCTTTGGGTTCGACCTTTTTCATCTCATACTTCAGCGGAACGGCCGCGAGGCGTGCTTTCTGCTTCTGCCAGAAGGCGTCAAAATCCTTCGGCTCCTCGGCTCCGGCAGTCAGTTTCTCCGGCTGGACGCCGGCGCCGCCTTCAAAGGAGAGGATGGCTTGCCCCCACAATTCTCTGGTGTTCATGCTTCTTCCGTTTTTGTCCACGAGTTTGGCGATGATGCGGACGAATCCTGGTTTGTCGATCGAAGTCTTGATGACGAGGGGCTCTCCGGTCACTTTCGCGCGCCCTTTTTCCGTTTTGCCGTCGTCGCCGCTGCGGGTCCAGTCGAGGAAGTAGTCGAGGGTCGGCTTCTGGCCGCCGAGTTCGGTGGTGATGGTGAAGGTCATGGTTTCGCCGGGGGCGTACGAGAGCGGATTCTTGTCGGTGGTGCCGACGACGCGAACATTCTTCGGGTTCAGGGCGACGACCTCTTTCACCGTCAGGTTCTCATATTTCCCGACGATGTAGAGTTCCGCACTCTTGTAGTTCTTTCCGGAACTCGTGAAGGTCCAGTCCGGATTGCCGTTCGGGCTGTTGCCGATGCCGAGGTCGCAGTTCTGGTTGGCCTGCAGCTTGTTGAAGGCGAAAACGGTCTGTTTCTCCTGGAAATTGTGAACCTGCATTGAACCGTAGTTGGCGTCTCCGGTGGGGGCGTCACCGAAATCGAACGACTGACTGCTTGCGCCCGGAATCTGTTTCCCGTTGCCGGGAGCGTAGTTGCATCCCCAGAATTCGATGTTGCCCTTTTCAAAGGTTCCGGTCTTGACACCCTCGACGTTGCTGGCAACCTCAAGATTCGTCACATAGGTCTGGAAGGTCGGCGAACCGGGGTAGGGGACGGCCACTTTCGCCGCCGTGTCCGCGAAGGGATCCATCGCAGTGAACACCCACTGCATCTTTCCGTCATTTCCGGTGAGTTTCAGCAGATAGCCGACACGTTTGAGATCCCCGGAGAGCATTTCCGTGCGGTCGGTCTGATACCCGTCTGCCGCCCAGCGGGTCGGATTGAGTTTGGCGATGAGTTCGTAACCTTTCGCTTCCGGGACCAGCTCCAGAAGTTCCGGCACTTCGGCCTGGAGCGAAACGCCCCCGAGCAGCGCGAGCGCGGCGAATCCACAGTAGAATTTCATGGATGACCTCCTTGGTTGTATTCCCTAATTATACTCCAGAACCAGCTTGAATGCAAGCGGGTGCGAATCTTATTTTGCAAGAGAATAGAGGGTCATCGCCGCGAGCATGAGAATCGCCATGATTGTACGGCGGGTCCACGCTTTTGCTCCGACCCGGGGTTCGAGCTTGTCGAGTCCCGCTTTGAGCAGCAGCAGACCGAGCAGCACGGAGATGAGTCCCCGGCTCGCCTGGATGATGTTGCCGAACAACACCCCGATCGCCCCGAACGATGCGAAGAGAAAGATCATCGCCAGATACCACGAGACCGCATAAGGAACCGCGTCGACGAAACATGCGCGGGAACACTTCATCCGGAACAGCGCCAGACTCGAGACCGCTCCGAGGGCGGTGAACGCCGCCCCCGTCACCGCGATCGAGTTGAGGAACAGCCGGTCGCCCGGCATCCTCAGAATCATTCTCGTTTCCACGAGATCGGCCGTCGCATAGGCGAGGAGCGTCAGCAGCAGAAAGAGACATCCGCGCCGGTTCAACGGCCCCCCGGTGAAATTCATCCCGACCGCGGCCACGGTTGAGAGTCCGACTGCAAGGTACTGGAGTCCGTGCAGCGGCTGGTGCAGCAGTGTGATGCTGACCACGGCGAGCACAACGATTTTCAGTCCGAGCAGGGAGCTCAGCCGCGAGGCTTCGATCTCATGCAGCGCCCGGAAGAAACAGAAATAGCCGACGTTGCTCGCTGCAACGAAGGCGGCCAGCAACACGAGAAACTCCCAGGTGAGCGGGAAACGGACGAACGGCAGCGTCACTCCCAGTGTGACCAGCCCGAAGAGGCACATGACCGCCTGGGAACAGACAACCAGACGTCCGGGATCATGGTGCTTCAACACGAACCGGCGTGAAAATACGTAGGATGTCGACTGCAGAAACGCACTGAAAAAAACCGGCGAGGATTCCGAAAAACATAGATCATTCTCCTGTGTAAAGAATTAATATACCACATGTTTTCCGAATTTTCTCCCCGGAAAAAGCGGATTTTTCCGCAATTACTGGTAGGCCGCGATGAACTGTTCGCGCAGCTCGACCTTGACCCGGCGCGAGAAACGCGGCGCCCGCAGCTCGACCGTAATCGGTTTCAGAGCCCGGATGCGCAATCCCGCGACACGGCTTTCCTTCCAGACCAGATCGAGAAAAACTCCGTTGCGCAGCCGAATTCCGGTAAGTTTTCCTTCGGTCCAGTTGGCGGGTGGAGCGGGCAGCAGGTCGACGATCATGATCCCGTCCTCCGTTTTCCGGTGACACTGCACGAGCATTTCGACAATTCCGGCCGGAATTCCGAGATTCGCATCGATCTGGAACGGCGGGTGGGCGGAAAAGAGATTGGGATAGATTCCGCCGCCGGAGCCGGGACTGGTTTCCGCGGTGGAATCCACGGCTTGAAGGAACTCCCGCAACATGGTTTCGGTTTTTTCGCTGTCGCGGAACCGCGCCCAGAGTGCGAGGCGCCAGCACATCGCCCAGCCGGTACTGTGGTCGCCGCGCCGGATGAGGGAGAGCTTCGCAGCCTCGAATCGTTCCGGATCGTTTTCCGGCGTGAAAAGATCCGCCGGATAGACGCCGTAAAGGTGGGAGAGATGACGGTGATGGATTTCCGCCTCCGCGTAATCGTTGTCATATTCCAGAAGCTGCCCTTCGCTGCCGAGTCCGATGGGGCGCAGACGCGGAAGAGCACGTTCCAGTTCCGGGATCAGCGGATCGTCCAGTTTGAGTGTGCGGGCGCAGTCGATGAAATCCCGGAACGTCTCCCGGATGAGTTCCAGATCCATGCTTGTCCCTCCGCCGCAGACGGCTGCCACCTCTCCGGACGCAGGGTCGACAAACCCGTTTTCCGGCGAAGTCGCGGGGGAGGTGACCAGCTCCCCGCAGGAGTTTTCCACGAGCAGATCGAGTGCGAATTCCGCATTCCCCCGAAGGATCGGATACCATTCGCGCAGAAAGTCCTCATCACAGGTGTAGCGGAAATATTCCACCAGATGGCGGCAGAGCCAGAGGCCGCCGACCGGCCAGTACCCCCATCTGGCTTTTCCGCTGGCGGGGACACAGAAGCGCCAGAGGTCGCTGTTGTGATGCAGACACCAGCCGCGGGCGTGGTAATACTCTCTGGCACAGGTTTTTCCGGCCTCCGCCACTTCCCGGATGAAGCGGAACAGCGGCTCCGTGCATTCCGCCAGGTTGGTCGGCAGCGCGGCCCAGTAGTTCATCTGGAGATTGATGTTGGTCGTGTAGTTGCAGCCCCACGGCGCAAGCATGTGCGGATTCCAGATCCCCTGCAGATTCGCCGGCTGAGTTCCTGGACGGCTCGAAGCGATGAGCAGATATCGCCCGAATTGATAGAGCAGCGCCGCAAGAGCCGGTGAATTTGATTGCGCATACCGGATAATTCGTTCATCCGTCGGGAGTTGATCGTCTTCCGAATCCGGCAGTTCAAGATACGAACGGCGGTAGAGCGGGCGATATTCGGCGAGATGCGCCTCCAGAAGTTCGGTTCCGGTCTGTTTCTCCGCCTGATCGAGATCCTCCCGGCAGCGGTCGGCGGGAAAGAATCCGCCGGGTTCCGTATCCCATCCGGTGAAATCACTTCGGATTGCGACGAGAAGCAGGGCGTCTCCGGTTCCGGTGAACCGAATGCAATCCTTTTCCGTGCAGACGGTTCCATCTTTTGAGACAACCCTGGCCCGAATCTGGAAGCGGATTCCTTCCCTGCCATTTTCGTCGGATTGCCGGACAGCGTTACGGCGGGCGTGAATCGGACAGATGCCGTTCAGAAACAGATCGCCTCCCTCGGAGGCACATTCGTGCCGGATTGGTGAATCGAGCCGCAGCGTGAAGTCGCCGGTATTGCGGCAGCGCATAACCAGAACCTGCTGCGGGACCGAAACGAACCATTCGCAGGAGGATTCTCCGTTCCTGGTGGCGACGACCGCGCGGTCGAGGTCGAGTTCGCGCCGGTAATCGGCGGAGACGGCGGCATTCCCGAATTCGAGTTTCAGCGCCCCCGAAGGAAGGTATCCGGCGCAGTCATGACGCAGCATCTGTTCTGAAATGAATTTGTCCGCATCTGTCAACCTGTTCTCTTTCAGCAGATTGCGTGCTTTCTGAAGTTTTTCGTGATATTCCGGGTCAGAGAAGCGGCGCGGCCGCCCGGCCCAGAGAGTATCTTCATTGAGTTCGGCAACTTCTCTGGAGACGCCTCCGAAGATCATTGCGCCGATGCGGCCGTTCCCGATGGGCAGAGCTTCATTCCAGCACGAAGCCGGTTTCCGATAGAACAAGAGATGCTGATCGTGTGTCATAGTAACCTCCCCGTTAAATGATACCTCCTCGAAGTGCTTTCGTCAAGCGTGGTTGTGCAGTTTCCCGGAAAATATCCGGTTGATTCGGCAGGAACGCGATCAAATGACGTAAAAAACTGTCCGGGACGGCAATATTGTCGATTTTTGCGCTTTCATGCCTTGATTTTTCGCGGGGGATCAACTACAATTATCATAATCGCAGAACATGAGTGCCGAAAATAACGAATCTGGAGGGAACCGCCGCATGAGTGGCAGCTGGTATGGAGATCACTGCAATATCGGCATGCACTACGATCTGCATGCGCGAAAGGAGGATACGGTACTTGGGACACGGGTTGACGACACGCTTGCGGAATTGCTTGGTGAGCTCGACGTCGACTTTGTTCAGACCGACTGCAAAGGACATCCCGGGGTTTTGAGCTGGTTCTCAAACCTGCCGGGATCGACGATGCCTCCCGGCCTTCGCCGGGATGCGCTCGCCGGCTGGCGCGAACAGACCCGGAAACTCGGTCTGCCGCTGCACTGCCACTACTCCGGGATCTGGGACAAGGCGGCAGGCGCCCGTTTCCCCGACTGGCATTGTCAACTTCCTCCTGAGGCCCAGGTCGGCAGCGGCGGGCAGAACGTCGGCACGAACAATTCGCAGGAGATCATGTGTCCGAATCGCGGCTATGTCGATGGACTCATGATCCCGCAGATGAGTGAACTCATTGAACGGTATGGAGTTGATGGATTCTGGGTCGATGGAGATCTGTGGGCGGTCCGCCCCTGTTACTGCGACCGCTGCCGTGCGCGTTTTTGCGAGGAGACCGGACTGGATCGTATGCCGGTTTCGGAGGAGGATCCGAACTGGTATCTGGTCTGGAACTTCATGCTGCGGAGCTTCAAGCGGTACGTAAGACACTACTGCGACGAGATTCACCGCCGTTATCCGGGTGTCAAAATCTGCTCGAACTGGCTTCAGACCTACCGCAATCCCGGCGAACCCGATGTGCCGACCGACTGGATCAGCGGGGACAACGCCCACCACTTCGGACTCGACACCTCCCGCTGCGAGGCGCGATTTCTGGAAACGCGCAACAAGCCGTGGGACATCATGTTGTGGACTTTCACCTGCAACAACGGGTTCGCTCTTCCGGAGTCTCCCTGGGTTTTCAAACCCGCTGAAATGCTTGAACAGGAGATTGCGGTTCTGCTCTCCTGCGGCGGCAACATCCAGCTCTATGAAACCTCGAAGATTCGAGACGGACGGCTTGTTCCGTGGCGAATCCGGCGGCTGCGCAAAGTGGTCGATTTCATCCGGGAGCGGCTGCCGGTCTGCAAACGCTCAAGATCGATTCCGCAGGTGGCGGTGCTGCACTCCGAAGTTCATTTCTACCGGCACGTGACCGGGGTTAACCTTATGACAGGAGGGGATATAACGCCTGTCGACGGTGCGGTCATGCTGTTGCTTGAAAACCATTTTCACACCGATCTGTGTGATGAGTGGGCGCTGTTGCCCCGCCTTGCGGAATATCCGGTCGTCGTGGTTCCCGAGCAGTATGATCTTTCGGAAAAGATGGCGGAAGCCTTGAGACAATATGTAGCAGGCGGCGGCTGTCTAGTCCTGACCGGATCGGAAATCTTCGACCGGTTCGGTGCGGAGTTCATCGGAGCGGAATCCGTGAAGGTCGAACGCGACGCCACCTGGTTTGTTCCGGATGCCTCTGATGGAGCGACTCCGCTCTTCAGTCGGACGTTCCGGCTGCTGAAACCATCTGAAGCGGAAGGAGTCGGGGAGCTCTATCGTCTCGGCCGGGTCGGTGACGACGGCAGCGGTTTTCCCGCTGCGACGGTTTTACGGAAGGGCAGGGGCGTTGTCGCTTATATCCCGGCGGCGATCTGCCACGATTTCGCATTCAACCGCGAGATCGGGATTCGGGAATTCTTCGGCTCTGTTGTGCGAAGTGCCGCATGCGGGCGGCTTGCCGTTGAATGCGATGGACCGAGCTGGGTCGATCTCTCGTTGCGGCGCAGCGGGGAAAACGAGATCCAGATCCATCTCATCAACCGTTCGACCGGCATTCCGAATCTGCCGAATCAGGGAGTCGTCGCGGAGATTCCTCCCGTCGGGCCGCTGACGATCCGGCTCCGGATGGAACAACGCCCCGACAAGGTCGTGGGCGCGTGGGAACGTGTTCCGGGGCTGGAGTGGGAGTGGCATGACGGGATTCTTACTGTCCGGCTGCCACAGCTTCGGCTTTACGAGGCGATTCTGGTGAATGAACCGGGCCGATCGACTTGTTGAGATCGTGCCTTGCTTATTATTGTTTATTAACGACAGGAGGAAAATTCATGAAAATCAAGAAGATGTCGCTTCTCGCCGCTATTGTCGCCGCGGGAGGACTCTCGGCCGCGGACATCGAGCTGCCGAAGCCGGAAATCACCGGCGGGATGCCGCTGCAGGAGGCGTTGGCGAACCGGCGCACCGACCGGAAGTTCAGCAGCAAACCGCTTTCGCGTGGGATGCTTTCGAATCTGCTCTGGTCGGCGATCGGCGTGAACCGTGCCGACGGCAAGAGGACGGCGCCGACCGCCCGCAACCAGCAGGAGATCACACTTTACGTCTGCATTCCGGAGGGGACGTTCCGCTACGATGCGGCGGCGAACAAGCTCGTGCAGACCTCGGAGAAACGGGCCGGAGACGCGCCGCTCATGTTGATTTATGTAGCTGATCTTGCGAAACTTCCGGAGCGGCTCTGCCATGTGGACTGCGGCTTTGTCGGCCAGAACGTCTATCTTTTCTGTGCCTCGGAGAAACTTGCGACGGTCTTCCGCGGCAGTTTCCGCGAAGGCGACTACAAACCGCTGCTTGACTTGAAGGGAAAGGAGAAAATTCTCTACGTACAGGCGGTCGGTTTCCCGGAGTAAGCCGGTTCTGTATAGGAAACACCCGCCCGGTGTCGCCGGCGATTCGGCTTGTGGCACCGGACGGGTGTTGTTGTTTGTTGTTCTTTCACTTTGCGCGGCAGACCAGGAGCGTGACGCTGCCTGCGGGAAGCCGGATGGTTTTCGCATCTTCCGCCGTTCCCTTGCGGTAGTGGATGGCGATCGGCTTGTCCACGGCGGTGTTCACCTCCGACACGGAGTCGGCGGTCAGCGTGTAAACATGCTCCACCGTTCCGCCTGCGAGATCAAGCGAGAGCTCCCGGTCGGTGTCCGGCAACCGGTTGGTCAGTACGACATACCGTTTCCCATCCTGTTCGACTGCGACGGCGGAGAGGGAGAGTTTTCCGTCGAATGCGGTTCCCGCTCCCCGCAGCTCCTGACCGATCACCTTGCCTCCGAAGGGAATGAGTTTATAGAACTTGAACAGTTCCGCCAGACCGGTCGCGTAAACCTTTCTGCTGTACGGATCCGGATAGAACATCCCCCAGGGGCCGCTCGAACAGGCGTGCATGGTCATTGCCGCCACTTCGGGCCGCGCCAGCATGCGATTGAACCATTCGCTGACGGCCAGACACCCTTGCAGGGCATGGGTTTTGTACCAGGAGTTTTCCCAGCGGCCCGGTTCTCCGCCCGGCCAGAGACCGTGTTCGGAGATGAAGATCCGGATTCCCGGGTTCGAGCTGGAGGCGATATCGTCCCGAATGACATCCAGATAATTGTCAATCACGGAGATGGGGTATCCGTGATAATATGGATGGAACGCAAAATAATCGATTTCATCCGCCAGTTCGGCAAGCAGTTTGCGATGCCACTCCTTCCAATGTTTGTTCTGCGTCTCATGCCACGGGGCGGTTGCCGCGTGCGGCGCGAATTTCGCGTCTGGAACCACGGAACGAATCGCTGCCATGACTTCCTTGCAGGTCTGGACATATTTGTCCGCAGTGAGCTTCTGGGAGCTCCAGTCGGTTTCGTTGCCGAGTTCCCAGATGGCGACTTTGACTGGATCGGGGAGTCCCCATTCGATCCGTTTCCTCCCCCATTCGGTTGAGGCGTCTCCGGTCAGAAACTCCGCGATCTCGCGCGCCTGGCGGGCACATTCCGCGTCTCCGACGCTGACCATGATATCGAACTGCGCTTCGGGATCGACCGCAAGAATGGAACGGATGGTTTCGACGGGACCGGTGACCTGAATGCGTTCCGGCGCCCAGGAGGCCTGTTTATGTTTGACACGTTCGGCGAGGGGACCCGAGGCGAATTTCCAGTTGTCCTTCAGCAGCCAGAGCCGGTTCAGCGGCAATGGAACGCCGCGGGCAGCATCGGTGAAATCCGGGAGAATTTCCGGATACGGTTTGCCGGGAACCTCGGCCGCCATGCTGATGCCGTCCTGAGCGGCAAAGTCGTAGGAGAGTCCGAACATCTTCGCGTCATAGTCGCGAATTGTTTTCTCTGGAAGCAGCCGGAACTCCGCCGGGAGC
This sequence comes from uncultured Victivallis sp., assembly GCF_944391105.1. Classification (GTDB taxonomy): domain Bacteria; phylum Verrucomicrobiota; class Lentisphaeria; order Victivallales; family Victivallaceae; genus Victivallis. The sequence goes on from NZ_CALXSK010000002.1 coordinate 79,217, forward strand.
TCCTTCTCGGAGCGGTGAATCGGCTCTTCCAGAATGATGTTGTCATATTCATGCCCCGCCCCGATTTCCGCGGCTGGTCCGAGCAGCGGTGCGACTCCCAGCAGCATGGAGATCAGCGCACAAAATTCAGTTCTTGTCATAATACCAGTCTTCCTTTCTCTGAACCCCATCGGGCCGTTCGTTGCGTTTCACATGGCCGACGTGGCCGTCTATGTAGGCGGTGTTGGCGCCGTTGTTGTGTTTGGCGGCGAGGCTGTTGTCTGTACCGTTATACCAGTTCCACAACGCCCAGTCTCCGGCATTGTAGTAACCATCATCACGAATGGAGTCAATGAGGAAAATCATCCGGGACGGGTTTCGTTTAACCTGTTTGAAGGAGGAAAAAGGAGTGGAAGTCCCATCCAGAGTAAAACTGTACTGTGCGTGATTCATCCCGTAGGATTCGTGATTATCCTTGAGAGAGACCGGGCACTCAGATGCTCCGTAGCCGTTCCATTCCCATGTTACTTTTGAGGTTGGGCGCGCCAGAAAACCGGTTCCGGCGAGAACCAGCCAGTGCGGCGTATTTTGCCGTACATTCCCGTCGTATATCATGGTAAGCTTATTTCGGGCAAACGCGTCAAAGCTCTGCTCATACATGATATGCGCGGTCATGAGCTGTTTGAGATTGTTGGTGCAGGCGACGGTTTTGGCGCGGTCGCGCGCCTGATTCAGCGCGGGCAGCAGCATGGCGGCGAGAATCGCGATGATCGCAATTACCACGAGGAGCTCGATGAGGGTAAATTTTGATTTCATGAGCGGAATCCTTTCGTTATTTCAGAAAAAGCGTCTGGTCTGCGATGGTGAGTGAATTTTCCTTGAGCGAGTTACGGATGACCCGGCCGCCGCGCCAGCCGTCCGGCAGCTTCCAGACGAGCTGTGAAGCGTGTGGCGCGAGGTGGACGATCGCCAGTTCGGAAGCGTTTTCCGGAATCGGATTGGAGAAGGGAACCTTTTCTCCGGCTTTGTTGAGCATCGTGAATTCGAGCGTGCGGCTGCCAGCCGGCAACTTGATTCTGGTCGCCGGCAAAATGGCGATATAGGCGATTTTGGCGCTTCCGTAGCTCTGAAGCAGCGTGTTCGCATGATTCCATTCCTGCCCCTTGTAACCGCGCCAGAGGCCGTCGCCGGAGAGCTTGAGAACGGAGATCGGAAGTTCCCGGACTTCCTCCGACCACTCGCCCTTTTTTCCGACCGTGATATTCTGATATCCGGAGCCGTTCGGGTGCAGCGTGAAGGTGATTCCTCCATACAGTTTACAGGCGATCCACGCTCCGCGCGACGTTGCAACGGGAAGAGAAATTCCGCCGTTATCCGATGCAACGGTCAGGAGCGGCTGATAATTTTCTGTGATTTCCGCTACTGGGACGCCATCCTGAATGCCGGCTTTGGGCATGTTCCAGACGCCGTCCCGCTGGTGATTGCCGGGCAGAAGCCCCGGCGAGAGGTGACCGGGCTCGCCGAAAACGCGGATCGCAACGTTTTCCATTTTAAGCAGATCGCTGCTTTTCCCCTTCTCGGCGCCGCCGATGGCCAGATCGAAAGTTCCGGCCGCATCGTCCCGGAGTTTGGCGCCGTCGATCGACTCCCAGCCCACCGGGGCGGCCGATAATGCCGCTCCGAGCAGAATGGCTGCCAGCGTGGAAATTGATTTTTTTGCCATATTTCTTCCTTTCCTGTTAGCGCGCTGAAAATAGCGGTTCTGAATCGGGATTATCTCGGATGAACTGCAAGATCTTTTATCCGGAAGGAGGCGACGCCGTCGCGGCTGCCGCGGAACTGGATCATGACCGAAGTGAAATCACTCCCGCTCTTCGGATTGCGGAACAGTTTGAGCGGGATGGAGATTTTCCATGCGCCGTTCCTGATTTGCGTCGCGTGCGATTCGAGCGGCAGCTGGGTCGAGGAGGCGAGTGTGCGGCCGCCGGAGGAGTTCAGCAGAGTGATCTGGAGCTGAGGAAGTTCGGCGCGGTCGGAAATGATTTCACACGCCAGAGTTCCGTTCTCCCAGTCGTCCGATGCGATCGGAAGTTTCCCCGCGTGCAGGACGAACCCAGCCCACGGCGCGGTTTCAGCCCCGGCCGTCACGCGGATTTCTCCGTCACCGGCCGCCGTCGCAACTTTGCCGATCGGATAGAGGTCGGCTGGACAGAATTTGACCGGTTTCCCGGTGGCGGCCGGCTGTGCCTCCCGGGTTGGACGGTTCGGGCATATGGCGGGATTCCGCAGCCGGAAGGAGGCGATGCCGTCGCGGCTGCCGCGGAACTGGATCATGACCGAAGTGAAATCACTCCCGCTCTTCGGATTGCGGAACAGTTTGAGCGGGATGGAGATTTTCCATGCGCCGTTCCTGATTTGCGTCGCGTGCGATTCGAGCGGCAGCTGGGTCGAGGAGGCGAGTGTGCGGCCGCCGGAGGAGTTCAGCAGAGTGATCTGGAGCTGAGGAAGTTCGGCGCGGTCGGAAATGATTTCACACGCCAGAGTTCCGTTCTCCCAGTCGTCCGATGCGATCGGAAGTTTCCCCGCGTGCAGGACGAACCCAGCCCACGGCGCGGTTTCAGCCCCGGCCGTCACGCGGATTTCTCCGTCACCGGCCGCCGTCGCAACTTTGCCGATCGGATAGAGGTCGGCTGGACGGAATTTGACCGGTCTGGCATCCGGCGCCTGCGGCTGCACCGATGCGGATGGAGCGGCGGATGGAGCGGCGGAAGACGGCGCGGAAGCCTGCGACGGCGCGAGGGTGTCCGGCGTCTCCAGGCGGATGTTGCGCACGGTCACGCCGGAGTGGACGTCGTAACGGAACTGGAACTGTATGCCATTGACGTTTTCCGGGAGTTTTCCGTTTTTCGCAAACTTCTCCAGCGGGATTTCCACCGTCTGGAAACTTTCCGGATCCGTGTCGATCCGTCCGCCGTCGATTCCCTTCTCCAGCTCAAACATCGCCCCGATGACATTTTTCCGGTAGTCCGACGCGGCCGAAAGCAGCGTAAGCTGCAGCGCCTGATTGCCCCTGGGGGTGCCGAAGGAGTCGGAGCCGCCGTTGATTTCAAATTTCAAAACTCCGCCGTCCGGCAGTGCTCCGCCGCCGAGCGGCTTGAGATCCCGCTCCCGGATGATGAATCCCGCCCAGGCGTTCGTTTTCGCCGTGGTTTCAACCGTCAGAGTGCCGTTTTGAAGTTTCGCCGCCAGACCGCCGAATCCATAGACCTCCGGCGTGGAGAAAGAGATCTCACGCATTTCTGCAACCTCTTTCCCGTCATACTGTTCCGCCGTTATAGCCAGAACGATCGGAACCGATTCCGTTCCGGAGCCGACGACGTCCAGGGAACGAATCTCGTCATCCGGTGTCGGATTGACCCAGCGCCAGGCGTAGAAACCGCGCCCGGAACGGTTCTGCCAGGCGACCAGCTCGTTCACCGCGTAATTCGCGCTGCCCATCCACCAGTCGCCGATGTTTTTGCCGCATACGACCGGAATGTCGAGCGTGCGACCGGACGCGTAGTGAATGCGGTAACGCATGACTTCTCGCCCGGCATTGAACCAGGCGGTCGTGTGGAAGAAGATCAGAGAACGGAGCTTCGCATTGATTCCTATCCCGGTGATCTCCTGCGGCAGATCGCTCCTGACCGAAGGCGAACGCAGCATGATGCAGGTGCGGTTGTCGTTCTGATCGAACCGGATCAACTCACACGGAACTCCCAGAAACTCGTGCGTCCCCCACGGTACTCCTTCGAGTGAATTTTCCCTGCCTTGATCGGTCCAGCCACCTTTGCCGTCTCCCCCGACCGAATCGGTGAACCCGCGGTTGCAGAACTCCCGAATGTCGAGCGGCGCGGTCAGAGCCGGATCGACCTTGTAGCGGAATGAGTTCGCCGCTTTCGCCTCCCTGGCCGCGCGCAGTTCGGCCTCCAGCGCGGAGCACTCGTCCTGAAGGGTTTGCGCCGTCACCGGAGTGAGGGGGCCGAATTTCGTCTCAAGCGCGGTCTTCGGGCCGACTCCCGCAATCAGGCGCTCCTGCGGGGCCAACAGCAGCAGGGCGCGGCCGCCGGAATCCGGAAGCAGCCGGTTCCCCGTAAGATCCGCCGCGGCTTCCGCCCCGTCGAGTTTGAGCTGAATCAGTTTCGGATAGTTGTCCCAGTTGTAAAGATAGTGCAGTGCGAGATCTCCGCGGCGTGCGCTGTGCGTTTCGACATTGACCGCAAGATCCCCTTTCCCATACCGCGTAAGTTCAAGCGCCGGAACGATCTTGTGCCGCGAAAACGCAGTCGAGAGCAAGGCTCCGAGCGCGTAGTCCTGCAACTCCGGGGTGATGACGTAAACCGTTCCTTTTCCGATTCTTCTGGAGAGAAAAACCGGAACTCCATCGCTTTCCGCGAGGATTTCCCAGCCGGACGAGGCGGTGATCCGGCGGGTGTTGCGCCCGATGAGCCGCCCCGGAAACAGCTCCGGCTGCTTTCTCAGGAACGTGATTTCCGTGATTCCCGCCTCTTCATCCGGCACGAGGGTGAGTCCCTCGAACAAACCGGCCGGGTCGCGCATTTGACCGTATTCATCTTCCGGCAGAAGGTCGCGTCCCGCGATCAGCACGCCGCCGTCTTCCACGAATCGGCGCAGTGCCGGAGCGGTTGTGTCGTAACTGTTTCTGACTCCGGCTGCAACAATCGCCCGATATCGCCGCTGGCGATTTTCCGGAAGCTGTTCTTCGAAAATCGCATCAGCCGGGAAAAAGGTGAATTGCAGCGCGCCGGTGTAACTCGTGATCTCATTTTTGACCGGATTGCCGGTCGCTCCACCCATCCGCTCGGTCGGCAGCGAGATCAGAAGCGCAACCTCGCGCGGAATACCCCGGTCGCGCGGAACGAAGAACTCCCCGAAACGGAAAATCTCCTGCTTCGTCTGTTGAATCGAGGCGAAATCCTCCGCCGGATAGGCGTAGGGATTCAAGATCATCCAGGGGAATTTTTCGGCGATCAGCCGCCCGCCTTCAGGAGATGCGGGCGGCTTCCAGTCCCACGCCCGTTTCGACCACTCGAAGAGGTAGACCGCATCGATTCCGCGGGCGACATCGAGCCAGATCCGGTTCCGGGTGGAGCGGCCGTCCGAACCCGTGTAGGCTTCGGGATTGTGGATCGGTTTCCCGTCGGCCATCGCACGGAGAAACCAGCGCTGGAGTATCCCTTCCGTAATCCCTCCGGAGATCGCCGGCGCCGACCCGGAGTGTTCCGGCGGCGCATCGTATCCGGAGCCGGAGCCAATGGAAATTCCACCGCCGGTCGGGGTCGAAATCGCATCGAGCTGCCGGTTGATCTCGAACAAATTCACGTGCGAGCGCGGAAGCATCCGGTAATAGCTGCCGCCGAGACTCTGAAAACAGAGTCGTGCATCGGGAACGAGTTCACGGATCGTCTCCACCCCGAGTTTCGTGATCGAGTTGAATCCGGATTCCAGAAATTTCGACCAGTCCACGCAGAGTCCCGGATTTTCGCTGCTCGACTGGAAGTTCGCCGCCGCCTCAAAGTCGGCATAGGAGCTGTTCCAGCGCCGGTTCATCGCTTCCGGCGTCGTGTAACGTTCACGGAGAAATTCCGCAAACAGCTTGCGGTTGTAGGCGCTCGGATCGTCGTAGGCCGGTTCGTTGAAAAGCTCGAACAGCATGAGCGGATTGCCGCCCGCAGTCATCTCCCTGACGCCCGCGCGCCACATCGACTGATAGAGCTTCCGTCCTTCCGGATGAAAGAGATTGTAGGGAACCCAGTGATTGTTGGCTCGGTCCCGGTCGGCGTTGATCGCTTCAGCAGGAATGGTCTGCGCATATTTTTCCGCGGCAAGCATCCCGTGCGTCCAGGGGAAGCAGGTGAAATCCACCAGCGTCGGCAGTCCGTTGGAGCGAAGTTTCTCCCCTGCGGTTCGGTTGCTGTTTTCAAACGCGTTGTTCCGGTAGCCGGGGACAAAGTCGGCGATCCAGCGGTCGGCGGTGAAAATCGCCAGTGTGTCGAAGCCGAGCCGCTGGGCATTTTCATAGGTGAGCGGTTCCTCGTAAAGCCATTTCCACTCCGGCGTATATCCGGAGGTCGGAGCGATGTCGTCGGCACTGCTGCTGGAGGCGGCCTGAACGCCGAGAAGAAACCGTTCCCGCCCGTTCACCAGGTAGTTTCCGGACGGCGCAACCGTCACGGTCGGATTGGGGGCGAGCCGCACCTCCTGCGGAATTTCATCAAGTTCGGGCAAACTCCCGCCGAGCAACGGCACTCCCGTCACGAGCAGCAGCCATAGAAAGTTTCCACGTTTCACGCAATAATCTCCTTGTCATTAAGATGTCAGTTACAAAATTTCCACCGGCCCGAGCGCGTATCGCCCCATCGCATCTCCGCCGGGGAGCGGGAGTCGGATCGGCAGATGGTCCGAGAGTCTTCGCAGACCGATCGCCAGCCGGTATGTGCCGCATTGAACTGTTTCCGGGACAAAAAGTTCGGTTCTCTCCCCAACGCGGCATCCGCACTCCCACAACGCGGTGGTTGTCGGCAGGATCGGCGGTGTGAGCTGTTCCCAGACGCAGTTGCCCGTTCCGTCGAGCAGAGCGAACAGAATGCCGAACTCCTCTCTCGGTCGGGCGGCTCCCCGGTTTTCCCAGAAACTTGTGAGCAGCGCCGCCTTTTTCCTTACGATCCGCTCCGGGTAGTGCAGTTCCGCCGGAAGCAGCCGGTAACCGACGATCTTTGCGGCTTCGCGCAACGTGCCGCGCCGGATTTCCGGAGCGTTCCGGGTCTGATCGAGATAAAGCTGTTTGCTCAGTGGATCGTAATTCTCCATGGCTCGGAAACAGTCATCGTGAATCGTATCGATCGCCGTCTCCGGCACGCCCTGCCGCTCCCCGCCGCGATTGGTGTAACTCGCATGGCAGCGTCTCAGGGTTTCGAGTTCGCAGGGCGCGTGGAACGTGGAAATATTTTCGACGATGATCTTGACCCATTCATGATAGGCCCGGCAGTAGTCGACATACCACCCTTCCATAAACGGATCCTCCCCCCAGCGATCCCAGTTCGCGCCGAGCCCGTTGTATTTGAGATTGATCCCCTGAGAGACCAGATAGGGAACCAGCTCCCGGGCCTGTACAATTGAGATCGGGCCTGTCTCACAATCCGGATCGGGCGTGTTGTAGCTCAGGTTTCCGAGCTCCTGGTAGAGCGGTTTATCGGGAAACGCCGCTTTGAAACTTTCCGTCTGCCAGTGGAGCGCGGCTGTGTAGGTCGCAAGGGAAAAACCCGCTTCCACCCAGGGGCGGATCGGCGTGTGCTCCGAAATGTGCATCTCCCCGTAATGGCCGAGAAAGCCAGGGAAAACCATCTCCACCGCGGGATTCCCGTTATAGCGTTCCCCGAGCGCGAACGCGAGTTCCCGGCTCTTCTCCAGGTAAAGTCTGTCCCAGTAGACCGGATAGCGCATCGGTACTCCTCCCGGGGCTCCGGGTTCATCGATGTACTTCGCACCGCGGTCGAACAGCCATTGCGGCGCTCCGTCGTTCAGAAGCGTGCCGCGGCAGCCCATGCCGCGAACCTGAATGCCCACCTTGTAACCGGCGTTGATCCAGCTTTGCATCGCGCCTTCCCACTCGGGATTTTCCCAGTCGTATTTTCCCTCTTCCGGTTCGATCACCGACCAGGGGACGTCGAAGATGATCTTGTCACACAGCTGCGGCGCAAGAAACCACTCATTCCGTGCGAGTTCATCGAACCGTTTCTTGTTGTGCCCGCGTTGAATGAGCATGTAGCCCATCCCGGGATTCAGCACGATTTCGCCGCTGTCCGAGGTGACGACGCGGCGCGTTCCGTTTTCTGACATGTTTATCAAATCCTTGATGTTCAATCAATTCCTGAGAGCCTGCCCCCAGAAGTAGACATACCATCCGGCATTCGGAATCTCATCCTGCGTCATCGCCTTGACATGTCCGCCAACGAATCCGACCACACTGCCCCGGCTGTTCATATGCCGGAATCCGAACTGGTTTTTGGCGGCGATGCTCGGATTGTCGCTGCCTGTCGCCTGCGGCAGGCTCATGTCGGAAAGCATGAACCGCTGGCTCGGAGTCTTGATCCGCTTGATCGTTCCGCCGAGGATATAATTCTGATCCGAGGCAAGGATGGTGCAGATGTAGCGGTTGATGCCGTAATTGTTGCACATGTAAAACGGTTTCGTCTGCGAAGTGGTGATGGAGTTCGGGCAGATGAATATCCCGTGCTGAACCCGGGTTCCGTCCTCGTTCAGCGGCAGAAACGCGTCCGGATCCCCCGCTTTCACGAGGCCGGGATGCGTATAGGGCAGAATCTGGGTCTGCCACTTCGCCCAGGGCGGGTTGCTGCGCGAACTTCCGCCGTCATTCGGGAAAAAACCGTTGTAATCGGAAGTGTACTGGATGCAACCGAGAGCAAGTTGCTTCATGTTGCTCGTGCATTTGATCTCTTTGCCTTTGTCGCGTGCACTGTTCAAGGCGGGCAGCAGCATGGCCGCAAGAATCGCGATGATCGCAATCACGACCAGGAGCTCTATCAAGGTAAATGGGTTTGTTTTTCCTTTCATCTTCAATCTCCTTTCCTGACATTGGCGTATTCTGAAAAAATCGATACATGGCCGGCGGCGGGCCCGATCGCCTGATTCAGAGGCGCTTCCGGATGATTTTCCGGACCCGGCACATGGGGGATGACGCTCGCTCTTCGAACCAGCGCGGTGGAAATCATCTGATGTCCATCCGGATCCGGCCGTTTCGCGATTCTTGCGAGGAGACGTTCGAACGCCTTCTGCGCGAGCAGCCTGCGGTCGAGGTGGATCGAACTGAGCGGCGGCGTCCCGATCCGGCTCAGAAGCGTGTCGTCGATCGCGATCATCGACAGATCCTGCGGAATCCGGATGTTCCGGTCAGCCAATGCGCGCAGAACGAGCAACGCATCATAATCAGACGCCACGATGATGGCATCGAGCTCCTTCGCCGCCGCGGCGACCGCGTGCCCGCAACTGATGACCGCATCCTCGCCGCCCGCCGTCGGAGAGAGATAGCGGAACTCCCGGAACGGAACCGAATGTTTCCGGCAGCATTCGCGGTACGCGGCATATTTGATCTGCTGAATCGGATCGTGGACGAATGCGATTCTGCGGTGCCCGTGTTCCAGCAGATCACGGAATGCTTCATCCATGCCGGGCAGGTAGTCGAAGCCGATACTGTTGTATCCGTTTTCAGCGTCATCGATCTGAATCAACGGATAATCGGCCGGAATCTTCGTCTGCTCCATCATCTTATGCGGAACTCCGCCGATGAAGATGATTCCGTCGACCGGTGTCGAATAAAGCTGGAAAATACTTTCGCACGTCCGCGCATCCGGCCAGTCCGACTGCATTTGAATCGTCTGAAATCCGGCCCGGTCCGCCGCGCTCTGCAGTTCCCAGGTCAGGTCCGCGAAGTAGGGCGAACGGATATCCTGAATGACGATTCCGACCATTCCGCTCCGTCCTGAAACCAGACTCCGCGCCGACCGGTTCGGACGGTAGTTCAGTTTCGCCGCCGCGAGAAAGATCCGCTCCCGCGTAAGCGGAGCCGCCTTCGAGAGATTTCCGTTCAACACTGCGGAAACCGCCTGGTACGAGACCCCCGCAAGTTTCGCAACATCTTTGATTGTCGCCATGATTTTCCGTCTCTTGATTCTACTTGGTAGAACGTTCTACTTCCTATGGTATATATTATGAATCATGTTGCCGGAAAAAGCAAGTTTTTTTTTATTTTTCAGAAATTTTCGCCTGCGGCGGACGAGCAGGATGACAATTCTCCCGGAGGCGCGGGGCGTTTTGTTCCAGTCCCGTGACCGGATAAAGCAGCCGGTAGAGGGTCTGGCTGCCGAGCTCCTGAAACGGGCCGGGCTGGACGGTTTTTCCGTAAGGCGCTCCGGTGAAATCCCGTTCTACTCCCGGAACGGGTTTGAACCCGAAACGCTTTCCGGAGAGGTTCCGGATGTAGATCGACGGTTCAAACGGTTTGATCCGGATGTAAAATTCGCGCTGCGGCAGAAACGCCGATTCCGTCTCCCGGCCGGAGATTTTCGACCACACAGCCGGAGCGAATCCCCGGATGAGTTCCGCATGGCGCATCTCCTCGTTCGTCAACTTCGGCTTCACTGCGGGGAGGAGCTGTTCCCATGGTGTTCCGCCGCTGTATCGGAAGTTGACGTCGCCGACGAAGAGATTGCCGTCCGAGACGCAGTTGCCGGAACGTTCCCCCGGGAACGGCAGGCTCACGCCGCCGCCGTTGTTCGCAAAGATGTTGTTGACCACAAGTTCGTCGGAGGTCTCGACGATCTTTCCGTGATACTTCCGGTCGGTGACGTTCTGCATGTAGACCCCTTCTGCCTTGTTGTCGACGATAAGGTTATGGCAGATTTTAAGCCCGGACGCGTCATGCGCATAGATTCCCCGGCCGGGATAGGGGCTGAAGAACGGTGTCGTGTTCGCGACGATGTTGTTGTCGATGAGGACGCTTCCCGCGCCGAGCTCGATGAAGATTCCCGTTCCGATGTTTCCGAACACGAAATTCCGCGTGATGCGCGCCTGGTTGTATCCGTTGTCGAACCAGATTCCGTGTGCGCCGTTGAACCGGACCAGATTGCCTTCCACCAGCGCTTCGTCGGCCTCGTGCAGTTTGATTCCGGCCCACTCCTCCCAGTTGCACTCGCTCGTGGTGAGCGATAGGAAGTTGTTGTTTTCGATGGTGTTACCGATGATCTTCACTCCGCGGCAGCTCCATCCGGCGATGCCGCAGAGGCCGTTCTCGACGATGAGGTTTCCGGTGACGAGGTGACGTCCGCCTTTGCGCAGGAGCTTCTGATCTTCCGGGGTGGTTTTCGGCAGCAGATCGGTGCGCCAGTATTCGCTGCCGACATCGAGTCCCACCGTCTTGGCATGGCGGATCACATTGTTGCAGATCACCCAGTCATGTCCGCTGCGGGTCGAAACCATCCCGAGCTGCGGAAAGGGCGCCTGATTTGCGCAGTGCTCGAAGATGAAACCCTCGATCTCGATGTAGCCGAGCCCGCGTCGCGCCGGAGCGAACACCCGGTCGCGTACGGAAATTTCGAACTGCGAACAGGCGGAATCATAATCGAGCGGCAGATGCAGCAGGATATTCTTTCCGTCGGGGGAGAGAATCCAGCTTCCCGGCACCCGGTCCACCTCCTCGACGGTCTGCGACTGGCGCAGTTCCCGGCCGTCGCAGAAAATCTGTCCGAGCGAGTAGGGCAGCAGCGGCCCGTCGGCGGGACGGGCGGGTTCGTTTTTATCGGAGCTTCCCGCATTCAGCTTGCGTTTGAACGGGTTCGGATAATCGCCGAAAAACGCGTCTTCCGGGGTCGGAGTGGTGAAGAGTTCCGGCCGCTCCGGAAGCGGAGTGAGTTCCGGTTCCCAGATTTCGCTGCCGCGGACGAACACCGTACCCGGCTGTTCGGCGCGATATACGATCGGTCTGCCCTTTTCACCGCCGCGTTCCGGCGCGATGTGTTCACGATAGATGCCGGGAGCGACGAGGATCAGATCCCCTGGCTGTGCCCGGGCTGCGGCCTCGCCGATGGTTCGGAACACGGTTTCCCCGTCGCCGGCAGCATCCACGTGCAGCGTCGCTGCGAACGATCCGGCCGAAATCAGTCCGGCCGCAAACAAAAGAAGAGTTTTTTTCATTGATTTCCACCGCAATTTTCGATTGTCGGCAAAACCGGTTCCCGGCAGTTATCCGGCTTCCGTGTAAAGTTCCTGCATGCGCGGCGCATCGACTCCAAGATTGTTTCGGAGATACTGTTTCACTCCTCCGAACTCCCCGTCGATGACTTCAAACGCGGCGTCGAGGTACTCCGGTCGAACCGTGTAGATCGAAGCGAACCGCTTATCCGCCTCGATCGCACTGCGGTACTTCTCCCGGATGAGCCGGGCTGAAAGCAGATAATCCCGCAGAACCGTTTCCCGGGACGCGCCGAGCGACAGCAGAAACAGCGCCGCCGCGAATCCGGTGCGGTCCTTCCCCGCCGAACAGTGGAACAGCAGCGGCGCATTTTCCGGATTCGACAGCAACCGGAAAAACTCCCAGTACATCTCCTGCGCATCCCGTGCAAGTGCGCGGTAGAGTTCGCACATCATCTCCGGTGCGTTTTCACAGGTCAGCCTCGCAAGTTCCAGTACATTTCCGGGTTCAATCGGCAGCCGGACGGTTCGTCGGACCGTCCCCGGGAGCCGGTTCGGGGCGAGGCACACCTCTTCGTTTCCCCGGAAGTCCACGATTGTCCGGATGCCGCGTTCTTCCAGTGCGGATTTCCCGCGGCTGGTCAGTCCGCTCAGGTCGTCGGAGCGAAACACCTTTCCGAGCCTGACCCGCCGCCCCGGAACCGTTTCCACTCCGCCGATGTCGCGCAGGTTGAACATTCCGTCCACTGCGATCGGAGTTGTGAAGCGTTCCGCTGTCTGGAGGGGAACTCCTCCGGCCGGAAGGTCGGCCGCTGCCGTATTCATCATCTGCTCTTCCCGGGATTTTCTTCTGACAACCTAACATCGAAAACCGGATTTGTCAACCGGCAGCAGGGTTTTTTCCGGGATGTTTTCCTGCCGTTTCATCCGGGTCATCGATAGAGACAGGGTAATAAAAGTATCTGTTTTTTAGAGTGATATCTTTTTTTTCCCTATCTTTTTCCTGTTTTTATGTGTAAATATGGAATTTTATCATTTTTTTGCAGATACAACTTGACAAAGAGAGAAAATGGTTTTCTATTGATATCAGAAGCTACAAACCTGGGATGGAAAAGAATTTCAAGGAGGAGTGATTCTTTTTGATCCGCGCCCGGGAGCCTGCGTTTCTGCCCCGCCCCCGTGGCAACGGAATGCCGAGAAACAATCCGACCGGCCAATGAAACCGTCGCGGTTCGACGCGTTCTCTGCCGGAATTTCAAGGACGAGGAGGTGGGGAAATGAGGTGTTCTCCCGGATCGGCGCTGATGGTTTTGATCTCTTCGGCGCTGTTGGTCGGCCGTGTTGCCGCCGCTCCCGGAGAGGAGGGGAGCGAAGCCGGATCAGGCGTCCAGCTTCTGCGGTTCGTGCAGGACGACGCGCAGGACTACATGGTCTCAAAGATCTACGTGCTGAAATACGCCCAGTCGAACGATCTGATGCCGTTCATTGCCGGCATGATCAAACGCTACAACATGAATTCCAGCGTGAGTTGCATCGAATACGGTTCACAGAACGAGCAGATTCTGACGGTAACCTGTCCCGTCGGCATGATGCCTTACGTCGATGAATTTGTGAAGATGGCTGACCGCAACGTTTTGATCGACGGCAAGGTTCCGGGAGACATCATCCGGGGAACGGGAATCACCCGTGCAGTCTATCGCCCCAGGTATCGTTCCGGACAGGATCTGGTGAACGTCATTGTGAATGCGGTCATCAACGAGGGACCCTATGGTTCCGTCTACGGCTGGGATCGGAATTCGAACCAGATCTACTGGAAGGACAATGCGACGAACTCCGAATTCATCTACCAGTTTCTCGCGTTTCTCGACCGTCCGGCGCCGCAGATCACGTTGACGTTCCAGCTTTACGAGGTGCGCGAAAGCACGCTGCGCGACCTCGGCATGGAGTATCTCGCATGGAAAAACGGGCCGGGGCTGAATCTCTTTCAGGCGGGATTTGACGTGTTCAGCCTCTCCTCGGGGGGGAGTGCCGCGCTGCAGGCGGCCTCCGGTCCTCTCGGCGGATTTTTTTTCGCACCTCAGTTTGATGCGAGCTTCATCCGCGTTCTTGAACAGAGCGGCAAGGCGACGTTGCGGAACAGCGCGACCCTCACCGTCGCGAATTCCGACGAGAAAAGTTATGAAATCTTCTTCAATCCGCAGCTTCAGAACATCGTCAAGAGCAACAACGATCAGAGCAGCGTGACGCAGAGTGCCGTTCTTCAGGCGGGGCTCAATCAGGTCTATTTGAAGATCGTGACGCCGATCGCCTGTCTGCACAGCGGTTCCGAGGTTGATTTTGAGATTCCGAACTACGTTCCGGGGGCTTACGACGGAGTGCCCGGTACGCTCGTCTTCGGATACGACGTGCAGGCCGCCAACGTCGTGGAGCGCAACAACTACGGCGCGGAACTCGTCGAGACGACCCAGCTGCAGGGGAACGTCTCGATCGATCTCGGCGTGGAGAAACTGCTCGCCTCCTGGGAAAAGGAGGAAGAGGTCGAGCAGACCATCGGCGTGCCGTTTCTCTCCGACGTGCCGATTCTGAAATATCTTTTCAGCACGACGACCACAAGCGAGGAAAAGACCCATGTCTGCCTTACCGTTACCGCCGGAATCCTGAACACGAGCCCGCAGCGCGAAAAGAGCGGCGTGCTCCAAAAATTGAAATAAGGAGGGGAAGATGAAACGAATCACATGGATTCTTCCGACGCTCCTTGCCGTGTGCGGCGCATATGCTTCCGGCGAGACTCCCGCTCCGCCGCGCGATTCGAACTTCGGCAACACAGCCGGTTACGACAGCACGCGGGTCGAGGTGCATCTCCAGGTTCCGGTTCGGGAAGAGGCGAAGGCGGTCCACTTCGTCCGGGACAACAACGATCCGCGGGTTGTGACCAGAACCTATCTGATCCGCCACGTCGATCCCTATGAGATTCGCGACTATCTGCGCCAGATGGTGCAGTCCAAGCGGGTCGGCAACACGGCGCTTCAGCAGATTTATCCGGGCAACACGACGGCACTGCCCTATGCCGCAACGACCAGTTCCGCAGAGCTCACGACTCCTGCGAACGCTCAGCCCGGCTACGATCCTGCGCTTCAGCTCGGCAGCAACACCGCCGTGGAGTGTCTGAAATATGTGGACGGCACCGGGCTGTTGATCGTGAGCGCCGAGGAGTACCGTTTCCGGGACCACGAGAACGGCATGGGATTCGATTCACTCATCGAGTTTCTCGACAAGCCGCAGATGGGAGCGAACTATGGGACTCAGACCTTCTTCTACATTCCGAAATTCGTTCCGGCCCGGAACCTCATGCCGATGATCGAAAACGTCGGCATGAATGTTACTGATGTGACGGAACTCTGGCAGGGGCAGGATCTGGTCGCTTACGATCCGGCGCTGAACTGGCTGGTCTTCGATGTGACGAACTATTCGCAGCCGAACATCGAGAAGATGCTGCGCGAGTACGACGTTCCGATTCCGCAGGTGCGACTCCGGATCCGGGTCTATGAGCTTTACAGTGAAAACGATGACCGGATCGGCATTGATTTTCAGGCGTGGAAGAACAATCAGGGGGCTGATTTCTTCAGCGCGGGCGGCCGTTACCGCGACAACTGGTCGGCAGTTTACGGCGGGGCGATGGGCAGGACCGGCTCCGAGCGGACGAGCTTCTACAACTTCAATCCGAAGTGGAACTCCCGCTATCTCGATTTTCTGGTAAGCAAGGGTCGCGCGAAGATCGCCCACACCGGAGAATTGTGCATCCGGAACAACACCCCTGCGCTGCTTGAGCGCAAGACGCAGATCTTTTACGTCAGGAGTTCGACGCCGGCGGGGAATGCGCAGAGCTCTCCCGATATGGGAGTCGGTCCGTACGAACTGCTGTCCGCTCTGGTCGGCAGGAGTTTCACCGCATCTTCGGAGGAGGAGGTCCCGGTCGGAAAAGGGAACCGCCAGGAGGTGGAGGCGTTCACGGGATTCGGTTTCACGATGAACATCGAGAACGCCTCGGTGAATCTGGCTGAGACGCGGTTTACGGTCTCGCTCACCAATTCGAGCCTGATCGGATTCGAGTCGAACGGGACACCGCGCATCTCGGAGAACAGCGTGGCGGGCCAGGAGATCAGCCTGCCCTACGGGAAGGATTCCTTTGTGATCGGCGGGCTGCGGAAGCAGGAGGAGGTCACCTCTTCGTCGGGGATTCCGCTCTTGAAGTCGATTCCGTGGATCGGTTATTTGTTCTCAACCGAATCGAAGTCGATCAAGAGTTCGGAGCTCATCGTGGTCGGAGAGTGCGAGTGGGACGCGCAGCCGGACAGGCCGGAACAGCCCGCCATGAGCAGATCGTACCGGGTTCCGTAAACATATCAACCAGCAACGTCCTCAGGGAGTGAGGCGGACAACAGTGAAAGGGGAGAAAAATGCCGGAATCGAACGACAACAGAAAACTCGGCGTCATATCGCTTGCCGCCCTCGTCGTCTCCGCCATGATCGGCGGCGGGATCTTCAGCCTGCCGCAGAATATGGCGCAGAGCGCCGCTCTTGGCGCGGTCGTGATTGCGTGGGTCGTTACCGGGATCGGGATGTTTTTCATCGCCAATACGTTCCGTGTCCTGTCCGCTGCGCGTCCGGATGCTTCGACCGGGATATACGCCTATGCCCGGCTCGGCTTCGGGCGGTTTGCCGGATTTCAGATGGCGTGGGCCTACTGGCTCTGCAACATCTTCGGCAATGTCGGATTTGCGGTGCTGCTCATGGATGCGTTGAACTACTTTTTCCCGGGGGTGTTCACCGGCGGGAACAATCTCTGGTCGATCGTCGGCGGATCGATCGTGATCTGGGGGATGAACTTCGCGGTGCTGGCCGGGATGAAGCAGGCGGCGTTCATCAATACGGTCGGGACGGTGTGCAAACTTGTACCGATCGCGTTCTTTATTCTGATTATGCTGTTTGCGTTCCGGTGGATTTTCTTTTCGACCGATGTGCTTGGAAATCAGACGATTCCGGAGCATGGGATCAAGCCGCTCGGGTCGCTCTTCGACCAGGTGCGGTCGACGATGCCGGTGACGCTCTGGGCGTTTATCGGCATCGAGGGGGCGGTGGTGGTCTCCTCGCGGGCGAAGAGTCCGGCGGCGGTCGGTCGGGCGACTGTGCTCGGGTTTCTGGTCTGTCTGGCGATCTATGTCCTGCTCTCGGTTCTGCCGTTCGGGCGGATGTATCAGCCGCAACTCGCGGATCTCGCGAATCCATCGACCGCGCCGCTGCTGCAGGATGTGGTGCATGGATCGTGGGGCGGGATTCTGATGAATCTCGGCGTGATCGTCGCGTTGCTCACGAGCTGGCTCGCGTTCACGATCATGATCGCGCAGATTCCGTATGCGGCCGCGCTGGACGGGACGTTCCCGCGCATGTTCCGGAAAGTCAACTCCAAAGGGATGCCGAGTGTTTCACTCTTCGTCACGAGCGCGGTCATGCAGCTTGCGATGATTTTCGTCTACTTTGCGAATAATGCCTGGAATACGATGTTGACGATCACTTCGGTCATGATTCTGCCGCCC
Organism: uncultured Victivallis sp.; assembly: GCF_944391105.1. Lineage (GTDB taxonomy): Bacteria > Verrucomicrobiota > Lentisphaeria > Victivallales > Victivallaceae > Victivallis. The sequence continues at coordinate 96,556 of NZ_CALXSK010000002.1, forward strand.
TATCTGGCGTGTACGCTCTATCTCTGGAAGATGTGTGTGACGAAACAGTATCCCGCCGGGATGCAGGTCGGTTTGCGTTACGCGCTCGTTTGCGGTGCGGCCGGGTCGCTCTTCGCGCTCTGGATGATCTATTCGGCCGGATTGCGCTATCTCATGTTCGCGTTCGTCTTCCTGCTGATCGGGATTCCGGTCTTCGTCTGGGGGCGGAAGAACGCGCTTGCGGATGATGCGGCGGCGACTGATCGCCGCGTCTTTACCCGGAAAGAGATGATCGGAGCGATTGCCGTGGCCGTAATCGCAGTGATTTCGATCATTGTGATGATCGTTCAGACTCCGCTGGTCGACAAGCGGTTCCACAAGTGGGCGCACTGGGCGGAGGACGAGGTTCAGACCATCGAACATGACGGAAAATAGCTGTTCCCCGGGAAATCAACCCCCCCGGTTCATCCGGTGGTTTTGATTCGAGGAGACGCCGATGGCCTGTAAAGAAGATCGAGTCGGGTCATCGCTGCCCTCAAGGCTGCGGGATTGATCCGGGTTCTCCGCTGTTGACGTTCAAAAGTCCGACGGCGGAGAAGGCATGAAACAACGCGGCATCCCCCGTGCTCATGATTCACGGGGACGAGCTGTGCAGACTTGCGTTGCGGGCGGGTGAGTCTCGGGCGTCCTGATGAGACCAGTCGGTTATGAAAAAACACTTGATTTATTGATAATCAATAAAAAAGTTGACATTTTATGATATATTCTTGAAGAGAGTCTGAAAACCGGGTTGCGTGAAGGCTTCATAAAAAAAGTCGAGTTGTCTCGTGTAAACGTGGACTGCACAGTTCAGGAAAAAGCAGTCCGTTATCCGACCGATGCCCGGCTTTATGACCGTATGCGCGAACGATTCGTTCAATCTGCCCGTAAAAACGGCATTCAATTACGGCAGACTTATGAACAGATCGGAAAAATTTGCGCCGTCAGAGCGTTTCTGCAAAAGCGAATCAGTTTAAGCGAGCAAGAAAATCGACAAGGCAGTTGAAAACGATTCTCGGTCGGGCCATTCGTGACATCAAGCGCAAAACAGTCACTCCCGATGCTGAATTCAAAAACTGCTTGAACTTGGGGAACGGCTTTACAATCAGAAAAAGAGCAATAAAAACAAACTTTATTCCAGAAATAAAAGGGATATGGTGTCTGAAAGAAATTGCTCATCACTGCGTTAACACACGTCATAAAAAATGTAAATGGACATGTTATCAACACTAAGGAGCAGAGATGAGAGGATGAAAAAAGTATTTTTAAGTTGTTTGTGTTTCATTTCAATCGTGTCTTATGGCATTGAATTGCGTCAAGCTGATCAATCCGGTATTGACTTGATTTTTGGGTATGAATATGGCAAACCTGATGGAAATATTTTCTATTCTCCGAAACATGCACTGACGTTTGTGCCGTATAACAGCAAATCCGAAGACAGAAAACGCTGTTTTTCCATTTGGATGTTTCGCAACGACGAGATCCGCTTTGAAAATATAATTGGACAGGTTTCGATGAGGAGTGTTGATGATGCCGAAGTGGTTTTGCAATTGGACTCCAGCTATGATACACGGGTCTCTGAGAAAGGCAAAGAGACTGCTGTAGACACCTATTTATTTCATAAGCGTCTTGCCATGGTTGCCGCGTCGTTCATGCCTGGCGAATGGAAAACGCAACGTTGGGAATCAATTACATATCATAAATCTCAATGGGTCTTGACTCAAAAAGATGCCGATGGCAAGCTCCATAAAACGACACTTACCCCCACGAAAAGCACAAACACCATGTTGTTTCAAAAAATCACGCTGCCGCAAAGTTTTGCTCAAACGGAGTTCCTGAAAATCAAATTTAATGCGGCTCCGGTCGGTATTCCGCAAAAATACGGGAATGGTTACTGGATAAGATTTGAAGATGACCGTGTATTCTATTATTTTGACGATGCCGATTTTGCATGGTGCATCGGATTTGACAATGGGAAGATCGTAATGGTGCTGCGGGGAGATCAGCAGAGAGTGGAAGCCGATTTCCATACCGACAAAAAATTTGGAAAAATCTTTTATCAGCGGACACCGTTTCAACTTTACATGACCCGCTATGAAACCGACAACAAATACGGACTTGAATTCAAACTCAATCCGTGGGACAGCAAACAGCTTTTTACCGTCTCAACTTGCGATCTTTTGAAGGAATAAAGACAATATAATTGAACTGAACAAAACCCACAACGCTAAGGAGCAGAGGAAGTCAATCGGTAGTCGCCTGTGCCGCGCAAATCACCTCCCGCATTTCGCTGTTGCATAAGCGACAAGATCAGACTCCGGGGCGGCTCTCTCTTTCTCAAACGCCGACAGGGGCGGAATAGCGGCGTTCGCGTTCGAGCGTCATGCCGTCGAAGGCCGCTTGTGCGCCGATCTCGGCGGCTTTGGCCTGAATGAGTTTCTCATCCTCGGGCCAGAGGGTGCGGGCGAGGTGATTCAGCACGACCCGGGTCGTTTCGTCGATCATGCCGCGGTTGCGGAACGTCGCGAGCAGATGGCGGACCACCGTACGGTCGTTGTGTTCGAAGATTCGCCAGTCGCCCTCTTCCGCCATCGTGCAGTCAATCACGATCCAGTCGAATTTGATTCCGTCGATCAGCAGCCACTCCGGTTTCGTGAGTCCCGCTCCGTCGAGCGCGTAGAGCAGCGTTCCGGCCGCGCTTTCGAAGAGAAAGTGATACGCCTGTTCCGAGGGAAAGTCGGTCAGGTGATTGGCCGGGAGCGCAGTCACATTGAGCTCGCCCAGCTGGAAATGGAGCCCCGGAGCGAGTTCGCGTTTCTCAAAATCCCCGGCCTCCGGAAGCTGTGCGAGCGCTTCCGGCGCGGCGTAAATCCGGAATGGTTTCGCTTTTCCCGGCGTCCGGGCGAGCTCCACAATCTGATCCGGCTGGAAATGGTCGCCGTGGGAGTGGGTTACGAGCAGTGTGTCGACCGCTCCGAAGTCGATGCCGTTCCTTTGCAGATTCCGGAGTCCTGTCGCGCCGCAGTCGATCAGAATGTGCCCGTTCAGGAGAGAACTGGTGCTGCCGCGCACACCCGGTTCGCCGAGCCGGCTCCAGTCATAATCGGCGGCTCCGGTTCCGAGCAGTACGAGCCGCATTCGGGCAAGCGTGTCATCTGCCATCTGCCTGACTCCCGGGGAGGTGTTGAAAGATCTGTTCAATGTCGCCCGCGCCGATCACCGCGAGCAGCAGGGGACGTTCTCCCTGATAATCGAGCGCCGTGCACGCAATCTTCTCCCAGTTGCCGTCGAGATAGCGGACGCGTTCTCCCGCCGCTGCGGCGAGGTCGGCTTCGCCGGAGGGCCCCGTTTCGCACCACGCCGCAAAAACCGGGGTGACGATGGCTGAATCCGCCTTTGCAAGTTCCGCCGCCAGCTGCGGCAGATATTTGTGCAGCCGCGCGTAGCGATGCGGCTGAAAGACGATCCGCAGATGATGTTCCGGATATGCAAGCCGCAGCGCTTCGATCGAACTTGCCAGTTCGGTTGGATGGTGCGCATAATCCTCGATCACGGTCAGCGTGTCTGAGTTGTAATGTACGCTCATGCGGCGCGCGACTCCCGCGAAACTCGCGAGGGCCTCTTCCGCTTCTCTGGAATCGACTCCGAGCAGAGCGGCCGCGGCTGCGGCGAGTTTCGCGTTGCGCGCCTGAAATCCGAGCCACCGGCCGCCGAATGCGCCCGGTCCCGGAAAGTCAAGCCGGGTCGCCGCCGGATGTTCCGCGAAGAGCGCGTCCGGGTGTTCGCCGGGGTAGTAGAGCAGATGTTCGCTCTGAAACGCGAATTTCCGGAAATTTGCAAAGAGCTGCTCCTCTCCGCCGACACTCCAGCTGTGGTCGTCCTCGATGTTCGGCACGATCCCGAGATAAGGATGGACAAATGTGTGGGTGCCGTCGGACTCGTCGACCTCCATGATGAAGAGATCGTCCCCGGCGCCTGCCGAGGCGGAGTCGCCGCCGTTTACCGCCGCTCCGATGAGGAATCCCGGTTCCCGCCCGGTATGGGCGAGGATGTGGGAGAGCATTGCCGTGACGGTGGTTTTTCCGTGCGACCCGGAAATCGCGACCGGCCTCCGGTAGAGTGCTGCGAGGCGTGCGAGAAATTCGCCGCGCCGGATTTGCGGGATTCCGCGTTCCGCGGCCCGTTTCCGTTCCGGATTCTCTGCTGTCACGGCGGAGGAGTAGACGACCAGTTCCGTGTTTTCCGGCAGGAACTCCGCGCTGTGTCCGGCGTGGACCGTCGCGCCGAGCGCTGCCAGATGGGCGGTTTTTCCGTTTGATTCGCGGTCGGTTCCGCTGATCGAAGCGCCGCGCGCGAGCATGATTTCCGCGAGCGGAGCCATCCCGGCTCCGCCGATTCCTACGAAGTGAATGCGTTGCGGAAGATCACTCTTCATCGAGCTGAAACTGCGTGTTGTAGAGCCGGAAGTAGATGCCGGACTCGTTTTTCATCAATTCCTCATGCGTCCCGGACTCTGCGATTCTGCCGTCCTTGAGGACGATGATCTTGTTCGCGTTGCGGATCGTCGAGAGCCGGTGCGCGATCGCAAAGACCGTGCGGTTCGCCATGACCCGGTTCAACGCCTCCTGTACGAGTTTCTCGGTCACGGTGTCGAGCGCGCTGGTCGCCTCGTCGAGGATCAGAATCGGCGGATTCTTCAGAATCGCCCGGGCGATCGCCACGCGCTGCTTTTCCCCGCCGGAGAGGCGGAATCCCTTTTCTCCGACTTCCGTGTCGTAGCCTTCGGCATGGCGTCCGTCGACGATGAAGTGATGGGCGTTCGCGAGCTTCGCCGCTTCGATGATCTCCTCGCGGGTTGCCTCCGGACAGCCGTAGGCGATGTTGTTCGCGATCGTGTCGTTGAAGAGGATCGCATCCTGGTTCACAACGCCGATGACCCGGCGCAGCGAGGCGATCTCGTAATCGCGCACGTCGACGCCGTCAATCTTCACAGCTCCGCCCGTCACGTCGTAGAAGCGGGCGATGAGATTCGCGATGGTGGTTTTGCCGGACCCGGTTTCGCCGACCACGGCGACCATTTCGCCTTTCGGAATTTCAAAGCTCACATCGTCGATGATTTTGCGCTCCTCGTAGGAGAATTCGGTGTGAACAAGCTCGATCTTGTCCCGGAACTCCTTGAGTTTTACGGCGTTCGGCTTCTCCGGGAGCGATGTGTCCGTGTCGATGAGTTCAAAGTACCGGTCCGCCGCGGCCATCGACCGCTGGATCGAAGTCACGACCTTCGACAGATCCTTGATCGGCCGGTAGGCCATGAAGGCGGGCGCGAGCAGCGCCGCGATTTCCGTGATCGAAACTCCCTGGCTGTACGAGTAGACGAAAAAGACCAGCGTGGAAATCACCGCGACCACTTCCATCGCCGGAGAGAGCAGCAGCTGCAGCCGCAGTGCCCGCACCACCTGTTTGAAGTAGCGGCGGTTCTCGCCGTGGAACCGTTCGATTTCCATTTTTTCGGTGTTGTACGCCTTGACGACCCGGATTCCGGTGAACACCTCGTGCATCCGGGAGAACACCTCCGCGATACGTGCAAAACTCTTCCGGTAGACCCGGCGGATCTTCCGCCCGAGAAAGTGGATCGGCAGGAAGATCACGGGAACACCGATGAGCAGAATCACCACAAGCGAATAGCTTTCATATTCCCGGCACGCCATGAGAATCGCCACGAGGCATGCGAAAATCTGGATCGGCGCGCTTGTCAGATCCGCGACGGAATTCGACACCGCGTTTTCGATTGCGGAAGTGTCGTTCGTCGAACGGCTGATGAGGTGTCCGATATCGATTTTCCCGTAATACTGCAACGACTGATTCACGAGTTTGTCGAAGATCTTGTCGCGCAGATCCGCGACCACCTTCGCTCCGACCCAGTGCGTGTAGTAGTTGCTGATGAAGGTCGCGAGATTCTTCACCGTCCACGCGAGGATGAAGACGAAGACATAGACCGCGAAGATCTGCCACGCGATCCGGCCTCCCGGACCGACCGCCTCGAATCGAAATTCCCTCGGCCAGCTTACAACGATTTCGCGCCCTTCGACGGAGAAAGGAAGTCCATACTTTTCCGCCGCGCTGCGCGCTTCGTTCAGCATCTTGGTCAGCTGCGGGTCGTTGTCGACCGGGTGCAGCAGCTCCTGGACGGCTTTCTCTCTCTCCTCGCGGGTCAGCCCGGGCTGTTCGAGGATTTTGACGACGTTCTGCGCCTCTTCCTCGAATTTGGCCGCCTCTCCGCTGCCGGTTCCGTGCTCGACCGCGCCGACCAGACGCGGAACCATCAGCAGACTCACAAGCAGTGAGCCGCCGACCAGAATTCCCGACACGATGCCGACCGTGAGTCGAAACCAGTAGGGACGGGCGTACTTCAGCAGCCGGAAGTAACTCTGCGCCTTGAATTCGCCCTCATTGCCGCTTCTGCGCCCCATGCCGCTCCTTTATTTGAGGAAGGCCGCGATTGCATCGACGACCTCTTTGCGCTGGGCAGTGGTGGATTCCGGATAGATCGGCAGAGCCATGATCCGGCCGGTCGCCTTTTCGCTGACCGGGTAATCCCCCTCTTTCCCGCCGAGAGCGGCGAAGCAGTGCTGCAGATGAAGCGAAAGCGGGTAGTAGACAGCGCAGCCGATTCCGATTCCACGCAGGTGGGCGACGAGCGCATCGCGTTTGCCGTCCGCGACTTCGATGCAATACTGATTGTAGATGTGGCGAACCGGGTAGGCGGCCTTTTTCGGGAGCGACACCTTGTCGAGCAGACCCGCTTCCGCAAAGAGCCGGTCATATTCCGCCGCATTGTGCTGGCGCGCCTCGCTCCAGGAGTCGAGATGCGGCAGTTTGACCGAGAGAATGCCTGCCTGCAGGGCGTCGAGACGGAAGTTGCCGCCGACGTAGTCGTGCATGTAGGTGCCGCTCTGGCCGTGGTTGCGGAATATTTTGAGGAGCTTCGCTTTTTCGGGATCGTTGCATGTGACCATGCCGCCGTCGCCGAAGCAGCCGAGGTTCTTGCTCGGGAAGAACGAGAAGCAGCCGTAGTCGCCGATCGAGCCGACGCGCCGGCCCTTGTATTCCGCTCCGATCGCCTGGCATGCGTCTTCGATGACGATGAGGTTGTGCTTTTTCGCGATTTCCATGATCGGATCCATGTCGGCGCTCTGGCCGAAGAGGTGAACCGGGATGATCGCTTTCGTGCGGGCCGTGATCTTCTCCTCGATCTTCGAGGGGTCGATGTTGTAGGTCACGGGATCGATGTCCGCAAAGACCGGCGTCGCGCCGACGCGGACGATCGCTCCGACCGTCGCGAAAAAGGTGAACGGCGTGGTGATGACCTCGTCGCCGGGGCCGATCCCTTCGACCATCAGCGAGATGATGAGCGCATCCGAACCGCTCGTGACGCCGACTGCGAAATTGCTGTGGCAGTAGGCCGCGACCTCTTTTTCAAGTTTCTCGACCTTCGGGCCGAGGATGAAATACTGGGAGTCGGCGATCTCGGAAAACTCCTTGAGAATCTGCTCCTTGATCGTCGCGTACTGCGCCTTCAGATCCAGCAACGGAACCGCCATATTTCCATCTCCTTATGCTCAATGAAAAACAGAAGAACTCCCGTCCGGGGAGTCGCGATACAAAACTCTGGCATAATATAGCTCAGGTTCTGCAATCTTTCACCTTTTTTTTTATTTTTTTTCGCAATTTGCCTCTCTTCCGGCTATATTAAACGCCGGAACACGGGGAAAACAGATGCGGATCGGTACGGAATTTCAATGTGAGGTCGAAACCTGCGCGCTGGGCGGCGACGGAATCGCCCGGGTCGACGGGGAGGTCATCTTTCTGCCGGGAACGCTGCCGGGCGAGAAGCTCATCGGCAGGATTACGGCGGAGAAGAAGAATTTTTCGCGGGCCGAGGTGGTCCGGTTCGGGGGGAAGAGCCCGCACCGGATCGATCCCGGATGTCGTTATTTCGGGCGCTGTCCCGGCTGTTGCTATCTGCACGCCGATTATTTGTATGAGACCGCGTTGAAACAGCGTCAGATGCTCGACATGATGAAGGCGGCGGGGATTTCGTTCGAGGAATCCGCCATCGCGGAGCCGTTCGCTCCGGAGCCGCCGCTCGGATATCGCAACAAGATCGTACTGCACACGCACAAGGTGCGCGGCGAAACCTTTTTCGGTTACGTCATGGCGGACAACATGACCGTGACCGATATCGAGGCGTGTCCGCTGGCGCATCCGGAGATCAATGCGGAACTTGCGCGGCTGCGGGCGGACAAGGGGTTTTTCCACTCTCTGCACGAGGGAATGAGCGTGACGTTCCGCCGCACGGAGCGCGACGGCGTGAAGTTCTGGCGCAATGCGCCTGCGAAGAACCTCACCTGGCTGCGGGAGGAGACCGTTTTCGGGGAGCTTTCGGTGCCGTGCGGGAGTTTCTTTCAGGTGAATCCGGCGGGCGGTGCGCGTCTGGTCGAACGGTTTCTCGAAGTGGTGGAGCGGCTGAACCCGCGTCGCGTCATCGATCTCTATGCGGGGGTGGGTCTTTTCGGCTGTGCGGCCGCGAGCCGCGGTGTGCCGGAGATCCTTGCGGTCGAGTCGGACGGGGCGGCGGCGGAGGCGGCGAAGTATAATCTGGGGAAATTCGTTTCGACTTCGGCGCGGGTTGTCGCCGGGGATGCGGCCGAGGCGCTTGCGGAGGCCGGGCGTGGAACGGACGAGGCCGCGTCGACATTGCTTGTGGTCGATCCGCCGCGCACCGGGCTCTCGGGGAAGGCGGTGAAGGAACTTTGCGGCAGTTCGCTGCGGCATCTCGTCTACATCTCCTGCAATCCGGCGACCTGGACGCGTGACGCGGCCCGGCTGATCCGGGGCGGATTTGTCTTGCGGCAACTTGAGGTCGTGAACATGTTTCCGCGAACCGAACACTTTGAACTCTTCACGGAATGGGTGCGGAACTGAGCATGGCCGGGCCGGAGAAAAAGCATACGGACGGCCACCGTCGACGATTGCGGGAGCGGTTCCTCCGGGCGGGGCTCGACGGACTTCAGGATTACGAGGCGATCGAGCTGCTGCTCACCTACGCGATTCCGCGGCGCGATGTGAAGCCGCTGGCGAAGGAGCTGCTGGAAACCTACGGTTCGCTTGAGAAACTGCTCGACGCGACCCCGGCGGATCTGCTCGACCGGCACGGGATGGGGCCGAGCGGAACGACGCTGGTGCTGCTGATCCGTCAGCTTTGCTCGAAGTACCTTGAACAGAAGATCCGGGATGTCGATGTGCTGGACTCCTCTGCCGCGACGGAACGGTTTCTGCGCATGAAGCTCGGCGGCGGGCGCAAGGAGACGTTCATGGTGATCTTCATGAACAGTCACAATCACGTTCTTGATTTTCAGGTGTTTCCGGGGACGGTCGACCGGGCGGCGGTCTACCCGCGCGAAATCGCCGAGAAGTGCCTGCGGACCGGTGCGACCGCCGTCATCGCCGCGCACAACCACCCGAGTGGAATCTGCATGCCCTCCGACGGGGATCTTCAGACCACGCGGCGGATTCTTGCCGCGCTCCGGACGATCAACGTCGGGCTGGTCGATCATCTGATTGTGACGCCGACCGCCTGCCTGAGTCTGCGCGGCAACGGTATGCTCAAGCGGCTCGAAGCCCAGATCTGATCGCGTTCGGCTGAATCGGACTTTCCGGGTTGCAAATCCATTTTGCCATGATATAGTAATTCGGAACATGTCGGGGATTTTAAGTGCATTCGATGTGCGGGAGGTGATAGAATGGAAGTTTTTATTGTGTTGCTGTTCCTGTTTTTTCTCCTCGGCGGATTTGTCTTGCTCATTGTGAACGTGATTGCAGTCAATTCCTGCCGCAAAGCGGTGGGGAAGCTCGCCGAACGGCTTGAACAACTGGAGCGGCAGGGGGCGTTTCGCCCGTCCGTTTCCGTGGCCGCATCGAAACCGAAACCGGAACCGAAACCAATGCCGGGAATTTCCACCCCGCCGCGGGCGGCTCCTGTTTGTGCGCCTGTGCCGAAGCCGCCGGTTTCTCCCGCTTCCGCAGCCGTGCCGAAAACCATCTCCGTCTCCGCACCGGAGCCGAGGTCAGCGGCGGTGTTCGCCGAAAAGCTCGCCTCCTCCTTTACCGCCCCGGAGCCGAAACCGAAGGCCGCTCCTGCGCCCAGCCCTGTGCCAAGACCTGCGCCGGAATCTGCTCCGAAACCGGAATCGGAAACCGCTTCGATTCCGCAGCTTCATCCGTCCGAATTCGAACGGCGTGCAGGGGAGGCGCTGCAGAAGATCTGGAGCTGGATCGTTGTCGGCGAGGAGTTCCGGCCGCGCCGGGTCGCGGTCGAATATGCGGTCGCGACGGTCTGGCTGGTCCGTTGCGCTGTGCTTCTGCTGCTGATCGGGATCGGGTTCTTCGTCAAGTATTCCCATGACAACAATCTGGTTTCACCCCAGGCGCGCATTGCGGGGGTGATTCTCATCGGGCTTGCCGTGGTCGGCGTCGGCTGCCGGCTGGTGAAGTCGGAGCGTTACCGGCTGCTCGGCTTCGGACTCTCCGGAGTCGGGATTGTAACGCTCTATTTCGCGATTTTCGCGGCGGCGTCGATCTACAAGTTCCTGCCGGTCACGGCGGCGTTCCCGCTCATGATCCTCATCACGATTTCCGGGGCGCTGCTCGCATTGCGGCAGAATTCACTCTTTGTTGCGCTCGTGGCGGTGATCGGCGGATACGCCACGCCGATTCTGCTTTCGACCGGCTCAAAACATCTGCCGGAACTCTTCGCTTATCTGGTCCTCATCGGGGCAGGGGCGCTCTTCCTGGCGTTTTATCGCAACTGGAGAATTCTGAATTTCGTCGCATTTCTGTTGAATTACGGGATTTTTCTGGGGGCAGTGCACAAGTTTTACGATCCGCTGTCGCGGGCGGACTTCGGGCAGACGGTCGGATTTGCAAGCGGGCTCTTTGTGCTCTTTTCGCTGCTTCCGCTGCTCTATTCGCTCGTGCACCGGAAAAAGATCACGCTGCTTGAAGTCCTGCTGCTCGCTGCGAATGCGGCGCTCTATCTCATAACCGCGATATGGGCAGTCGAAAAGAGCTTCCCCGATTCGCGTTACGGGGCCGGAGTCTCGCTCTTTGCGGCGCTGGTGTTTGTGGTGGAGTTCCTGGCGTGCGTGAAATTCCGTGTGCGTGACCGGAATCTCTACCTCGCGCTTCTGGTATTCGCCTCGTTTGCGGTGGCGCTGACGTTCCCGCTGCTGCTCTCCGGCCACTGGATCGTGGCGGCGTGGGCGATTCAGGCCGTGGCGATGCTCTACCTAGGTTCGCGCTGCGGCAGCCGGTTCCTGACGACGCTCGCGCTCATCCTCCATGCGGTGGCGGCTTTCGATGCAGTCGTGATGCTCAGGGAACTGACGTTCATCCAGGCGGACAACTACTGGCCGGGGATGCTCGACCGCCTTGTGTCACTCGGCAGCTGTGCGCTGGCGTTCGCTGCTGGATATTTCATCCTGAAGCGTGGCGGCGGAACCGACGGCCATCGGCCCGAAGTGGTCGGCACGAACGAACCGGAACCGTTCGGCACGGAATTGAACGGTGAGATCGTCAATGTATTTTTCTGGGGAGCGGCGATTTTCCTCTTTGCCCTCTTCCGGATCGAGATTGAGAACTTCCCGGTTTTTGCGCCGGTGCTTCGGGTCACGCTCTCTGCCGTGCTTTATCTCGGTACCCTCGGATTCCTGTTCTGCCGCTACCGCCGGAGCGGAAACAGGACGCTGGGCGGCTGGATGGCGGCACTGGTAATCGCGGCGGTGGCGGATCTTGTCCGGCTGGCACTGCTCGGGCAGAAAATCGATTATCCGCTCGACTGCGGATTCCGGCTGGCGGCGTTTCTGCTTTACAGTGCGGGACTCGCGTGGACGGCGAAACGGCTCTTTGCCCGGGAGGGAGAGTCTCGGAATTTCGCCGGATTTTTCGCTGTTTCCGGCGGTGTGCTCTGGTTCGGTTACAGCAGCGTGGAGTTGTATCAGGGGTTGACGCTCTATGTGCCTGAGTTTGCGGCAGGCGGGCTCTCCGTGCTCTGGGCGGTTTACGCGCTGTTGCTGCTGATCGGCGGGATTCGCTTCCGGCAGCGGGCGATGCGTTACTGCGGGCTTTCCCTTTTCGCTGTGGTGGCGGTGAAAGCGATTCTGCTTGATATGGCAAAGCTGCCGTCGCTTTACCGGGTGCTTGCGTTTCTGGCGATGGGGCTGCTCTTCTTTGTCGGGGCGTTCGCCTACATGCGGGTCGAACAGCTCTTTCGGCCGGACGGGGAGGAGACGGAAAAGGAGGAGGCGGAGAAATGAGAAAACGATTGCTTTATGTGTTGTTGCTGGTGTTCTGCAGCGCACTTCAGGCGGCCTCTCCGGAGGATTACCGTTTTTTTACGGAACTCGTTCCGCCGGAGAAGGAGGTGACGAAACAGCTGAATTCCGTCCGGCTCAATAACGCTGTCTGGACGGCGATTTCGGGGCTTGGTGACATGCGGCTCTACTCTGCGGCAGGGCGGGAGCTTCCGTTCAAATCCGAACAGCTGTTCGAAAGTGGCAGTACATTGCGCAGCGAACCGGTGCCGTGCCAGGTTATTTCGTTCAAGCTGGAAGGACGTAAGGCGGTGATCTTCGTCCGTGTCGGCAGGGATGGAAAAGGAGCGCGGGTCGACTCGCTCACCATTCGGACGAACGAGCGGGATTTCGAGAAACGCGTGACGATTTCGGGGCGTGATAATGTCGCGTGGCATGAACTTGTGCGGGAGTCTCCGTTCTTCGACCGCAATCCGCGTATTGCGCTGCGGCGCGTTTCGTTCCATTTCTCCGCAGGATGCTACCGGGTGCTGAGAATCGAGATTGACAACTACGGAGAGGATTACGTCTCCCCGTTGCGCCGGATTACGGAGGGAGAGACGCCGGAGAACCGCAAAGAGGAACGCGAAGTGCTCTTCCGGGAGCTGAAGATCGACGGCATCGATCTCAGCGTGAAGAAGAGCGTAAATGTTTCTGCCTGCGCCGTTGAACAGTCGTTCGAGCCGGAGATACGGAGCGTGGCGAACGATCCGGAAACGAAATGTACCGTCATCGAGTTTGATTGCCGGTGGATTCCGATGACGCGCCTCGAACTGTTGAGTTCCAGCACGAATTTCAGCCGCGAGGCGACGTTCGAGACGGTCGATGGCACTTTGAAGAAACATGCGCGGCTTGAGAGCCTTTCGATTCCGGGATACACCCGCCGCACGACGGCGATTTCATTTGGCGGCGAACAGCGGCTCGGACTCTGCCGGATCACGATCCGGAACGGGGACAATCCGCCGCTCGAAACTCTCACGCTCAAGGGGTACGGCCCGGTTTACCGGCTCGTTACGCTTGCGGCGGATATCCCGGCGAAACTCTGTTACGGAGGAAACGGTGTCGCCCCCGGTGATTACGATCTCGGACGGACGCTTTCCGGTATCAATACGGCGACGCTGAAGTTCAACGAATACCAATGCGGCCCGCAGTTGGATACGCCTGATTTTCGGGAGTCGGAGGAGGAGAATTCCTGGTTTTTCTCTTCGAAATGGATCTTTCCGGCGGCGACCGTGCTGCTGGCCCTGGTGCTGATTGTCTTTATCGTGCGGAACATCGGCCTTGTGGAGAAGTCGCGGGACGACAATTGATCCGCCTTACCACAGCGCGTCATTCACTGTGTGCAGACAGCGGCGGAATTTTCCGTTCGGTCCGATGACGCCGAACGTTTTCCCCGCAGGGCAGGGGACGGCGTCCGGGCGACCGTAATGAGCGAGATATTCCGGCGGCTGGTCGCGACATTCGCAGAGGATCTCATCGCAGAACTGGTAACGGGTTTTCCCGCCGGGCAGGGCGCGGATCTGCTCTTTCAGCGCGTTCCACTCCTGCGGCGTCAGCGCGAGATCGGTTCTGGTTCGGCCGCGCCCCTCAAGCATCATCGCTCCGGCCTGTATGGTGCGCGCCCCCGCGACTGCGGCCGCGGCGAAGAGGTCGGTGAACTCCGGCGCGTTGACTCTGGTTGCCGTCAAACTTACGTCGAACGGCCAGCGCAGCTCTTTTGCGCGCGCGAGCAGTTCCAGAACCGGCAGGCAGCTCCGGCGCGTCCCGGTCATCGCCCCATAGGTGCGCAAGCCGGGGAGGCTCGTACAGAGCCGGACGCGCAGTTTCCGGAACCGTTTCAGCCTCTCTTCGGTCATCCGGGAGCCGTTTGTGAAGAGCGAGAGGTCGCATTCGGGCGCCCGTTCGCGCGTGTAGCGCACAAGTTCCTCCGCGTCGCGCCTCAGGAGGATTTCGCCGCCCGTGAAGAGCAGGCTCTTCACGCCGCCTGCGAGTGCCCGGTCGATGATCCGTTTCCACGCGCGGGTCGGCAGATCGCGCTTCGCAAGTTCCGGGAACTCGTGCCAGACGCAGTAGCAGAACGGACAGTGGAAGTTGCAATGGCGCGTGAGTTCCAGAATCAGATACGGCGGCAGTGCGCCGGTGGCTGATGCCTCTCCGTTCGGGCGCTCTGTCTCAGCGGGATTCTTCATCGCTTCCGGCGGATGGTTCAGTCGGAGGTCTTGGCGGAACTCCTGCCAGGGGGGCGGGGGCGATTTCTCCTCGAATGACGACTGTTTCGGTCGATTGCTCCGGCGCGATGTCCCCCGACAGAGGGGCGGTGCCTTCATCGCACCCGCCCGCAAGCGGGAGCAGTGCGAGCAATCCGGTGAGCGGCAGCCCTTTGCGGATCGCGGCGGCAAGCCGCTTCTGCCTGTTCCGGTCGGCCTTGTTCAGCTGGTATTTCATGGCGTTCTCTCTCCGGTTGATGATTATATAAAACATAATAGCGTTTTTTGTTGGAAATTCAAGTGCAAATTCTCTTTTGTTGTCGGAAAAATCTGCAGAAAGACATTTGACAACCGGATTTTCTGCATTTATTTTATTGTTGAGACGGTGTTCCGTAAACGGGAGTTCGCTGAAATGTGGCGTTCGATTAAGCGGAAAGTTCTGTTCCCGGATATTTCGGCACGAGGCGCTTTTTACGCATTGACGCAGCTGCTCTGCGGTTGTTATCTTCTCGGATCACTCGCGATTCTCATGTTCGGATTCTGCGGCGTCAGTCTGGAAAATCCGCTTCGTTATGGAGGCGACGCCTCTCTCCGGAACTGGCTCGGGTATCTCGACGGGGTCGACCGGCTTGTTCTCGTCGGCTGGGCGGGGATTCTATTGGCTTTCGTCATTTTTTACGTATGGACAACGCTTGCGTTTTTCCGGAAGTTCGCCCCGCGCGCTCCTCTTTCCCCGTTCTGGTGCTGGCTGATCTGGATCGCCCTCTCGCTGTTTTTGTGGAAGATCGGCGTTCCTGCGTGGGTTGCCGTGTGGGTCTTTTTCGCGTTTTTTCCGGCCGTCCTGCCGCTCTTTCACAGTGCGGACCGGTGGAAGAGCGCGCTCGGCGCGGCGCTCTCCTGGTGCGTCGGGAGCGTGCTGGTGCTGATTCCGCTCTACTATTATGACGCGATGCTGTTTCGGGGCGGGTACGGATTCCACGGATCGGGGGAGGCTTTTTCGTGGTTCTTCGGAATTTCCGGGTCCGGTTGGATGTTCTGGCAGGCCGCCGCTCTGTTTTTTCTCACCGTCTGGTACATCTTGACGGCGCTCTTTTTCGCACGGCGGGAGGGCGTTCGTCTGCGCGCGCTGTTCGGATTGGGCGTGGCGGTCTGGTGGGGCGTTTCCGGTGCGGTCTTTCTCCTTTTCTGCATTTTGACAGCGGTTGCGGGACGCGAGGTGTCGCGTGAAATCGCGGCGCTTGAATGCCGTTTCGGTCGGCCGGTGACGGTGGAGGCGCTGGCGGAGACCTGTTGCGACAGCGAAACACCGGATCCGGTCTGGCTGGAACGCTGGAGACAATTGTGCGACGCGGCTTCTCCATTTCATCCCGGCGATGATGAGGAGAACGAGGGATGGGCCGAGCTCAACATCGTGCCCGACTGTGTGACGATGCCGGAAGCCGATCTTGCTCTCTGGCGGGAGCGGTTCAACCGGCACGCTCCCGCGCTGGCCGAATGGGAGGCGCTGCTTGCCGGGCCGATTCCCCCGGAGGCGCGTCTGTCCCGGCGCGGCGGATGGTTTCGTGGGACCGGTTCGGGGGTGAAGCAGGGTTGCCGACTCTTTTTCAAACTCCAGCTCTGGCGGCTCTATTTTTCTCTGGTCAATGAAAACCGGGAAGAGGCGCTTGCGGCTTACCGCTCTCTCCGGCTTACGGAGAAATTTCTTCGGCGGGAGCTGCTGACCGGCGCGTTTTTTCCGGTTGATCTGGTTGAACTGCGACTGGCCGGCTCCCGAATGCTGCTTGCATCCGGAATTCTGACGGACGGGGAGTTGAAGCGCCTCGCAACCGAAATAGAGGAGATGGAACTCTCGCTGGAGTCGCAGCTGGAACGTTTCCGGTACAGTCAGGCGGTTTCTGCTCTGGAGTTTTGCGACCTCTTTGCCGATGGGAACTTCAGTGCATATGGGAGCGATCCGTTTCCGCTGAACGCAACCTGGTTTCTGCTGCCGCAGCTCCGATGGTACGGCCTGAGGGAGAAAGCGGACCTTGCCCGACTGCTTCTCAATCCGGAGTCTCAGAGTCCGCCGCTTTTCCTGAGCGGCGCAATCGCCCCTGATGACCGGATTCTGTCGCGTTCCCTCCGGAAACTCCGTGCCCATTGCCGGGCGTTGCGGGTGATGGTCCATGTGGAGCTTTCCCGGCGGCAGTACGGCTCTTTGCCGGAGACGCTTCCCCATCTGCCGCCCGACCCGTATGGTTCCGGGACGATGGAATACAAATTCGGAATGTTTCCGTGCCGCCACCGGGTTTTCTCGCGCCGGAGGTTGACGGGATTGCCGGGCGTTCCTCCCAATACGTTCCGCTGGGAGAGCCGCGAAGCGTTCAAACCTCTCCCGGCGATTCAGGTGCGCTGCCCCGGCGCGGGCGATGACCCGTGGGAGGAGGTCTCCTTCACGTTGCCGATCCGCGAGTGACGGCGCCGTTTCGCCGAAAACAAAATCAGGCGGCGGATTCTCTCCGTCGCCTGTTTGCCCGTTACTGGAAAATGTCCGCTCAGAACTTGAGCAGCATCGCCCCCCAGGTGAGGCCGCCGCCGAACGCGGTCAGGAGCACGTTGTCCCCCTTTTTGATGCGCCCGCTGCGAACCGCTTCGTCGAGGCAGAGCCCGATCGAGGCCGCCGAGGTGTTGCCGTAGTGGTTGATGTTGATGAACACCCGTTCGTCCGGGACGCCGAGCCGCGGCGCGACCGCGTAGATGATCCGACTGTTCGCCTGATGCGGGACGACCAGATTGACCTCTTCCGGCGTGATTCCGGCCTCTTCCAGGACGGTCTTCCCCGCATTGACCATGGCGTTTACCGCGAGTTTGAACACCTCTTTCCCCTCCATGTGGATGAAGTGCTCGTGCGCTTCGACCGTCTCTTTGCTCGCGGGAGCAAGGCTGCCGCCTGCGGGCATCTTGAGAATTTCACCGTAACCGCCGTCCGTGTGCAGATCGCTCGCAACCACGCAGTCCGGACCGTCGGAGCCGTCGTTCTCCAGAAGAACCGCTCCGGCGCCGTCGCCGAAGAGCACACAGGTGTTGCGATTCGTCCAGTCCGTGATGCAGGAGAGTTTTTCCGCCCCGATCACCAGCACATGTTTGTACCGTTGCGGGTGGGTTTTCATGAGGGAGTATGCGACCTCCAGCGAGTAGAGCAGCCCGGAACAGGCCGCTTCCAGGTCGAAGCAGAACGCCCCTTTCGCCCCGAGGCGATCCTGAAGTACGCAGCCGGTGCTCGGGAAAACATAATCCGGAGTGATCGTCGCCACGACGATCGCATCAATCTGCTCGCCGGTGATCCCGGCCATTTCCAGCGCTTTCAGACTCGCCCGGTACGCGAGATCGCTCGTGGGCTGATCCGGCGCGGCGATGTGGCGCTCTTCAATGCCGGTGCGGGTGCGGATCCACTCGTCACTGGTCTCGACCATCTTCTCGAGATCCGCGTTGGTTAAAATCCGATCCGGAACATAGGATCCGGTTCCTGCTATCCTGATGCTCATGTCACTTCCTTGTGCTGAGATTGATCTTCTACCGGCCGGCGGAGCTGCCGCCGGGCCGCTGCTTCTTTTCCTCTGCCAGCTCTTCCTCCAGTTCCGCGGTGTTGCTGCCGGTTTCATTGATGCGGGCGGCAATTCTGTCATTAAGGCCGAATTCGACGCATTCACAGGCCACCCTGATCGCGCTCCGGACCGCCTTCGGACTCGAAGAACCGTGCCCGATGATGCAGATGCCGTTGAGACCGAGCAGCGGAGCACCGCCGATATCGTCGGCGTCACCGAATGATTTGAGCTCGATGAACGCATTTTTCGCCAGCATCGCACCGGTCATGCGAAGCGCATTTTTGGAGAGTACGCGCTTGAGCCAGAACATGACGGATTTCGCAAGCCCCTCGACGCCTTTGAGCATCACGTTGCCGGAGAAGCCGTCGGCGATGAGCACGTCCGCGACATTTTCAAAGATCACGTTCGCCTCGACGTTTCCGACGAAATTCAACTGGCTGCGTTTTCCCAGCAGCTTGAACGACTCCTTCGTGAGATCGTTCCCCTTGATATCCTCGCCGCCGACGGAGAGGAGACTGACACGCGGCGAATCAAGCCGGAACAGATACTGCGCATAAACTTCACCGAGAATTGCGAACTGAACGATGTTCACCGGCGTGCACTCGATATTCGCTCCTGCGTCAACGAGCAGAAACCGTTTCCCGTTCTGCGTCGGCAGACTCGCCGCCAGAGCGGGGCGGTCCACACCCGGGAGAGTTCTCACCAGAACCTTCGTCGCCGCCACGGTCGCACCGGTGTGACCCGGCGTCACCATGGCGTCTACCGCCTTCTCTTTCAGCAGCCGGGCGCAGACCGTAATGGAACAGTTCTTCTTCGCGCGCAGCGAAGTCGTAGAGGGTTCCGACATTTCGCACACCGTTTCGGCGTGCACTACGGAGATCCGGGGATGGCCGGCAATACCGTATTTCTCCAGATAAAACGGCAGTTTGCCGGAGTGTCCGACCAGCACGAACTCACATTCCGGATAGTCGGACAGTGCCATGACCACGCCTTCGATCACCGGACCGGGGCCGTAGTCCGCACCCATCGCGTCTACCGCAATCTTCATCTGCTCCTGATCTCCTCCGAATTCAGGGCAAACTTACGCTTCGACGTTCAGAATCTGCTTGCCGTTGTAGCAGCCGCAGGAGGGGCAGACCCGGTGCGGCGTCGCCGGAGCGGAGCAGTTCGTGCAGAAGGTCGCCTGCACGCCTTCGTAGCGGTTCGCGGCCTTGCGCTGACGTCTCTTCATACGGGAGGTTTTTCTTTTCGGAACAGCCATTTTAACAACTCCTTATATCGTTGATTTCTCGTTTATCCGTTTTCATCCGAATTCATACAGAGTGTAGAATATATCACCGTTCACAAAATTTTCAAGACCGGGAGATGCAGATTTATTGATAAAAACACAAATGTGAACGAGTTAACCCCGGGTTTTTTATTGCAGTTCCCCGGTGGTTGCTCCTCTTTTCCCCTCCCGGACATGTCTCGTCCGACCCCGGATGTGTTCCCGCGGCCGCCTGACCTTCCGGTGACTGACTGCGGCGTTCCGGCAGTTGCGGCCGCATGGTCCCGTTTTTCAGTAATTCCCTGAAACTTCGCCATTTAATCTCGATCGATAAAAAAATATCTAATTTAGATAAAAAAATATCGATAATAAAGTCCCGAATGCCTTGACATTCGGCTGAAAGGTGATATTTTAAATGGAGGGCCGTACGGATAAATCGGCCATGAAGGAGCAGGCTGACCGACGCAGATCCGGTCAGCCCGCATTGTGAACGGGCGGGTTATACGCTTCTAATCAGGAGTTGATGGACTGGTATGGCGAATGTGAAGGTGCCGAAGCTGCCGACGATCCGGCGGCTGCCTACTTACCTTTATAAGTTGTCCGAAATGCGCAAGGCCGGGATTGAGATTGTGGCTACTCCGGAGCTGGCCCGGTATATGAATCTTGGTGAGATCGTCATCCGCAAGGATCTGGCTTTGACCGGGGTGACGGGTCAGCCGGGCGTCGGCTACAAGGTGCGCGAACTGATTGATGCGATCAAGCGGTATTTGAACTGGAACAATGTGTCCGAAGCGGTTCTGGTCGGTGCGGGCGCGCTCGGCAGCGCCCTGATGGGATATGAGGGGTTTGAAGAGTACGGGCTGCGGATCATCGCCGCATTTGATGCGGATCCGCTGAAGGTCGGTACCGAGGTGCGCGGCCGGAGCGTTTTCGATATCGACCGGCTGGAAGAGCTGACGCGGCGGCTTCAGGTGCGGATGGGGATCATCTGCGTCCCCGCCGATCAGGCTCAGGACATCGCCGACCGGATGGTCGCCGGCGGAATCAAGGCGATCTGGAATTTCGCAAACGTCAGCTTGAAAGTGCCCGATGACGTAATTGTTCAGCGCGAAGTGATCGCCGGAGGTTTTGCGGTGCTTTCCGTCAAAATGAGCCGGAAGCTCCTCGAAGAGGATGCACAGGATTGAGGTAAGTCGATTCGTTCGTTTCTATAAATCAGAATAGAGAAAAGGTACAAGGAGCCAAAATGCAGGAAACCATCGAAACCACCCAGGCGATGATCGATCATCTCGCCGCGGTCAACAAGATTCTGGAGAAGAACCACTACTCCGAAGGACGGTTGATTCCGATTCTCCAGGAGGTTCAGGCGGTCTACAAGTACCTCTCCAAGGACATGATCAGCTACGTCGCCACGAGCATCGGCGTTCCGCCTTCGCGCGTCTACGGTGTCGCGACCTTCTACGCGCACTTCTCGATGCAGCCGAAGGGCAAGTACATCATCAAACTGTGCGACGGAACCGCCTGCCATGTGAAGAAGTCCCACAGCATTCTGCATGCTCTCTACGAGAAGCTCAAGCTCTCCGACGAGAAGCGCACGACTGACGATTTGCTTTTCACCATTGAAACCGTCAGCTGCCTCGGCGCCTGCGGACTCGCCCCGGTGATGCTGGTCAACGACTCGGTTCACGGCCAGATGACCCCGGATAAGACCGATGAGATCATCGACCAGATCCTCGCGGAAGAAAAGGCCGCGGCCGCCAATTTGTAACCCCCGACCGGAGAGAAGAGAGAAAATGAGTACTGATACCGTCAAAGCCGTCGATCTTGATAAAATCGCAGCGGATTATAAGAAAGCCTATGAAAACGTCAAGCGCCGCATCATCATCTGCGGCGGCACCGGTTGCGTGGCCAACGGCTCCCTCGATGTTCGCGACGCGCTTGCGAAGGAACTTGAAAAAACCGGAATCGATGTGACCCTCGAAGTCAAGACCGAGGATACGAAGAAAGACGAAACCTACATTTCAAAGTCCGGCTGCCAGGGATTCTGCCAGATGGGACCGCTGCTCCACATCGAGCCGGGCGACATCCTCTACACGAAAGTCAAGATCGCCGACGTCCCCGAGATCGTCGAACGGACGCTCCGCCACGGCGAAGTGATCGAGCGTCTGCTCTATGTCGACCACAAAAACGGCAACTGCCGCTGCAAGGGTGACGCCGAGATCCCGTTCTACCACCGCCAGAAGCGCGTGGTCCTCGCAAACTGCCGCATCGAGCCGGGCGACGTGCGTGAATATATCGCCCGGGGAGGCTACTTCGGTGCGCGCAAGGCGGTTCTGGAGATGAAGCCCGAAGAGGTCTGCCAGACCGCGATCGACTCCGGGCTGCGCGGCCGCGGCGGCGGCGGTTTCCCGACCGGTCTCAAGTGGAAGTTCACGCTCGCTTCGCAGAACAATAAGAAATATGTCATCTGCAACGGCGACGAAGGCGACCCGGGCGCGTTCATGGACCGTTCGGTCATGGAAGGCAATCCGCATGCGGTGATCGAGGGAATGATGATTGCCGCCCGTGCGATCGGCGCCGATGAGGGTTATGTCTACGTCCGCGCCGAATATCCGCTCGCGGTCGAGCGTATGCGTGCCGCCGTGAAGGACGCCGAGGAGATCGGCGTGCTCGGCGACCATCTGTTCGGCAGTGATTTCAGTTTCCGGGTCACTGTGATGGAAGGTGCCGGTGCGTTCGTCTGCGGCGAGGAGACCGCGCTCATTGCGTCGATCGAGGGCAAGCGCGGCATGCCGCGTCCGAAACCGCCGTTCCCGGCTCAGTGCGGTCTCTGGGGCAAGCCGACGGTCATCAACAACGTCGAGACGCTTGCGTCGGTTCCGGGCATCTTCTACAAGGGGCCGGAACAGTACCGGTCGGTCGGTACCGAGAAGTCTCCCGGCACGAAAACCTTCGCTCTCACCGGACACGTTGCGAACACGGGTCTCATCGAGGTTCCGTTCGGCACGACGCTGCGCGAGATCGTCTACAATATCGGCGGCGGCGTGACCAACAATGCCGGCGAGATCACGAATGAGGATTTCAAGGCCGTGCAGATCGGCGGACCGTCCGGCGGCTGTTTGACTCCGGAAATGCTTGACCTTCCGCTCGACTTCGATTCGCTCAAGAGCGTCGGCGCGATGGTCGGTTCCGGCGGACTCGTGGTCATGAACAAACAGACCTGCATCGTGAAGATCGCGCGGTTCTTCATGCAGTTCACGCAGAACGAGTCGTGCGGCAAGTGCGTTCCGTGCCGTGAGGGCACGCGCCAGATGCTTGCGCTGCTCGACGACATCATCGAGGGGCGCGCCGACCGGCACACGCTCGAGCTGCTTGAGGAGACCGCCAAGGCGGTTCAGCTCGGCTCGCTCTGCGGCCTCGGCAAGACTGCGCCGAATCCGGTGCTTTCGACGCTGCGTTACTTCCGCGATGAGTACGAGGCGCACGTGCTCAAGAAGTGCTGCCCCGCCGGCGAATGCAAGGCACTTGCCCGTCCGGAAATTCTGGCCGACAAATGCAAAGGCTGCACAGCTTGTGCGCGCAAGTGCCCGGTCGGAGCGATCACCGGCAAGATCAAGGAAGTTCACGTCATCGACGCTGACAAGTGCATCAAGTGCGGCGCCTGCAAGGCGGCGTGCAAGTTCGGTGCGATTATCGGCCTTTAAGCAATCAATCTCAGCCCTGGAGCATAAAATAAAATGAGTGAAGAAAAAAAGACGCTGTTTGTCAATAACCGCGAGATCGAGATCGCGGGCGAGCGCAATCTGCTCGAGCTGATTCGCAAGGCGGGCATCGACATCCCGACTTTCTGCTACCATTCGGAGCTGTCGATTTACGGTGCGTGCCGTCTCTGCCTGGTGGACGTGAAGGGCCGTGGCATCATGGCTTCGTGCTCGACCAGACCCGAGCCCGGCATGGTGATCTTTACCGATACGAAGGCGATCCGCAACATGCGCAAAATCAATGTCGAGCTGCTGCTCGCGAGCCACAAGCGTGAGTGCCCGAGCTGCCAGCGCAGTGCGAACTGCTCGCTGCAGGACATCGCCCGCAAACTCGGTGTGCACGAGGTTCGTTACAAGCAGACCGTGAAGGATCTGCCGATCGATGATTCGAGTCCGTCGCTGGTTCGTGATCCGAACAAGTGCGTGCTCTGCGGCGACTGCGTGCGGGTCTGCGCCGAGGTGCAGTCGGTTGGCGCGCTTGATTTCGCGTGCCGCGGGTCGAATGCGCGGGTGGTCCCGGCGTTCGACAGCAAACTCGCGGAAGTGGAGTGTGTGAACTGCGGCCAGTGTGCGCAGGTCTGCCCGACCGGTGCGATCGTCGCGAAGAGCAACATCGACCAGGTCTGGGATGCGATCTATGATCCGGACAAGATCGTGGTTGCGCAGGTTGCTCCGGCGGTCCGCGTGGCTCTCGGCGAGAAGCTCGGCGGCTTCGGTATGGGAGAGAACGTCGCCCGCAAGATGGTGACGGCCATGAAGATTCTCGGTTTCGATGAAATTTACGACACCTGTTTCGCCGCCGATATGACGATTTTCGAAGAGGCGACGGAATTCCTCGACCGGGTCGGCAACAACGGCGTTCTGCCGATGTTCACGAGCTGCTGCCCGGGCTGGGTGAAGTTTGCGGAAACCTACTATCCGGAACTGCTGCCGAACATCTCCACGACGCGTTCGCCGCAGGCGATCTTCGGCTCCGTGGCCCGCAAGACGCTGCCGACCAGGCTCGGTGTGAAGCCGGAGAACCTGGTGGTGGTTTCGGTCATGCCGTGTACCGCCAAGAAGTTTGAGGCGCAGCTGCCGAAGTTTTCGCAGGACGGTCGTCCGGATGTCGATTATGTGCTCACGACGAACGAGCTTGCCCAGATGATTCAGTCGATGGGCATCCAGATGAACGAACTTGAGCCGTCGGCGTTCGACATGCCGCTCGGTTTCTCGACCGGCGGCGGCGTGATCTTCGGCGCGACGGGCGGTGTGATGGAAGCGGCGCTGCGGTTCGCGGTCGAGAAGATCTCCGGAGACCCGATAAGTCCGATCGACTTCAAAATGACCCGTGGACTCGCTCCCCGCAAGGAGGCGACGCTTGAAGTCGCCGGCAAGAAGCTGCGCATCGCGGTCGTCCATGGTCTCGGCAATGCGCGCAAACTCATCGAGGAGATGAAGGCGGGCAAGGTGGTTTACGACTTCGTTGAAGTCATGGCCTGTCCGGGCGGCTGTGTCGCGGGCGGCGGTCAGCCGATTTCGCATGACAAGGATTTCCGGCAGAAGCGTGCCGCGGGGTTGTACGATACCGACAAGGGTCGTCAGGTTCAGAAGCCGCAGGACAACTACTGGGTGGACAAGTGCTATGCCGAAAGTTTCGGCGGGCGTCCCGGTTCGCATGAGGCGCACACCCGGCTGCACACGCACTACCAGAACCGCAGCCAGCTCTTCGATGCGAAGAGTCCGATTCTGCGCAGCAAGAAGGAAGATGCGCTCCCGATCTGCGTGACGATCTGCACGAAACAGAGTCACTGCCCCGGCCAGGAGCTGCTCGGGCGCGTGGTCGCTTTCGTGAAAGAGAAGAACTGGGCGGACAGCGTGAACGTCGATGCGGCGTTCAGTTCGCGCCCGGAGGCGGATGGAACGATCTCCGTGACCGTCGGCGATGTGGTCATTCCGCGCAATGACTCCGTGGAAGTGACCTTCTCCGAGGTGAAGCGCGCGATCGAGAACGCGTTCTCCCGGTAATTCCGGAACAGAACACGACTGCCGCGTTGCGGGGAAACCCGCAGCGCGGCTTTTCTTTTCCGGGGGGAGGGGGAAGAACGCCTTACCGGTTTTTCCGGACGGCGAAACAGTAGAAACCGTTGCGCATCAGGAGGGGCCGGAAGGTTTCCGGATGGGCGAGCGCCCAGTTCACCTCGATTTCCGGATTCGGTGCTGCGAATGTCCGGGTGTCGCAAATCAGGAACGAGACGTTGTGGTCGAACAATCGCCGGAGGTAGGTGGAATAGGCGCCGGGACTGCGCATGGCGTTCCAGTTCGGATAATCGTGATTTTCGGTTTTTCCGGATTCGGTCACGGGAATCGAAAGAATTCGATTCTGCCAGCGGTCGCCGAGCATCTGGTAGTAATGGGCGCCGCAGTAGGCGACAACAGCTCCTTCCGGGGCGAGTTTCCGCAGCAGTTCACGGCACTCCTCGTCCTCGCGTGAGATGAATTCACTGCGCAG
The DNA here is from genome assembly GCF_944391105.1 of uncultured Victivallis sp. Taxonomy (GTDB): domain Bacteria; phylum Verrucomicrobiota; class Lentisphaeria; order Victivallales; family Victivallaceae; genus Victivallis. The sequence continues at coordinate 122,294 of NZ_CALXSK010000002.1, forward strand.
GAAGGATGCCGCCGCATTGGCCCCCGCAAACTGGAAACCCGCATAAATGCCGAAAGCGATGACCGCCGCCGCGGAGAAACTCCACCGCTGCCACTTGCGGGAGAGGCGATTCAGAATCAGGCAGAAGGCCGCGGTTGCGCAGCCCCAGAGCAGAATTTGCAACCCGTGTTCGAAATAGTTGAGTTGACGAAACGAGCAGAGCAAGCCGAGAATGACCGCCGCCGTGAGAATCAGAAGAGGATGGCGGAGCTGCCGGAAAAGTGCCGCACTGCATCCCGCCGCCAGCATTGCCACCGGAATGATCTGGCGCGGCTGGGTCATTGACGGGTAGAATTGGAGTTCGATCAGGAAGAGCAGCACGGTTCCCGCCGCGAGGAACGCCGGGGCGAAAATGGTGATACCGGGTTTTCGTCTCCACGGCAGCAGCGGCCGGATTCCTGCCAGGAGGATCACTCCGAGAAGGATGACTGCGTTGTAGACATTGAGATTGTTCTGACCGTCGTTGACGAAAAAGCTCCAGGCCGCTGCGTGCAATCCGACCGGTGGTGCATCCACCTGCATGGAAGCGCCGAAGCCGATGGAGACCGGATAAAACGGATTGCCGGTTTCGATCCAGTTGGCCACGAAGCACGGGATCGCCGCCAGAAATCCCGCCATTGCCGCCAGAAGAAGAGCCCGGCGACACTGCGGTTTGAATCCCCAGAGCACTGCGCCGAAGAAGAGCAGGGCGGGCGGTGCGAGCAGCAGTCCGAGATATTTGGTTCCCGCCGCGAAACCGAAACAGATTCCGCCGAGGACGATCATGGCGTGACGCTTCCGTCGGGCCCCGCAGCAGAAGAGAGCCACTCCGCACAGAATGCCGGCTCCCACCATGAGGTCGGTATTCGAGACGACGGCATTGCGGAAAATAACGCCGGAACAACCCAGCAGCGATGCCGCGGCCAGCGCTTCCATCCGGCGGAATCCGACCGCCCTCAATCCCGCCGCACAGCCGCAGCAGGCCGCCAGCAGAAAGAAAAATTGAAAATTCTTCGCGAAGAAATCCGATTCCACCACTCCCATCTGCCAGGCGTAGACCAGTTCGCCGTAGCAGGGATAGCTGGAGGTCATCAGGCCCGGCTGGGTGACGCGCTCGATCCCTCCCTCCGTCAGCCAGAGCGCGGGATAGTAAAGATGATAGATCAACGCATCTGTCCCGATCGGCGGCAGCAGCAGAAATGCCGAATACTGATAGAGTGCGAGTCCTCCGGTCATCAGCAGCAGGCCGAGTTCCGGAATCGTCCATTTCCGGCGCGGAAGCGGCGGATCACGCCGTTCCCGCTCCGTGACCAGAGCAACGCCGCCCAGACACCAGGATGCGATGAAAAGCGCCCCCGAAGAGAGGACTCCGAACAGCCCGAGAATGCCGGTGATCGTCGTCGTCAGCAGGATGTAGAGCACCCCCGCGACGGTCAGCTGCTCAAAGCCGCTTATCGGGCGAAACCGCTTCGCCCAGAAAAAGGCGGCCAGCAACACCGGCAGCTGGGCTGCCAGACAGGTTCCCGAGAGGAGGGCTCCAAGCATTCCCTGGGCGAATTGATCCATTGCCGTTATTTCCGCGCCGGTTGGGAGAGAAGTTCAGCCGCTTCAGTCAGGTACTTCCGGATCGGCAGTTTTTGCGGACACTTTGTCTCGCACACTCCGCAGTGGACACAGGCCGAGGCATTCGCCTCCTGCTTGTTCGGATCGGTGCCGATTTTCCGGTACCGTTCACGGGCGTGCTCATGAAATCCGTAGACCCGGTCGTAAATCAGCGCTTCGAGAACCGCCGGAATCGCGACATGCTTCGGGCAGGAGGGACCGCAGTAGTTGCAGCCGGTGCAGTAGACGTTTCGCAGTTCCGCACATTTTTCACGAACCTGCGCGAGGGCGGAGAGTTCCGATGCCGAGAGCGGCGCCGGATCGGAGGCGACGCGCACATTATCGTCGACCATCTCCGGATTCCCCATGCCGGAGAGCGCGCAGCAGAGATTCGGATTCGACAGCACGAATCGGAGGGCTAATTCCGGTGTTGTGAACTTGCCGCCGAGGGCGTCCTCGAAAACTCCGCCTGCAAACGCGAGCCTGCCTCCGCCGACCGGCCCCATTGCCACCGTCCCGAGGCCTTTTCCCGCCGCGTAGGCGATCATCTCCTCGTTTGCGGTATCGAGCAGATTGTACTGAAAGAGCACAGATGAGAACTCCCCCGTGTCGATCAGGGTTTTCATCGCCTCGGGGCGGTCGTGGAAAGAGAAACTCAAGTGCCGGATCATGCCGCGGTCGCGTGCTTTCGCCGCCTGCTCGAAGATTCGGAACTCCCGGATCGGGCCGCTGAGTGCGGATTCTCCGATTCCGTGCAGGTGGTAGAAGTCGATGTGATCGGTATCGAGTTTGCGCAGCTGGTGTTCGAGAATGCGGAAAAAATCATCCGCGCACTTCATGTGTCCGAGCGGAAGTTTGGTTGAGAGTCGTACTTTGTCGCGCCAGTGATTCCGTTTGAGGGCGCGGCCGACGGCGATCTCGCTCCAGCCGTTCAGGTAGAAATAGGCGGTGTCCACATAATTGATGCCCGCCTCAAAACCGCGGCAGAGCAGTTCGACGGCCGGCTCCAGATCAGGTTCGGGGCCGTCAAAAGGAACGTTGGCCACGGGCAGGCGCATCGCACCGAACCCCAGCGCGGAAATTTCAAAACCGGTGTTTCCGAATTTGCGAAATTGCATGATGATTGCTCTCCATAACATGTGTTTGGAAAGTATAGATGTACTTTGCCGGAAGTGCAAATTGTTTTATGAGTGAAAAAAGATATTTTCCTCGTTTTTTTCTTTGCATTTCCGGATTCAGAGAGAGCGTGCAACCGGCTTCCTTCCGCATCAGAGCCGCCTGGCGGCATAACTGCGGATACTCTGTCCCGCGCGGATTGCCGCCACCGCGGCAGAGCCGGCGGCTTCGCCCATTCTGAGGCAGTCCCCTGTGACACGGTAGGCCGCGTGCGCGGCAAAACTGCCCGAGATGCAGCGCCCTGCCGTCATGAGATTTTCGACCTTCAGAGGAATGAGCGAACGCAGCGGAATGTCGAATCCCGGATGTTTCCAGCAGGTCTGTCTGGTCTGTTCCGGTTCATGGATGTCCACGCCGAAATGGACGCGGCAGACGGCATCCGGCTGGCGGACGCCGTTTTTCACATCCTCTTCGCTGATGATGTACTCCCCTGTGATTCGCCGGGTTTCACGTACGCCGATCACGGCGGGGAGATCGAGAAGATAGACGTCACCGAGTTTGTCCCGTACAAGTTTGAAACACTCGAGCGCCCGGCGAACCTGGCGCCGCCCCTCGAACGTTGCGGCCGTAAGTTGCTCGGCGTCGGTACCGAGACAGCGCTTCACGTGCGTCCACTGAATCAGCGCCTCGCCGCGGCGCGGCAGGGTGATGAGCGCGGGATTGTCGTAGGGAATCTCCGCAAGAATTTCCTTTTCCGGCATCCGCTCGATGAGCGCATCATACCAGCTGCGCAGGTCATCCCGCTCGTAGTCAGGGCGGAGCCCGCCGATTTTGAACATCATCGTCATCGGCTGAAAGACGCCGTCATTCTCGCGGCCGATCCGGAACGGCGCGCCGGCGCGCGCGGCGATGTCGCCGTCTCCCGTGCAGTCGATTACCATGTCCGCAAGAACTGCCTGTTCGCCGGATTTATTCCGGAGGAAAACTCCTTTGAGCTTGTCTCCTTCCAGGATCGGATCTGTTCCCATTGTGTAGAGCAGCACGTCGATGCCGAGCCCGGTTACATATTCGTCGAGCAGCAGGGCCATTTCGCAGGAATCGAACGACATGTTCCACAAGCCGCCCCAGGAGTTGCGCTGCAGGAGCCTTCCCGCAGTTCGCGGTTCAATCCGTCCTGATGCAGGTTGTCGAAGAACGGACTGAGCAACCCGAGAGTCCACATGCCGCCCAGCATGCCTCCCTGTTCGATCAGCGTCACTTTCGCGCCGGCGCGCGCGGCCGCGACCGCGGCTCCGAACCCTGCCGGCCCTCCGCCGACAACCAATACCTCCGTCCGGTTGCGAACCGGAACTTCCGCAGCTGGCCGCATGATCCGCATGGCGGTCTCCTGCGTCCTGTCCGAAAAGGCGGGGAATCGACTCCCCCGCCCGAAAAGCCGTTTCTACTTGACGAAGTAGACCGGCAACGGTGGAAATCCGTTGAATTCCACTGAGCAGTAGCTGGACGTGTATGCTCCGGTCGTGAGCCAGTATACCCGGTCCCCCGCCTTGATGTAGGCCGGGAGCGGATTCCGGAAATATTCGTACATCACATCCTGGCTGTCGCAGGTGGGGCCGGCGATGATAAAGTCCTCGCACGGTTCCCCGCGCGCTTCACAGTAGAGCGGATACTTGATCGATTCATCCCAGGTTTCAATGAGACCGTTGAATTTGCCGGTGTCGAGGTAGAGCCACTTGTCGACGCCCATCGATGACTTCTGGCTGATGAGGACAACTTCGCTGACCAGCACTCCCGACTCGGCCACCAGAGAACGGCCCGGTTCGAGAATGATTTCAGGAGCGTCCTCCCCGAAGTCCTCCTCCAGATAACGGGTAATCTCCTCGGAATAAACCGTCATCTCATTCGTTTTGGAGATGTAGTTCGCCGGGAAGCCGCCACCCATGTTGATCAGCGTCAGCTTCAACCCTTCGCCTTCAAGATAATCGAAGATGTACCTGACTTTGGCAATCGCCGAGTCCCAGGTACCGATGTCGCGCTGCTGAGAACCTACGTGGAAACTCACCCCGCACGGCTTCAGGCCGATTTCACGGGCCAGCAGAATCAGATCGATCGCCATGTCCGGATGGCAGCCGAATTTTCGTGAAAGCGGCCAGTCCGCCGTTTCACTGCCTTCGGTCAGAATCCGGCAGAAAACGCGCGAGCCGGGCGCTTCCTTGGCGATATTGCGCAAATCCGCCTCGCTGTCGGTTGCAAACAACGAAACCCCTTTCTCATGAAAATAACGGATGTCTGACGGCTTTTTGATGGTGTTGCCGTAACTGATCCGGTCGGGTGTCACTCCGAGCGACAGCACCCTGTCCAGTTCATATCGCGAGGCGATGTCGAAATGAGAACCGAGATCACGCAGCAGCTCGATCACCTCGGGCGCCGGATTGGCCTTGACGGCATAGTAGATTTTGGCGAACGGGAAATGAGCGAGCAGTTCCTCATATTTCCTCTTGATGATATTCAGATTCACCACCAGAAACGGGGAGGGATGACTCTTCGCCTCCTCCCGGATCAGAAGCCAGTCATCTTTGGTGTAGTAGTCCAGAACGTCAATCCGCATTGTTTCTTCGACCTTTCCTAATCACGAACGTTCCTGTATGTTCCGATTCGCCGCTTTGCTGCGGGGGCGAACCGGCCGCCCGGCTGTTCCTGAGAACCGGGACCGGATGAAAACCGGGTGTTCTCTGCTTACCCGGTTTTTGACAACTTTTAAAAGTAGCTCCATTCTTCCCGTTTTCAACTTTGAAACGGGAAAAAATGCCGATTTTTGCGACTGGAAAGCTGGACGAAAAGTCCCTGGTCAGTTTTGAATCGGGCCGTATGGCTGCAATTCCCACGAGGCCGGCGCATTTTGCGGAATCGGACTCATTCCCATCCGCTCCTGTTCCGTGCAGCCGAACCCGAGGCAGAAAAAGGCCGCCGCAAGAACTGCGGCGGCGGTATTCAGCAATATTCTCTTCATTTGGAAGCGAACATCGTATTGAAGAGATTGTATTCACTCATCTCCAGCGCCTGGAACGCCACTGTCGCGCCCATCGCGAGGAAGGTCAGAATAATCATGACCGTGAAGAATTTCGAATTGAACACTTGCGTATCCTCCCGGTAACGGTTGATTACTTGATGTCAAACCAGACCTTGTCACCGATTTCCACGGTTCCGTTCTCTTCCCCGAACGGCTCCGCAATCGAGCAGCTCTTGTCGACCTTCGTGATCTTCACCTTCGTGATGAACTCGGAGGCCGGAACCTCCAGGTCTCCGCGGGAAACGATCATCTCCAGACCCGGAGCCATGGCGATATTGACGTTTCCAACCTTGTTCCCGAGCTGCTGCGGAACCGTGGACTCGGTTCCGAGGTCGATCGTGATGAAACCGTACTTCGAGCTGACGTCCACCACCCTGCCGACGACCATCTTGCGCGCTTCCGGCGAACCCGGCTTCCACGGCATCGGAATCTTCTCATCCTTGTTGAGCCCGAGCACATCGCGCAGGCTTTCAAGCTGATAAACCTTCTCGTCGAGGTTTTTCTTCGCGGTGTCAAGCTGACCGTTCAGCTGTTTGATCTGGTTGTTCTGGCGCTGAATCTCCTGGTTGCGGGCCGCAATGGTGCGGTTCGCTTCGTCGAGTTTGCCTTTCATCGCGTTGACGGCCTGCTTGACTTTGTTGAGTTCTCCGGTGAAATTGCCCGAGAAGTTCAACGCCCCCTGGCCGTTGCACTGACGGTAGATCTCCGTCAGAGCGCTTTCAAAGTCGCGACGCTCCTTGCCGAACTGATTCATGCGGTTCGCAAATCTTTCCAGTTCCGACTGGTCGGCGGCGCGCAGTTTGTTCGAGTCGAGCGTGAGATTCAGATTGGCGCGGGCGGAGCTCACGATGCGATCCACAATCTTGTTGCGGTTGCTGATCAGATCTCCCGCTCCGTTGACGACATCGTCTTTCGCCGTCGAGTAGGTGGTCATTTCCTTCAGGTTCTTTTCCTGGGGAACATTTTTCATTTCCACGATCGAGCCGATCCGGCGGAGAGCGCTGGCGAGTTCGTCACGCTGTTTCACAAGAGCGCGGCTCTGGGTGGTCAGCTGGGCGAGCTTCTGATCCAGTTCCGCATAGTTTTCATGAGAGAGTGCCTCCACGGTCAGGGCGTCGCCGACTTTGGTGCCGCTGCCTTTGTCCATTTCCTTTGCGCTCTGGTTGATCGTAGTTGCCATCTTCTTCCAGCCTTCGACCATCTGACTGCGCTTCTCAAACAGGAAATAAGAGAAGACTGCGCTCGCGGCCGCAAGCAGAAGAATCAGGATACTCAATACGACGTTGACTGCTTTCATCGGGGCTCTCCCACTCTGATTTTGGTTGAATTTGCCGTTTGTATGTTAAAACCTGGTTGACAAACAAAAAACACGTCCGTTATGACGCTGTTGAACATTAGCACGACAAAAATGCATTGTCAAATGCCAAAAAGCGCTGAACAGGCAAATAAATCGATTTTTTTTTGAAAAAAACGTTTCTTCCCCCTGTCCGACCGCATTTACAGCAGAAATTTCACTCCTTCGATTTTCGCCAGATCCGCACTGAGCGAATCCATCATTCCGCGGTCGAGAAGTGTCACCGGAACTTTCAGCGTCCGGTATTTTCCTCCCCCGGAATGAAGCCCCTCGTGAATTGTCGGGGAAATTCCGTGCGACCGCAGGCAGCCTTCCACCTCTTTCCGGACATTTTCCTCCCGGGCGGCGTCGACGATGATCCGATATTCCCAGTCAACCGGGAACTTCAGCTCCTCGCCGCGTATCTTCATCGGTTCTTCGCTCATTTTCCGCAACTGCTCCTTCCCCCTTTGCCATGGTGGTAGGCCTGGTAGGCCCGGCAGTCGCCGTGACGGGAACAGCCGGTGTTGAGGCATGGGCATGCAGAATTTTTCTGCCCGCTCATTTGTCCCTCCCTTCCCAGTATGGTGAAATCGCACGCAGCCGTTCGATGATCGGCGGAAGCGCTTCCACAACAAAATCAATCTCTTCCGCAGTGTTGTATTTCGACAGACTGAAACGGATCGTCCCGTGCGCGGCCGTGTACGGCAATCCCATCGCGCGCAGCACGTGCGATGGTTCCAGACTGCCGGTCGTGCAGGCCGAGCCGCTCGACGCACAGATATTCATCATGTCCAGCAGCATCAGGATCGACTCCCCTTCGATGTATTCGAAGCTGATCGATGAAGTGTTCGGCAGCCGGTTCTCGAGATCGCCGTTGACCCTGATATGGCTGATCCGTTCGCGAACCCCCTCTTCGAGCCGGTTCCGCAGCTGCGTGAGCTGGATATTTTCCGCCACGAGGTTCTTCCGTGCGATTTCGCAGGCGCGGCCGAGGCCGATGATGGAGGCGACATTCTCCGTTCCTCCGCGGCGCCCCTTTTCCTGATGGCCGCCGAAAATCAACGGCTTGAACCGGGTTCCCTTCCGCACGAACAGCGCACCAACTCCTTTGGGCGCGTGCAGCTTATGACCCGAAATCGAAAGGAAGTCGATTTCGCTGGAATCAAGATCGATCGCAACCTTCCCCGCCGCCTGCACCGCGTCGGTATGGAAAAGCGCCCCCTTCGCGTGGGCCATCTTCGCGACCGTCTCCACCGGGAAGATCGTCCCGGTTTCGTTGTTCGCCCACATGACCGAAACCGCCGCCGTCGATTCGTCGATCGCACGTTCCGCATACGCAAGATCCAGACGGCCGCGTTCATCGACCGGAATGTATTCGATTTTATATCCGCGGCGCGAGAGTTCCCGGCAGTAGGCGAGTACGCCGGGGTGTTCGACGATGGTCGTGACGATTTTGTTCCGCCCGGGCCGGGCGGTGACGGCGGCGTTGATCGCGGCATTGTCTCCTTCGCTGCCGCAGCTCGTGAAAATGATCTCCGCGGCATTCCCGTCGTTGTCGCGGAAGCTCGTGCCGAGAAGCGAGGCAACCTGCCGCCGCGCTTCTTCAATGTCCGCGGCAACGCTTCCCCCAAAACGGTGGATGCTCGAAGGATTGCCGTATCGTTCGCAGAAAAACGGACGCATCGCCTCGAACACCTCCGGATCGACCGCGGTCGTGGCGTTGTTGTCCAGATAGATGATTTTATTCTGATTCATGATGGATGGAAACCTCCTCCCTCTGTCGGACGTCAATTGTCTTTCATAAAATAAACCATATTTTTCCGAAAAGTCAATCTTTTTCGAGGGAATAATGGTATATTATAGAAGAAACGCATGGAAAACGGATCTCAGGAGGGTTTGTCTGTCATGGTTTATCTCGATCACGCGGCGGCGGCGCGCCCCCCCCGTGAAGTGCTTGAATATTTCTCCTCTTTGCTTGCGGAGGAGTTCGCCAACCAGGAGGCGGCGCATCGGCTCGGATATGAGGCCCGGCGCAGGCTCGACGCCGCCGCGGAGCGGTTGGCGGGCGCACTCTTCGGCAAGGGGGAGTACGCCGTGGTCTGGGGAATGAACGGAACGGAACTGTTCCGGCTCATCGCCGATTCTCCGGTTGTCGCGGGCAGGCGGGGGCTCTCCTCGCTGCTGGAGCATCCCGCGTTGACGGCGAATCTGCAGCGGACCGCGGCAGGGCTCGCTCTGCTGCGTCCCCGGCGGGACGGCACGCTCATCCCGGAGGCGGCGGAGGCGGAGTTCGCCGCGTTCCATCTTGTGCAGAGCGAACTTGGTGTTCTTCAAGCGCCGGAATCTCTCTTCGCCTCCTCGCCCGGCGGTGTCCGGATCCTCGACGCCATCCAGGGGGCCGGACGGCTGCCGCTGCCGGAAAACGCGGCGGATCTTTATGTTATTTCCGGTCACAAATTCGGGGCCCCGGGCGGCGCGGCGATTCTGGTTGACAAACATGCCCCCTGCGCGAAATCGTTCCTGGAATTCGCCCACCGGTACCGCCACGTCGAATACCGGTGCGGCCGTCCGGAAGTTCCGGTGCTGTTTGCAATGGTCTTTGCCGCCGAACTGCGCTGTCGGGAAATGCACGAAGCGCTGGTTCGTGTGCGTGATTTGAACCGCTTCCTGCGGGGGGCGCTTTCCCGGGTGGAGCTGCCGGGGGGAGGGCGCTGTTTCTGCACGATTCCGGAGGAGACGGCCTCCCCGTACATCCTGCATGTGATGCTGCCGGGAGTCGAGTCGGGTGTCGTGGTCCGGATGTTGTCGGAGGCGGGAATCATGGTCGCCGCGGGGAGCGCATGCTCTTCGGAATCCCGGGAATCCTCCGCCGCATTGCGCGCTCTCGGCTACCGGGGGCGCGACGCGTGGTCGGGGCTCCGGGTGAGTCTGAGTCCCGAGTCGACCGTCGATGATGGGAAAAAGTTGGTTGAAGCTCTCCGGAACGTGTTGAAAAACTGGTGATTGCGGGTTATGTTACCCGTTGACAGTCATTCAGCGTTGTGGAATCAAGGAGTCAAACCATGAAGAAAGTTCTGTTTCTGGCTGCTGCGGCGTTTTTCGCTGCGTCGACGACCGTTTTTACCGCGTCCGCGGAGACTATTGTCATTACGAAGAACGTCCGGACGAATCCGGAACTTTATTTTGCCGGAGTCCAGGGGGATCCGGAGTTTTCGAAGGAGATGACCACCTTTCTCGGCGTCTGCGGCTGGTTTGATCTCACGCGGAATCCGAAGGCGGAATACATTCTGACCGGCAGCCTTTCCGGCAACCGGGCCGTCTTTACGCTCACCACGGGCGGGGCTCCGGTCGGGAGCTGGAGCGTCACGCTTTCCGGCAACCGGCGGCGTCTTGCCCAGCAGACGGTTGACGCGATCATTCAGCGTAATTTCAAGGAGTTGAAGGTCAAGGGATTCTGTTCCACCAAGATCGCTTTCTGCGCCCAGACCGCTCCCGGTGTTAAAAACATCTACACCTGCGATATCGACGGCGGCGATATCAGACAGATCACGAATTTCAACGCGCTCTGCGTGGAGCCGTGCTGGTTCCCGAACGGCAATTCGATCGGTTACTCGAAATACAACCGCGCCGGAATGGATGTGATCGAAACCCAGCTCAATCCGAAACGCAGCCGCGTCCTGACTTCGTTTCGCGGCATCAACAGCGGTGCGGCGATCAGCCCGGACGGCCGGAATCTCGCCGTGATTCTCAGCCCCGATCACAAGGTCGATCTCTACGTCATGCCGGCCGACCGGCCCGGTACGCCGCGGCGGCTGACCAACAGCATTTCGGTGGAGGCTTCGCCGTGCTGGAGTCCGGATGGACGCGAGATCGCGTTCGTCAGCGATGAGACCGGCGTCCCGAAGATCAACATCATTTCCGCAGACGGACGCAACCGCCGCGTCCTCAAGGCGGTCGGTTCCGACGCGGTTACACCGGACTGGTCCGGCGACAACAAGATCGTCTATGCCACGCGGATTCAGGGCGCCTACACGATCGCCGTCTACGATCTGGAAACCGGCGAGAACACCCGCATCACGAACGAACCCGGCGTCTGGGAGTCTCCCGCATGGGCGGCGGACAACCGGCAGGTGGTCTGCAAGCGCTCCGACGGCCGCCGTTCGGCGCTTTATGTGATCGACAGCTGGACCGGCAAGGTGCGGCTGCTCGTTTCGACTCCGTTCAATCTCTCCATGCCCGCTTGGTCGCGTGCCGGGAGGCGTTGAGATGTCCTGCGGCAAGATCGGCGGAGGCTATCTCGACTCCCTCTCGATGTTCGGGATCAAGCCGGGGTTGGAGGCCAGCTGTGAACTGATGCGCCGGGTGGGGAATCCCGAACGGGAACTTTCCTTCCTTCACATCGCGGGTACGAACGGCAAGGGGTCCACGGGCGCAATGCTCGAATGTATGCTGCGCGGAGCGGGTTTTACCACCGGATTCTACTCCTCTCCGCATCTGATTGACATCCGCGAGCGCTTTCGCGTGAACGGTCTGGCGGTTTCCGAGGAGGATTATCTTGCTCTTTCGGCCGAACTGGCCGAGGCGGCGCGTGCGGAGACGGGGCGTTCCTTCACATTCACCTATTTTGAGTTCACGACCGTGCTCGCCGCGATGATTTTCGCGCGGGCGGGGGTCGACATTGTGATCTGGGAGACAGGCATGGGAGGCCGTCTCGACTCGACCAATGTGGTCCGGCCGATCGCGTCGATCATCACCGGGATCGCGCTTGATCACCAGGCTTATCTCGGCGATACGATCGAAAAAATCGCTGCGGAAAAAGCGGGCATCGCCAAACCCGGCGTCCCGGTTTTCACCGGCGTCATGCCGGATGAGGCGCGGCGCGTCATCGCCGAACGGGCGCGCGAGCTTGGATGTGACTGTTTCCCGGTTTCGAAGGAGGACTTCAAACCGGTTACGCGCCGATTCGACGGGACGCGCACCGTGCAGGAGTTCGATTACGAAGGCCGCCGCATCACGCTGCCGCTCATGGGGGAAATGCAGCGGCGGAATTTCCGGCTTGCGGCGCTTGTGCTGGAAAAACTTTCGCCGCGCCTCGGAATCGATCTCGACCGGGCATTCCGGGCGCTTGCGACCTGTCGCTGGCCGGGCCGCTGCCAGCAGGTGAATGAACGGCTGATCGTCGACGGGGGGCACAACCCGGACGGGATCGCTGCGCTCTGCGCCGCGCTGAAGGAGACTTTCCCCGGTGAGAAGTTCACCGTGGTGTTTGCCGGATTCAGGGACAAGGACGTCGCGGGCGGTTTGCGGCTTCTTGCGGAACTTGCCGCAAAATTCATATTTGTTCCGCTCAGGGAGTCCGATCGCCCGAGCTACAGTGGCGAAGAACTGATCGCGCTGGCGAAACAGAGCGGTGTCAAGTCGCAGTTCGCTTCTGCTCCGGACGCGGCGGCTGCGCTGAAACTCGCTTATGAGGATGCTCCGCGACGGGTTGTCGCAGCCGGTTCCCTCTACCTGGCTGGAGATGTGCTGTCGGCATCCGTCGACCCCGCCGCGGTTTTAAATCTTGAATGAACATTTTCTCCGTAGAAAGGGAGCAGATACGATATGGCAGATTCCTCGACAATTTCCGTTACCGGGCTCGGTTCGGTCAAAGCGGAGCAGTCCGTTCCGCTTTTCCTGATGCGCGATCCGGTCATTTTTCCGTTCAGCCTCACGCCGCTCCAGGTCGATGAGGAGAATCTTTCCGCGTTGCGTCAGGCGATGGCGCAGGAGCGGCTTCTTGCGATCTTCCCGGAACTGCCCGGTGACGAGGAGCTGGGCATGCTGCCGGTGCAGGTTCCGCTGAAGCTCTTCGTGTACCGGGAGAAACGCTACGGCGGAGTCGGTGTTCTGGTCCGCGTGGTCAAGGAGTTGAACTTTCCGGACGGTTCCGTCCGGATTCTTGTGCGCGGAATCAAGCGGATTTTCTGCCGCCAGATCGAACTGGTCAACGGCGTCTCCGTCGCCAGAGTTCAGCTGTTCACCGACTCCCAGGCGGAAAACGAGGATACGGAGAACCGGGCGCGGCAGAAATCCGTGACCGTCGCATTTCAGGAGCTTGCCTCCGCCATGCCCGGATTCCCCGAGGAACTGCAGGTCGCGGTGCTCAACGCCGAGTCGCCCGGACGATTCGCCGATCTGCTGGCTGATTCACTCAATATCAGTTATGCCGAGAAAATTCTGCTGCTCTCCATGACCGCGATCCGCAAGCGGCTGGAGGTTCTTGCGATTCTGCTGAACCGGGAACTTGAGGTTCTGAAACTCGGCATGAAGATTCAGAGCGAGGTGCATCAGGCGATGAGTCGTCAGCAGCGTGAATTCTTTCTGCGAGAGCAGCTTCGCACGATTCAGCAGGAGCTCGGTGAAGACAGCCGCAATCCGGATATCATCGAGATTGAAGAGCGGCTTGAAAACATCGAACTGCCTCAGCACGTGTTTGACGTGGTGCGCAAGGAGCTTTCCCGGCTCGAAGTGATTCCGCAGGCTGCGCCGGAGTATCATATCTCCTACACCTACATTAACTGGTTGCTCGATCTGCCCTGGTGCGTATTCACCGAGGATCGTCTCGACTGTGCGGAGGCGCAGAAGGTGCTTGACGCGGATCATTACGGACTTGAGGATGTAAAAAAACGGATTCTCGAATTTCTTGCCGTGCTTCAACTCAAGGAAGGGGAGGACCGCAAGGCGCCGATTCTCTGCCTCGTCGGCCCGCCGGGCGTCGGCAAAACTTCGCTTGGACAGTCGATTGCAAGGGCGATGAAGCGGAATTTCATCCGCGTCTCCCTGGGCGGTGTCCGGGACGAGGCTGAGATCCGCGGCCACCGCCGCACTTATGTCGGCGCTCTGCCCGGAAGGATCATCCAGAATTTGAAAAAAGCCGGCAGCGGAAATCCGGTGTTCATGCTTGACGAGATCGACAAACTTGCCAATGATTTCCGCGGGGATCCAGCTTCCGCTCTGCTGGAGGTGCTCGATCCTGCTCAGAATTTCTCGTTTAACGACCACTATCTTGAGGTTGATTACGACCTTTCCCGGGTGTTCTTCATCGCGACGGCGAATCTGCTCGACACGATTCCGGGGCCGCTTCAGGATCGTATGGAGATCATCCGGCTGCCCGGTTACACCTCGTATGAAAAACGCGAAATTGCAAAGCGGTACCTCGTCGGCCGTCAGATCAAGGCCAACGGACTCAAGCCGAAACAGGTGCGTTTCCGGCTTGCGGCGGTCGATGAGTTGATCGACCATTATACGCGCGAAGCGGGTGTTCGCGAACTTGAGCGGTGTATCGGCCAGGTTTGTCGCCGCATTGCCCGCCGTATCGTCGAAGGGGAAATCGCTCCGGATGCGACCGTTTCCGTCACACCCGCTCTCGTTCAGGAGCTGCTCGGCGCACGAAAATACATCCTTGACGAGGCCGCCGAAAATCTTGGCCCCGGCTGTGCGACCGGTATGGCATGGACGAGCTGCGGCGGCGTGATCCTGCCGGTCGAAGTGATTTCGATCCCCGGCAAGGGAGGGCTGAAGCTCACTGGTTCGCTCGGCAAGGTCATGCAGGAGTCGGCGGAGGCGGCGTACAGTCTTGTGCGCGCTCATGCCGGAGAATGGGGGATCGAACCGTCGTACTTCGCGGAGCATGACTTCCATATCCATGTTCCGGACGGCGCGACGCCGAAGGACGGTCCTTCCGCGGGGGTGACCATCGTGATGGCGCTCATCTCGCATCTGCGGAACATACCGTTGCGCCCGCGCCTTTCCATGACTGGAGAAATCACGCTGCGCGGCCGCGTGACCGCTGTGGGCGGCATCCGGGAGAAGGTGATCGCCGCGCTGCGTGCCGGGATCGATACGGTCATGCTGCCGGAAGAGAACCGCAAGGATGCGCTCGAATTGCCCGAAATGGTCAGGGAAAAGCTTGAATTTCACTTCGTCTCCGATTTCCGAGAGGCGATGGAGGTCGCGTTCTCTCCCGCGCGGAAGGTGGAACGAAAGAAAAAATAAGGTAACCCTGGAGAGGAGTTTGCCCGATGAAACGTTGGATATTGCTGGTGTTGTTTGCGGTCTGGACGGCCTTGCTTGCCGCTGCGGAGGAGCTGCCGCTCGATCGATTCATGGAGCGGGTGCGATTCCCGAATCCGACGGCAACTTACGCTGCGCTAGAGGGGCAGATTCAGCACCGCCGCAGCGGGGAAGCCCCGAAAAGCGAATCGATCTACTTCGCGGTGATTCTTCAGCCTGAACGCATGACCGGACAGATCATCATCGGCGATAAAGAGGGGTATTTGATCGGCCAGACCCGCAACTCCGGCGACTCGGAGACCAGCGTCGTTCCGATGCAGGGGAGCCGTCAGGAGAATCCGATGCTCGGATACATGGGGGTGCGTGCCTCGGATCTGACGATGAGCTTTCTCTTCTACCCGGTTCTGAAGGAGCTTGAGCCTGAAATTGTCCGGGCAGTCCCCTGCCGGGTTGTGCTGCTTGAGGCTCCTGACAAGAGCGAACAAGTAAGGGTTTATATTGCCCGGAATCACTATTTCCCGCTGAAGGCCGAATTCCTGAAGCCGGGTGAGTCGGAGCCGTTCCGGACACTCGAAGTGAACAGCTTCAAGCAGGAGAACGACCTCTATTACACCGACGAGATCGGCCTTTTCGGCCCTGGCTGGCGCACCCGGATCAACTTCAACAAGTCCGCGAAAGTCGGGCTCTTCGTACCGGGCGACAAGGCGGCATCGTCGATTATCCGGACGCTCTGATCACCACGATAGCGGGCGAAGTGGAACTTCGGATTCCCGTGGGCGGACGCTGCCATTTTGCGGTTGTCCCGTTTTCGGGGCCAACCGCAATTATAAAATTGTCCAGGAATCCCATTGGGGCAAAACAATGGAGAATTCCGGAAAATTCAGTGTATAGTCGAAAATCAGAAAATATTTTTTCATGCCATATCGTTGAACAGAAGCTTGTGAAGAATCCAAATGCATTATACAAAAACGAGGAGCAATATTTTTATTGTTTGGAATGATTAATACTTTGATTGTAAATGGATTATTTTCCGGGGATAAAATGATCAATACTTCTTCTGTGTTTTTTATTTCAGTACTCCCATAGTATTCCTTTTTTTCAGGTATAAAATATTCTCCAGGAAATATATAGGATATATTATACGTGGGAATGGGCATCCACCGGGAATTCTTTTTAGATAAACTGAATAAGTAAATTTTCGCGTTTAATTTATATTTTTCCTCATATCCATCCTTTAATAATTTTTGCTTTTGGCTGATAGACAATCCATCAACAGAAAATTCAGAAACAGGATCGTTTTCTTCTCCAGTACCTTTCCTCATGTTTTCAAGAGAAAGAAAAGGATATTGTTGAGGATCTGGAAAACAAAAACGTACTAGTACCGCATTGCGGTCAGGGGTTGTTACATTGCATCCTGTTAAACCTGATAACGAAATGAAAATACCTCCAAAGACAATATATGCTTTTTTTATTTTATGCATTTTATTAAGGCTCTTTGGTGACTCATAGTTCTTGATTGCGCCTCTCATCAATATACCGTACTGACGGCACCATATCAAAAGACCGATAAAACCGCTGTTGAAAATTACATTGGTCATTTTGTGTTACGGTTTGTTATTTCTATCCAATCATGATAAGAGAGTTGCTTGACAATTTTACCTTTTTTATCCCAGATTGTTACGTCTGACCATGTCCCGTTTGTTCCAGATATACAACGCTTAAGACCGCCAGCAGGGAAGAACGAGCAGTCAAAATTTAAATCTTCCATCTTTATCGTACCAGCAACAATTTTCTTTTGCGCCATCGTAACTGAAAAGAATAATTTTCCCCACGGCGATTTTTCGTTCGGATCTTTGCCTGTTGCAACATTATATAATGCCCCATTGACTATACTTAAGTTTTGTATATAATTATGATTATAATATTTTATCAATATGGCCAACGAATTTTTACCAAGTTGTACTTTTTTTAACCCAATTTTGTTTTCGCCAATTTTTAAGTAAAAAAGCAAATCACCATATTTTATTAAATTTCGATATGCAGTATTAGATGCAGATGAATATTCTATCGGATAATAATTAGGGTTATTTATTGTCGGAATATCTCGATTATAGTAAGTGATTTCCATGGAAGGTGAGGTTATTTTTTCAATTTTCATTGCAATATCTTTGATAAAATAAACATTGAAAACAACATTGTCATACTCTTTAATTTTAATACTCACAGCATTATCATATCGAGCATGAACATTTTTATCAAAGTCTAAATCAGCTACCTGAAGGGAGAAAATTTTCCATTCCCCTTTGTCGGGATTAATATCTTTTGTTTGGGGCAATTCATTTATTATTGGGGATAGTAGAAACGCAAATGAGTAGAGGTCATGATCGTTCACTTCAGTAGCGATGCAATTTGCGACAAAGGCGATATGAAAAGATATTAGTAAAAAAGTTATCTTCATAATTGTCTGCTTTCTGTAAATCTGTTTCATGTGCGGGAATAAATGATTCAGTTTTTCAGTAAAAAACAGATGACACTTTTCTCCCTGTTAATAAATTGACAGTCAATATGATGCAACATTGCATCTATTCTGTCAATAAAAGAAAGATAGCATGAAAAATTTCGATTGCAAATCAGAATTTCTGAGTCATAAATCAAATTGACCGATAACTTCCGGAAATTTGCGCACATTTTGAGAGAGGGCACTTGAACAAGGGCCTGTTTTCTGATTGATTACAGTCATCACACAACAATCAATCGAAAGGAAAACAGACCAGCGCAAGAAAACAAAGCTGATCATTGAAGCTGAAACGGATTACAAGTTTTGTAGAAACCAGCGTGGAGGAGACATTGTCTTATATGGATTTCCCGTATGAGCACTGGAGCCGGTTGCGGACAAATAACGGTCTCGAACGCATTATGTCGCCGTACCCGGGTTGTCGGCAGCTTTCCGGATGGGTACTCGGCTATGATGCTGGTCGGAGCCAGGCTCAGACATATTTCCACAACAAAATGGGGCACTCGGCAGTACATGAATACTTGCAAACTTTACGAAGGTGGTATAAGGTAAAAAGACGGGAGGCTCCGCCTGCGCAACCGACCTGCTCCTCCGGAGCTCTCAGGTCGGTCGGTTGCTTCGGCTGCGCCAACTCACGTTTGTCATCTGTAATCGCTCAGAAACAAATGTGCGCAAAATTTCGAACACTACCGGTGGACAGAATCTGGCGATCCTATATTCATTTGCTGCAATTTGCAAAGCAAATGGAATTCCATTCCGAAAATGGCTGGAAGATGTTCTTCCACGTTTGAGTTGTATATTGTTTGCAATATCGCATCTGCATTACTGCCTCACTTGTTTGTTTAAAATCCCGCATATTCCATCCCTGATTTGAACGGCATCCTCATATGTATAAGTTATAATAATTTCTTTACAAGTGATAGTGATTCTTGGATACGGTCCGTATGTATTATTGCATGAGATTTCAATATTTTTAGATGAATCTATAATAGATCGCAAAGAAACAACCCCTTGAGGTGCTATTTCAACGATAGGAATTCCATATTGTGTTTCATACTCAGAAGGTGTTAATTTCTTCTTGATTACTGTTGGAGTACATTTTTTCAATATAGGCAACAACGAGGCAACTATTTCTGCAGATTGCACTTCTGAATATTCAGTATTTCGCATGCTAACATTTTCCCAGTGTGAAACCTGAACAGTAAAGTACGTATTTGAAATGATAGAAATAATGTGTTCGGTTCCCTCATACAATGAAAACATTTTTGAGGAAGTAACTTGTTCGCGACACGACACAGTAACCAGACATATCAGAACAATAAAGGAAGATTTAGCATTACCAAACTTCATCATAACCTGCCTCCATGTGCTTCCCATACCTCGCTAGAGAACAGATCAGTGGTAGTCTTATAGCTATTTGGTACGAAATTGTTTTCATCATCAAGTTGGGAGCCATACATCAATCTATTATCCGAACTGATCGCAATATAATATTTAGTTCCGTACGCGGTAGCACCTTTCCTTAGCGCGGCAGCAGCAAATAACTTTGCTAATCCAGACGAGGTACAACCTGCAAATCGCACTGTTGCATTACGAGCAAACTGTCATGTGCGGGAATAAATGATTCAGTTTTTCAGTAAAAAACAGGTGACACTTTTCTCCCTGTTAATAAATTGACAGTCAATATGATGCAACAATGCATCATATTCTGTCAATAAGAGTAAGATAGCATGGAAAATTCTGATTGCAAATCAGAATTTCTGAATCATAAATCAAATTGACCGACGCAGGAAAGCCTTCGATTAATGCACGCCGCGATGCACCTGCTCAAGAATGTCCATGCTCCAGATCAGATGCACGTCGCAGTATTCGACCAATATAACAAACAGGGAGAAAACCAGATGGTTTTCTCCCTGAACTTTTCCGGTTGACGCTCTCACCGGCGGAATGTATCCGCCGGTGGAGTGTTGCCGTTACGCCAGCTTGGTGATGCCGAGATCGTAAGACGTCCAGTTCTTATCCGGATTCGAGATTTCGACCGATACCGCATAAGTGCCGGCTTCGAGCGTGTTGGTTGAGGTCAATGCCCCGTCAAGTCCCAACGTCTTGCCGGTGGCAGCATTGTAGAGCTTGACTTTCACTTCCTTGCCGACCGTCAGCGCCTTGTTGTCGAGATCAAGATCAAAGTCGACTCTTGACGCCGAATCGAGTTCGAAGCGGAAGAAGTCGGTGTCGTCTCCGTAACCGATCCACTCGTTCTCAAGATCGAACGTGTTCACGTTACCGAAATTCACGCTGGTGGCACTCGCCAGATCATTGTTGGTCGTCGGCGCCGGGAAGATCTCATTGGCAACGATGCTGATGCTGTAATCGCTGTTCTGCTTGCCCTTGCCCTTGTCTCCGGATTCGATGGTGAGGAGCGTATCCCCCTTCAACAGCGAGTTCCCAAGTGCCGGGGAGATCAGCATCTGGTCTTCCTTGACATTCCAGGTTTTGATCTTTTTGCCGGAGGCGATATCGGTCAGCGTGACCTTGAGCTGGGCGGTTACGTCATTGATCGAAATCGAGTAGCTGCCAGCCGCCGCGTCGATGGTGTAACTGTCAGACGCATCGCCGAAGCCGACCCAGCCGGAGATCGACGTGTTGATCGATGACGAAACCGTGTAACTCTTCCCATCATTCACTTCCTGCGGATCGAGGAAATAATCGTTATTGATGGTGAAGTCATAATAACCGTTCTGCTGCCCCTTGCCTTTGTCCCCGGACTCAACAACAAGGTAATACGTTCCGGCAACAGCGAGAACATCATTCTTGAAGATGTTTTCAACAGAGCCGAGTTCGCCCTTGATCGTGACGTTCTTGAGCTTCTTGCCTGCCGAATCATACAGCGAGACCTTGTACTGGGTCTTGGCGTTCTGCGGCTGCATGTTGAAGTCGATCGAGAGCGCACCGTTTTCGGTCGTGGTGAACTTGAAGTAGTCGGCTGCGTCGCCGAAGCCGACCCACTGATTCTTGTCGCTCGTTCCGGTTCCGGCAGCGTTCAGCGCAATCTGTTCCGCAGTCCCGAAACTGTTGTTTGACGAAGCGGCCGGGAAGTAGTCATCGTTGATGACGAAGTCGTAGTAGCCGTTCTGCTGCCCCTTGCCCTTGTCGCCGGATTCAACCGTAAGGAAATAGGTTCCTTCAAGTGCGAGGATCTCATTCTTGAAGATGTTCTCAACAGAGCCGAGTTCTCCCTTGACGGTGACGTTCTTGAGCTTTTTGCCGGTGGCATCGTACAGCGTGACCTTGTACTGAGTTTTGGCGCTCTGCGGCTGCATGTTGAAGTCGATCGTGATTGCGCCGTTGCCGTCGGTGGTGAATTTGTAGTAGTCGGTCGCGTCGCCGAAGCCGACCCAGCGGTTCTCCGCGCTCGTTCCGGTGCCTTTCGCATCCAGCGAGACCAGCTCGGCGGATTTGAAGTCGTTGTTCGACGATGCGGCCGGGAAGTAGTCATCGTTGATGACGAAGTCGTAGTAGCCGTTCTGCTGCCCCTTGCCGTTGTCACCGGATTCGACAACGAGGTAGTAGGTGCCGGTTTCCGCAAGAATGTCGTTCTTGAAGATGTTTTCGACCGAACCGAGTTCCCCCTTGACGGTGACGTTCTTGAGTTTTTTGCCGTCGGCGTTGTACAGCGAGACCTTGTACTGGGTCTTCGTGCTCTGCGGCTGCATATTGAGATCGATCGTGAGCGCGCCGTTGCCGCTGGTGGTGAACTTATAGTAGTCGGCGGCGTCACCGAATCCGACCCAGCGGTCCTCCGCGCTCGTTCCGGTTCCGGCAGCATTCAGCGAGACCAGTTCGGCGGAGCTGAAGTTGTTATTCGAGGAAGCCGCCGGGAACAGATCCTCATTGGCCTTGATCGTATAGTTGACGGTCGAATTCTTGTTGCTCGAAACCACTTCGAGATAGTATTTGCTGCCGTATTTGGAGACATCCCACAGCACACCGTCCAGCGTCGTAGTTCCGGGTTTGACCGAGTAGCTTTTGATTTTCTTGCCGTTGCTGTCGTAAAGATTCAGCTTCACGCCCGCATTTTTGCCGTTGAGGTCCGTGACGTTCGAAACCGTGAACGAGAGCGTCGCCGCCCCGTCGAAGGTTCCCGTGAACCAGTCAACCGTGTCGGTTCCGCCGACGGTCTGTTTGTCGTTTGTTGCCCACGGCAGGAATTTTGCGGTGCTCCGCGTATCGCCCGCGTCGCCCGAGGTGTCAACCGTGACGGTGATATCCTTGCTGGCTTCGGAAACGTTCCCGAAGGAGTCGGCCGCATAGAGGGTGAAGATGTACTCCCCGTCTTCCTGATTGTAGAGGATGTAGCTTGTCGCCTTGGGATCGTAGATGTACTGCGCCTGCGTGATGTAGCCGGAAGTGGTTTTTTTGCTGACCACAAGCATGTAGCCGGCAAGGTTCTTGTCACTGGCTGCATTCCAGGAGAACGCGATGTCCTTCGAACCTGCGATGGAGTTGACGGCGAATCCGGCGCCGTTCACCCAGATCGGAGCCGTGCTGTCCACTTCGAATTTGCTGCCGGTGGTCCAGGCGCTGGCGTGGCCGACGTAATCGACCGCGCGAACCTTCCACGTGTAGACGCCGTCCGCAAGGGTCAGAACGTCGGATACTTCCTTCGCCGAGACCGTGATGGTCGTGGACTGGCCGCCGGACAATGTGTAGGTGATCTCATAATTCTCCACCCCGAAGATGTCCGTGGAGGCCGTCCAGCCCAGCGTCGCCGTATTTTTGTTCACGGAAACAGTCGTTGACGTGATGTCGGTCGGAGTATCGACATCGGTGGCGTAATCGGTCATCCCTTCGCCGATGAAGTAATGCATGTCGCCATAATACCAGTTGCCGGTTCCGTTGCCCATGGAGTCCATGGCCTGAACGCGCCAGTAAACCTGATGGGTCGGCGTGTTGGCCATGCAGCCTGCGCCGTAGCCGTTCGTCCCGTCAAGACGCAGCGTGGTTTCGCTGGTGACAAACTCATAGAGCCGGTCGCCGGTGAATTTGTTGTTGTCGCAGACCTGAATCAGATACTGAACCCCGCTGGCATTGTCCGTGTAGGTGCTGTCGAACGTAAAATCGATATAGATACTCGTAACCGTTTCCACAATCGTGGTTCCCGAGGTGGTGGTGTCCGGCTTCGCACCGAAACCGGATGTCCGTCCACTCGAAGTGTCGGTTGCCGAAGTGGTTTCATAATTGATGAGACCGTCGGAGACGAGATTCGAAAGCGCACCGGTCGGGGCGGCCGTGTCGATCAGGAATGTGCCGCCGTCGAGAGTCGTGGCGTTTCCTGCGTTGTCGTAAGCCGTGACTTCCCACTTGTAGGAGCCGTCCGCAAGCGCGAGCTGCCCGTTTTTGCCGACTGTGACCGCGTAGGTGTAGAGTTCGTTGCTTTCGTTCCAGTCGAAGGTCTTGAGAATTACACGGTTTCCTTCGAGGTCGTAGTACGCCAGCTCGAAGCGGTCCATGCCGGAATTCGGCCGGAGTTCGTTTTCGTCGGTGGCGTTTGACCAGGTAAAGACCAGCGAATTGGTTCTGGTCGTCAGATCGTAGTCATTCGTCGCGCTGAGCAACGAAGAGTCCGTAAAGACCGGAGCGACATTGTCGCAGAGCCAGGTGCCGTTGATTGTGACAGAGGCGTTTCCTGCCACGTTGTAGGCAACGAGCTGGTACTCCCAGTCCTGATTTGCGAGGTTGCCCGCCCAGGAGAGATCGTCTTTCACACTGATGACCTGAGTCGTCCAGGCGTCGTCGCTGCCGGCGACGCGGTAGCGCACTTCGTGGCGCAGAACCTTGGAGTATCCCTCCTCGGTTACGGCCGGATCCCAGGTGATCGTGACGTAGATGTTGTTCGCTTTCGAATCCCACGACGAGGTCGAGATCACCGTTGTGGCATCGAGCACCGGCTGCTTGTTTTCCTGCGTCCACACTCCGGTAAGCGCGGTGGATTCCTGTCCGGAGTAGTCGACCGCGGTCAGCTGCCAATCGTAGGTGGCGTTCTCCAGGAGCTGGAGGCCGGAGGCCGGATTCTGCTTGAGCCACTCCGAAAGCTGGAAGTTGTAGATCTGCTGATCGTCGTCTTCCACCGGAATGTCGCAGGAGGTCCACTCGCCGTTGCTGCCCTGAACGCGGAAGCGGATCGTGTAGCGGCTCACGCCGGAACGGTCGTCTTCCGCTTTTTCCCAGCTCAGGGTCGGATCCATCGTGTGGGTTTCCTGCGGATCGACCGTCGCGGGATCGGCCCAGGTGACACCGCTGTCCAGAATCGCGCTCTGGCCATTCACGAACCACGGGGCGGTGGTGTCGTCGTCGTAGACCTTGAAGATTTCACCGTCGACCCAGTTTTCATCTTTGATGACCCAGTTGCCGTTCGCGTCGACCTCGTCGATTGCCTGCACCTGCCAGTAGAAGTATTTCAAGTTGGTCAACCCCGTGACCACGAGTTCCGGAGCGGTCACATACTTCTCCATGTAGGCCGTGGTATCCCAGTTGACTCCCTCCGGTTTCCGCTTGTCTACCTGGACGTAGCGCACGACGTAGCCGATGAGCCCCTCCGAGTACTCCTCTCCCGGCGTCCAGGTCAGGTTCGCCACGGCGGACGCGGCGGAGAAGCCGCTGAACTCGAAGTCGACATTCTCGACCTTGCTGTAAACGTAATTTTCTTTGGTCATCAGTACGTCGCCGCCGTCGCTCCAGACGCTGGTGCGGTCGCCGTTGCCGATGTTCTGACGGATGCGCCATTCGACGGTCTGCCCCTCTTCGATGTTCGAAAGGGTGATGCTCTCCTGACTGCCCGAGACATACTGAACGATGGTTTTGCCGGTCGAATTGCCGCCGACGATGCGGTATTCGACTTCGAAACTGCCCTGCGTTCCGTCCGCTTCCCAGCTCAGGGTCACGGTCCCCTTGTCAACGTCGAACGACTCCTGAAGGTTTTTGACCTGATCCAGTTCCGCGACGTCGGTCGGCAACGAGTTGACGGTGAAGATCACTTCACCATTGACGATTGCCGACGAGAACGAAACACCGTCCTGATCGTAGGAACCGCCGTCGGCCAGAATGTCGTAGTTTTTGCCCTGATACTTGACCGCAAGAACCTGATTCCCCCATCCCCAAAGATTGCCGGAGTAGAGCTTATAGGATCGCGAACCGTTGGAAAGGTCGACACTGTTCAGATTGACCGTGAAGTGTACGGTCGAATCAATCAGAGTGTTGCTCGTTAAAATCGCATCGTCGTTGACTGCCTGAATCCGGTTTCCTTCGTCATCAATGACAAAGGCATAATCGTTCAGAACAAATTCAACGTTGTTTGTACCTAAACTGGCGTTGACATTGCCTTCCACTCGCGCATTGCTGTCGATTACAATGGCATTTCGACCATTATAAAGCTCGATGTCGCCCACAACATGAGCACCAGCTGCAATTTCAACCCGGTCATCAGTGTTGTAACGCACACTTGTGGTTGCGGTGATGAGCATACCGGCATAAATCGCATAGTTGCTGGATTTGACATTTCCGGAAATACGGATGTTCATGTTTTTTCCGGTATTGCCGAGGATTCCCGCCGCAACGCCGGCCGTGACGTCGATATCGCCCGTGATGTCAAAACTCTCATCGTTGCCGTTGGTAAAGTACTGGTCGACCAGGATTCCAGCCGTTACTGTCGAAGAGCGGTTGCTGTTGATCGTGATGTCGCCATCGAATGCGGCGGCGTTGATCGTGTTTGCACGCAATCCGCAAATATATTCTGAAGAAGAACGCTTGCCGATCAGAGTGTCGTTGACGGAAATCGTGACGTCGCTGCGGAAATAACCGTTTGTGACAGTGATGCTGTCACCTCGGATTCCATAGATGTTGCTGTAAATTTCACAATTCTGCGATGAGGTGTAGGGAGCGTCCACCGTCAGGTTGATCGCTCCGTCGAAGTTCTTGTTCGCAATAAACTTGCCGGAGGCATTGATCCCGTAGAGATTATAGGAGTTTCCCGTGTAACTCGAGGTTTCCCCGCCGGATCTCCCTACCGTGATATCGGAAACTTCGGCGGTCAGAACACCGGAGAATTTATCATTGAAGGTAATATTCGAACCGTTGATCGCAATCGAATAGATCGCATTGTTGATAGCGGATGCGGAAGAACCGTCGCCGCCGGTGGACTTCGCCACCAGGTTGACCCCGTCCACCACGGTCTGGATGGAACTGCCGCCCGCCGCCGGAGCGTCGAATGCTCCAAATGTGAGGTCGCTGCCCTGAATACCGATGGCACGAATCACATTACTGTTGACGTTGGCATTTTTGGCGGCGTCATCCTTAATGCCGGTAGTCTGGTTGTGGAGATCGACATTACCGACCGTCGCGACGATTTCACCGCGATAAGCTCCAGTGATATTGACCGTGCCATCGGACCAGATTCCGTAGGCGGTAATCTGGTTGCTGTTCAGATTCGAAGCATTGTAGTTGACAACGTAAAAACTCGTGTTGTTCGATTGCAGCAGCCCCGTGAAATTGTTGTCGATCGACATGCTGCCGACACGGAACGCCGCCGCATTCGAAACGTTGCTGGAAGTAGATTCGATGTAGGCGATGTCTTGAACCGTAGTATCGCGGTAATACCCCATGTACAGGGATGTTGTAGTGAAGAACTGGGCGCTCATATCGCTGAGAACGTCCAGATTCCCCGAACTGCGGACACCGTAGGCACTGGTGTTTTGAGTTCCTGGAATGATGGAATTTTTGTATTTCGCCCAAGTGTAGTTTTCGGTATCCACAACATTGCTGGTCCAGATGATCTGGCTCTGAGGCTCAATCTTATCAACACGACCCGCGGCCCCGTTACCGGTAACTGGGGAAAAATCAAATTCTCCATCTCCGGAGAAATTGACCATGTTGATTTCGCCCTGGAGGTTGGCCCCGCTGTAATACAAATTGTATGGCTGGTCGGCAATAGACTGATTGTCTGCTGTATTACCGAGCGTTACCCGGCTGCCGCCCGACATGCTGATCGGGGTGTAATAGGGTTTCGTATCGTCGGACGTCAAATAAGGCGTGGTTGTGTAGGTATAATACCAGCTGCCGCCGATGTCGAAGCCCGCTCCATCGAGAAACACGAGATTCCCGTGAGCTCCAATATAGCTATAGCCTACGGATGTTACGAATTCATACAGCATATTCCATCTATCCTCATTTTGATTAAGATATGTTCAAACTCTCAAGGCACAAGAACACAACCACACACTGTAAATTATAGCATAGCCAAACTCATTTGCAAACAGCTTTCGCGTGAAATTGACACTTTTTTTACAAAAATGCCCGCTTTTTTCCGTTTTTGCCGTAACTTCGGCTCAGAATTCGATTTGTGCCGTTGAAAAATCCCCGGTGCACGCTATATTATCAGACGTTTGCAGTGATTTACTTCTTAGCAGGAGAACGAGGAAAAATGAAAGAATTGATCGGGAAGGCGGCCGTCCTCATCGAGGCGCTGCCCTACATTCAGAAATTCCGCAACTCCATCATGGTCGTCAAATTCGGCGGGAGCGCCATGGAGGATCCCGAACTCGTCCGCAGCACCATGCGCGACGTCGTTCTGCTCGAAGCGATCGGCATCCGTCCCATCGTCGTTCACGGCGGCGGCAAGGCGATCTCCGCCGAACTCCGGCGCCAGGATATCCCCGTCCGCTTCGTGAACGGGCTGCGCTACACCTGCGAGAAAACCATCAAGGTCGTCGACGACGTGCTCCATAATCAGGTCAACGCCGAACTCGTCAAGCTCGGCAGGGAGTGCGGCGGCCGCATGATCGGTCTCACCGGAAAAGGGATTCTGCACGCCGTCCGCACGAAGTCGGTCGACCCCGTCACCGGGGAACAGCAGGATGTCGGGTTCGTCGGCGAAATCACCGCCGTCAACGCCGCCCCGGTCATGGAGGCGCTCGAAGCGGGTCTCACCCCCGTTGTCACTCCGCTCGGCACCGGCATCGACGGCCAGACCTACAACATCAACGCCGATATCGCCGCCTGCAAAATCGCCGAGGCCGTTCATGCACGCAAGCTCGTGTTCCTCTCCGACGTCCCCGGCGTACTTGCGGACTGCAATGATCCGGATTCGGTCATCCCGACCATCCGGACCGACGAGATCGAAGGGCTCGTGCTGCGCCGGATTCTCTCCGGCGGCATGCTGCCGAAGATCAGGAGCTGTGTCGCCGCGCTGAATTCCGGCATCAACAAGGTTCACCTCATCGACGGGCGCGTGAACCATACGCTGCTGCTGGAGATCTTCACCGATCACGGTGTCGGCACCCAGATCGTCCGCCCCGACTCGGTCATGTGATGAACCGTCCGACACGGCCGGTCGTTCTTGCCGGAATCAAGCATTGCGGCAAATCCACGCTGGGCAGAATGCTCGCCCGGCGCTGGAATGTGCCGCTCGTCGACACCGATGCGGAACTCGAAGCGGAATTTGCCCGCCGCACCGGGCGTGCCGCCGGAACGCGCGAGATCTTCCGCGAACTCGGTGAGGAGGCGTTCCGCAAACTCGAGGCGGAGGTGATCCGGAGTCTGGCGGATTCGCCGGAGCTTCGGGTGATCGCTCTCGGCGGCGGAGTCGTTTCGAACCGTTTTGTGGAGCCGGAGACCCTGCGCCGTCTCGGACTCGGCGTCTGGCTCGACATCCGGCCGGAGATCGCCTATCCCCGCGTGCTGCGGCGCGGACTGCCGCCATTTCTCGCGTCGGCGGCCGATCCCGAGGCGGAATTTCTGCGCATTCACCATGAACGCGAGCCCGGATTCCGGGCGTTCGCCGAACTCCGCTTTCCGATCGAAACGGAACGGCCCGCACCGCAGGTTGCGGCAGAACTTGCCGAACAGATAGAGAAAGGAATCGATTTATGAGCGGTAACACATTTGGACGGCTCTTCCGGGTGACGACTTTCGGCGAGTCGCACGGGCCGGGACTCGGCTGCATCATCGACGGCGTACCCGCCGGAATCCGGCTCGATCCGGCGTTGATTCAGCGCGATCTCGACCGTCGCCGCCCCGGCCAGTCGAAAGTCAGCACCATGCGCAAAGAGGCTGATGAAGTGGAGATTCTCTCCGGCGTCATGAATGGCGTCACCACCGGCACCGCGCTTGCGATGCTGATCCGCAACACCGATCAGCGCAGTCAGGATTACGGCAACCTTGCGACCTGTTTCCGGCCCGGCCATGCGGATTTCGGGTATTTCAAGAAGTACGGCATCCGCGACTACCGCGGCGGCGGCCGCTCCTCCGGGCGCGAAACCGCCACGCGCGTCGCCGCGGGGGGCGTGGCGAAACAGCTGCTCGCTCATGCGGGGATTCGCATTCAGGCTTACACGATCCGGCTCGGAGGGGTCTCTGCGAAGAAGATCGACCTTGCCGCGGTCGAGTCGACGATCGTGCGGTCCGCCGATCCCGAGGTCGCCGACGCGATGATCACGGCGATTCGAGCCGCTCAGAAAGAGATGGACAGCGTCGGCGGCATCATCGAATGCCGTGTCGACGGCGTTCCCGTCGGCCTCGGGGAACCGGTTTTCGACAAACTTGACGCGACGATTGCCCATGCGGTGCTTTCGATCGGCGGGATCAAGGGAATCGAATTCGGCGCGGGATTTGCGGCCGCCGATCTGCGCGGCAGTCAGAACAACGATCCGATCACGCCGGAGGGATTTGTCTCGAACAACGCGGGCGGCATCCTCGGCGGAATTTCGACCGGGGAGCCGATTCTCTTCCGTGCCGCGATGAAGCCCACGAGCTCGATTGCGAAAGAGCAGCATACGATCAACGAAGCGGGCGAGGCGGTCACGATCAGTGTTCACGGCCGCCACGATCCCTGCCTTGTTCCGCGCGCGGTTCCCGTGGTCGAGGCGATGACCGCGCTCGCGCTCGCCGACGCGCTCCTGCAGAACCGCTGCGCGCGGCTCTGACGGGAGGAGAGGGGAGGGGAACGGAATTCAGCGTTCCTCTTTCTCTCTGCTGGTGATGGTTTTGTGAATTGCGGCACGTTCTTTCTTATCCATCGCCATCAGTTTTTCGAGCAGCTGAGCCGCTTCGCCGGCAGGTTGATTTTCGCCGTTCTCCCAGGCGTTGACTTCCTCTTTGCTCACGCCGAAGAGCTCGGCGAACTGCTGTTTGGTGAATTTCAGTTTTCGGCGGAGTTTGACAATTTCGCTTCCGCCGTTCTTTTGCTCTTTTTTCGCCTTTTTTCTCTTTTCCGGGGTGGGTGCAGCGGGCGTACTGATCTGCTGTTTCAGCAGTTCGAGTTCCTGTTGCAATGCGGCGACCGTCTCAAGCAGCGGCTGAACGGCGGAAGCGACCTCTTTGCGGATCTGTCGGGAAAGTTTCTCACTGTTTTTTTCTTTATTCTCCGGCATTTTCGACTCCTTTGTCAGCGATATTTCGAGAAGAATGCCACCTGCCGGCGGCTGTTGTTTCAGATTACATCCGTTTCCCGGCAAATGCAATATTCTTAACAAAATTCTAACAAAACGCTAATCGACTTTTCGATAAAACGGGGAAATCAGAGCAGTTCCGCCAGACGGGCCGGATAGGTCGTCTCGCGTCTGAGGCCGAGACCGTAAGTCAGGCTGTCGCCGAAACAGACGATCCGCCCAGTCGGCAGCGCGTAGTTCCGGATCGCGGCGGCGGCGCATTGCGCAACCGCCTCCGCCCCGGCTTCGGTCAGGTGAAGCCCGTCCCGGACGCCGCTGTTCGCGGGATTCCGCAGATACGACTCCCGCTCTTCCCCGATCGGGCGGCTTTTCACGACCGCTTCGAAGTCGGCGAGCGGCAGCCCCAGGGTGTGCAGAAACGCATTGACCGGCGCGAGCCGCTCCGCCGGACTCTCCGGATAAGCCGCCACTCCCGGAAACTGTTCGACCAGATAGGGAACAAACTGCGGCGGCAGAGTCCCGATCAGCACTTCGGCTCCAATGGCTTCAATCCGTTCGAGCAATTCGCGGTAATTCTCCTCGAATTCCGGCAGTTCGAGCGTATGACCCGGATAGAGCCGGTCGTTGACTCCCGCCCAGAGAATGATCAGCTCCGGCGCGCGCATGGCGACGTCACGCTGGAATCGTGCGAGAAGTTCCCGCGTCGTGTTTCCCGGAGCTCCGGCATTGAAGACGCGGACGGTCATCACTCCTCCAGGCGGCGAAGTGCTTCCCGCAGAATCGGTTCCGTGTCGGACGTCGCGATGCGTGCAGCTCCGAGTTTCCGGGCGGCGAGCAGGGCATCGAGCGTGTCGATCGTGCCGGCCGCCTCGACCTTGATTTCCGGCCGGGCGAGGCGGCGCATCAACGCGAGGTGCGGAACGGTCGCCCCCGTGCACACATACTCCCCGGACTCCTGCTTCTCAAACCCGAATCCGGTGGAAGTTTTGATGTACGCGGGGGAGATTTCGTTGCAGACGCCGCAGAGCTGTTCGATCATCGCGTCGCAGAGGAACCCGGTTTCAAACGTCACTTTGAGCTGTGCGCCGCGCGCGGAGACGCAGGCGTTCACCCCGGCGATCTCATCGCGGACGAATCCCCATTCTCCGGAGCGCACCTTGCCGATGTTGATCACCATGTCGATCTCCTCCGCGCCGCAGTCGACGGCCCGTTTCGCCTCGTTGATCTTGAGTGCGGTGGAGACTGAGCCGTGAGGAAAACCGACGACGGTTCCGGTTTTGATGCCGGTTCCGTCGAGCAGTTTTGCGGCGGTTTCGACGAAACAGGGTTTGATGCAGACGCTCGCGCAGTTGCATTCGACGGCGAACGCCATGCCGCGGATCAGCTCTTTGTCATCGAGCATCGGATGCAGCAGCATGTGATCGATCATCCGCGCGAGTTCCTCAAAACTCCATTCGGGCATGGCGTGTTCTCCGTCAATCCCGGATGACGTCGAGGATCACGACGTTCTCGGTCGGCACGTCGCGGTGCATACCGCGCGAACCGGTCGGAACCGCAGCGATCGCGTCGACCACATCCATTCCTTCGACGACTTCGCCGAAGACGCAGTAGCCGAAATGCTGCGGGGTCGGGGCCTTGAAGTCGAGAAAGTCATTGTCGACGAGGTTGATGAAGAATTGCGACGTCGCAGAGTCAACGATGTTCGTGCGCGCCATGGCGATGGTGCCGCGGCGGTTCGAGAGCTGGTTGTCGGCCTCGTTGGTGATGGGGTCATTGGTCGGTTTCTGGACGAAGTCGGTGGAGAACCCGCCGCCTTGAACCATGAATCCGGGGATGACACGATGGAAGATGGTCCCCTTGTAGAACCCGGAATCGATGTAATCGAGAAAATTTTTCGTAGTGATCGGCGCCTCTTCCTCGAAGAGGTTGATTTTGATGTCGCCCTTGCTGGTTTTGAGAGTAATCATGATACAGGCTCCTTGTGTTTCTGCTATAAGATAGTTCACTTCCGGTGAAAATCAAATGTCCGCCGCAATGCTGTTTCGAGATCGATTTGCGGGACGAGGCCGAATTCCTGCTCCGCCCGTGTGAGATCGGGCACATAACGCGGCGTGGGGCCGTCTCCGGGAGTTCCGAGAATCGAAATTGGCAGTGCCGGTGTCCGGAGTTTCGCGCAGAGGGTTGCGAGTTCCGCGATCGATACGGCGTGTTTGCCTCCTACATTGCAGATACTTCCGGGAGCTCCGGTTTCGAGCAGCTTCCACAGAAAGCGGACAAGGTCATCTGAATGCAGATAACTGCGCAGCGGCCGTCCGTCGCCGCGGATGACGATCGGCCGGTTCTCGAGTGCGTCTCGGAGGAAATTTCCGGCGGCGAAGTGGATATCGAGCGGCAGATAGGGGCCGATGAATGCGAAGCAGCGGGCGATGACGGTCGGGATGCCGGATTCAAGGCAGAGTTGTTCCGCGGCAAGTTTCCCTTTCCCGTAGGCGGTGACCGGCCGGCACGGATGGGTTTCCGCAAGTCGTTCGCATTCCGGCTCCTGTGGGCCGTAGACTGCCCCGGAACTTGTGAACAGCATGCGCTGGACGCCGCTCTTCCGGCAGAAATCGATCACATGGCGTGTCCCTTCCACGATGATGGAATACATCTCTTCCGGATTTTCCTGTTCGAGAGTGGCACTTGCCGGAGTGGCGGCGTGGATGACCTCGTCGAAAGGCGTGGTGGGGAACGTGAAATTCCGGACATCGCCCTTGAGAAAACGAACATGCGGCAGTGCGGAGAATTCCGGGAATTTCAGAAGAAACCGCTCCGGATTCCGGGACAGGATCGTCAGCTCGCATTCCGGGTGCGGCTGAAGCCGCCACGCCGCGAGCAGGCTTTTTCCGAAAAAACCGGTTCCCCCGGTGATGAAGATTCGTCGAGGCATATTGTTTGACTTATTCGTCGAAGTTGATTTTTTCTTCCTCAATGGCGAGCGGTTTATTTTTGACCTGGGTCCAGATTGCCCCGATGTATTCTCCGAGAATCCCGATGAAGATCAGTTGGACCGCTGAGAAGAAAAACAAGCCGATCACCAGCGGAGCCAAGCCCAGTTGGAACGTATCCCAGTACAGCAACTTGTAAACCAGGTATCCGAAAGCTGTGAGTAAGCTCAAAAATGCCAGAACAAAACCGCAGAAAACCGCCAGCCGCAACGGCAGTTTCGTATGATTGACGAACCCGGTCATCGCGAGGTCATAAAGGGTAAAGAAATTATTCTTGCTGCGACCGAATCGGCGTTTTTCCTGAATAAAGGGAACTTCGACTCTTGAAAACCCAATTTCCGCTACCAAGCCCCGGAAGTAAGGATAAGGTTCATGAAAGCGTTTGATCGCCTCGACGAATTGTTTGTCATAGAGGCCAAATCCCGTAAAATTATGAAGTTGCGGCGTGTCGGAAACTTTTCCGATCAGCCAGTAATAGAACCGTCTGACCATGAACATGAGGGGCGATTCTTTGCTCTCCGGTTTAACGGCGCAAACCACTTTTGTTCCCTTCTCCCACTCCTCCAGAAAACGTTCAATCATTTCCGGTGGTTCCTGCAAATCAGAACATATTGTGACCACCGCATCACCATTGGCCTGAAGAAACGCATTGTAGGGCGAACGGATGTGCCCGAAGTTGTTGGAATTGAGAATTACTTTGAGTCGTTTGTCTTTCCCCGCCATCTTTCTCAATAAATCCCGGCTGCCATCAGTGGAATAGTTGTCAGCGATAATCAGTTCAAACTCATACTCTGGATGTTTGGCAAAAACAGCCTTGATTCTTTCCCAAAGCTGTTCAAGATTTTCAACTTCATTGAAACAGCTTGAAACAACTGTTACTTTTTTCATTTCAGTACTCCTGCTCTTCCCTCGGCCGACAGGCGGAAAGAATTTGACCTTTCCACTTTAATTTTTCCAGTTGCTTGCGGATTTGCTGTTCATACAATACAGATGAGATCATCACAATTGTTTTTTCTGAATTTTCTGTCATCAGCATTTCTGGAGAGATAATCGGACACCCGTCAACGTTTTGTCCAACTTTCTTCGTGTCAACTTCAACTATTCCGGCAGGTCGAGCAGACAGTTTATTTCTCAAAAACCATTTTGCGTATGCTCCGCACCCCCAGAGAAAAAATTTCTGTTGCGTGTCCGGCGCATCCGGCAGAGTTTGTGCTTTTTTTTGTGACCATTCAATATATTGGCTGACCGGGATTGCGGTATTGCTTTTCGGAATACCGAATGTCCCGTCGTTTTTTTGACGTTTTTTCTTCTGTACCAGCAGTCGGCAAATTGGATTCTCCATCCCTTCCACAGGGAAGCAGGTCTCGGCTTCTTCCGCTAATACTTCAAATCCCATGGAACTCCAGAGATTCCGCATTGAATTCAAATCAAAGTGATTGATATGCTCCATATCGAAAAAATAATACGGTGCATGCGGAAACAATGCATAACGTGAGGCATCGGGCACCTCTACTGCGATCATACCATTTGGAGTGATTATTTTGCTTAATTGTTTTACCGCTTCACGCAGATTAAAGACATGTTCCAAAACATTTGCAACAATAACGAGTTCAAATTGGTTAGTGGAGTTTAAAGATTTGATATCCGAACACACCGCATCCATTTTTAATTGATGCCTGATAACTTCCACACATCCCGGAGATGGTTCAATACCTGTCAGATTCTGAAAACCATTTTCCCTGAGAAAACGCAGCAGTCCTCCTTTCCCGCAACCGACGTCAGCAATGATTAATTCCGCATTCAGGAAGGGGGAAAGCCACTTAAGTAGTTTATGGTAACGAATACGGTCAATCATTGTTAGTCCCCCGGCTCCTCCGGTCCCGGAGGAAGTATATTTTGTACAACTGCGGTAATATTGCTCGAACAGCCCCTCATCTGCATCAAGGTCATCATAGACAAAGCCGCAGTTGTTACATTCAACGATTCGGTAACTTTCGGGAAGAATGCAATGTGATTCCCGGGCAAAATCCATTGTTTGCAGGAATTTAACTTTTTTTCCCGTGCAAACGGGACAGGTTCTTTGGGCAGATTCCATTTGATTACCACCTAAACTATACTCAGGTTTTCCGCAAGTTCTTCGCGGCTCAGGAAAGGAGCGAGGTCCTCCATCGGCTTCGAGACCATCCGTCCGTCCGGCAGCGCCTCCGAGGCGAGGCGGGGCGCGCTCGGAACTGACGGGTCCGTCATCACTTCGCAGATCACCGCTCCCGGACGCTCGAGCACCGCCCGCACCTGGCTGTCGAGCTCTTTCGGCGACGCAATCCGGACAAAATCCAGTTGATAGGCTTTTGCAATCCGCTCCAGATCCGGCAGCGTCAGCCCGCTGGCCGGATTGCACGCCACCAGATGTCCCGCAAAACGGCCGTTCTGCATGTTGTAAATCGAACCGTAGCCGTTGTTGTTCAAGACGAAAAGTTTGACCGGAAGATTCAGCCGGTGCAGCGTTTCGAGTTCCTGAATGTTGTGTTGCAAGCCGCCGTCGCCGACGATCCCGACCGTCCGTTTCCGTCCGGAAGCCAGGCAGCCGCCGAGCGTTGCGGGCAGACCGAAGCCCATCGAGCCGAGGCCGGGCGTGTTGTGAATCCGTACACCGCTCTTCACCTTGACCGCCTGCATGGTCACCTCCGCGCAGGCTCCCGAACTGCCCGGAATCAAGATGTCACCCGGTTCAAGCTGATGCGACAGCACTTCTACGAGGTGATAGAGATTAACCAGCTTCTTCGACTCGTCGCAATATTCCGGCAGAATGACAGGGTAACGTTTCTGCCACTCTTTCGCCCGATTCAGAAATGCGGCGCACGGCAGCGCATCCGGCCGTTCCGCCAGCATCGCCCGGATCACTTCTCCCGCATCCATCGCGAATTTTCCGGCGAACGGCATGTTCAGCTTGTCGATCTCGTGAATGTCGATGTCCACCATCAGCTTGCGCGCGTTCGGAGCAAAGTGCGGGTGATTGAACCCGGTCTGGCAGAGATCGAGCCGCGTCCCCAGAATCAGCAAACAGTCCGCCGTCTGCTGCACAAAGTTCGCTCCGCGCTGCGCGATGATGCCGGGACGGCCGACGAAAAGCGGATGATCCTCCGGCAGAAAGTCCGCTGCTTTCCAGCTGGTCAACACCGGAATCTGCAGCCGTTCCACAAGTTTCAGAAAATCGTCGACCGCTCCGGCGGCCCGGATGCCGTTCCCCGCGTACACCGCCGGACGATGCGCCTGGCGCAGCTCTTCGAGGATCGTCACGGCCGCCGTTTTGTAATCCGGTTCGGCAGCAGGTTCCGGCGTGAACCCGGTGAGACGGTCCGGATCGATCTGCGCGCCCTGAACATCGAGCGGAATGTCGAGCCAGACCGGACCTCGCCGCCCGTGCTGCGCAAGATAGAGCGCTTTTTCCAGCTCCAGCCGGATCGACTCCGGTTCGGTCACGCACTTCGCATATTTGATAATGGGGGCGACAATCGCAGTGATGTCAACCTCCTGAATCCCCATCTGCCGGACGCCGAGGCCGGTCATCCGGTCCTCCCGTTTCGCCTGCCCGGAGAGCACCAGCAGTGGCGTCGAGTCGATCCATGCCCCCGCCACTCCAGTGATTGCATTCGTCGACCCGGGCCCGGTCGTGACCAGCGCGATTCCGAGTTCGTTGTTGTTCTGCGCGTAAGCCTCCGCCGCGATTGCGCAGGCCTGTTCGTGGAGATTGCAGACGAATTCGAGCCCGGGCTGTTTCCCCAATGAATCGACCAGATGCATGCAGCCGCCTCCCGGCAGCATGAAGACGTGGCGGACACCGGTGTGTTCCGCAAGATACCTGAAAATGTAATCCGAAACTTTTTCCATTTTATTGTAACGACTCCCCGTTCAGAAGTTTTTCCCAGACCTCTTCCGTTTTCCGGTTCCGTGCCGCGTTCCATGGCGCGGGAAACGCGATTGCCTCCGCTCCGGCAGACCGGGCGGATTCCAGATTTTTCTGCGTGTCATCGATCAGAATGACTTTTCCCCGGAATCCCGCAAGCACTTCTCCTTTCGTCTGCGCGTAGGCAGGCAGCACACACTCCGGCCGCGCCGACGGTACGAAGTGGAAGCTCCGGATCCACTCTCCGAAGTGTTTCATCACCCACGCCGCCGAAACGGATGCGAATTTCCGCGGCGTCGCCGTCACCGCCGCGTGCCGGAACCGTTCTCCGTATCGGCGCAGAAACGCCAGAACTTCCGGCGCAGGTTCGAGTTCTGCGTACTTTTCCGCCCGGAAGCGGTCGAGGCTTTCCAGGTACTCCCCGCGACTGATCCCGAGCAGCCGGTCGGGGGGATTCTCTCGCAGCATCTCGTAATCAATCCCCGGAAATTTCCCCCGGTTGTGTTCAAACCAGCTCCGTGTCAGGCAGTTTAAAACATCATCCACATCCCACGCCACCAGCGGGCGTTCATCGTTCATCGCACCTCTCCGTTCAGCCAGTCGGCGTAAAAGGTCAGATAAGTTTTCCGCGAGGCGGTTCCTTTGATCGCAGGGTCGTCGTAGAAAGAATCGTCCTTGTAATGCGTGGTCGAAATTTCCTCCAGCACCGCCCCGGACGGGCTCGAGAATTTGTGTGCCGTCCCCCGTTCCACCACGACGATCTCCCCGGCATGATAGAGCTTTTCCACGCCGTTCAGCGTCAGCGAGAGGTCTCCGTAGAGAATGTGGAACGTCTCCTCCTTGCGGTGGTGGGTGTGGGTCGGATTCTCCTGCCCCGGCAGCAGCAGAATGATCTTTTTGCAATACTCCCGGTTCACGCAGGTGATGATCGTGCAGCCGTATTCGTAGAAGCGGTCGATCCCGTAGTGGTGCGAGAGTTCGAGCTCAAGTTTGTCCTGAAGATGGAGCCCGCTCTTCCGGAGCAGTTCGCTGATCTGGCGGACTGCCTGAAGCACCTTTTCCCGGTTGTTCCGCACTTCGACGATCTCTTTCCGGATCGGCGCGCCCGCCGGGATCTCCTGCTTCGCCGTCAATTCGAGATATTTCGACAAGTCGTTGGCCACAAACTGATCCGGCTGATTCGGAATCGCGTAGAAGAGCAGCTCCGGCGTGAGTTTCTCGCCGGCGGCGATCGATCGTCTGGCAAATACGCCGCGCTGAAGTCCGCGCAGGTCGGCGCGCTCTTTTTCCGACACCGGCCGCCGCATGCCGGAAACGCCGCACATCGCATACGCTTTCCGCGCCGCTTTCAACCATTCGCGGATCTGTTCCGGAGTCGA
This sequence comes from uncultured Victivallis sp., assembly GCF_944391105.1. Classification (GTDB taxonomy): domain Bacteria; phylum Verrucomicrobiota; class Lentisphaeria; order Victivallales; family Victivallaceae; genus Victivallis. The sequence goes on from NZ_CALXSK010000002.1 coordinate 160,716, forward strand.
CGAATAGGCATTGAGTTTCCACGCTTCCGTTGCGACGCCGACATGCCGTTCCAGCACGACAGCACCTTTTGCCACCGCCAGCTTGACCGGGTCGAAATCCCCCGGTTCCTCGTGGGTGGAGAAGCCGACCGGCACGCCAGGATAACGCTGCCGGAAGAAGTCGATCTGATTGAGTTCGAGCTCCGCCGCGGGGGTCGGGTAGGAGCCGACACAGTGCATCAGGCAGAATTTTTTGTCGCGGTGCTGGAGAAAATTCACCACGTTGTCGATCTCTTCGAGTGCGGCGCCCGCCGTCGAGATCACGATCGGTTTATCGGTCTGGACCACCCGTTCCAGCAACGGCCAGTCGTTGCAGGAGCAGCTCGCGATCTTCAGGTATTCAAAATTCTGCTCGACGATCCGCTCCACCGAGCGTTCGTCGAACGGCGTGCACATCGAGTGGAAGCCGAGCTGTTCCGCCTCCTGCTTCATCCGCAGGAAATCCGCCTCCGACAGCCGGGTCTCGGAGAAACGTTTGATGTATTTGAGGTCCATCCGCTCCCGGTAGTCCGGATGGATGAATGTATCCAGATCCCGGTACTGGAATTTGAACGCAAAGCGGAAATCGGGAAAATCCCGGATCACTTCGCCGAATGCCCGGATCACGTTCAGCCCGTGCTCCACGTTCCCCATATGGTTATTGGCCAGTTCCAGGATGATCAAACGATCGAAAAGAGTATCTTTCATGGTTGTTCTCCACCGTTCGCGTTGCAGAAACTCCGGATTTCCCGGATCATATAGTCGAGTTTTTCGCGGGTCATGCCGGGGTAGACCCCGATCCAGAATGCGTCGTTCATGAGCTTGTCCGTGTTCGTAAGCGCCCCCGATATCCGGTAGTCAACTCCCTCTTTCAATGTCTCGAAACATGGATGGCGCGTCAGATTCCCCGCAAACAGATTCCGGGTCTGGATTCCGTGCCTCTCCAGGTGCGCAACCAGTTCGTTGCGCGTGAAATGCGCTTCCCCGGTCAGCGTCATCAGAAAGCCGAACCACGACGGTTCCGATTCAGGTTCCGCTTTGAACAGCGACAATTCCGGCAGATCTTTCAGCTGCTCGTACAGATAGTCGAAGTTTTCCCGCCGCCGCCGCGTGAACTCATCGAGCCGCGCAAGCTGCGCACAGCCCACCGCCGCCTGCAGATCCGTCGCCTTCAAATTGTAACCGAAGTGACTGTACACATATTTGTGATCGTACCCCTCCGGCAACGTCCCGAATTTCCCCGTGAACCGGTGACCGCACCGGTTGTCTTCGCCCGAAGCGCAGCTGCAGTCCCGTCCCCAGTCCCGCAGCGACAGCGCGATCTTCGCAAGCAGCGGATCGTCCGTGTAAACTGCTCCCCCTTCGCCCGTGGTCATGTGGTGCGGCGGATAGAAACTCGATGTGCCGATGTCTCCCCACGTCCCCGTGAGCCGCCCCGCGTATTTCGACCCGAGCGCATCGCAGTTGTCCTCAATGAGCCACAGATCGTGCCGTTTGCAGAACTCTTTGACCGCATCGATTCTGAACGGATTCCCGAGCGTGTGCGCAAGCATCACCGCCCGCGTCCGCTCCGAAAGCGCCGGCTCCAGCTGCGTGACGTCCACGTTCGCCGTCGCCAAATCCACATCCACGAAGACTGGAATCGCCCCGAACTGCACGATCGGCGCCACCGTCGTCGGAAAACCCGCCGCCACCGTGATGACCTCGTCCCCGCGCCGGATCCGCCTCTCCCCGAGCAGCGGCGAGGTCAGCGTCATGAACGCCAGCAGATTCGCCGAAGATCCCGAGTTGACGAAAAGCGCCCTCTTCAAACCGAGAAACTTCGCCAGCCCCGTTTCAAATTCGCGCGTATACCGTCCCGCCGTCAGCCAGAATTCGAGCGCCGCATCGACCAGATTCGTCATCTCTTCCAAACCGTAGACGCGCCCCGCATAATTGATCCGGCTTTTCCCCGGTTCGAACGCGGAGTCCTCCTGCGTTTGTTTCGCTTCGCAATAGTTTTTCGTCAGCGCGAGAATCTCTTCGCGCAATTTCATCGCATCCATACGACTCCCCTTTCCGCGGCGGCGGCGAGGTATCCGTCGAGATCCGCCGCCGTGTCGACCGCTCCGGTCTCATAAAAATCCCGATACCACTCCGCTGTCCGGCGGATCGCTTCCCCCGCACTCCATACGCCGTGCCAGTGAAGTTCACGCTCCGCTTTCGCGCAGTCGAGCTGAAGCAGTTTCGTTTCGTGCGGCGCATCCGGCTGCGGCGCAAACCGGAACTCCACCCGCGGCCAGAAGCGTTTCATCTGCGCGGCGACTTCCCCGACCGTCAGCGCGTCGTTTTCGGCCGGGCCGAAATTCCATCCCGTCGCCGCCTGCGTCTCTCCCTCGAAGAGCCGCTGCCCGAGCAGCAGGTAGCCGCCGAGCGGTTCGAGCACATGCTGCCACGGCCGCACCGCGTCGGGGCTGCGCAGCGGTTCGCATTCCCCGCGGGCCGCGGCGCGCACCAGATCCGGAATCAGCCGGTCCGCCGCCCAGTCGCCTCCGCCGATCACATTGCCCGCCCGCGCGGTCGCGAGCAGCGTCCCCCCGCGGGTGAAGAAGCTGTCGCGGTAACTCGCCGCCAGGAGCTCCTGACACGCCTTGGAGGCGCTGTACGGATCGTATCCGCCGAGCGGATCCTCTTCGCGGTGTCCGCGGGGAGATTCGTCGTTCCGGTAACATTTATCGCTTGTGACGATCACGATCGCCCGGGCTCCGCCGGTCGAACGGAGCGCCTCGAGCAGATTCACCATTCCGCCCACGTTCACGGCGAACGTCAGTGCCGGTTCCGCATACGACTTCCGGACCAGCGGTTGCGCTGCGAGGTGAAAGACGATTTCCGGCCGGAAATCGCGCACGATTCCGGAGACATGTTCCGCGTCCCGCAGATCGCACCACTCCGAACGCAGTTCCGGTTTGAGCAGATTGTAATGGGAAACTTCCGTCTCCGGCGGCAGCGCGATTCCACACACCTCCGCGCCGAGGCGGCGCAGCCACATCACGAGCCAGCTCCCCTTGAACCCGGAGTGGCCCGTGACGAGCACCCGTTTCCCGTTGTAAACATCGCCGAACACCCGCTCACCTCTGCCAGTGTTTCGTCCAGGGGGCGCTGCCCGAATTCCAGAGATCGTTCAGGAGCTTGTGTTCGCGCGGGGTGTCCATGCACTGCCAGAACCCGTTGTGGCGCAGTGCGGCAAGCTGGCGGTCTTTCAGAATCTCCTGCATCGGCCGCGCTTCGAAGTAGCAGTCCGGACGCCCTTCCAGATAGCGGGAGACGATCTCCCGGTCCGCCACCATGAATCCCCCGTTGATGTAACGGCTGCTGGAAATCGGTTTTTCGGCGAATCCCTCCACCAGATTCCCCCTGAATTTCATTTCGCCGAAGCGCCCGTCCGGATGAACGGCGGAAAGAGTCAGAAGTTTGCCGTTTTTTCGATGAAACGCGAGCAGTTCCCCGATGTCGAGATCCGAAACCCCGTCGCCGTAGGTGAGGAAAAACTCCCGGTCCTCCGGCTTCAGATAACGCGAAGCCCGCAGAATCCGCCCCCCGGTCATGGTTTCGATTCCGGTGTCGGCGAGCGTCACCTCCCAGTCCGCCTCGAACGTTTCACCGTGGTAGGTGATGCCGTGATCTTTGCCGAGACGCACCGTGATGTCGGTCGAACGGGCGTGGAAGTTCAGAAAATAGTCGATGAACTCCTCGCGCTTGTAGCCGAGGCAGAGAATGAAACGCTTGACTCCGAACGCGGCGTATCCGCGCATGATATGCCAGATGATCGGCTGCTCCCCGATCGGAACCATCGGTTTCGGCAGCAGCTCGGTCACTTCCCGCAGTCGAGTCCCCTGTCCGCCGCAGAGTATCATCGCCGGCGGCATCGGTTGTTGCGATTCTGTCATGCCGTATCCTTTCCTTAGTGCGGGGGTAATGTATCATCTTCCCGGGAAAAAGTCAACCGCTGCATTCCCACCCCGCAAAAAAAGACTCCCCGTTCCACGGCGGAAGGGAGAGTCTTTGACTTCTCGGCAGAAGGGAGAGTCTTATTTCTTCAGCTGGGCCTTGGCCTTTTCCCAGACATCCTTGCCGACGAAAGCGGTCAGGCTGCGGCCGTCCGCCGTCTTGCCCTTGAACGCATAGCGCTTGCGGCCGGCGTCGCCGAACGTCACGCAGTCGAGAACATCAGCGCTGACCTTGGCTTTGGCCTTCACATCGTAAAAATCATGCTTCATCGTTCAACTCCCTCCTGTTTGTTGTGGTGAGCCGTGGTAACTGTGTGTAATTATACTTAACGTTGCTCATAAAATCAAGCTCAAAACCGGAAAATCAGTCAAAAAAAACGAATTTTTCTCTGTTTGACTCTTTATTTCAGTCAAAAACGCCGGTTTCAGCGCTTGAATGCCACGGCCCGAAGCCGTCGGTAATCGACGATGAACTCACTGCCGTTCCAGAGCAGCGGACGGCAGGCGGTCTCGACCTCCGTGAGGATCTGCTCCTGCACCGAGGCGCTGAATGGTTCAAGATCGCTCTTCAGAAAACGGCACACCCAGTGACGAAGTCCGTCTGCTCCGCCAGGCAGCGGCGTCTGCCGGTCGAATTCGAGCACGCGCTCCGGCTCAAACCGCGCCGCTTTCAGCCGGTCGAAGAACTCGTCCGGGGTCGGGCAGTAGAACCGTTCGCGGTATTCCCGGCCGTGTCGCGCGCTCGCAGCCGCAAACGCCTGGCGCATCGTGGCGATATTGCTCGCCGCACCGAATTCGCATACGAGCTTGCCGCCCGGCTTCAGCGCCCGGCGGATCTCCGCAAGCAGGTGGTCCACGTCCGGAATCCAGTGAAACACCGAATTCGAAAACACCGTGTCGAACTCTTCGTCGTAGGGCAGCTCGAGCGCGTCGATCTCCGCGAACATGAGTTCCGGATGGCTGTAGCGCGCCTTGACGATCATCTCCGCCGAGTTGTCGATCCCGAGTACGTCGGCCCCGTTCGCCGCGAGCACCGCCGTGAGGTCGCCCGTCCCGCAGCCGAGGTCGAGAATCTTCTGTCCCGGCGAGGTGTCCACGTGCACCATGAGCGTTTTTCCGTATTCGGAAATGACGTTGGTTTCAGCCGGTTGTGTCTGATCTTTCCTCTCCATCTTTCCTCCCCGTCACTCTTCCAGAGTATGATTGATCGCATTGACGATCGCGCGGATCGCCGCGAGATTGATGTTTCTGTCGATTCCGGCGCCGTAGATCATCCGCCCGGAATTGTCGCGAATCCCGACGTAGGCGGCCGCCTGCGCCGTCGCTCCCCGCCCGAGCGCGTGTTCGCTGTACTCCTCGAGCTGGAACTCCGGAATCGCCCCGCATTTGTGCAGCGCCGCCGTCGCCGCTTCGATCGGCCCGCCGCCGACTCCGGAAACCGCGTAGAGTACGCCGCGCGATTTGAGTTCGAGCTCCACGCCGGTCTTGTCCGGCTCTCCCGGAACCGGCCGCTGGATTCGGAATCCCTCGAGCCGGATTGCCGCTCCCGCCGGTTCGAGAATCTTCTCGCGGAAGATCCGGTAGACCTCCGCCGGCGTGAGTTCGCGCCCGGTCGTTTCCGCCTCGCGCTGGACGGCGAATGCGACCATCGGCTGCATCTCTTTCGGCAGCCGGATTCCATAGACGTACTCGAGCACGTAGGCCACGCCCCCTTTGCCGGACTGGCTGTTGATCCGGATCAATCCGTCGTAACTGCGCCCGAGGTCGGCCGGATCGATATGCAGATAAGGCATCTTCCACCCCTGGCCGAAGAATTCGGCGATCTCCTCCCGGCGCGCCATCCCCTTGCGGATCGCATCCTGGTGAGTGCCGGAAAACGCGGTGAACACGAGCTCCCCCGTGTACGGCGCCCGCGGACTCAACCGGATGCCGGATGCCTCCTCGATGAACCGGACCATATCCGGGAGACGGGAGAAATCGATCCCCGGCTCGATTCCGCGCGACTTCAAGTTCAGAGCGAATGTGACCAGATCCATGTTGCCGGTGCGTTCCCCGTGGCCGCAGAGAGTCCCCTCGACCCGTTCCGCTCCCGCAAGCACGGCCATTTCGGCGGCGGCGACCGCGCACCCCTGGTCGTTGTGGGTGTGGACGCTGATCGTCGTATGATCCGCTCCGGAGTAGCGGCGGAGGAACGCTTCGATCATGTCGGCATACTCGTAAGGGGCGCGGCGCTCGACCGTCGCGGGGAGATTCAGCACGAAATCGCGTTTGTCGCGCGGGCGCCAGACTTCGCGGACCGCTTCGGCAAGTTCCGTGACGAAACCGAGATCGCTGTCGGAGAACTCCTCCGGAGAAAATTCGTAGCGAACCTGATCGCGCATTCCGGCGGCCTCAACCTGTTCGGCGATCATGCGGGTGCCTTCGACGGCGGTGCGCATGAGTTCCTCCGGTGTTTTCCCGAGCACGAATCTGCCGTGCAGTTCGCTTGTGGCGATGTAGCAGTGGACGGTCGCGGCGCGGACGCCCGCGATCGCCTGGATCGTGCGTTCGATCAGGTCCTGCCGGGCGGCGGTGAGCACATTGATCCGGACGCCGTCCGGGATCTGCCCGTCTCCGATCAATCTGCGGACGAACTCGAACTCCTCGGTCGAGGCGGCGGGATAGGCAACCTCGATTTCGCGGAATCCCATCTCGCAGAGCATGCGGAAGTAGCGGAGCTTGGTTTCGACGTTCATCGGGCGTGCGAACGCCTGATTGCCGTCGCGCAGATCGACCGGCACCCAGATCGGCGGGGCCGTGAGGCGCCGGGTGGGCCAGACGCGGTTTTCGATTTCGATTGGTCCGGGGGCTTTGTATTTCGGATACGAATTCATACTTGCTTTCTCCAGTTCATTCATGCGTTTTGCGGTTTGAAAATTGCGCTTCGACGCAACCGGAGAACGGGAAGACGGACGCAGAACGGCGCTCGAAGCAAAGAAATGGGAACTCCGCCGATCCGGTCCGATCCGGGAAGGTGTCGCAGTGCGTCTTCACTCGGCCTGATCGGCGCTGGTAAGTCGCAGCAGCAGGGAGGAAAGCACGGGCGCAAAAAAACGCGGGGCGGCATTTTCAACGCCGTTCCGGATTCCTGCATCGGTTTTTCTCGGGAACGTTTCCATCGTGCTTTCCTGTATTCCTTGAAAATTATTATATCACTTTTCCGGCCGGAATCAAGCCGCTTTTTCAAAAAAAAACGATATTTCGCGCAGGACGAATTGCGTCAGGGGGAAGGGAAACGCTCCTGTTCATCCCTGCGTACTTGGTGAGGGAGAATGGAAAAACGCGGGTCCCGGAAACATTGCCGGAACCCGCGCTCCACTTAAAGTGCGCCGCTCTCCTTAAGCGTTTTGATCAATTGCGGGATGTCCGCGCCCGCTCCTCCGGTTTTCCCTCCGGGAACAAGTTTTTCCAGCTGGGACGGGATATCGTCGTTCGGGTTGAGTTTCCCCCGGAAATTCGGATCGACAATGCGGCTTCCCCGGCCTGTTTTCGCAATGGCTTCGGCGTAAGCTCCCCAGAAAAGATTGTCGGACAACATCCACGATTTCTGGCGGCTGCGCAGTGTGAGCGGCGTCTCTGCCACGATCAGGTTGTCATGAAAATTCACCTTCTTCATCTGGATCGGATCCGCATCCCCCTTGCCCCAGTTCGCAATCAGGAACACCGCCTTGGAGTTATCAGGAGAAATGACCGTGTTGTTATGGATGTCGATGTCGTCCAGATTGTTCCAGAGCGTGAAGACCGACATCCCGTCCGAGATGGAGAGATTGTTGCGCACCGTCGCCTTCCGGTTCAGCGTGTCCGCTTCCCCGCAGATCAGAATGAATCCGCCGCAGTTGTGGAAACTCAGATTGTTCTCCATCAGGGTGTTGAAGTTGTTTGTGTCCACATCGAATCCCTGTCCGTCGCCGTTGCCCTGATGTTTTGCCGTGAACGCGGCGATGTTCCCGGAAATGACCGCGTTGTCGCAGCTCCACGGCCAGATCGCCACGTTGGCCTCCCGTGCCGTCGCCGCTGCCCGGTAAACCACGTTGCCCGTCACCCGGACCCCGTCGCACGCCCACGGCACGATGCCGTCTCCTCCGATGTCGCTCAGGCGATTGCGGGAGATCCGCACCCCAGTGCTCGGGAACCAGTGTGTGCGCAACGCATGCGGCCACACCTGAAAGACGATTCCGGAGCGGCCTGTGTGCCGGATCGTGTTCTCCTCGATGACGAGATTGTGGAACCGGCTCGGTTTGCGGCTTCCGTCGATCTTGACGAGAATGCCGCCGCTCTCCTTGGCGTTCTGAGGTCCCTCCACATCGTGAATGTTCAGATTGTGGATACGGATGTTCTTTGCGATTCCGTAATTTTCCAGTTCAAGGGTCAAGCCGGTCTGGCGCCGTTTCCGGGCGTAGGGCGCGAAGAACGGATCGTCCCGGGTCAGCTTGATCTCTCTGCCGGGGAGTGTTATTTCAGTGACGTTCTCCGGAATCGTCTGCGTATTGACCAGTTCGAGTTCCCCGATCTCCCAGTGGCTCTGGTTCTTCAGCCGGACGGCGTAGAGCACGTCTTTCACCGCGATGAGCGGGAGCTTGCCTTCTCCCCGGGCGTCGAGCCGGATCGGCGCATCCGCGCTGCCGCTGCCGCGCAGTTCGAGCGGAACATGCCAGACCGAACCCCGCTGAAGCCGGATCTGGTCGCCCGGCGCGAAAATCGTGGAACTGACCTTGTCCAGCGATTTCCAGGCCTTGTCGGGCGCGGTGCCGGGATTCGCGTCGTTTCCCTTTTCCGAGTCGACAAAGTAGACGGTTTTCCCGGGGGAGCGACGCCACATCGGAATTCTGACCGTGAACGGTTCCGACCACTCCGATTCCGCACCGTGCGACCGGTTTTTGACCCGGTAACGATAGGTCTTGCCGGGCTCGACGGCTGCGTCGGTGAAGGTGTGGAAGCCCGGCTGCGCTTCGCCGAGCGGGCGGAATTCGCCGTCCCCTTCGGCGCGTTCGACTGCGGCGCCGCGGCTGTTGTTGAGGTAGTTTCCGAACCGCAGCTGTGCGAGAAATGGGGTGCTGTCCACGTCGATGCCGCTGATCTGCGGTTTTTTCGGCGCGTCGGCGATTTCCGGAATCGGCCGGAGTCGAATCGTGTAGTTGTCGACGCCGACGGCGGAGCCCTTCGCCCCGTAACACCAGATGCTGATCTGCGTCAGATCCGGGGCGACCGGGAAGAGGGCGGTGCACTTCCGGTCGGTTCCGGTTTCGGAGAGCGTTCCGTAAACCTGTCCCGCGAAGCCGTTCCGGTCATTGAGCGTGATCTGCAACCCCGGTGTCCCGTTTTCCGGAACGTTGCGGAACCGGGCGGAGACTTCAACCCAGCCGGTTTCGTCCCGATTCCATCCGAGATTCCGGGTGAAGCCTCCGTCGAGAATCTCCACGTCGCCGCGCCGGCTCCGTTCCGATTCCGGCACGACTGCGACTTTCCCCCAGACCCGGTACGGCGCGAGCTGATTGGCCGTTTTCCATGGAAACAGATCCGTCGCAGTGCCCGGCAGCACGAGAAAAAGCAACGGAAGCAACAATAAAACATGAATTTTCACAGGCACAAACTCCTTAAGATGGTGATTTCAACCGTTTCCCGACCTCCGCTCAACTGCCCGTATACGGCGGATTCGGATCCGAGGCGATGTGCCAGCCCCAGAAGTCGTGGTGCTGTGCACTGTACCGCGCATTATCCCAGTGGTAGTCGGCGAACAGCACATTGGTTTTCCCTAGGTGGGGATAGTTGCGTTCCAGCGTCCAGGCGGTGTAATTCGAGTCCCAGTAATTGACCGGCTTGGAGGCCCCCCAGTCGTTCTTGTAGTAGCGCGTCGGCTCATTGTCCTCGATCAAAAACACGTATTTCTGCGGGTTCTTCAGGATGGATATCTTTTTGCCGCCGAGCTTCCAGCCGTTATAGCCGGGCATGTTGTAGGAGACCAGCGCCTGCGAACTGTTCGTCTGGAACACCGGGCAGCGGTAGACCTTCTGCGGCGTCAGATAGTTGTTTACGATAAGGCCCCGCCACCAACCTTTGTTCCACTCCATCAGATACCCCTTGTTGTCCTCCACATAGAGCGAGGAGGCAAGTCCGATCTGTTTGTAGTTGTTGATGCAGGCCGTCTCGCGCGCCCGTTCCCGCGCCTGATTCAACGCAGGCAGCAGCATCGAGGCCAGAATCGCGATGATCGCGATCACCACGAGGAGCTCTATCAAGGTGAAGTTGAAACCCACATGTTGTTTTTCCATACGATGCTTCATTCAGAATCCTTTCTTCTAGAGATTTTCTTTCCAGAGCCAATTTCAAAAAGATTGGCTTTTTCCTGTAAATAACTCTTTTTCTCATGTGCCAAGCCCATCTTGACACATC
>NZ_CALXSK010000003.1 GCF_944391105.1 uncultured Victivallis sp.
CCTCCGTTTTCCGTTGTGCCATCGTGGCACAAAAATTCTGATACAGCTTCCCGACTTTCGGCAGACACACGCGGCAAACGGTCAGCTCGAACGTCGGGCGCTGCTTCGCCTCGATCCGCAGCGTGTAAAGGTTGTCCGCGCCGGGTTCCCGCCGGCAGCATTCGCATTTCATGGCTGCGCCTCCTCTCCGGTGCCATCGGCGGCACCGGCGGCTTCGGAGCCGGGAACTCCGGAGTCCCCGATGCAGGAATAGCGGCACTTGCTGTTGCATGTTTCAGTGCCGGCATACCGGCAGTTCCAGGCGCAATCATCCGCACCCCGCTCTTCGGCCGCGCAGAAATGTCTGCCGATCGCGATCTGCAACTGCTTCAACCGCCCCTGCAGCTCCGGAGGGCACTCTATTTTCGGGCGGAAGTTCAGTGTCACAATCAGTGCATCCAGCAGATGCAACGTATTCAACTGAAAATCGTCTTCACTCATTGATCCGTCTCCTGTGCTATCGTGGCACAATGTTTCCGCCGTGGTACCGGCCAAATACGGCTTGATGTGCGGAAACAGGGTTTTCCATACCTTCGGTGAAATCGATCTGACTCTGCCTTGTAAATATTTACTGATGTTCTGCGGTGAGATCCCCGTCGCTTCCGCGAATGCCTTTTGCGATCCGGCGATCTCGCACGCCCGCAGAACTGCCTGCCTGATCGTGCCGTCAAATTTCCGCATGGTTCTCACTCCCTCTCCGGTGCTATCGTGGCACAACGTCTCGTTCACGCGAACGGGCATTCGAATTCGTATCCGCGCCGCCATGCCGTTTCCTTTCGGATCCTGTCCCCGGTTCCTCCGTGGCAGTCTGAATCCGTTCCGGATGATCGATTATAATAAGATCCGGCCGGTTGCTTTTGCCCGCCTCACGTGCAATATCATCCCACGAACGCGGCCCGGCAGCGATGAACAGGCAGACTTTTTTTAACTTGAATACGGCCCGGGTTATCTCTGGCATATACTCCGTTTTGCAGGAGAATATCGGTATTCCCGCCTCAAGCCTGATCAGTTCTCGCGCCACCTCCGCTTCCGAAGCGGCCAGGCAGTAGAATAGAATACGGGTTTTCGGTTCTTCGCTGAGAATGCCGTGGATTACGGCTATATGCTTGCGAGTTTTTTCGTCCATGTTTCATTCCTCTCCCTGCGGTCGTTCACGCGAACGGGCACTCGAATTCGTATCCGCGCCGCCATGCCGTTTCCTTTCGGATCTTTGCCCCGATCCGGACACGGCCGTCCGGATCGACCGTCCAGGTCGTGACGTAACCGGGCTTCTCATTTCCCCATTCAAAGTATTTGACTCTCTTTTTCATCGGTGTTCCTCCTTGTCTTGTCTGGTGCTATCATCGTACCGCACGGGTGCGCGCTCTGGAAAACTCCATGAGATCCGCCGGACGGCATTGCAGCACCTGGGCGTAACGTTCCGCCGCATCGGCGTTGCGGATCCCCTTTTTCTCGGCAATGCAGACACATTGACGAGAAACCTGCAGCCGTCGCGCCAGCTCTGCCTGGCGGAGTCCCCGCTTTTTTCTCATATCCTGCAGTTTTGTCATCATAACCTCCATCGGAAATATCCTGTTTGTGGTTATAATACTACGATCAGGATATTTTGTCAAGCAAAAAAAGAACAATATCGCGAAATTTATTTGATATGGCGGGTTTTTGTGATATTGTGTAAAGCGAAAATATAACATACAGGATACTGCGATGATAGAAAAACTCGTTCTCGATGCGCTGAAAGAGGCGTGCGTACGGGCTGGAAATCAGCTCGAACTGGCCAATCAGTGCGGGGTTTCGCAGGGGCAGATTTCCGATTACCTGTGCGGCCGCCGCCAGATCCGCAACATGACTCTCGGGACACTCGAGAAGTTGTTTCCAGAGCTGGTTCTGACGTTCTTCCGCGATCAGGGCGGTTCCGCCGCGGATCCGGTAGAGCATGAAATCATGCGGATCGTCCACGGCATGACGCCCGCGCAGAAAACACGTTGCCTGAAGATCATCGCCGCGAACTTTCCCGATGAAATCATCAGCGAAATGAAGCAGCCGGAGGAGTGACCGCGAGCCAAATTTTGGCGAAATGCGAAGAAAAATTAAAGGGGAGGCTGGGAAATGAATTCGGAAGATGTTTTGTGGGTATTTGCTATTGCCATTGTAGCATTGGCCGTTTGGTGTTTTGTCCTGTTGACTTGGGGAACTAAAAAGCACCCGATGGAGAAAGATGAATGGTACGAACTGAAGTTCAAACGCCTGCTCGAAATGTTCTTTGCCGGGCTTATGTTCTTTTCCATCATCATGTCATTTTTGGCACTGTTACCCCGCTATGATTACGAGAGCGTCAATCAGAAGTTTGAGGATTTGAAAAACAAAATGACCGAAATCGAAAGCATACAGCAGAGAATTGATGCGCAACAGGCGGAAATGGAGAAGCGGCATTCCGAATTGGAAAATGTAATCGCAAAACGGCTGAGTCGCTATAATGACGCTGTTAATAATGAACTCAGGAAGGTGAATTTGCAATTCAATGAGATTCAAAAACAGATTATGTCCTTGCGCGACGAAATAAAAAAGGGTAAGAGCGCAACAGAGGCGCAAGAGGTGGATCGACTCATCCCTGATATTGCAGTTCCCAAGATTGAGGTCCCAAAGGTCGATGTCCCAAAGGTCGATGTCCCAAAGGTCGATGTCCCAAAGGTCGATGTCCCAAAGGTCGATGTCCCCCGCATTTGATCTTACCGGCTTGACAACCGGGGCGGGTTCGAGTATAGTAATCTTGACGCGGCGGAAGTAACGCCGCTCCCACGACCTTTCGAGGCGTGGGTTTTCAGAAAACCATCCGCTATGGTCGTAGGCGACTGCAAGCGCGGGATATCCGTTTTACCGGATATCCCGCCATATTTTTACCTGCCGCACTGTCCAGTGATTGCGTGTCACCATTTATCATGTTAATAACTAACTTGTTAGTTATTAAAAAATCCGGTTTTGTGAATAAAATCGGGTATTTCCCCCCATATATAGAGGACCTTTCATCGGGGGTTCCTTGTCTGGAGAACCGGGCGGCGCGGCCGTTCCGGTTCGTTTTTTTGCTCCCGTGGCAGAGCAGGAAAGTATGAAGTAGAAAGTATGAAGTAGAAAGTATGAAGTAGAAAGTGTACCTCTTACCTCTTGCTTTTTACCTCTTACTTTTTACCTCTTACCTCTTACCTCTTGCTTTTTACCTCTTACTTTTTACTTTTTACCTTGTTTTACACATCAGCTGTGACCGGCTTGAATGGTCGTTTCGTTTGCATGTGCGCCTTCCCGGTGCGAAAACCGGGAACCAACCCAACAATCGGAGTTTGCAAATGGATTCACTCTACAACACGCTCGTCTCGCTCCTGGGAGGCGGCCTCTCCGGCTGGATCATCGCCTCGCACCAGAAGCGGCTCGACCGGCGCGACGAGGAGGAACGCCGGAAGGCAACCGACGAGATTGAACGCATGCGAGAAGAGCGCCGCCGGGCGACCGAAACCGAAATCAGCGAGATCAAGGCAAGCCTCAAGGAGCTGTCGAAAAGCCTCAAGGCACACGCGGACGCGGACAAGGCGGACGTCATTTTGAACGAACTCAAGAACATTTCCGGCGAGCAGAGCACACAGGGCGCGATGATTACGAACATCTCCGGCGAGGTCAAGCAGCTGCTCGTCGCCGACGGCGTCCGCAAGGAGAAAATCGACAGCCTCGAACGCTACATCGTCGGGGTTGACACCTCGCTCCGGGAACACAAACGCAACCATCCGGGCGGAAAATAAGGGAGGGACAACATGAATAAATACGCCATCCGGCGCGCGATCGTCCGCGCGCTTTTCGATTTTGAAAATCCGCAGGAGTTTTCGGTCGTTCTCGGACATCATGCGGTCATTCTCGCGGCGCAGAAGCTCGCGCTCTCGAACGAGGAGATCCGCGATGTCCGGCACGAGTGGAACTATCTCATCGAAAAGGGATATTTGATTCCGATTCCCGGTTACGACGACTACTGCCGGCTCTCGGGGGATCTGCGCAGCACGATCGCCTCGGCCGATCCGCTCTCCGGCATCGACCCGCTGCGGCACGACGAACGTCTCTACGGCCCGGCCGCGCTCCGGTGAAAGGGGGATCGCATGGCGAAATCAAAAAACGGGCCGCGCTCGAATTTTTCGCTGCTCCCTTTCGAGCTGCAGTACAAGATCATCGCAATGATCCAGGACGGCGCGACGTTCGCCACGATTGCCGCCGATTCCGAGATCGCCGAAGCGTACCGCAGCCGCGGTTTGAAACTCACCGCCCCGGCCATCTCGCGCCTCAAGAAGAGCGAACAGTACAAGGCCTGGACCGATCAGCGGCTCAAAGAGCGCTCGAACTTCACCGCCGACCGGCTGACCACCGCTTTTCTGCGTGAAAACGACTCCCTCGACACGATCGCCGAGCAGACGAAGGTCGCGCTGCTGAAACTCGTTCAGGAGTGCGTCGCCGGCGCGGAGGATACGAAGGAGGTCGAACGGCTCGTCCGCAGCGCGGCGACGCTCTCGAACACCGCGAAAGACAACCAGATCGCCGATCTCCGCCGGAAACTCGAACGCGCAGACGCGGAAATCGCGGAACTCAAGGCCGAACTCGCCGAACGTGAGGTTCATTACCGCGAGGAACTCGCGAAACTCCTGAAGAGAGAGAACACCGTCGCGGATCCGGAGCGCGTCGCCGACGAACTCGCGAACATCCTGGGAGTGCGCAAACATGAATCCAGTCAATGACTATTTTCTGCCGTACCAGCGCGCGTGGATTCTCGACGATTCGCCGATGAAATTCTACGAGAAGTCGCGCCGGATCGGCATCACCTACGCGACGAGCTTCCGCGTCAACGACAAGTGCCTGCGGCGGCGCAATTTCACGCAGTGGGTGACCTCGCGCGACGAACTGACCGCGCACGAGTTCATCACGGATTACATCGCCAAGTGGGCGAAGGCGTCGAACGCCGTCTGCCGGGGACTCCTCGGCGATGATCTGCAGGTCATCGATCCCGAGCGCGGCATCCGCGCGTTCGTGGCGACCTACGAGGCGACCGGCAGCCGCGTCGTCTCGCTCTCGAGCACGCCGGAGGCGTTCGCCGGCAAGGGCGGCGACGTCCTCATCGACGAGGCCGACCTGCACAAGGATTCCGGGCGCGTCATCGATATGGCGCTGCCCTGCACGACCTGGGGCGGGCAGCTCGAAGTCCTCTCCGCGCTGAGCGTGGACGGCGGGCCGAACACCCCGTTCTGCAAAATGGGGCGCGACATCCTCGAAAACGGCAACCCGATGGGGTGGAGTTTTCACCGCACGACGATCGTCGACGCGGTCGAACAGGGGTTCGTCGAGAAACTCAACGAGGTGACCGGTCAGCACTACACCCGCGACGCCTGGCTCGCGATGATGCGCGCGAAATGCCGCACCGAGGAGGCGTGGCAGACGCAGTACATGATTCAGCCGTCGAGCGACGGCGCGGCGCTGCTCTCGTATGAGCTGATCTCCGGGTGCGAGATTCCGCGTTCGGAGTGCCGCGACAGCGGCCAGGGGCTGCTTTTCGGCGGATACGACGTCGGCCGCAAAAAAGACCTCGGCGTTTATTTCGAGCTCGAACTTGTCGGAGACGTGCTCCGGCAGACGGAGTACCGGGTGTTTGACCGCGCGCCGTTCCGGGTGCAGAGCGAGTATCTCTACTCGCGGCTGAACAACCCGCGGCTCGCGCGGCTGTGCATCGATTCGACCGGCATGGGCATGATGCTGGCCGAATACGCGCAGGACCGGTTCGGGAAGTACCGGGTCGAGGCGGTGAATTTTTCGGGGCCGGTGAAAGCCGAGCTTGCGATGCCGCTTCGCGCCAGTTTCGAGGATCGCACGATCCGGATCGCGTCGGATCCGGAGATCCGCGAGGATCTTCACAAGATCCGCAAGACCACGACGGCGGCCGGCAACGTCCGCTACGAGGGCGAACGCGACGAAAACGGCCACAGCGACCGCTTCTGGGCGCTGGCGCTCGCCCGGCACGCGAAAGGCGACTCCGCCGGGCCGTGCCGGTTTGAATCGTGCGGATCGCGGACGCGGGACACCATTTTGAACGATAATTTCAACAATCCGAAACGGGTGATCGAACATGAAATACCAAGCTGGCCGTGTTAGACGGCAACGTGCGCGCAGCACGATTCCCGCCCGGCGGGTGGTCATCACGCCGGAGGATCGCTATCGTTACAGTACGCCTGCGAGCTACACCCCGGCGCGGCTTTACGCGCTGTTCCAGGCGGCGAACTCGGGGGACATCGAGCAGCTCTGCCTCTGCGGGCGCGAGATCCTCGAACGCAACTGGGATATTCAGGGCGCGATGGATCAGCGCGCGGACGCTCTCTGCGGCGTCGGCTGGGAAATCCTGCCGGGCGGCCCCGGAGAGGCCGCGAAACAGGCCGCGGAGGGGTTTGCCGCGGCGCTCGACGAGACCGGGCTCTCGCTCGGATTCACCGATCGGCCCGAGACGTTCCAGGAGCTGCTGCGCAATCTGCTCGACGGCGTGATTCTGCCCTTTTCCGCGGCGGAAATCGTCTGGAAAGAGGGGGGCGCGATCGAGGGGTTTCAGACCATCGAGCCGCACTGCTTCACGCTGCGCGACAGCATGGTTCCGCGCCTCGTGACGGACGAATATCCGGACGGGATGGAGCTCGTTCCGGATCAGTTCATCATTCACCAGCACCGGCGGCGGCCGGATCCGGCGCGCGGCGGCAAAATCCGGGTGCTGGCCTGGCTGCACTGCCTGCAGAACTGGCCGCTCAAAGACCTGTTCAGCTTCATCGAGCGGTTCGGCATGCCGTTCGTCGTCGCCCGCGTCGACCAGAACACCTGGGAGAACGAGCGCGAGGTGCTGCAGCGGATCATCCGCTCCTTCGGGCCGGACGGCGGCGGCGTTTTCACGAATTCGACCGAGATCCAGCTGCTCAACGCGGCAAACACCGGCGGCGACAACGTCTATTTCCGGGCGCTGGAGTTCTGCCACGACGCGATTTACACGCTGCTGGTCGGGCAGCTCGCTTCGAGCGGCGACTCCGCCGGGATGAGCAACGGCGACGCGCAATCGGCCGTCCGGCAGGACATCCTCGAAGCGGACGCCCGCGCGATCGAATCGACGATCCGCGCGCAGATCGCCGCTCCGTGGACGCGGTTCCAGTTCGGCGACGGCGTGCCGGTGCCGAAAATCCATTTCAAGGTCGAGCCGCCGGAGGACGAAAAGGCGACCGCCGACAAACTGCTCGTCCGTGCGCAGACCATTCAGACGCTCACCTCCTCCGGATTCATTCCGGAACTCGAGGAAGTCTCGAAAATCTTCTCTCTGCCGATGCGTTATGAGCCGCCGCAGACGGGATTCGGGCAGCAGGGCTCGCTCGGCCTGGCGACGGAGGTTCCGGAGAAAAACGATATCGGACTCAGTGCGGACAAGTCGGACAAGTCGGACAAGTCGGACCTGTCAGACCTGTCGGATGCGTTGACCGAATGGCTCGGGCCGCTGGCGGCGGAACTCAATCAGCTCTCCGCGGATACGGAGATTTCCGACGAGGAGTTCTCGCGGCGTCTCTCCGCCTGTGCGGAGGGGAGGAAAAACGGTTCAACCGGGAAACTCGAAACGTTTCTCGAGGGGCAGATCTATGACGGCATGGCACGGGGAATGACATCATGACCTACGACGAGGCGAATGAATTCATCAAAAACCGGACGTCCAAACTCACCGGGATGGGTTCGCGCGGAATTTCGCGGCGGGTTCCGCCGAAGATCCGGGCGCACTGCTTTTTCAGCGCGCGGGTGGCGGATGCGCGGGTGCTCGAAAAGATCCGCGAGATCTCGGATGCGTTCAGCGCCGGAAGAATCAGTCAGTCGGAAGCGCGGAATCAGCTCCGGACATGGCTCCGGGGGAATGGTCGGGACGACGGCACGGCGAGTGTCCGCAACCTCGGCAGCAAAGCGCGGGTCGACCTCATCCTGACGCAGAACAAGCGCATGGCGGTCGCGGTCGGGAAGTACGCGAAAGACCGCGATCCGGCGGTCGAGGCGCGTTTCCCGAGCTGGGTTTACCACTGCGGACGCAATCCGAGGCCCGATCACAAGGCGCTCGACGGCAAGGTGTTTTTGAAGAGCGACCCGATCTGGCACAAGATTTTCCCGCCCTGGGAATTCAACTGCAACTGCTGGGTCGAGAACTCGGACAAGACGCCGTCCGGCGGGGTCTCCGCCGCGCAGATCCAGCCTCCGGCGAGCGGCTATCAGTTCGACCCGGCGGATGCGTTCGAGGATTACAAGGTCGACAACTATGATTTCGATCATCCGGATCCGCCGTCGGTTCAGCGGGCGCGGGTCGAGGCAAAAGAGCTCGAACGCGAGGAGCTCAAACGGATGTACCGCGATGTGGAGAACCGCCAGCCTGGAATCATCGCCCAGGCTGACGACTTCTGGGACGATCTCTCGCAGGAGGAGCGCGACGTCATCACGCGCTACACTGCGAGCGACGAACTCGACCTCAATCGGGCCAGCCGCGGCATCGAGGATATGACCGATGAGCGTTCGGACGAGATGGATCGATTGTCGAACGTTCTGGAAAAGGCGCCGAAATACACCGGCGGGAGCGTTTACCGCTGCATCAACCTGCCGTCGGAGGAGCAGTTCAATTTGCTGAAAGACAATTTGAGCAGCAGTATTTTCGGGCTGAAAGGATTCAACTCGACATCGGTAAGTATGGATTCCGCAAGGCAGTATGCCAATCCGAAGGCGGATTACAAGATCATGTTTCATGTGGTTCGGAGCCGCAGCGGGGCGTTCATCGGGCAGCACTCCTGGATCAATACGGACAAAGAGGTGCTTTTTGACCGGAAATGCAAATTCCGCGCTTTACAACCGTGGGAACCGGGTTATATTAAAGAGGACGTCGTAAACGACGGATTCCGTCATATAGCCATTGTGGAGGTGTGAAAATGCAGGAAGAGTGGTATGAACCGACGCGAAGGGATAAACTTCGTGCCGCTGCGTTTGCCTCCACGCCCGCAGGCCGTCGAGCGCATGAGCGAGACCACGAATTGAACATGAGATGTATCGACTGGAGAGTCAGGAATGAAGGCTTTGTTCCGTCTCCGGAGACCATGAAATCATACGAAGAGTGGCTGGCGAAGCATCCGGAACTCTACAAGAATCCGCACAAGTAATCCCTGAATAAAAACCGGGCTCGTCGAAGCCCTGTATCGTACACGCTGGTGAAATACCCCGCGTGTTTTTTCGTGTCTTTTTTTGCAGGAGGGGGGGGTATGAAAATCCGCTTTTCCGTCGATCTGCGCGAGTTGCTCGACGCAGAGGCGAAAATGGCGCTGGAGTCCCGGCTCCCCGAATTCGCCGCGAAAACGCTCGAGGTATCATTGCGCGATCGCGCGGAGAGCAACGCCAGGAGCAAGATCGGCAACGGCGGGTTCGGCCAGGAACTCGCCGAGGGGATCCGCACTCGATCAGACGGCGCGGAGGTCGTCATCGATCACGTCAGCAACGACACAAACCATCTCGCGCAGCATGTGCACGAGGGGGGCGTCATCCGGCCGCGAAACAGCCGGTTTCTCGCAATCCCGATTGATCGTTCCGTCAAGGGCGAATACGCCAGGCTCCACAGCTGGAACACCGCCGACGGCAGGCCGCTGTTCATCCGGAAAAAGGAGGACGGCCCGAACGGACGCGCTTATCTCGCGGAACCGAGAGGCAAGCGGGCAAAACCGAAATTCCTCTATGTCCTCGTCCGTCAGACGAAGCCGCAGAAGCCGCGTCCCTGGTGGCCGACCGACGAGGAGTTCACGGAACTGACCGGGCGCGAACTGGAGTGGTGGCTCAAGTACACGCTCCCGCAAACGATTTAAAATCAGGTCTGACTTGTCGGACCAGTCGGACTTGTCGGACATTTTCTAACGAAAGGTTTACACATGAACTGGATCGCTTTAACTTCGGAGGGCGTCGACGTCCGGCGTGACGAACAGGGCGTCCCGGTCGAGTGGACGCTGCTGCGGATCGGCGACAACCCGATCTGCCAGGAGGGAGAGGACGGCAACATCAGCATCTCCCCCGAACAGATGAACGCGATCGTCGAGTATTTCGAGAAAAAAGGCGAGGAGATCCCGATCGACTCCGAGCATTACCTCTACGAACTCGCGAACAAGAACAAAGTTGACGAATCCGAGGCGCTTAAATTGTTTCCCGGCGGGGTCGCCGCTCTCGGCTTCGGTCAGCTCAAACTCGTTGGAAACGCGCTCCGGATCCGCGTCAAGTGGACGCCGACCGCATACAAGTTTCTGAAAGAGAAGATTTACAAATATTTTTCTCCGAGCCTGCGGGGGCTGGAAAACGGGCCGCTCCGGGTCACCTCGGTCGCCATGACCAACACTCCCGCGATCAACAACCTGGATGCTCTCGCGGCATCCGCAAACAAACGGCCCGCAACGGGCGGAAAGGGTGAAATGAGCAAACTCGAAAAAGCGCTCAAGAGGCTGCTCGGCCGCGATTCGATCGCGCTCGAAGCGGAGACGGATGAAACGAAAAAAGACCAGATCGCCTGCGAGGTCGAGGAGAAAGCCTCCCTCATCGAACAGGTCAAGCAGCTGCTCGGCCTGGAACCGGCCGCCACGCTCGACGAGGTGATCGCCGCGCTGAAAGCCGAAGTCGACAAGGCGAAAACCGCCGACGAGAAGCAGGAGAAGCTCGACGAACTCGCCGCGAGCGCCGAAAAAGCCGAACACGCCCGCCAGGTCGCCCGCGGCCGCGCCGAGGGAAAGATCGTCGAAGCTGACATGGAGTATGTGAACAGCCTCGACAGCAAGGCGCTCAAGGCTCACCTTGACCACACGGCGCGCAAGGTTCCGCTCGCGCGGGTTCCCGCGCCGGCGCGCAGATCCGACTCGACCGCGCTCTCCGCCGTTGACCGCGTCGCGATCGACTGCCTGCGCAACGCCGGGATCGAAAACGCCGAATCCGAATACCTGAAACAGAAGAAAGGAGAATAACATGGCTGCTCTCACTGAACCCAGGAACACCCGCGAACTGCACGTCGGTGCGGTTCATTACAGCTACGAGCGCGTGGTCGCCGCGGACGCGACCGTGTTCGCCGGCGCGCTTGCCGCGCAGGATGCGTCCGGAAACGCGGTTCCCGCCTCCGACGCCGCCGGACTGGTCGTTCTCGGCCGCGCCGAGGCGACGGTCTCCGCGGGGGACGTGCTGGTGATCCGCCGCGGCGCGTTCCTGTTCGACAACGGCACGAGCACCGAGGCGCTCACCGTCGCGGACATCGGCGCGGATTGCTATGTCGTCGACGATCAGACGGTCGGCAAGCTCGGCGGAACCAACAGAGTCAAAGCGGGCAAGGTGCTCGACGTAACCGATGACGGCGTCGCCGTCCTCATCTGAAGAAAGGGGAAATTTCATGAATCTTACGACTGAAAAATTTGCCGCCATGCGGATCGCCTACGACATGGCGTTCAAGGCCGCGTTCAAGGCCGCTCCGACGGTTTACGAACAGTTCACGATGATCGTCGGAGACTCCGCGCACACGACCGTCAAACTGCCGTTCATGGAGCAGTTCGCCTGCATGAGAAAGTGGCTCGGCCCGCGGCAGATCAAGAACCTCGAAGGCAAGATGATCACGATGACCGAAAATGCCTACGAGGAGACGGTCGGCATCAAATCGCGCGAAATCGAGACCGACAACTGGGGCATGTATCTGCCGAGCATTCAGCAGATGGCGGTCTCCGGCAAGGCGCTGTGGGATCAGCTCGCGATCGACGCGCTGCTCTCTCCCGCCGCCTGGATCGACAAGAAGGCGTTTTTCGCCACCGACCGGAAGTACGGCAAGTCGACGATCTGCAACAAGACCACCACGGCGCTCTCCGCCGCGAGTTTCAAGCTCGCGCGGCAGACGATGCTCGCTTATGCCGGGCACGCGGGAGAACCGATCGCGGTCAGCCCCGACACGCTGATGGTCGGCCCCGCGCTCGAATTCACGGCGCGTGACATCCTCGAGAACGATTTCGAGCTCGATTCCTCCGGCAAGATCGCGGTTCGCAACACCTGCAAAGGCCTGGCGAAACTCATTGTCAATCCGCGCATCACCGGCGACTGCGCGAACTACTGGTTCCTGATGAGCTGCTCCGGCCCGATCAAGCCGGTCGCCGTCCAGAAGTCGAAGGAAGCGACGCTGGTGAGCAAGAACCGGCCGGACGACGAGGGGGTGTTTATGGAGGACATGGCCATTTTCGGCACGAGCGCCTACGGCTCCGCCGCGGCTGCGTTCCCGCACCTCGTCTACGGCGGAATCGTCGAATGATGAGTTACGCTACGCCCTCCGAGCTGCGCGCCCGGCTCGGTGCAACGATTTTCGCGGAGATCTATCCGGAGGAGACGGACGCCTCGCCGGATCTTGAGAGTTCCGCGGCGGAGATCGACGGTGCGATCGCCTCCCGTTACCGGCTGCCGGTCACGGGAGAACGGTCGCTCGCGCTGCTGCGCGACTGGACGCTCACGCTCACCGAGGAGCGCGCCTACGCCCGCGCCGCCGGCAGCACGTTCGCGGAAAAGGTCAAGGAGCGCGTCGCCCAGGTGCGCAAATATCTCGAGTTGATCCGCACAGGGGGATTCAAATTCCCCGACGCCGAGGAGCGGAACGAGGGCTCCGTGGCATTTGCCACCGTCCGCGAACCGGTGTTCGGCCGCGAGAACATGAAAGGATTCTAATCTCCCCGAAAAGTGGCCACCCTTCGGCCACGGGCCTCGGGTCCGCTTCGCGGCTCCGGGTACTTTTCGGGGGCCCCGCTCTCCGGGTCTCCGTGCGGCTTCGCCGTACTCGACCCTGCGAGAAAGGTTTTTAACCAGTCGGACGAGGAGATTTCATGAAACTGCAGGAACTCGCCGGGGAGCTGCGAACGCAGCTCCTCGAATTTTTTCAGACCGTCCGGATCACGGCGATTCAGAACGCGGATCAGTTCCTCGCAGAACTCGCCGCGATCAATCCGGATAAACTCCCCGGCGTGCTCATCGTCTACGAGAGCACCATGTTCAGCGCGACGAATACGATCCGGGATGAGCGTTTGACGCTCGTTCTCATCGACCGGTTCCGCGCGAACAGCGACGACCGGGCGCTGCAGCTGTTCACCGCACTCGAACAGCTGCTCGAACTCTTCCCGCCGGAGGGACGGATGATCGAGGAGGTTTTCGTGCGTCCGGAGGACGTGCAGGCCTCGTCCCCTTCGGCGGATTTCGCAGCGGTGGCGCTGGGATTAATCATTTCGCAGGGGATTTAACCTGTCGGACAAGTCGGACTTGTCGGACTTGTCCGGCTATATTCAGGAGTTTAATATGAGCGACAAAATTGTTTTCGGCCTCGCGACCTACAAAAACGCGGTCGCCGGGCTGCATCTCCAGACAGTCACCTACGGCGAGAGCGCCTCCAGCGCGGAGGCGACCGACGAGGACGGCTACATCGAACAGATCGATGTCTACGGCAAAAAGCGGACGATCCAGTGCGAGGGCAATGTGACGGTTGACGCTGATCTCTCCGCCCTCACCGTGGGGGGAAGCCTGACCGTGGACAGCAAGGATTACAAAATCGATTCCGTCTCGATCAAGGAAGCGGTCAACGGACACAAGACCGCCTCCATCAGCGGCTCCGCGCCGATGGAGAAACCCGCTGACCTCGGAGGCTGATGATGCGCAGAACTCCGGAGGAACTCCGCCTGCTCGCGACTCCGGAGTTCTCGCGGCTCCTCGCGACGGATCCCGAGCTCATCCGGCTGGAGGCGGAGAAATACGATAAAAACGGCGAGACACGGCTTCTGCTGGAACTTATGGGTCTCGGCGACTTCCGCATCGGGAAACTGCCGATCCGGCCCCTGACGGCCGCGAAATGGGCGTTTCTGTGGATGCTGGAGAACCGGTACGCGACCGGCGGCGAGATCCGGGTGATCGACAACGACGTCGCGCTCTATGTGCTCTCGCTCTACGACCTGCGGGATCTGCGGCGGGAGGGCGGCGCGCTGTGGGAGATTCCGGGGCGGGCGTCCGGTTACGCCGACGCGACCGGGCTGGAGTTCCGCGAGCTCTGCCGCGAACTGGTCTGCTGGCGTGATTCCGCGTTCCGTCCGCTCGAACTCATGCCGCCGGCGGAGCAGGCGGAGGAGTCGCCGCGGTTCGACGCGCAATGGCTGACCAGGATCTGCGCGATCGCCGCGCACGAATGCAACGAGACGCTCGAGCGCGTGATGTTCGAGCGGACGCTCTCGACGGTATGCTGTCTCTTTGTGAACTACGCGCAGCGCCAGAGCGCCGAGCCGCACCGCTTCCGCCGCCGCCCGAACGAAAAACTCGCCGCGAAAATTTCCGCGAGGATCGATCAGCTCTCGGAAGAGTTTCTGTCGGACAAGTCGGACCAGTCGAACCGGTCCGACAACCAATGAGGAAGAATTATGCCTACTGTCTGTAAAATCACGCTCGACGCCACCGAGTATCGGCGCGAACTCGCCGCCGTCGTGGCGGAGAGCCGCGAGGCCGCCCGGACGCTTGCTGCGGTTTCGTCCGCGCCGTCACCGTCTGGAGCGGTGTCTCCATCTGGTTCGATGGACAGTATGACGCCCGATGCAACATCCATCGGAATGTCCTCCGAGCCGGTCGAGATTCCCGCCACGATTGCCGTGGATACTGTCGAGGCGGAGCAGACGATTGATGAACTCGAGGATAAGCCTGTAAAACCGGAAGCGACGGTAACGGCTGATACCACCCCGGCGGAAAACGAGATGAACGATCTCGAAAAAAAGCCGGTCGAAGTAGAGGCAAAGGTGACCGCGGACACCTCCCAGGCGGAGGCCGCGACCTCCAAAGTCTCGAAATTCGGAACCGCGATCCGAGGAGCGATGAAGGGAAACGTCGGGGAACAGATCGGCAAGGGTGCTGCGGCGATCGGGGCGGTCGGCGCAATGGCGGGAGCGGCGGTTCCTCCGGTCGGAGCTCTGGCTGCGGTCGTCAACGCCCTGCTCTCTCCAATCGCGATTGTAACCGCGGCCATCGCGGCTCTCGTGGCGATCGGCATGGAGGTCTGGGATTATCTGACCGTGAGCGCGGAGGAGTATGCCGAAAAGACGAAATATGCCTCAGAAGCGGCAGAAAAGCATGCGGAAAAGGTTCGCGAACAGGATCAGGCGGCGCAGGCGTACATGGATCGGCTGCGCGAAATCGCCACAATCGAAAATGCGGGAAACAGCACCAAAGCGGAAACGGCGCAGATCCTGCAGGTGCTCCAGGAGCGTTACGGGGACCTCGGTGCCGAGATCGACTCCACGACCGGGCGGGTCAAAAATCTGCTCGAGGTCGAGCAGCGACTGAATGAGGAGCGCGGCAGACGCCTCGGAACGGCGAACATGAAGCAGGCCGAGGCCTATATGAACGAGGCAAAGGCAGCCTATACGAAAGCGCGCGGGAGCGAGTGGAGCACCACTGAAATATATGCGTCCGGCGAATTTCAAGGCATGATGGAGTCGCGCACATACGAGCAGATTCTCGCAGATCTCGAACAGCGTGCGCAAAACGCATCCCGTTCCGATGAGATTTCCGGTTACAACGATGCGATCAGCAAGGTCAAGGCCGCGATTGAGGCTCGCAACCGGGCAGCGAGTTCCGTTGCCACCGGATACGAAAGCCGCGAGGAGTACGAACAGGCGCTCGTTCAAAAAAAAGGCGCGGCGGGGGCGGCACAGCGTGATCGCGACGCGGCGATCCAGGCGGCGGCCGACCGGCGCAGTGACGACGAGTTTTCCGATCTGCGGGACATCGATGCGAAAAAAGCGAACCGGCAGGAACGGATCGCGGCGGAACGGGCCGAACGGCAGCAGCTGCAGTCCCTTCTGGACGAGGCACGGCAGAACGTCGCCAAAGCGGAACAGGAAGGCAGCGAAATCGCCAGGGAGGACGCTCTGAAAGCGCAGTATGATCTCGAGCGCCAGATTCAGCAGTCGCTCGATCAGGAATACGCTTTGAAGCGTCAGATCGATACTCTGGACAAACAGCGTGCCGAGGCGGTCAACCGAATCACCACGCAAGCGAAAAATGAACTCGAGTACAACGCGCTGATCCTCGCCGGTGAGTACGACAAGGCCGCCGCGCTGAAGCTCGAACAGGAGCTCAAGGCCCAGAACCTCAAGCTCACGAAAGAGGAAAAAGACGCGATCCTCGAACAGCGCAAAGCGCTCGGCAGTCAGAACCTCAAGCGCAATCTTCAGGATCAGGCGTTCGACCTCTACGGGCAGGCGATGAACAAGGCCGGGCTCGGCAAGGAGTTCGAGATGCAGAAGGCGCTCCGGGACGCCGAGCGCGCGAAAGGTGCCGAACTCACGGAGGAGGAGGCGAATCAGGTGAAAATGCTCACCTCGCTCTCCTACGACCTCGCGAATCAGCGGGACATGCAGTTCGGCGACACCTCGATCAAAACGAACAGCCTCACTTCGCGCGGCGGATTTTCCGGAGGCGCAAAAATGCCGGACTCGGAGAAGATCAACCGCGAAATCGCAACCACCAGCAAACTGCAGCTTGAGCAGATGCGATACATAGCCACGATCTGCGAAAAGCTCGGAGCGTTTTAACACCAGGTCGGACCAGTCAGACCAGTCTGACCAGTCGGACAAGTGAAAGTTTCATTGCTCGCAGGCATGAGTACGGCGAAGTCGCACGGAATGCCGGAGAGCGGGGCCCCCGAAAAGTACCCGGAGCCCCGCGAAGCGGGGACCCGAGGCCCGTGGCCGACGGGTGGCAACTTTTTGGGGAGTATTATGGGCGTAAAATTTCAAAGCCGGGTGCAGGAGAGCACCACGGACGGGATCACCACGACCATCGTCTGGAGCGGCACTGTCGAGGAGATGCTTCAGAAGCAGAACGAGGTTCTCATCAACGGCTATACGGACAACGGGCAGCTCAAGAGCTCGCGCGTCACGCAGGTCAGCCCGAAGATCTGGAACTGCGAACAGAAGTTCCTGCTCGCCGCGGACGGCGAATTGTCCGAGCCGCCCGACACGAGCTACGGGAAGAAGTCCGCACAGCTCAAGGGGTCGATGCTTTCAATGCCGCTTGAGACGCTCAAGGATTATCTCGCCTGCTGGAACTACTACCTCGCCGCCGCTCCCGGCGTGAGCGATGTGCCGAAGTGGTGGGAGACTGCGAAAGACACCGTCCTCGGCCTCAAGGATTCGCAGTCCTACGTCTGGATCAAAACGCCGGGCGAGCTGCCGACCGGCCCGAAAGGGAGATGGCGCATTCTCAAAAACCCGACGAAGCCGGGCGTGGAAACATACGATCTGGCGACCTACTCGGTGACGGAATCCGCCCGGTTCCGGTCGGCCTCCGCCGCCGGAAAAATGGTCGCGAACACGCTGAACAAAATCGGCAGACCGTCCAATGATTTCAACATCAAAGGCGGCGACTGGAAATGCGACGACGCGAGCGTTTCCTACACCGGGAGCTACTGGCTGGCAACGTTGACCTGGACGCTCTCCGGCGATGCAAAAGGTTGGGATAAAGAACTGTACAAGTGAGGCGATCATGATTCCCCGAAAATTACTCAGAGGCGACAAGTTCACCTCGCTTTACGATCTCTGGAATCAGATGATCGATCATCTGTACGAGATCCGGCCGGTTGCCGGATCCGGCATTCAGATCCAGCGGATGCCGGCGGGGATGCGGTTTTCCGCGACCGCCAGAGGAGGCTCCTCCGGTTCGGGCGGATCGTTCGGTGATCTTGGCCCGTTCGCCGTGACGCTCGAGGAGAACGCGGAGACGAAAAAGCAGACCGTCAAAATGCACAACTCCGCGAGCGACGGCGAAATCGCCGGACTTGTCACGATCGGCAGCTCCCGGTTCGAGATCAAAAATCAGGAATGGGCGCCCGCCGCCGGGATCGTGTTCTGCGACATCACCTGCAACGCGGAGTCCGGCGAGTATCAGGTCTTGTTCAGTCTCGCGGAAAAGCTGCCGGAAACGACGGACGAAAAACGGTACATCCTCCGGCTCGCGGAGGTGACCTGTGACAAGGATCAGAAAACGTACAGCGTCGCACAAATTCGCGCAGTCGGCGACATCGAGGTGCTGGGAAGATGGGTGAAATAATCCCCGAAAAGTGGCCACCCTTCGGCCACGGGCCTCGGGTCCGCTTCGCGGCTCCGGGTACTTTTCGGGGGCCCCGCTCTCCGGCATTCCGTGCGGCTTCGCCGTACTCATGCCTGCGAGAGTGGATTTTTTAACGGACCAGTCGGACCAGTCTGACAAGTCGGACAGAGAGGAGCAGGAGATGCAGGAGTTGAACTGGCAGGCGTTCGGATTCCCGCTGGTGGCGTTTCTGCCGGCGTGGAAACCGGCGGAGGGGCTGCAAAAAGCGCTCGCGGAACGCCTGCTGCCGTTCGCCGAAACGTGGGACATTGAGACGATCGCGGAAACAACGTTCCTGCCGCTGCTCGACGAGTGCCGCGCGGGGCGCGAATGGTCGCTCGCGTTCGACCGCGAGCTGCGTTCCGTCGCGGAACGGTATTTGAATCACACGAAGCTCGACCTCACTGATCCGGCAGAGTGGAGCAACCCGCTCTGGACGTGGGAGGATCTCCTCCTCGCCGCGGCGGAGGGGGAGGAGAAACGGATTGCGGATCCGGAAAAGGGCGACCTTTCCCCGGAGTGGAATCTCGAATGGGCGATTCAACGCATGCGGGCGATCAATCTGCTCTGCTATGCGCCGGTTCCGTATCTGTACGATTACCTTTCCGGCAGCACGCACAACGGGGAGCCGTCCAGCCCGTCGGCGTCGATCTCGGCGGCCTTGAAGGGCGAAGAGCCGGGAACCGGCAGCGGACTCCCGGCAAGCTACGTCAACAACATCTACGGCCCCGACCACGGATGGCGCGAGGGATCGTACTGCTGCAACGTGGTCGTCTGCAAAAAGATTTACGCGACTCTTCCGGAGGGATTCACGCCGGACGGCAACGTCTGGCTGTTCCTCGACGTGACCGGAGCGGACGGCAGCGAGCAGGGATTTTCCGGATCCGGCGTGACGTTCGGCATGAACCGTTTTCCCGCGGACGCGGAGGGGGTGTTCGTCACGTTTCCCGATAACAACATCGGTTCCGGGGTCGCGTGGCCGACGCGAGACCACCCGACCTGGGGCGGCTGGAAATCGACCAGCTGCCAGGCATTCGCGGATTATTCAAGTCTATTTCATTTCAAAAACGAGTCCGGGGGCGAAACATCATGATTTTGTGCTACAACCTCACGCGGCAGCTGATGGTTGACGCGGACAACTGCCGCATCAACACGAAGCCGTCGCTGTTTTTCGGCGAGCGTCCGGTCTGGGAACTCCGGTTCCTCGAGGGCGAGCCGGGAAGCGCCGGCACCGCGTCCGACCTCTCGCACATCGTCTCGTACCGGGTGGCGGTTGACACCGACTGGAACAGTGCGACCGAGCCGATGTGCCGCACGGTCGAGGGGATCGACAAGAGCCGCGCGGCGGAGGGGGTTTTGCTCGTTCCGGTCAATGCGAACACGCAGAATTACCTTTCAAAAATCGAGGGCAAAGAGTCGGTCAACGCGACGTTCGAGCTGCGCGGATTCGATGAGAACGGCATTGTCGTGCTGATCGTTCAGATTGCCGTCACCTGCCGCGGCGCGATCGATCCGGAGGGGGGAAATCCTCCGATGGAGGTCGATTCGGATGTCGCGAGCAAGGCGTGGACGCGGGGCGTGCTCGCGCAGCAGCTGATTTTCGAGTACAGCATCGACGGCGCGACGAACTGGCACAGCGTCTGTGCAAACCATGTCGACCAGTTTCAGCGGGTCAGGCACGGCGCGGACGGCGTCTGGAGCGAGGTTCAGCCGATCCCCTACGGCGAGGACGGCATGACCGTCGTCCCCGATGCCGTTTCGCCGATCGCCGACCGACCGGCCGCCGCGGACGAGGGAAGCTGTTTCGTTTCGAGCGACGAGGGAAAGGTCTACTGGTTCATCGGCGGGGCCTGGACTCCCGGCGCGCCGCTGGCGACGGTTCCGGGGCCGGAGGGGCCGCAGGGGCTGCAGGGAGAAGTCGGGCCGCAGGGCGCGCAGGGGCCGCAGGGACCGCAGGGCATTCAGGGGAACGACGGCATTCAGGGGCCGCAGGGCGTTCAGGGCGAGCCAGGCGACGGGCTTATGATCGACGCGACCGGAACACTCGCGAACCGGCACAATTACGACGCGGCCGACCGGGGATTCCGCTATCTCGCGACGGATCTCTACTGCGAATCGATTACCGCAAGCTCGTCCGGAACCGTGTTCGCGCGGCTCGAGTCGGAGGACGACGGCACCCGCGCCCGCGCCTGGAGCGACGGTACGACGATCGTTTACACGGATCTCGCCAGCCCGGCGCTGCTCGATCCGATCTATCCGGACGTGTCGCTTTCGAGCGCGGCGGACACCGTGCTTGCGACCTCGACGCGGTATCAGCTCTACTATCAGAAAACCTCGGACGACCTCGGCGCCTGGAGCGCCGGGATCCGGCTCTATTGCGGGCCGCAGGGGCCGGAAGGGCCGCAGGGGCCGGAAGGGCCGCAGGGGCCGCAGGGCGAAAACGCGGCGCTCGCCGCGCCGGTCGATTTCGGAACCGGCGGAAGCGCGGCGCTCGAGATCGTCGCGAACGCGGTCGAACTCGTCGGCGTCCGGCCGATCGCGTCGGTGGAGCTCTATTTCGATGATCCGGACGATCCGGGCGAGGTCAAAACCGCAGCCGTTACGCACCGCGTGACGATTCACTACTGCGACACGGACAATAAAACGCACGTCTATTTCACCGACGCGACCCTCGATCTTTCGCTCGGCGGCCGCATCCGGTTCGCGCAGGGCGTCGGCAGCATGACGCAGTATCAGGAGTACCTCGAACAGGGCGGGACGCTGACCTATCTCGAATGGCTGCAGGCCGTGCGCAACACGATGGAGGAGGCCCCGCTGGACGGCAAATTCTACTGCCGGCAAAACGGCCGCTGGGTGGCGGTCGCAGTCGCGGCACTGGAGGACGTTTCGCTCTCCGGTACGACGGAATATCAGGAGGAGCTCAAGGTCGGCGCGCCGTTCTCAATCGTGTTCGACGTCGTCGCCTCGAACGGTGCGGACGTTGAATTCACGCTGACCGGGGGAACGCTTCCGGACGGGATCACGCTCTCCGGGCGGACGCTTGCGGGAACGCCGACGGCCGGAGGCAGCGCGGAGCTGGTGTTCACGGCGCAGGCGACCGGCGTCACGCTCGAGATTACGGTTTCCCTCGTGATCGTCGAGGCGCAGACGATGTATTACGGTTACGTGATGTCCAGCGAAGAGGTCTATCGCGTGACGGACATCACGGCGGATATGCTCGAAGTGCCGACTGTCAAGAGCGCGAACGCGGCGGCACTCGGGAAAACGAGCCTCGGCGACGCTCCCGCGGGCGCAATCGTGTTCGTGATGCTGCCGAAGTCCTCGCTGCTCACCGCGGCAAAGTTCGACGGCATCAGCGGATACGTTGAGTTCGAGGAGGATGCCGGCGGAATCACCGGATCGGGGGCGAACGGCACGGAAATCACGCTTTTCGGCGCGACCTATCTCGCGTATGGCGAGGTTCGTCTGATCGCCGGGGAAACATTTATCAAAGTGGAGGCATTGTAATGGCGGATTATATCACGCTCGCGAAACCGCTGCAGCTCTCGACGCCGGGCACTGCGCCGATCGCCGGGCTGACCGTGGCGGACACCGCCGCGCTCGAGGCGATCGACTCGCCCTGGCTCGGCATGTTCGTGTACGTCCAGGCGGACGGGAAAACCTACCGCGTTACGGGGTTGAAGGAGATCAGCGTCGGCGTTTTCAAACGCCTCGCGGTCGCGAGTTATGAAGCGCTGCCGGATCTCGATGCGATGGAGACCGCCGCCGCTCGGCCGGCGTCGATCACGCTGCCGGTTCCGTTCGATGAGAATGACGACAACGTTTCGCTCGTCGTGGATTTTTCCGAGGACGAAACGTTTCCGGAGGAGGAGTTCACCCGCGTCACGATGTCCGTTCACCACGCGAAAATGCGGGTGTTCTCCGGGGAAAAGTACGTTTCGATCGACGAGACCTGCGTCGGCAAACCCTATTACGGGCAGTCCGTCACGTTCACGCTCGATGACGAAATGTTCCCCGGATACGTCGCCGGGAAAACCTATTTCGCGCGGTATTCCTGGGTGGACAGTCAGGGGGGATTTTCCGAGTGGCGAGGCTTCAAATTCACCGCCGACGTGGTCGATTTCGAGCCGATCCGGATTCCGCTCCTCTCCAGCACGAAGGTCAAGGCGGAAACGAGCGTATCCGGCGAACTCCATCTCGACTACCTCGAGGGCGGAATTCAGAACTATACGATGTATGACGACGTCACGATCGCGCTCGAAAACGTCTCGAACGTCCCGTTCGCCGAGGCGCTGGTCGTCAATATGCGCCGCACCGGCGGGACGCTCACGGTCAAGCGGGGAACCGTTTCGCAGACCTATTCGGCCGACAAAACCTACATGATCGCCGTTACCAACTTCGGCGCGCTCAACATCATTGTAACCGAAACCATTTAGAGGAGGAAAAATGAAAAAGCTCTGCGCAATTCTGACCGTCGCGCTGCTGTTCGTCGCGGCCGTGGTGTTCGCCTGTTTCGACGACGACCCGTTCTCGAACCTGAACAATGTCGCGACGACGGTGGTCGGCGGACACGGCTCCGCGACTGATGTGGAGTTTCCGGGGGATCAGTATTTGCACCCACTCCCGCCAGCGGAGTCGCTGAACTCGTATGCGAACGTCGTCGAAACGTCGTTCCCGCTCACGCTCGAAGTTGCGTTCTCCGGGTTTGTCGATGAGCAGGGCGAACAGGTGACCGAGCCGATTACGCGCATGTGTGTGCTCTACTACTCGACCGCCGGGAAGTGGACGATCCTGCATGACATCCGCAACCCGAAGTACACGGTCATCTATCCGGCGGACGAGCGGCGCGCGCTGTTCGGGCGCTACACGATCCCGTCCTCGCTCGGATTTTCTCCGGGGCAGTACATCTCCGTGATGCTCTATTTCGCGACGGCGAATTACGAAAATTTCGACCTCGACACGGTGCTCGCCTCGTCGGCGAAAACCCCGATTCCCTCCACCGCGATCGCGCTCGTGCCGACCGGAAACATCAAGCCGTACTGAGGACAGCATAGCATGAAGCCGTATTTGTTTGCAATCCTCGCGGGAACGCACAAGCACCGCTGGAAAAATGGCGTCTGCGAGACCTGCGGACAGACGCACTCGCCGCATAGTTTTATAGACGGGACGGGTGTCTGCTCAATCTGCGGATTTTCCTGTGCGCACCCGCAGGGGTTCGAGTATCTGACGGAGGCGTTTCACCGCTGCCCGGTCTGCAATCACTCGGAACTCCATAACCCGTCGAGCGTCGTCGCGACGCATGACGCGTGCTGTCACTGCGGAGTCTGCGATCATGACATCACGACGCACCATTTCGGCTCGGACGGGATCTGTCAGTTCTGCGGATACGTGTGCAACCACGCGGGGACGCTCGTCGCGTATGGGACTACCCAGCACCGGTGCACGTTCTGCCAGTGGGTCGGTCCGCATGATTTCAGCGTCGTCGCCTCTCCGCTCGTCTGCAAACACTGTTCGAGCTGCGGATATGATCTCAAGCACGATTTTACCGGGAATCACTGCTCGACGTGCGGATTCACCTGCGACCACTCGTCGTATGAGTGGAAACACGGAATCTGCCTCATCTGCGGGATGCAGGTATGCCAGCACGAGTTCGATCCGGCCGACCTCACCGGGGGCGCCGTCTATTGCACGCTGTGCGGCTCGCTTCTGAGGCGGCAGGGCGATCCGTTCTTCTGTACCGAGGGCGAATACATGGGCAGCTATTACCACACGTCTGGGAACGAGGTGAACGGGCAGAAGATTTACATCCGCTACCGCGAACACAAGTATATCAATGACGACGGAGTGCTCGTCGATGTCGGAATGATCGGCTATCAGTACGGGATGGTCGCGTTGAACATCACGACGCCGACGCGGTTCGGCGGGGACTATATGTACACCTGCCGCGGACTCGTGTTTTCCGATGACCCGAAAAATCTGCCGATCAACAACACGCTGCTCTCCGGCAACGGGAAATATATCGTTTCGATGCGGCAGTACAACCTGGACGGAACGCCGAGGAGCGACGAGGTGAGTTACACCTCGCCAGACTTCCCGACCCTGTACGGCGTCGATCGTGACGCCCTCATCAGCATGTAACAGGAGGAATCAATGCAATGAACACAATCACGAAAACCGCCGCCGGGGCCGCTGCTGCGGCTGCGGTGGCCGCCGGGGTGGCGCTTTACTCAGCGTTCGACCAGGAGCCGCAGATCGATACCGCGTACGTCGATGACGTGCAACCCGTGACCGTCGAAACGCCGAAAATCGTCGTCCCGAGCGTCGCGGCCGCGACCGTCTCGATCCCGGCGATCGATTCGTTCCGGACGGTCAGCTCGTTTGACCTCGAATCGCTCGGCGTGCCGCGCGTCCAGTCAGCCGCCGTCGCAACGCCAGCCGTGACCGATGCCGCGGCGGACATGCCGGAGGCGGTCTCCCTGCTCAAAACGCTGCTGCCGCTGATCCGCGACCGGCGGACGCTGCTCGGCTCGGACATCTCATCAAACAGCACCGCCTGGCAGCGCTGGGCGGCGATTTACCAGGACGCGGAGTATACGCAATACGTCCCGGATTACAAACCGCTCGCGCCGGGGCTCCGGATCATCAACGAGGTAAAGTGCCCGGCGGACGCGGCGGAGTTTTCGACGATGCAGAGCCGCCTTGACTACTACGCCGCGCGCGGTTACAACGCCGTGCTCGTCACGTTTGACACGACCGGGAACCTCCCGCGCCTCAGCGCTGCGGTCGATTACATCAAATCCGCCGGGTTCCGTGTGGTCATCGCCTATGCCGGGCGCGAGGATCTGCGCGAACCGGTCTGGCGTGATCCGGATACGCTGCGCCGCTGGCTCTCCACGCTCGGCGGCAAGGCGGACGCACTGCTGCTCGGCTGGAGGCGCACGAGTCTGCATTTGTTCCTGCCGGATCGCGCGTTTACGAATTTCCTGATCCGGTCGGCGCGGGAGGGGAATCCCGATCTGCCGTTTATCGGCATGGCGTACTACGGCGAAACGGCAGAGACGCTGCAGGGGATCACCTACGACGTGCCTGAAAACTGCTCGGCGGTGCTGGTGGTCGGACTCGGGTATCCGCGCGCCTCGACGCGGACGGCGCTCCGGACGCTGTTCCCGGAGGTCGCCGATCATCCGCATTTGATCGGGCTTGCGGTCGGCGAAAAACCGTATTTCGACACGCAGAACGCGACCGGCAAAAGCCGCGCCGAGAACGAGGCGATTCAGCGCCGCATTGAGATCCGCCTGCTGCAGGCCGGATGCGCGTCGACGATGACCTACTCGGGCGACGGCTCCGACGGCGCATACGGCGACACGACGAAAACCGAAAACCTCTGCCGTGTGTACGGCGGAAAATAACAACCATGAAAGGGAATCTCATGAAACGACTCCTCACGCTGTGCCTGGCGCTCGTCTGCTGCGCCGGGTTCGCCCTCTCCCAGGATGACGCGAAAACGCTCACCGAGGCGGAGGCAGTGCTCGCAAACGCGGCCGCGCCGTACACGCCCGAGCAGTTTCACGCGCTCGCGATGCGGGAGATCCTGACCGGCGACGATCCCGCCACGTTCGCCGCAGTGCAGGAACGCATTGCAAAGGCTGCCTCGCAGGTCGCATTCAAAAACGACGACGAGCGCGCCGAGCGGGTTCGGGGCGTGACGATTTCCGCCTCGCTCTGGAAGTACGGCGGGCGGTTTGTCGAGGAGGGATACGCCTACGCGAAAGCCGCCGGTGTCAGCGACCCATATTTTGCTCTCCATGCTCAAAAGCTCGGGATGTCCGAGGCGGACGAGCTGGCCGGTTACATCGAGCTGTTCAGCCGCGCGTATGAGGCTGACGTCTGGATTTTTCGCAGCCGGAGCAACCGGTTTGCCGCGCTGCTGAGCACGCTGCCGGAGGAGGAGGCGCGGACGATCCTGAAGCGGCTGAACCGGGTCTATTCTCCCCGCCTCGTCGAAAACGATGAACTCTATCGCCCGGTCGTCACCGCGATCCGGACGATGCTCGAAACGTATTAAAAAAAAGTAAGGAAAGGTTTGCGCAAAAATGAAAAAACTCGTTCTCTCGACTCTCCTCGTTCTCTCGTCCGTCATCGGCGTTTCCGCGTTCGACTGGAGCGCCTCGTCTGCTGTTATGAATGCAATCAATACGCAATTTGTGACGGATGCCGCGTTGATCGAAAATGCGCAGGCGTTCGTTGATGCGGCACAGCCGACCGATGACGCCCAGCGCTATCGTGTGATCCGGATCCGCGCTCTGATCCGGTTTCAAAAGGCTGCCGGAAACATCACGTTCGACGACCAGAAGAAATTCATTGACGACCAGCTCTCAGAGCTGAAATTTGATGGGGAGGTCAAGGCGCAGGATTACCTCGACTGCCTCTACATCTGGTGGTATCGCGGGTGGGACAATGAGGTTTACAGCCTCATGAAAACGCTCGACGGCCATGAAAAGTGGCAGGATGCCGGACACGTCTGCGACAAACTCGGGAAATACGAGGAGGCATACAACTATTATGTGGAGTCCGACACGTTTCCTGATCGCGCCGTGAGCATTGCAGCAACCCGTCTGAACGATCCTGCCAGAGCGTTTGCCGCCGCAAAGCTGATTCTTGAGCGGACGTACTGGGCGAGTTGCGTTTCGTCGGTGATCTCGAATACCGTTTCGCACCTGGTGGGGAATCCGGCGATTCCTGCGGACGAGATGAAAACGTTCCTCACGAATGCGAACCGGAAATACTCCTCGAAATTGATTGAGGATGACGCCGCCTGGCGTCCGGTCATTACGATGATCCGGACGATGCTTGAAACCTACTGACCAGAGAACGCGCCCGCCCGGATCACCGCCGGGCGGGTCTGAAAGGGTTGACATGTATACGGAAACTCAAATTCTCGAAAAACAGGCCGACGCCGAGGCCGCCGGGCTCGCGGGAGCCGAGCTGCTCGATGACGTCGGGCGCGCCGTCCAAATCTGCAACGGAATCGGCGCATGCTGGATGCCGGAGCGGCTCCGCGCGCTGATCTCTCGGCTGTTTCCGATGCTGGTGCTCCCCGCGGATATCCATGACTTGCGTTATGACCAGGGCGGCGCCGAGCTTGACCGGCTGCTCGCGGACGTGGAAATGCTCGAAAACGGCATCCGAAACGCGAATCACAAGTACCGGAGGTTCGATCCGCGCCGGTACATCGTGCAGTTCGTGATGCTGCAGTTCTACATCAAATTGAGGGAGTACGGTTCCCTCTCGTTCAACAAGAAGGAGGACGAAAATGCGTAAACTGATTCTCACATTTGCCGCCGCCGTCGCGGTCGCACTCATTGCCGCCGGCTGCGCGAGTACCACGACGACGATCACCGAGTTCGACGCCGAGGGCAACGTAATCAAGACGACAACGACGAGCGAGAGCGTCATCAAAACCGTCGTCGCCTCCACGCAGGGAAAGAGCGTGCTGGCCTGGGAGGACGGCTGGGCTGCTTATCTCTCCGTGAGCTCCGGAACGCTCGAAGACCCGACGCCGCACGGAAAAATGTTTGCCGGGAAAACGAACCGCGGGGCGCTTTCGCTGCTGCCGAACCAGCAGGGGCTGCCGGGGATCGCCCGGATCATCCAGGCGACGAAGAGCGACATCTCTGCGAGCCTGACCGACGGCGTGGCGGCCACGAGCAGCGAGATCCAGACCGCCGGAAAGGAGTCCGCAAATGAGTAAATGCAAAGCCACATGCGAGGTTTACAGCCGCGTCTGCGGCTACTTCCGCCCCGTGAGCAACTGGAACAAGGGCAAGAAAGAAGAGTTCAAGGAGCGCAAGACCTACAAGGTGCAGTAAACGAAATTTTTCAAACACCCACTGATGTCACATAGCATTGATTTGCGACATTGCAACAGTGTCGAGCGTTTTTTCAGATCTTATATATGAATAGCCGGGCGTCGTGATGGCGTCCGGCTATTCATTTGCCTGGTAAGTGTGTAAACAGTATTTCCTATTTTACCATCAAGGTTTACACTTTCCCTCCCTTGCAATATCTACGCGACTGTGTAAACAATTCCTCCCCCCCTGCTCAAACCGCCCCTTACAATATACAAATACAATGTGATACTTGCATTTCCATGTTGTGTGTGATAATTTGTCAGTTGTCATTTGAAGCTCCGTTCTATGGGTTGCGATTGGCGAATTGCAATACTATAGCACGGAGTTTCTTCTCTCGCCTTTAAGCTGAAGCTATTCGGCTACATACCGGCGCAGCCGGTAGTTTTTTTGCGCTTAAGCAATATAAAAAAACACCCGGTTCCGTTGACGGAACCGGATGTCCGGAATCAGAGTTTCGGGATTTTAGAGCCCCATCGACTTCAGAATGCCATGCTCAAGCCCGCGAATTTCGGCGAGCCCCTTCAGACGGCCGATCGCGGTATAACCGGGATTCGGGCAGGGCGGTTTCGCGAGATCGTCGAGCATCGTGTGCCCGTGGTCCGGACGAAACGGCAATCTCCAGTCGGAACGTCCGGCCTTCCTGCGCCGGATCTGCTCCTCGATGATCGCTTTGACAAGTCCGTACATGTCGACCACCCCCTCGAGGTGGTTCGCCTCGTAGAAGTTCCCCTTGCCGTCGTGCGCGGTGCTGCGCAGATGAACAAAGCCGACCCGGTCCGCGCACGCCTTGAACATCTCGACCACGTCGTTGTCGAGCCGTCCGCTGAAGCTGCCCGCGCAGAAACAGACTCCATTCGCCGGGGAGTCGACCATCGCCAGCAGATTGCGGACATCGTCGATCGTGCTGAAGATCCGCGGCAGTCCGAGGATCGGGTAGGGGGGGTCGTCCGGATGGATGACCATGATGCAGCCCGCTTCTTCCGCGACCGGGCACACTTCCGAGAGGAAATGCTTCAGATTCGCTTCGAGATCGGCACGGGTCAGGTGTTCATACTTCTTCAGCATCGCCCGCACATCTTCGAGCGTGACTCCCTTGAAGCCCGGGAAGTTGTCGATGAGCCCGGTTGTGAACTTCTGCAGCTCCTCCTGGTTCAAGCTCTCGTAGAACTCCTTCGCCTCCGCGACCTTTTCCGGCGTGTAGGATTTTTCCGCATCCTTCCGCTTCAGGATGAAGATTTCGAACGCCGCGAACTGCGCCTGGTTGAAGTAGAGCGCCTCCGAGCCGTCCGGCAGCTTGTAGGCCAAATCGGTGCGGATCCAGTCCAGCACCGGCATGAAGTTGTAGGTGATGACCCGAATCCCGCACTTGCCGAGATTGCGCAGCGAAACCTTGTAGTTTTCGATGTACTCTTCGCAGCGGCCGGTTCCGGTCTTGATGTCCTCGTGGACGGGAAGGCTTTCCACCACGCTCCAGACGAGGCCCGCGTCTTCGATGAGTTTCTTATGTTTTTCGATCTCATCGACGCTCCACACTTCGCCATAGGGAATGTGGTGCAGCGAACTCACAACGCCGGTTGCGCCGGTCTGGCGGACAAACGAGAGCGGAACCGGATCCTTCGGCCCGTACCAGCGGAATGTCTGTTCCATGTTGTACGGCATGACTACACCCCCGAAAATGCCGAGAACGCCCCGTCGATCGGCAGCACCACGCCGTTAATGAAGGAGGAGCTTTCGTCGACGAAGAAGAGCAGCGCTCCCGTGAGATCCTCCGGCACGCCGAATCTGCCCATCGGCGTGTGCGCGAGAATTGTGTTGCCGCGCGCGGTGAGAGTGCCGTCCGGATTCGTGAGCAGCGTGCGGTTCTGCTCGGTGAGGAAGAATCCCGGAGCAATTGCGTTGACCCGGATTCCGACCTTCGAGAAGTGCACCGCGAGCCACTGCGTGAAGTTGCTGACCGCCGCTTTGGCGCCGGAGTAGGCCGGAATCTTGGTCAGCGGAGTGAACGCGTTCATGCTGGAAATGTTGATGATGCTGCCGCATCCCTTCTCCGCCATGGCGCGGGCAAATACCTGCGTCGGCAGAAGTGTGCCGAGGAAGTTCAAATTGAATACGAATCCAACACCCGCCGGATCAAGGTCGAAAAATGTTTTGAGTCCTTCCGCATGATTTTTCAGATCCTCGGGGAAGAGGAACTCCTTGCTGGTTGTTCCCTTCGGATTGTTGCCGCCCGCGCCGTTGACGAGGATGTCGCAGTCGCCGAATGCTTCCTTGACGGCGGCTTCCGCTTTTTTGAGGCTGTCGAGATCGAGCACGTTTGCGGCGACGCCGATTGCTTTGCCGCCGGCGGAGACGATCTCGTCGGCAACCTTGACGGCCGCCTCCTCCTTGAGGTCGAGAATCGCGACTTTCGCGCCGCTTGCGGCGAGTGCTTTGGCCATGACGCTGCAGAGGATTCCGCCGCCGCCGGTGACGACGGCTGTTTTTCCGGTCAGATCAACTTTCATGATGGTTACTCCTTGGGTTATGAGATTTTGGAAATGTTGTCGATAACAACTTTTAAAGCGGCTCCGAGGGCTGCGCCGATTCGACCGCTGCCGGAGAGCTTGATCGCAAGCGGACGTTGCGGTTCAATATGGAGATGCTGCCCGAGTTCAGCCGCAAACCGGTTTCCGAGATCCCGGAATCGGCCTCCGAGGACGATTTCCGCCGGATCGAGCAACATGGTGAGCAGTGTGATGACATACTCCGTGCAGTCGAGAAGATATCCGACCGCCGTCCTCGCATCCGGATCGCCGGAGCTCCAGGCGCTGATGAGTTCGGTGGATGAGAAGCGGTTGCGGGCGAGTTCGAGCAGGAATTTCTCGTTCATGGCCTGTTCGATGGGCAGGAACGAGGTCCTGTCGGGGGAGGGGACGCAGAGAGTACGAATTTCGCCCGCGGTACCGGAGCGCCCCTGCAGAAGTTTGCCGTTCTGATAGATGGCCGTACCGATGCCGCGTTCAGCGGAGATGAAGATAAAATCCTCCGTGGTGCGTGCCGCCCCGAAATAATATTCCCATTGAGCTGCAGTTCTGGCGCGGTTGTCGAGAACGACCGGCATGGATACTTTCTGCGAGAGCTTTCTGGCGAACTCGCGTCCTTCGAGCGGAAAGTTTGCACAATAGACCACTTCGTTTGCGGTGCGGTCGATCTGTCCTGCGATGGCGACGCCGATTCCCGCGACCGGTGCAGGCGCAAGATTCACAAGTTCTTCCGCAAGTTCGGCCGTCCGGGACAGGATTCCGTCGAAGGAGTTGTCATGTTGGATTTCGCGTGCTGCGGAGAGTTTGCCGGCTGCGTCGCAGAGGACTCCGCGGAGTACGGATTCATGCCCGATATCGATGCCGATGGCAGAGATGCGCTGAGGTTCGAGCGTCAGGAGGATCGGGGGTTTTCCGCCGCTGGAGATGCCGCATCCGGATTCCCTCAGCATGTTTTGACGGATGAGACCGTCGACCAGTGTGGAGACGGCGGGTCGGCTCAGGCGCATTGCCTTTGCGAGATCCGCTCGAGAACAGGAGCCCTGTCGCAGTAACATCAAAAGCAGTTTTACGGCGGAGGAGACCATGAATTCCTCTTTGTTAATGTTGTTTACAAAGTATAAGATACTCCATTTTTTGAAAAATCCAATTCCGAAAGGGGAAAAAATGAAAAAAACTGAAATGAGAGTTAAGACGGAGAGAGAAAATGGGAAAAATTTTTACAGAGATCACCTTGACACGCGAGAAAAAAGGATTATATTATGGAATACGCGAAAGATATGATGCTTCGCACACGCTCCGGCATAGCTCAGCGGTAGAGTAGGTGGCTGTTAACCACTTGGTCGCTGGTTCGAATCCAGCTGCCGGAGCCATTTTTACGCTCAAAATTCACCCTGAAGGTGCCATTCTTTACCACCAAGACTTTCATTTCCCAGTTCAACGGCTATATTGAGCCAAAACAGGATTTTACCACAAGGAGTGCGTAAGATGGGAAAGAAATGCAAAGTCAAACTCGACGTCGGAACCGTTTACCAGAAAGAGGAAGGCGGCACCTACTACTTCCGTTACCAAGTCCAGCATGAACGCAAATGCGTCAGCTTGAAAACCTCCAATCAGGAAGAAGCTCTCGAAAAAGCCCGGAAACTGCTCCCGATTATTCAAGCCACCACCGAGGAAGTCATCTCCGCTCACGTCAAAGTCGCACGGCACCTCGTGAAACAGGCACGCCCGCTGCCTCTCTCCGAAATCTGGAACGTCTACTCTAAACACCCTCAGCGCGCAATCCCCGCCACCGTCCGGGAAGAACTGGCCTATCACTCCACGCTGGACGAAATGATCCGCTACTTCTCCCGTTACAGCAACGTGAAAGATGTCAAGGATGTTACACCGGCCATGGCGGAGGACTTCGCAAACCATCTCAGAACCATGCAGATTTCCGTGGCAACCCATAACCGGAAAATCGTCCGTATCCGTCGAATCTTCGGAACGCTGAAAGATTACCTGGGCATCGAAAATCCTTTTGGCTCATCGGTATTGTTGAGAAAGGAACGCGAGGAACAGGGAACCTTGGTACGCCGCATCGCCTTTACGCGGGAACAGGAGGAGGCCATCCGCAGGGAACTGGACAATCCCCACCGCAAGCTGATGAATAAGGCGGAAATCAAAGTCGTCTATTACATCGGGATGTATACCGGTCAGCGTCTGAAAGACTGTGCGCTGATGCAGTGGCGAAACATTGATTTGGAACAGAAGCGTATCTGGGTCAAACAATTCAAAACCGGGAAAGAAGTGCTGATTCCGATTGCGGAACCGTTGCAGGCGGTTCTTCGGGAAGCTCGGAAGTGGCAGACGGATTCCTATGTCTGCCCAAAGGTCGCCGCCCGCTATCAGATCGTGGATGAAAGAGGCAAGGAAATTGGCGACAGCCTGGTCAATATCGATGTCCTGCGGGTGATCAAATGGATCGGGCTGGAACCGTCCGTGGCAACCCCGGGACGTAAAAGAAAGGCCACGGTCTACGGCTTTCATAGCCTCCGTCACAGTTTTGCCAGTTTCTGTGCCGAAGCCGGTGTCCCGAAAGCCGTAGTCGTTTCGATCCTCGGCGCGGATTCTTCCATCATCGACCGTTTCTATACCCATGTGGGCGAGGATGCCCAACGTGCCGCCATCGAAGCGATCAGTGGCGGAGCTTCGACGACTCCGGAACAGCGGATCAAACAGCTGCTCGAATATGTCGGTTCGCTGGCAACTGTAAGCACTGAAGTTTCTCATATCGTCTCTCTTCTATCCGGAAAATAATAAGATTTTTCTTGTCAAAACACTTCACCGACTATCCTTTTCGGAACAGTCGGCGAAGTGTTTTTGTTTCAAATTTTATAAATTTCACAGCGCATCATTCTCACTTTCGCTTCGAACTATAAATATATATTTCTGTATATTTGCAAATATAATTTCAACATATATACAAAAATAATCTATCGATTGTAAAAATATAATTTAAATATAAAATCACTTGATTTTCTTCGCTTTACGTTTATTTTATATTTGTAGAAATGGTTATTCCATTTTTCTGAGCCCGTAAAAAGTATCACAATTGAAACGGAAAGTGAAAACAATGTCGGAACCGCCAACATGTCTTATTCCGCAAAATGCTCAGACGCCTTTTGATTGCTGGAATTTGCCAGATGAGGGAAACAGGATTTTTTGGCATCCAGAATTGAATATCCCGGCAGAAGGGCTGACGCTGATTACCGGCGAAGGTGATCTTACCGCTTTGGCCTTCGATATTGCGTGCCGTTGTATGAATCTGAACTTGGGGAAACTGTTATATCTGCGTTCCGACAACTTTCCTGAACATAGTCCTTTTCCCGCATTTTTAACCAAATGCCTCCCTGCGCCCTGGGGAGTCATCAATATAAAATTCAGTACCGATTTGCAATATTGGCCGCTTGATCTCAGCGGTATTCCGCCGCAGCGAAATTTCATGTGGCTTGTTATGTCCAGCAAAAAAATGATTTGGAAACGTTGGCCGTATGCCACCTCAAATACACGATCCAGCCTTGAAGCGAATTTGGATCTTTGTGCAAAAGCCGGAAACAAGTTCACATTTCTTATTCTGGAAGGTCAGGTGAATTTTGAAGAAAAAACTGATTTTTATGCCACGATGAAGCGTCTGAAGAATAGTGGAATGACCGTTTTGATCGTGACCCCCAAGCCGCCCCGTGGAATCTCCCGCAATGCCATATGGGATACTGTTATCACGATGCGGAAATGGCGGGCGCACCACTGCGGAAAACATCGTCTGGTTGCC
Source organism: uncultured Victivallis sp. (assembly GCF_944391105.1). Lineage (GTDB taxonomy): Bacteria > Verrucomicrobiota > Lentisphaeria > Victivallales > Victivallaceae > Victivallis. The sequence continues at coordinate 34,503 of NZ_CALXSK010000003.1, forward strand.
GATATTCGAACTCGTACCGGCAAGCGAAATTGCCAGGTACGTTATCAGGAGTATGGGAATTTTTGGGTTTGCATTCCGGATAAAAGAGATCTTCTTCGGGAACCGGTCAGGGAAATGATGGCTGCCGGACTGAATGCGAAGCAAATCGTCGCAGCTATCAATGCACGATACCAGGGATTGAATAGGCCGCTGACCGAATCCGCTTTGGCCGCGATGAAGCGTTTTTGGGGATTTCGGACTTACAGGCCGGAAAAGAAACCACGGACAAAGCGAACGGTTCAGCGGAACGTTGGAGCTTCAGATTTCCGATGAAATAATGTAGTCAATCACATCGGTATTGCGGTATCGCACCGCTGATCCGACCATTTTCCTTTTGAACGGGAAAGCACCTTCGGCTTCAAGTTTTTTAAAGTTGCTGTGACTGATACCGAGCATTTCTGCGACCTCCTGTTGATCCAGCAATTTCGGAATAACTGCGGGCTTGGGAATGCCGTGCTCCGCAAGGCTGGTCAGCTGAGAAATCGCCTCGTTGTATTCCGGCAGCGAAATAATTCCCTCTTCCGCGACCGGGCGCATAATCCGTTTGAAAAAGCGGACGGTTGTCATTGAAATTCTGACTTCATTCATGTATGCGCCCCTCCTTTTGAGCGCATACGATTGCGGTCTGCGAATATTTTTTACCTTTGATCCTGCATTATCTTATACGATTCCCTAACTGTAAAGCTCCCTCCATTCTGCATTACCGACAGTCGCCTTATGAAAATCAGTGGAAATGCGAGCTGCAGGCAGCCATCTCCAGTTCGGTTATTAGAAATAGCAACATAGAGTAGCAACGATAAAAAGCCATAACCCATAAAACCATAACAAACGATAAGCAGAAAATAAAAGGATAAGTCTGGAGATAAGATACGGAAGTTGATTTCTGTTTCTCTGCACCGGCAACAGCTGCCGCAGCCAGATGGCGGAAGGCTGGGCGCGCGCCTTGAAAAATGATGTGGTGGAAGTTTTTTCCGCCGGCATCGAAAAACATGGATTGAATCCTTACGCCGTTCAGGTGATGGCGGAGGCCGGAGTGGATATTTCCGCACAAAAATCCAAATTGATCTCGGAATTGCCGACGCTGGATTTTGATTATGTGATAACCGTTTGTGGAAACGCTCATGAAAACAGCCCTCTCTTTCCCGGCAGAACCCGTATCATCCATGCCGGCTTCGATGATCCGCCCCGTCTGGCCGAATCGTGCCGGTCTGAGGAGGAGAAACTTGATTGTTACCGGCGGGTACGGGATGAGATCCGGGCATTCATTGAAAAGTGGTTCTTCTCCGGTTTGAGCCGTGATTTGCCTCAAAACCGGCTTTGAAAATCTGAATAGCATGGAAAAAGATCGACCTTAGCCTTATCGTTTTGTCTCATCAAGCGCAAACCCGGGAGGCAAAATGTCGATCACATTGCTTCAAAAACCCAGAAATTCCGCGGATTTCAACATCGACCGAAGGATTCAACAACAAGACTCGATGGCTCATCCGCCAGGCAGATGACTTTCGAGACGTATTCTATCTCAAAAAGGAAATCTTTCAGCTGCCCTCTGTTCAAGCTCAAAAGCAACTATGATTCATGGCTTAAACCGGTGAGAAAACAAAAATGGTAGCGGGGGATGGAATCGAACCAACGACCTTCAGGTTATGAGCCTGACGAGCTGCCACTGCTCTACCCCGCAACGAAATGGGGTGGTAGACCGGACTCGAACCGGCGACCTCCTGGGCCACAACCAGGCGCTCTAACCAACTGAGCTACAACCACCATTTTTTCTGTGTTTTACTAATATACTCCAAAATCCCCGGTTGTCAAGCTCGAATTCTTCTTTTTCATAAAGTTTTTGCCTGTCTGCCATCGTGACTGCTGTGAATATTACTGCCAGGATGGTTCAAAAAGAAAGTGCGGAAACTTGCCCGAATCGTTCCTCCATCTTTTGCCTGGGCGACAGGAGCTCTCCCCATCCCCGACGGCCCCTGTGCCGATTTCAGGATTTTTTCCGTAGGAAACCCGTTTTTTTTTCGAAAAACTCCCGAGTCGCATGGAAAAAATAAATTTGCAGATGTAATGTAAAAAACCGTCTGCCGTCATTGTGAACATGGAGTCCCACGGTTTGTGAAAAAACGTATTTGGATTTTGATTCTGGTAATTGCCGGGACCGGATTTTTCGCCGCGCCGAAAGCGAAGGCGATGGATCCGGTGACGATCGCGATTCTCGCACCCGCCGCAATGCGCATGGCCGAGGCGACCCATCCGTATGTCATGTACGGTATCGGCTGTGCCGCGCGCGGCATGGCGAAGGCGGGAATGGCCGGATTCCGGATTCTCTACCTGCCGTGGGGAATCGTGCAGTGCACCCTCGGCTTTCCGCTCGGCGGATTCGGGCCGGGCGTCGGAAACATCATCGAGGGAGGAATCGCGCCGTTCGAACTGGTGTTCCGAATTCTGATGCTGCCGGTGAATCTGTTCGGCGTGGATGTTTGACGCCGCATTCCCGTTTTGGGAAAAAATCGGATTTTCCGGAGTGTTCCCCGCGAAATTGTGCCGGATTCATGTTATATTAATCCGTAAACATCATTGATAACCTGAGATACGATGGAGTGAAACAAACGATATGAGCACACGCGAACCTTTGCCGCGCGCCTATGAACCGGCGGCGGTGGAAGCCAAATGGTATCCGCACTGGGAGAAATCCGGCTACTTCCACGGAAAACCGAATCCGCAGAAGAAACCCTATTCGATCGTGATTCCGCCGCCGAACGTCACCGGAATCCTGACGCTCGGGCACGTGCTCAACAACACGCTCCAGGACATCCTGATCCGCTATCACCGCATGAAGGGCGAAGAGGTGTGCTGGTTCCCCGGCACGGACCACGCCGGCATCGCGACCGAGGCGCGGGTGGAAAAGTATCTGCGTCAGAAGGAAAACACCTCCCGCGATCAGCTCGGACGCGAAGAGTTCATCCGCCGCGTCTGGCAGTGGAAGGGGGAGTTCGGCGGCAAGATCATCCGCCAGCTCCGTACACTCGGCTGCTCCTGCGACTGGGAGCGCGAACGGTTCACGATGGACGAAGGGCTGTCGGCCGCTGTCCGCAAGGTGTTCGTGGAACTCTACAACAAGGGGTACATCTATCGCGGACAACGCATGATCAACTGGTGCCCGGTCGCGAAGAGCGCACTCTCGGATGAAGAGGTGATCTACAAGGACGTCGCAGGCAAATTCTACTATTTCCGCTATCCGCTTTCGGACAATTCCGGTTATCTGGTCGTTGCGACGACCCGTCCCGAGACGATGTTCGGCGACACCGCCGTGGCCGTAAATCCGGAGGACGAACGCTACAAGCACCTGATCGGCAAGACCGTGAAGCTGCCGCTGACCGATCGGGAAATCCCGATCATCGGAGACGTTCACGCCGACCCGACCAAGGGAACCGGCTGTGTGAAGATCACTCCCGCACACGACCCGAACGACTTCGAAGTCGGCAAGCGCCACAACCTCGAAGTCATCAACGTCATGAATCCGGATGCGACGCTCAATGCCCGCGCCGGGAAGGAGTTTGAGGGGCTCGACCGCTTCGCCGCGCGCGACAAGGCCGTCCGGATGATGGAGGAGCAGGGGCTGCTCGAAAAGGTCGAGGACATCCGTCATGCCGTCGGCTACTCCGAACGCGGCGACGTTCCGATCGAGACGCTCGTGAGCTATCAGTGGTTCTGCAACATGAAGGAGCTCGCGAAGCCCGCGATCGAAGCGGTGCAGTCCGGAAAGATCAAGTTCCACCCCGAGCGCTGGAGCAAAACCTATTTCCACTGGATGGAGAACATTCAGGACTGGTGCATTTCGCGTCAGATCTGGTGGGGACACCGGATCCCCGCCTGGTACAACGATGCGACCGGCGAAGTCTACGTCGGCGAGGAGGCTCCGACTTCTCCGGGCGAGTGGCGCCAGGAGGAGGATGTGCTCGACACCTGGTTCAGCAGCTGGCTGTGGCCGTTCTCGATCATGGGCTGGCCGGAAAAGACGGAGGAGCTCAAATACTTCTATCCGACCTGCGACCTCGTGACGGGGCCGGACATCATCTTCTTCTGGGTTGCGCGCATGATCATGGCCGGGTGCGAGTTCATGAAGGAGATTCCGTTCCGGAACGTCTATTTCACGAGCATCATCCGCGACGAACTCGGGCGCAAGCTCTCGAAGTCGCTCGGGAACTCTCCGGATCCGCTCGACGTGATCGCGGAGTACGGCGCGGATGCGCTGCGTTTCACGATCACCTACATTGCGCCGGTCGGGATGGACATCCGCTACAGCAACGAGAAGTGCGAGATCGGCAAGACTTTCGCGAACAAGCTCTGGAACGCGTGCCGATTCCGCCAGATGCAGGGGGATACCTCCGCGCATTTCCGCGCGCTGCCGGAAGACATTGTGGCAAACGTCTCGGGCGACGAGCGCTGGATGCTTGCGAAACTCGACGCGGCGATCGATTCGATCGACACCGCGATTGCGGAGTTCCGGTTCCACTCCGCCGCACATGAGGTGTACGACCTGGTCTGGTCGAGCTTCTGCGACTGGTTCATCGAGGCGGAGAAGGTGCCGATGCGGGCGGGCGGCGCGGAGAAGGAGCGGGCGCTGGCGGTGCTCGACTACGCGCTCTACCGGATTCTGCGGCTGCTGCACCCGTTCATGCCGTTCATCACGGAGGAACTTGCGCACCAGATGGGATTCCTCGGGGACGAGGAGACGATCATGTTCGAACCGTACCCGGAGGACGACGCGTTCCGGAACGCGGACGCGGCGGCGCTTGCCCGGATCGACGGCAAGTTCGAACTTGTGCGCGCGGGCCGCTTCCTGAAGGCATCCTACAATCTTCCGGACGGGAAGAAAGTGAAGTTCTTCGTGAAAGCGGTCGACGCGGAGTCGCTCGCGTTCCTCGAGTCGGAAAAGGCTTCGATGCTGAGTCTGCTGAACGCCGAAGAGATCGAGATTTCGCTTGCGGATTACGATCCGGCGGTGAATGGCGCGGCTCCGTCTCAGGTGTGTGCGCTCGGGACGGTCTATCTGCCGCTGGCCGGATTGATCGACATCGCTGCGGAGAAGGCGAAGCTTGAAAAACAGAAGAAGGAATTGACCGGCTGGATCGCGGGAACAAAAGCGCGGCTCGGCAACGAGAAGTTCCTCGCAAAAGCGCCGGAGAATGTCGTCGCGGATACGAAGGCGCAGCTTGCGGCAATGGAGGAAAAGCTCGCGCGTACGAATGAGTTGCTTGATTCGTTGAAATAAATCATTCCGGAGCTCTCCGCCGCCGGTGGAGAGCTCCCCTGCGGTCTGAACGGGAACGGGGTGGTCAGGAGGCTTGTGATGAGAAAGATCTGGTGTCGAGCGGGCGTGGAACGATTTTTCCGGAACAGTTTTCTCGCTTTTTGCGCAATCGCATTCTGCTGTGCGGAGGCGGCGGAGGCCAATGCGGAGAATTCCGGCGGCAGCGGGCAGAAATCTTCGCTGCTGTCGCGAATCCGGAAGAATCACCGGGGAACAGCCGTCAGCGAGCGGGACAGCGATTACTATCTGATCGTGAAGTCGCCGGACGGGCGTGGTTCGGCCTTTCTGGTCTGGCTGTGGGAGCAGCCGGTCATCGTGACGAATGCGCATGTCTTTCTTTCGATGAAAGATCCCGAGATTGTGGACATCAACGGGCGGAAGTACGTCCCGAAAGAGGTGCTTGCCTCGAAAACGCGCGATCTGGTCATCATCTCCTACGAGGGGGCGGAACAGGAGCAGCGGGAACTGCTGACCGCGGTCGGCGATGCGGGAGCCATTCCGATTGACACCGGGGTGGTTGCTTACGGCAACAGCCTTGGCGACGATGTGATCGTCACGCAGAAAGGGAAACTGCTCGGCATCGGCCCGGATAAGATTGAAGTCGATGCTCCTTTCGTTCCCGGCAACTCGGGCGGCCCTGTGGTGCTTGACGAAGGTGGAGAGGTGATCGGCGTCTCGACATATCTGCGCATTCTTGAACCGGATCGGAGCACGACCGGTTCCAAATACGAGGCGACGAAACTGAAGCGGCAGGTGCGGCGGTTTGCCACCCGCATCGACAATCTTGATCCCTCCGATCTCGAACCGGTCTTTCTGGAGAAGATCGGCCGCGAGCGGGAACTGGTGCGCCGAAGCAGCGAATGGGTCTCCTGCATCAGCGACACCTTCAAGGAGGATGAGGCGTTCACGCTCGAGCGGTTTCAGGATTTCCGTGAAGAGTGCTTCCGCCGCTGCCGGGTGCTGATCGAGGGGGAGGCGGCGGAATGGAGCAACACTTATCTGCGGAACAAGTTTTCCGAGAACCGCGAAATGATCGAGGCGGTTCTGAAGGTGCTGAAGCTCGATTTTCTTGTGGAGATCTCCCGGATCGGAGTACTGCTTGATGAACACGCGTCCAGTCTGCTTTCTGTGAAGCGCGAGGGATCTCCCGTGCGCTGTTTCTTCTGCATGGGCAGCGGAAAAAATTCGATCAAGAAACCGAATCCGCTTTATAGGCCGAAATCCGCTTACGCCCGCTGGGTCATCGAACGCAGGAAGTGCCCGGTCTGCAACGGGAACGGCAAACGTCCGCTCTGGTCGGAACGGATCTGCTTCACCTACCCGAAGGAGCTCAAGGATGCCGCCGGGCGGCACATTGCGGAAGCCGGGCAGACGTTCTGCGGATTTCTTCTCGGTGGAACGGAACAGCAGGAGCTTGCCCGGTTCGTGTTTTACCGGAAGAAGCCGCTCTATCGCATCCCGAACGCGTTCGGCGAGACGCTGGTTTTCGCCGGAAATCACTTTGACCGTTCCGCGACCTGCACGGCGCTGACTTTCATGTTCGGTCGGCTGCTCTGCGTGGAGATCGTGACGCCGCAGCTGGAGAAAGGGGGAATCCGCGAAGGGTTGACGCGCTATCTGAAAGAGGAGCTGTCGGACTCTTCGCCGTTCTATGTTCAGGCGATCCGGATCGTGGATCGGAAGATGATTCCTCTGGATTTGCGCGGGCGTCCTCTGCTCAAGCCGGTGAAGCCGCAGCGGATGGAGGACGACCCGGAGTATGACGGCATGATCGTGCGTGGTGTTCACTCCTGTTTCGGCGCGATCAACGCGCTGGATCTGAACTCTCTCGCGGAGAAAAACCGGAAAGCTCAAAATCAATGAATCTGTTCAGCACAGTGCTGTAACGCACACATGACAGTCGCGATATCCATTCTTTCGGCGGGAGTCGTCACGTTTGTCGTGATGATCGTTTCGCTGATTTTCGTCCACCGGCTTTTGAGATGGGTCGAGGAGTATTCAGGAGTCGAAAATTTAACTCCCCGGCTCTATCTCGCCTGGATTCTGCTTGGGGCCGCGCTGTTCTGCGGACTCTTCATCGGAACGAGATCGCTGCTGGAATCCCTTTTCGGAAATTGAAAAAAATCCCGGAGTTTCCGCAGGAAAACTCCGGGACGCGATTTTAGAATTCGATCCCGATGATTACGGGATGAGTTTGAACGCTTTCACGAGGTCGGCGATCTGTTCGTCGTTGATCGGCTTCATCCCGCCGAGATTGCGCGCACTGATGGTCGCCTTGGCGCTGTATTCCGCAACTTCCATGCGGTCGAACGCCTCAAGCAGCGTACGGCCGCTCGAGATCATGCAGTCGTTCTGAATCATGATGATCGGATAGCGCGGCGAGAGCGTTCCGGTGATCTTCCCGAGCTCGCGGAACTGGGTTCCGAACGGGAAAGTCGGCATTTCCCGCAGCAGGATGTAGCTCTCGGGAATCACGCGCGGATCGAACTCCTCGTGCGCGACCATGTAGCCCATGAGGTGCGGCGGGTTCGCGATGATGAGCGAGTTGATCTCCGGCTGGGCGTCGAAGATCGCGCGGAAGAGCCAGGCGGCCCGGCTGAGTTTGCGGCCCGATTCGTACCGCATCCCCTTGACCAGCACCATGTCCTCGGGCTGGATGTTGCCGCGGTCGACGTTGCGCGGGGTGATGAGTATCCGCTCCTTGTCGACGCGCACGGCGAAAGTTCCTTCCGTGCTCGTGAAGAGCATCTGCTTGTAGGCGCGGCGAATCAGCAGCGCCATCTGGTAACGCAGCTCCATTTCGTCGCTGGAGCGCACTTCCGGGTCGAACGGCCGGAAGTCGATGTTGCGGTCGAGCTGGCTGAATTCGATCTCCGTATCGGAGAGGTAATGCGGCGTGCCGAGCTGGATCGCGCGGTTGATGAGCCGGGCGCAGAAGTCGAGCGTCTCGAACCGCTGGAACGCCTCCTGAAGCGTGGAGCCCGCCGTGCAGGCACCGTGGTTTTCGAGCAGAATCGTCGAGTGACCGGCCGAAAAGGCCGCCGCGACGTTCCGCCCGAGCGCTTCGCTGCCGGGAACCTCGTAGGGGGCGTAACCGACCGTGCCGCAGATCTTTTTTGCGGCCGCGTGGACGCTGGTGTCGGGAATCTTCCCGGCCACGCTGAAGGAGACGAGCGCGGGCGGGTGAGCATGCAGAATCCCCTTGATGTCGGGGCGCATCTTGTAGATCGCACGGTGGAACGGGGATTCGCTCGAAGGTTTGTGGCGTCCCTCGATGGTTCCGTCTGGCTTCACGCAGACGATGTCCTCGCGGCGCAGCGTTCCCTTGTCGACGCTGCCGGGGCTGATCCACATGTTGCCGTCGGAGTCGAGGATCGAGAGATTCCCGCCGCTGGTGGTTGTCATGCCGTATCCGTAGATACGCTTCATGATGTCCACAATCTGGTCGCGCGGATGGACGAAGTTTTTCTGGTTCATGATATAACACTTTCCGAAATATGGGTTGAACGTATCGATAATATACACGTATTTTCCGTATCCGGCAAGTGATGTTTCATTGAAAATCGAGCTTCCCTGTGCTATATTGTAAAGATTTACTTTTCAACATCCGAACAGAGGTATGAAAGTCCATGCGCGACTTGAGAAACATTGCGATCATCGCCCACGTCGACCACGGCAAGACGACGCTGGTCGATCAGATCATGAGGCAGGCCAAGATTTTCCGTGAAAACGAAGTAGTTGCCGACTGCTTCCTCGACAGCAACGATCTGGAGCGCGAACGCGGCATCACGATCCTGTCGAAAAACATCAGCATCGAGTACAAAAACGTCAAGATCAACATCATCGACACCCCGGGACACAGCGATTTCGGCGGCCAGGTCGAGCGGGTGCTGAAGCTCGCCGACGGTGTGATTCTTCTGGTCGACTCCGCCGAGGGGCCGATGCCGCAGACCCGTTTCGTTCTCGACAAGGCGCTTCAGCTGAATCTGCGGCCGGTGGTGGTCATCAACAAGATCGACAAGCCGGACGCGCGGCCGGATGCTGTGCATACCAAGGTGTTCGATCTCTTCTGCGAACTCAACGCGAGCGACGAACAGCTCGATTTCCCGCTGCTTTACGCTTCCGGGCGAGACGGCTGGGCGGTGCGGAATCTCGACGATCCGCGCGAGTCGATCTATCCGCTGCTCGACGCGATCATCGAATTTGTTCCTCCGCCGCAGCGGGTCGAGGGACCCGTCCAGTGCCAGGTCGCGACGCTCGATTACTCGAATTTCGTCGGCCGTATCGGAATCGGCCGCGTCTATCGCGGCACGCTTGATACCCGCAAGCCGCTCGTGATCGTCAAACGCGATGGAACCATTGAGAACACCCAGGTGAAACAGCTTTTCACTTTTGAGGGCATCGGCCGCAAGGAGACCAGCGTGGTCGAGTGCGGCGACCTCTGCGCGATTGTCGGAATTCTGGACATCGACATTTCCGACACGATCTGCGATGCGGAACACCCCGAGGCGATGCCGGCGATTGCGATCGATGAGCCGACCATCTCGATGATGTTCCGAATCAACGACTCTCCGTTCTTCGGGCGGGAGGGCAAGTACGTCGGCAGTCGTCAGCTGCGCGAACGGCTTTACAAGGAGGTGGAGCGCGATGTGGCGCTGCGGGTGGAGGATGTCAACGGGGAGGCGTTCAAGGTTTCCGGCCGCGGCGTGCTGCACCTCGCGATTCTGATCGAGACGATGCGCCGCGAGGGGTACGAATTCGCCGTCGCGAAGCCGCAGGTGATCTGCAAGGAGATCGACGGCGTGAAGAACGAGCCGATCGAACGGCTCAGCGTCGACGTTCCCTCCGAATTTGCGGGCAAGATCATCGAAATCGTCGGCCAGCGGCGCGGAGAGCTCATCCAGATGGAGTCGCGCGGAACGCGGCAGCTGGTTGAATTCTTCATCCCGACCCGTGGACTGATCGGGTTGCGCAGCAAGGCGCTGACCGCGAGCCAGGGCGAGGCGATCGTCTCGCACTTGTTCGACCACTACGAGCCGTTCAAGGGGACGATTCCCTCCCGTACGAACGGAACGATGGTCAGCATGGCGCAGGGCAAGGCGATCCCGTTCGCGATCGACGGACTTCAGCAGCGCGGCGAGTTCTTCATCGAGCCAGGCGTGGATTGTTACGAGGGCATGATCGTCGGGGAACACTGCAAGGAAGGCGACCTCGTGGTCAACGTCCAGCGAGCGAAACAGCTCACGAACCTGCGGGCGGCCGGGAGCGACCGGAACATGAAGATCGCCCCTGCGCGCAAGATGTCGCTCGAACAGGCGCTCGAATATATCGAGGACGACGAGCTTGTGGAAGTGACGCCTCTGAACATCCGGCTTCGCAAACTTTATCTGACGGAGCTTGAACGGCGTCGGAACCGTTTTAAAACGGAAGAGTGAAATGAACCGGGCGGCCTGTTTCGTATTCGCCCTGTTTTTCAGCTCCGTCGCCGCGTTTGCGGAGACGAAGAATGTGATCGTGCTGTTCATCAACGGAGCGAATCAGGCGCAACTTGAGTTCGCCCGGCTCGTTGGTGAGGAGATCGCCGGGATGTCGAACACTGCGGCGCTTCCGGTTCAGGGGACGCTCCTGCCGCTGGCGGGGGATTTCCGGAATCCGGCGGTGGCGGCCGTCAACGGTGCGCTTCTCGGCCGCGCCGAGGATGGCGCCGTCGGAGGATTGTCTTCCGGTGAGGAGCTCGATTCCGTTGCAACGCTGGCGCGACTTCGGGGGAAACGGGTCGGAATTGTATCCGACGGAAAATTGACCGGACCTCTGCCCGGGGCGTTTTACGCGCATGAGCCGTTGGAAAATGGTGCCGCCGCTGTCGCAAACTGGCTGCCGCTGTGTGATTTCAATTTTCTTGCGGGCGAGGTGGAGGTGTCTCCGGAAGAGTCTGCGGAGGATCGCATCGGCGGCGTGATGGCGCAGCTTGGTTACCGCAATGTGCTGGAACTCAAGAATCTTTCCCCGCCGGCAACCCGGCTGTTCATCCGCCACCGGGATCTGCCGGGAAAATGTTATGCTCAGGAGCGTTCGTCGCGGGAGGAGCGGGACCGCATGATCGATTATGTCGATGCCGCGTTGAAGTGCCTCGACAACCGCAGCGGTTTTTTTCTCGCGGCCGATTTCAGCAACATCGGCCGCGCGGGGGTCGAAAACGACAGCTCCATGCTGCTGCGGGAGTTATGGCTCTATGACCGGGCGCTGGGGGAGGTGTTGCGTTTCTTCAAGGAGAATCCGGAAGATACGCTTGTGATCGTCGCATCGCTGTATGATGCCGGAGAGTTCCAGCTTTCGGGAGAGCCGGGAGCGGATTTCCCGGTCGGGCCGAGCCGGACAGCTCTGCTTGCGGAGTTGAACCGTTCTTCCCTCAGTTTCGACAAGGCGCTCGAACTGCTCGGCGCAGGGGAACTTTTTGCGCCCGGAGCAGTGGAACTCAAATTGCTTCACCGGCTCTATTTCCATGTTCCCCGGCTCGAAGATGCGGAGGTTGCGGCTGCGCTTCACCATTTTTCCGGCATCGCTTCGGGAAGTGAATTGCGGGACTATCGCGAGTGGATCGACGAAGTGTTGCGCCTGCGAGACCGTCACCTCGGTGCACGTTGGGAGTCGAAGCGCGTGGTGACTTCCCTTACTCCGGTTCTTGCGATCGGGCAGGGGGCGGAGGTTTTCGGCGGAGAGTATACGCTGGAGGAATTCTCCTCCCGGCTTCGGGAAGCCGTCGGAATTCTGTGATGACAAAACGGGCTCCGGAATCACGGATTCCGGAGCCCGAATTCGTTATTTCGCGGTTACTCCATGCTGACGAGGACGTAGAGCCACGCGTTCCTGTAGTTCTTCAGGGCGCCGGAGAAAGTCCAGTCCGGATTGTTGACGGGCTGATTGCCGATGCCGATGTCCGAATTTCCGCCGACGGAGAAATTGTTGTAGGCGAAAACCGTCTGTTTTTCTCCGAAGTTGTGAATCTGCATCGAGCCGTAGCCGGGATCAACTCCCGTAATGCGTTCGTCACCGAAATCGAAGGTGGAGTCTGACGCGCCGGGGATACCCGCCGCGTTACGGTTGCCGTAGTTGCAGGACCAGAATTCGATGTTGCCCTCCGCGAACGTGCCGGTCTTGACCTTGTTCGTGTTGGACTTGACTTCGAGATTGGCGATCTTCTTCTGGAAAACCGCGCCGGTCGATTTGGTCGGGACGCCGAGTTTGGCAACACTCGGATCGAAAGCATCCATTCCCGCGTAAACCCAGCTCTCCTGGTTGTCGTTGCCGGTCAGAACCATGAGGTATGCGACCTTTTTCGCCTTGCCGGTCAAAGCGGCACTGTTGTCGAACTCATAGTTGACACGGGTTCTGTCGCCGAAGCCGGAGCCGCTCTTGAGATCATAGGCGTAGGCGAGCTTCATCGAGCCGGCTTCCGGCACGCGTGCCGTAACCTGGCCCATGAGTTCGGATTCCGTCTTGCGCGGAACTTCATCGACAAAGACATACAAAGTCGCCTTGCTGTAGTTTTTCGCGGCGTTCGAGAAGGTCCAGTCCGGATTGTTGACCGGCTGGTTGCCGATTCCGAGGTCGGCGTTCGAACCGCCTTCGAAACGGTTGTACGCGAAAATCGTCTGACGAGCCCCGAAGTTGTGGATCTGCATTGAGCCGTAACCCGTCTTGACGTTGTTGTCAATCTGGTCGCCGAAATCGAAGACCTGATTGCTGGCGTTCGGAATCCCGGCCCGGTTGTACTGCGCATAGTTGTTCGGCCAGAATTCGATGTTGCCTTCATTGAATTTCCCGGTTCTGATGCTGTCGACGTTCGAAAGCACGTTCATATTGCGCACGCGGGTCTGGAACAGCGCGCCCGTGGAGCGGACCGGCACACCGATCTGCTTCACATTCTGGGTGAACGGATCCATCGAGACGCAGACGAACTGCATGTTCCCATCGTTGCCGTCGAGCCGGGCGATGTAGGTGATCCGGGTGAGTTTCCCCTTGATCGCGTCGCTGTTGTCGACCGTGTACCGGACTTTCGTCTTGTCGCCGAAACCGGAACCGCTCTTGAGGTCGTATTCATAGACAAGTTTGCTGTTCGCATTGTAATAAGCGAGCAGTTCGTCAAAGCTCGGTTTGTATTCGATCCGGAACGAGCCGAGGACAAGACCCGCTTCATTCGCGAGTTTCCCTTCGTTCGTCTGATTCCACATGTAGCGCACGCTCCTGGGTTCGGCGACCTGGTCGGAACTGACGCGGATCTTCGTGCCGTCAACCACCGCTTTGGCCGGATAAAACACACCGTCCATGCCGGCAACTTCGAAGAACGGAATGTTGTCCGCATTTTTCCAGCTTTCGACGAAGTTGAAGTCGAGAACGAACGCATTCCCTTCGACCTTCGAATCTTTGAGACGCGGCGAATCGGCTTTGATGTCGCTGCGGCCGTAATCATTCTTCAGAGCCAGATACGCAAGCCGTTTGCCGACCACCTCTTTGTCGGCGGGATGGATGTCGCGGATGTTGTGAACCGCGTCGGTGATGACCGCCATGCCGACCTTCTCATTCGCGTCGACAAACGCCTGCTGTGCCTCCCAGAGCTGCGGCAGGACCGTCGGATCGCCGCCGTAGGTGAACGGAGCAAGCTGCGCGAAATAGAACGACATTCCGGGATTCTGGAACACTTTGCGCCAGCCGTTCAGCAGTGCCTGCATCTTGTGCTTGTAGAGCATCCGGTCGCCGAGGTTCGCTTCGCCCTGATACCAGATCGCACCGCGCACGGCATAAGGCACGTAAGTCGCGAGCATCTTGTTGAAGAGCACCGTCGGCTGCTGATGGTTGTTGAACGGCTGCTGTTCCGCCGGAAACGCGGGCGGAGTCGGCGGTTGCTGACCGTTGGCGATCGCATTTTTGTACTTTTCCATCCAGGCGGCGTAATCGACCATGACCTTGTCGCTGACGGCCTTGTAATCACTCGTCCCGGGGAGTTTCGCATTTACGGTTTTCGCGATGTTTGCGAGTTCCGGAACCGAGTCAAACCCTTCCGGCGGCGTCCACGGTTCGATCCGGGTTCCGCCCCAGTAGGCGCCGATGATGCCGACCGGAACGTCGAGCTCTTTCACGAGTTCTCTGGCGAAGAAGAATGCGGCTGCGCTTGCCGCTTCGAGCTCCTGGCCGGGAACGGCGAGATTCCATTTCACCGGCTCCTTCGTCATAGCCGTGCCGCTCCACTGACGGGGCATCCGGGTGAAACGGAAGGTCGGGATGTTGGTTTTGTCGGCGACTTCCTTGCCGGTGCCGTTCGCGTTGCGGTGGCGGAAATTCGCTCCGCCGCCCCAGAGCGGCATCTCCATGTTGGACTGGCCGCTGGCGATCCACACTTCTCCGACGAGGACGTTCTTCGCGCTCACCGTGTTCGTCGGGCCGGAGGCTTCGAGCGTGCGGTTCTCCTTGCTGGCGGCGAGGGGAGCAAGTTTGACCATCCACTTGCCGTCGTTTGCCGCAGTGGTCGTCAGGGTCTGATCCGCGAATTTCACGGTCACACTTTCGCCCGGATCGGCCCAGCCCCAGACCGGGACTTCCATGTCGCGCTGCAGAACCGCATTGTCGGAAAAGACCGGTGCGAGTTCCACTTTTGCCTCGACTGCGGTTCCGCCCAATATGAGCGCCGCTGCCGGAAGCAGTTGCATCCATCGGAATTTCATCATTGTTCCCTCTCCTTTTTCTGACTGCATTTCAGAATTTCCGCCTTGAAACATTCAAATCCGGCCTCGGGCTCAAACGCTCCGATCACTTTGCCGAGTTTGAAGATGACAAGCTGTCCGTTTTTGCTCCCGGCCATGCCGAGGTCCGCATCGTGCGCCTCGCCGGGACCGTTGACCGCACAACCCATGACCGCGATTTTGCGCAGATGAATCTCGTATCCGTTCCGCTTGATCGATTCCACGAGTTCTTCTGCCCGTTCCGCGAGACCGATGAGGTCGATCTCCGTGCGGCCGCAGGTCGGGCATGATACGATTTCCGGCGAGGCGCTGCGCAGGCCGCACGCCTCAAGAATCCGCCTGCCCGTGACGACCTCTTCCGCCGGGTCTCCCGTGAGACTGACCCGCAATGTGTCGCCGATACCCTCCATGAGCAGTGTGCCGATGCCGACTGCCGATTTTACAATGCCGCGCCCCGGCGTTCCCGCTTCGGTCACGCCGATGTGCAGCGGGTAATCCGTCCGTTCCGCAAATTTGCGGTAAGCCGCAACCGTCACCGGGACGCTGGAGGATTTCAACGCCGCCTTGATCGCCGTGACACCGAGTTGTTCCAGCATCCGGCACTGTTCGAGTGCACTTTCCACAAGCGCTTCGGCCATCGCCTCGTCGCGGCTCATCCCCTGAAGCTCGAATTTGCGCAGCAGCGCGGGCCGCACGCTCCCGGAATTCGCTCCGACCCGGATCGGTATGTTTCGTCTGACCGCCTCGGCCGCCACAAGCTCCAGACCGTCGCCGAGATTGCCGGGATTGAGCCGGACGGCGTCGACATTGCTCTCCATCGCCGCGAGCGCGAGCCGGTAGTCGAAATGGATGTCCGCCACGAGCGGAATCGGGCTCTCCGCCCGGATTGCCGCCAGCGCGCGCGCCGCTTCCGGATCCGGAACCGCGAGCCGGATGATTTCGCAGCCGAGTTCATGCAGCTGCCGGATCTGCGCAAGCGTCGAAGCGACGTCACGCGTGTCGGTGTTGGTCATCGACTGGATTGAAATCGGATTCCCGCCGCCGATGACGACGTTTCCAATCCGGATGATTCTGCTATTGCGCCGTGGTACCATGGTTCTCTTCTGTTTGAGGCTGCCCGGAATCCGTTTCCGGTTCCGGAAGATTTTTTTCAGGGGCTTCCGTCTTTATCGGAAGCAGATGAGTCTGACGCAGCAGTCGGCGGCCGTCGGAGAACGTGACGTAAACCATAAGCCCGATCAGCAGTACGACGAAGACCATCGACAATCCCTTGATGATGACGGTCGGCAACGGTTTCCGGAAGATGATCTCTATCAGGCCGAACATGATGTGTCCGCCGTCAAGCACCGGCAGCGGAAACAAATTGAAGATCGCCAGTGCGAACGAGATGATGACCAGAAAGTAGATCGCGCTCATGATCGAGGCATGTCGCACCGAGGTGAAGAGAACTGTCCCCATTCCGAGCACTCCGGACATGTGGCTCGGCTTGAGCGAGCTGGTCTGTTCCGTCAGTCCGAGCTTGTTGCCGAGTCCGACCAGAATGCCGACGAGGGATTTGCGGGTCATCTCGACCGTGTTCCCGAGCTGCTGAAACGGCGTCGGATGGTCGAGCATCTCGATCTCGGCTCCGATGGTCTGCGGCGTGCAGACGATCGGTTCGATGGCGAGTTCGTGTTTTTCCCCGTTCCGTTCGAGTTCGATGACGGCTTTCGCCTTCTTGTTTTTGGTGATCAGCTGTTTGAACTCCACGTTGCTGGAGACCGGAACCCCGTTGACTTTCAAAAGTTTGTCTCCCGGCTGAACCCCCGCCGCCTCGGCGGGATAGCCGGAAATGAGAGAGCCGACCAGCGGTTTGTTTCCGTTCTTTGCGACATCGAAGTTGATTCCGATCAGATAAGAGGTGTTTTCCTCTCCGGCAAGTTCTGGAATGTCTTTGGGCTGTACGCTCACCTCGAGTTGTTTTCCGCCGCGCAGCAGGGTCAGCCGAACCGGCAGACCGCGGCTGCCCGCGAGGTCGATTGCGCTCTGATATTCGAGAAATTCCGACAGCGGTTTGCCGTCGACGGCGATTACGACGTCCCCCGGCTCGATCCCCGCCTGTTCCGCCGGCGACCCAGCCTCCGGATAGATCACGATCGGCACGAGAACCGTGAAGAACGGCCAGGCGATTCCCTCCGCCCGGAGCTGGCTCGGCGCATTCGGATTCTCCGCCGGGACATAGGCGATGTGAATGATCTTACCGTCCCGCTCCACGTCGAAGGTGACTTCTCCGACCGTCAGCAGGATTTTGTTGAGGATGACCTCCTTCCAGGTCGCGAAGAACGGTTCGCCGTTGATTCGCATGATCTTGTCCCCGGGACGGAGACCGGCGGCCCATTCGGGTCCGCTTTGATCGACCGTGAGCACGGAGAGCTCCCGCATTTTCGGCGAATCCTGCGGAATCCCGATCCACCAGACGAAACAGCCGATCAGCAACCCCGAGAGAATGTTGAAAAGCGGTCCGGCCACCGCGGTGATGATCCGGTCCAGCGGTTTGGCGCGCGGCAGTTCGGTGCCGTCTGCCGCCTTCGGAATCGCGTCGGTCGCGTCGACCTGCGGCAGTTCGACGTAGCCGCCGAACGGCAGCCAGCCGAGACGGTATTCCACTCCGTTGATTTTCTTCCGCCAGAACGGTTTGAATCCGAGCGAGAACGCATCAATGTGCAGTCCGCGCCACTTGGCCGCGAGAAAGTGACCGAGCTCGTGCGAGAAAATGCAGAACCCGATCGCCACAAATACAAAAACAATGGAAAGTATATTCAGGATCCAGTCCAGTATCATTAATTCTTTTCCCTTTTCTTTATTTCCGGGAGAATACGTGGAGAGCGCATCCTCCTCTTTTTACTAAAACATATGAATATAGCATAACAGTTTTTTCTGTTTTTTTCAAGTGTTTCAACCGGATTTATTCTCTTTTTCCGGCCGGAACGATGCGGAAAACCGCAGTGGCTCCGGGGATTTTGTTCAGAAAATATTCCCAGTCCAGTTCGCCGGGATCCTCAATCCTCGCCCCCAGCAGATAATACCGATACCGGTTGTTCTCTACGGAGACGGGAGGGCACAGCCACAGGTTCAGTGCGAGGCTGTTTTTGAGCTTCAGGAACATGTTGAACAAAGGAATCGCCTCCTCTTCGGGCAGGGGACGGATGAATGCGATGACCGTATCTCCGGAAGCAGGGGCGCTTCTGAGTTCTTCCAGGCCGTACAGATAGCCGTTCAGCGCGTTGAGACGCACCGGAACTCCCGGCACGTCGATCGAAATTTCCTGTTCCGCTCCGTTTGCCACCGCCCCGTTCAATGCCTGGAGGTTGCTGCGGTTCAGAATCAGCAGTTCTCTGGCCCGCCCGGTGGGCCGCTGCAGAAGTCGACGCCGCTGCTCATGATACGCGTCGGGACAGTTGTTCCAGGCGAGTGGCAGCAGGTCGTTGGCGGGCAGGAGAATCGTGAGTTCCGCCGGCAGCTCCCGGATCTCTTCATGCAGCGCGTACCAGTCCGGGTACGGTTTCTGATAGGCTGCCGCGATCCAGTATAAACCTGCGGCCGCAACAACAAAGAAAATCACCCGCCGCAGCTTCGGGAAGCGCCGCTCCAGCTGTGTACAGCCGTATGCCGCCGCAAGCGCGGTGGCCGCCACCAGCGGCAGATAGGTCCGCTCGGGCCCTCCGTTGAAGAGCAGTGCCGCCGCAGTCAAACACCCCCACACCCACAACACCGGCCAGGAACGATGGAATCCCAGGAGAAACGCCGCAAGCAAAAGCACGAAAAGATAAAACGGAATTCCGGCGAGCATCTGCCCTGTGAAAAAGGTGAAGAATTCCGCGAGCGACCCAATCGTGATACCCCACTCCTGGTTTGCCGCATAATTCTCCAGATTCATCCACACCCAGGCCAGGCTGAAAATTCCGCCTGCGGCGAGCGCCGCCAATCCCGGCAGATACCTCTTCCAGTGCTCCCGGCAGCGGTATACGCTGACGCAGCCGATCGCGCCGAGATAGAATGCGGAGGTCGGCAGAGTCAGCATCGAACCGATCGACCCGAGCAGAATTCCGATGACGCCCGGAACCGGATGGCGTCGCACCGTGACAAGCCCGGCGGTGAACAGCAGCAGCAGACACAGTTGCAGCGAGTAGCCGCGCGCCTGCTGCGAATAGAACACCGCTCCAGGAAGAACCGCGAGGAAAAACATCGCCCACAGTGCCGCGCTCCGCCGTTTCCACAATCCAAACGTCGCAATGCCCGCCAGCGGAACGGCCAGAATCCCCGCTGCCAGGGCCGGCAGCCGAATCCATTGCGGCGCCATTCCCGGGACGTAGATCCATTTGATGAAGAGAGAGTTCAGCGGGTGGTTGTTCGGCAGCGCCAGTTCCGTAAAGATCCGGGAGAACGGTCCTGAGGCATAATTTTCAAACGTCCAGATCTCATCGTATTCCAGTGCGTCCCCGAGCCGGAACAGACGCAGAACAATCGCCAGAAGCACGATTCCCGCAGATGCGAGATAAAACCGGCATTTGCGGTTCATCCCTTCACTCCTTCCGCATACCGGCGCGCCCACGAGTCCGCCGCCCGGATGACGGTCAGATCGCTCTGCGGCCGCGTTTCGTGGGCGGCCATGGTCTTTTCGATGATCTTCCAGATCGCGGGGAAGGGGATCTCGCCGCGGCGGAACCGGTCGACCGCGACCTCGTTGGCCGCATTCATCACGCCGGGCAGCGTGCCGCCGCGCTCCATCGCTTCGCGGGCGAATTCGAGCGCGGGATATTTTCCCGGCTCCGGCAGCTGCAGATCGAGCGACAACCGCGCGGCGAAATCGAGCTCCGGCAGATCCGTCGCCGCCCGTTCGGGATACGTCAGCGCATACGTGATCGCAAACCGCATGTCGGGTCTCGAAAGCTGGGCGATAAGGCTCGAATCGGCAAGTTCCACGAGGGAGTGAATGACCGACTGCGGGTGGATCAGCACTCTGATCTGCTCCGGCCGGACCCCGAACAGGTGACGGGCCTCGACCATTTCAAGTGCCTTGTTCATCATCGAAGCGGAGTCGATCGTGACTTTCGCCCCCATGTTCCAGGTCGGATGAGCGAGCGCGTCCTCGATGGTTGCCGCGGCGATCTCCGCACGCGTCCACTCCCGGAACGCACCGCCGGAGGCGGTCAGATAGAGATTTTTGATCTCCCCCGGCCGCCGCCCCGCGAGGCACTGGAAAATCGCCGAGTGTTCGCTGTCGACCGGGATGATTTCACTTTCGGGATGGGCGGCAAGTTCACGGTTGATGATCTCTCCGGCCAGAACCAGCACCTCCTTGCTTGCGAGCGCGATCCGTTTCCCCGCCCGGATCGCCGCAATGACCGGTTCGAGCCCGGCGGTTCCGACGATTGCGCAGAGCACGATGTCGGTTTCCGGCGACGTGACCAGTTCCAGCACCTTTTCCATTCCGCCCGCGCTCCGGCAATCGGGGGGAAGGCGGTTTGCCAGTTCCCGTTCCCTGGCCGGATCCGCGGTGACGGTCCATGCCGGATGAAACTGCATCGCCTGGACTGCAAGTTCTTCGAGATTGTTTCGGGCGACCAGCCCCACCACCCGGAAACGGTCCGGCAGCGCCGCCAGTGCCGACCGCGCGCTTTTCCCGATGGAGCCTGTCGCTCCGAGTACCACCACCCCTTTGCTCATACTATCGTGACTCCACCATGATTGTCACCGGGCCGTCATTCACGAGGGAGAGTTTCATCTCCGCACCGAATTGCCCGGTTGCGACCCGCACCCCGTAGCTGCGGCACAGTTCGATGAAGGTTTCATACAGCGGATTGGCCTGTTCCGGGCGGGCCGCTTCCGTGAACGAAGGCCGCCGTCCGTGCGAGGCGTCGCCGTAGAGCGTGAACTGCGATACGACCAGCGCCTCGCCGCCGATGTCGAGCAGCGAACGGTTCATCTTGCCCGCTTCGTCCTCGAAGATGCGCAGATTCATGCACTTCTCCGCGACGAATGCCGCCTCTTTTTCCGTGTCGGAATGCGTGATCCCGAGCAGGATGACCAACCCCGGACCGATTTCGCCGATCCGTTCGCCCGCGACTTCGACGCTGCCGCGGGCCGCCCTCTGTACCAGTGCCCTCATCGGATCAGGCGCGTGAATTCGTTGCGGGTCGCAAGTTCGCGCCGGAACGACCCGACCATGGAACTTGTCGTCATGACCGAGTGCTGCTTCTCAACACCGCGCATCTGCATGCAGAGGTGCTGCGCCTCCATGACCACGCCGACCCCCTGGGCGCCGAGAATGCTCAGCAACGCCTCCGAGATCTGTTTCGTGAGCCGCTCCTGCACCTGAAGCCGCCGCGCGAACATGTCCACAATGCGCGCGACTTTGCTCACTCCGATGATCTTGCCGTTCGGAATGTAGCCGACGTGACATTTCCCGAAAAACGGCAGCATGTGGTGTTCGCAGAGACTGAAAAATTCAATGTCGCGCACGATGACCATATCGTCGGACTCCGCCTCGAACAAAGCGCCGTTCACCACCTTTTCGAGCGTTTGCGTATAACCGCGGGTGAGGTAGCGGAGGCTCTTTTCCACACGGGCGGGAGTGTCGATCAGCCCCTCGCGTGTCGGGTCTTCCCCCATCTCCACAAGGAGATCGTGAATCTGCTGCTTCATGATGCCTCCCGGGTTACAGCACGCAGGCTGCGGCCTTGAGCCACGCGTCGGCCATGATCTGGTGGCCGCACGGGGTCGGGTGAACGCCGTCTCCGAGAATCTTCGCCGGATCTCCCGCTTTCGCCGCCGCCTCCGAGAGGACGCTCTGGAACGGAACGAATACGGTTTCATACTCTTCGGCAAGAGCTTTGACGACTTTGCGCCGCTCATTGATCTCGACGACCCAGGCCGGAGCCACCACGCCGGTCTCCAGCACGAACGGCTCGCACAGCACGAGCGAGCACTTCGGAAGTTTTTCAAGCGTCCAGTCGATCAGCTTCCGATAAAATTCCGCGTAGCGGGGGATTTCCACGCCGTTTCCGCTGGCAAATTCATGCCAGGTGTCGTTTACGCCGATCAGGATCGACAGCACGTCCGGATTCAAATTCAGCGTGTCGATTTTCCAGCGCGCATAAAGATCCACCACCCGGTTTCCGCTGATGCCGCGGTTGATGACCACCGGTTCGGCGCCGAGATGGTCCGCCTGCAGCCGCGCCGAGATGAAGAACGGATAACCCATGCCGAGACTCGTCGACGGATCCTGGCTGCATGTGCGGCCGCAGTCCGTGATCGAATCTCCCTGAAACAGAATCGTTTTGCTCATATTTCCTCTTGTTTAGTTCAACATGACCTGGCCGCCCGTGACCGGGATCGCCTGGCCGGTTTCGTAAGATTGGCAGACCGCGTAGACGATCGCTTTTGCCACGTCCGAGGGGTAGCAGCCGCGGTGCATCGGGATCTGTTTTTCGTAATGAAGTTTCACGTCCGCAACGGTTTTGGCGCCCGGAACCTTGCCGCTGTTCAGGTACTGCACGAAAAGTCCCCTGGTCGGATCCGACCAGAGCGGCCCGTCGAAGAAGTTCCCCGGGCAGACGCTGTTGACCTTGATCCGGTCGGTCACAAGTTCGAGCGCAAAGCTCTGCGTGAGCCCCACCGTGCCGAATTTGCTGCCCGCGTAGGCGCCGTTCCGGTTGCTCCCGACAAGTCCGCTCTTGGAGTTGACCTGCACGATGTCGGTCCACGCCGCGCAGCAGCGGTTCTGCCGCGCCATGACGGCGGAAACATGCTTGACGCAGAGAAAGTAGCCCGTGTAGTTCACGCTGGTGACGAACTCCCAGTCGCGCTTCTCGAAACTCTTGACCGAACCGGCCTTGAGTACACCGGCGTTCGCAACGAAGAGGTCGATCCCCCCGCATGTGAGCACGACCGAGCGGACCATCGCTTCGACCGATGATTCGTCCGCGATGTTGACCGCGACCGCGCAAGCGCCGCCCGGCGCCTTGAGTCTTGCCGCGGCGGACTGCGCTCCAGCCGCATTCAGGTCGGCGATGACAACCGTCGCCCCTTCGGCGGCAAGCTCTTCGGCGATTCCATAGCCGAATCCCTGCGCACCGCCGGTCACGACCGCGACTTTGCCGGAGAGCCTCACGCTCGCGCCGCCGGCGACCTTCTTCCGGTAGGATTCCGCCTCCCAGTTTTCGATGAAGCCGCGCCCCGCGTCGGAGAGCGTCCGCGGTCCGCCGAACGCCGCCGTGAGCTGCTGAACGAGCGCTCCGTCCTGCGCAAGCAATGCGACGGTTTCGGCGCCTCTGCCGGTCGCCCCGGCGCAGAACACCGCCTTGCCGGGGACTTCCACCACGAACGGTTTGTAACCGTATTTCTGTTCAAATGCGAGAATCTCCGCTTCGGTCGGATCGTCGGAGATCAGCGAATAGGATTTCGCATAGACAATGTGATCGGGCGTGAATGCGCCGCGTGCCGTGCGGAAGGGGGCCAGGGTTTTCACCGTCTTCGGCGTCTTGCCGTCCCCGAGCCAGCCGCGCAGTTTCGGCGCGAGTTCAAAGGCGAAATCCTCGTCGAGTTTTCCGGTTTCCGGCACGGTTGCGATGCCCGCTTTCTCGTAGACGGTGCGCAGCGTGGACATGATCCGGCTGTAGGCGTTGTCGATCTCTTCAGCGGAATTTCCGCCGACGAAAACGCCGTGGTTCTGCAGAAAGATCATCGATGCGGGCCGCCCGTGAGCGGCTTCGTATTTCACACTCGCATCATGGACGGTTTTCGCGAGCGTGAAACCGGGATCGGTCTCCGGAATCCAGAGCGCCTCCGGAAAGAGTTTCGCACATTCGGCCGGCCCGTTCTGCGAGCAGGTCAGCCCGTTGACCGCCGCCGGATGCAGATGCACGATGTAGGTGAACGGCATGAGTTCGTGCAGCGGCGCTTCCACCGAGGGACGGCGCGCGGCATTCCCCGTCACGGCGAAGGCCATGAGCTTCGTCACCATCGCTTCCCGTTCGGATGCGTCGGCGTATTCCGGCAGGGAAAAGACCCGGCGGATCACTTCGCGCTCCATCTTTACGAAATCGGACTCCGTGATGTCGGCCAGTGCGACTCCGCTGGGCTTGACATAGAGGAATTTTTCATCTTTGCAGGAGGTGTTCCCGCCTCCCGCAAGAACATAGGAGGGGTCGGCGCCGTAGCGGTTCGAGAGTTCGCGGATGATCGCAAGTGACATGATGAATCTCTTCCCTTTCTCTTCCCTGGAGGATGTTTCCGGTTTAAACGAACAAAGGCTCCCGAATTTTTCCGGGAGCCGCGCGGGCCCTGTCTGCCGGGCTTATCCGCGTTTGGCGAGGACCTCTTTCTCGTAGGCTTTCGCCTCGTCGATCCAGCAGGAGCCGGGGACGTCGTGGCGGCGGCAGTACTCTTCCCAGACTGCACCGAACGGAAGGGTTTTCGCCTCCTCCATCCAGGCGAGGCGGCTGCTCTTGTCGCCGGACTTCTCCGCCTTGCGGATGAGAGCGGCCGGTTCGGTCAGAGCCATCAAAAGCGCCTTGTACATGTTGCGCGCGCCGATCGTCCAGGCCATGACGCGGTTGATCGAGGCGTCGAAGTAGTCCAGCCCGATGTGGACGCGCTTGTCGTAGTTGTGGCGGACGATCTCCTCGGCGATCGCACGGAGTTCCTCCGTCATCGTGACGACGTGGTCGCTGTCCCAGCGGACGCCGCGGCTCACATGCAGCAGAATCTCGTCGAGGAACATCAGCGTGCTCGTGATCTTGTCGGAGATCACTTCGGTCGGATGGAAGTGGCCCGCGTCGAGGCAGAGCAGTTTGCCGTTCTTCATCGCGTAACCCATGTAGAATTCGTGCGACCCGACCGTGCAGCTTTCGGCGCCGATGCCGAAGAGCTTGCACTCAACCGCATCACGGTTGTAGCGCGGATTGCATGGAGACGCGAAGATCTTGTCGAGCGAATCGGCCAGCCGCTCGCGCGGGGAGAGCCGGTCGAACGGGGTGTCCTTGAAGCCGTCCGGCACCCAGAAGTTCGTGATGCATGTGTTGCGCAGTTTTTTGCCGAAGCTCTCCGCGATCGTACGGCAGGCGATGCCGTGTTCGACCCAGAACCGCCGGACGCCCGCGTCGGGGCTCGAAAGGGTCAGTCCGTCCCGCATCATCGGATGCGAGAAGTAGGAGGGGTTGAAGTCAAGCCCGAGATCGTGCTCTTTCGCCCAGTCGACCCAGCGTGCGAAGTGTTTCGGCTCGATTTCGTTGCGCTTGACCGGCCTGCCGTCGGTTTCCGCGTAGATCGCATGGAGATTCAGCCGCTTTTTTCCGGGGAGGAAGGAGAGCACCTTTTCGATGTCGGCGCGCAGTTCGTCGGCGTTCCGGGCGCGTCCCGGATAGTTGCCGGTCACGGCGATGCCGCCGTCGAGCGCGTCGCTGTTTTCAAATCCTGCAACATCGTCGCCCTGCCAGCAGTGAAGGCTCACCGGAATCTGGTCGAGCCGCTTGAATGCCGCTTCGACATCCACACCGAGATCTTCGTAAACTTTCTTCGCCGCATCAAACATGGAAGCCATCTTCTTACTCCTTAGGTTGCATTCACTCTGATTGACGATCCATTTTTCTGGTAATATAGCACTCCGCTGAGAGAGTGCAAGCCCCGAATCGGGTTTTTACACTTCCCGGCCGGCGAAAAACGCGAGATACCAGCGCAGCAGTCTCTCCCCCGAGAACATCCAGATCAGGCTGCCGAACGCGAGAAACGGCCCGAGCGGAACCGTCGTGCGGGCGAGTTTTTTTCCGCCGCGGAGCGCGCAGGCGACCCCGTAAATCGAGCCGAGCAGACTGCCCGCCAGCACCGAAAAGAACGCTCCGGGCAATCCGAGCAGAATTCCGGCCGCGGCAGTGTACTTGACATCCCCCCATCCGAGCACCTCCCGCTTTGCAACTGCGCGCCCGACGATGGCGAAAAGTGCGAGAAGTCCGCCCGCAACCGCTCCCGAGCCGAGAGCGAATCCCGCAGCGAGAAAGCGGTTTTCCACGCCCCAGATCGACGGGAACGCCGCCGAAGCCGCGACGCCGAACAGCATCGCCGGGAAGGTCGTCGCATCCGGAATGAGCCGGTGTTCGAAATCGATCCAGATCGTTGTGATGCAGAGCAGCGTCATCGCAAAATACGCCATCACCGTCGCGGGCGGCTGCCGGAAGGCGCCGACTTTCACGACGAGCAGTGCGAAGAGCAGACCGGTCAGCGTTTCAACGATCACGTAGCGCGGCGAAATCGGCGCCTTGCAGCTGCGGCAGCGGCCCCGCAGCACGAGATAACTTGCGATCGGAATGTTGTCGTACCAGTGGATCGGCGTGCCGCACTTCGTGCAGTGCGACGGCGCGGTCACGATCGATTCCCCGAGCGGCATCCGCCAGATGCAGACGTTGAGGAAACTCCCGAGACAGCTTCCGAGCAGAAAACTTGCGAGCAGAAAGAACCCGATCACGAATTCGTCGCCGAATCCCGCGCGCGTCCACCAGTAGTAATTCGCCTGATCGGTCAGGCGCAGAAGTCCGTTCAACATGATGGTTTCCCCTCCATCCCGGCGCGCATCTCTTCGATCGGGGCGGGCAGTCCGGTCCAGATTTCAAACGACTTCGCCCCCTGATAGAGCAGCATCGCGCTGCCGCCCGCGGCGGGAAGTCCGAGCTCTTTCGCGCGTTTGAGCAGCGGCGTGTCGAGGTAGATCGTGTCGAACACCGCGAGTTTCAGGTCGGGCGTAAGCAGTTCGAGGTCGAACGGCGGCGGATCCGCAAACTTCAGCCCGAGACTCGTGGCCTGGATGAGAAAGTTCGTCCGGGCGAACCAGTCTGAGAGCGTCCCGTTGTCGCGGGGGGAGGCGGTGTCGAGTTCGAGCGAGGGGAAGCATTTGCTCAGTTTTTCAGCGAGCTCCTCCGCCTTTTCGATGGTTCGGTTCGCGATACGGATCGTTTTTGCGCCGCGTCGCGCGAGGTGGAACGCCGTCGCATGAGCCGCGCCGCCGCAGCCGATGAAACAGAATTCCGCTCCTTCAACATCTTTTCCGAAATTTTCCCGGAGCGCCGTTTCGAGACCGTAACCGTCGGTGCTGGTTCCGGAGAGGCGGCCGTTTTCATCGACCGTGACGGTGTTCACGCTCTGCGCGGCAAGCGCGTCGGGATCGACTTCGTCGAGAAACGGGATGATCGCCGCCTTGTGAGGCACGGTGCAGTTGAAGCCGGCGAGCTGCCGCTTTGCGAATTCGACAAAGTCGCCGAGTTCGGCCGGGCGCACATGATATTTCACATAGGGGGAGCCGAGGTGGTGGAATTCGAATGCGGCGTTCTGCATCCCGGGGGAGCGGCTGTGTTCAACGGGATCGCCGATGACTGCATAGTTTCTCATGAAAAATTTACCGTTCAAACTGGAATTTTGTTCAATCCGGCGTTAATATACATGGTGTCAATGGTTATGGCAACAGCGAAAAACAAAAAATCGAATTGAAACCGGAGAAAACAGCGGAAATGAAGAAAAATCTGGCGGCGGCATGCGCCTTCGCGCTTTTCATTCTGGCAGCGGGAACCGGCTGCGAGGCGTTCAAGGAGGCGTGGGAGGAGGCGGTCACCTACGAGGATACCCCGGAGGAGGTCGAGGCGGAGGAGGCCGAGTCTCAGCAGAAAAAGTATGAACTTTCTCTGCATGCGATCGTAAAATATCCGCGGGCGACGGAGAACGAACAGGATATCCCGACGCTCGACGGGAAAACCATCTGGATTCGGAAGAACCAGCTTTTCAGCAGCAAGAACATCAAGCGGGTCAAGGCCGTTCCGCGTCCCGGCAACCCCGATCTCTACGATCTCGAGATCAAGGTCGACCGGTTTGGACGGCTGCAGTGGCAGCTGCTTTCGGGAAATCATGCGGGAGAACCGGTCGCGCTGATTGTGGACGGGACCTATTTCGTGAGTTTCTATCCGGAGCAGCCGGAGAACGACTCGACTTACTGGATCTTTCTGCGGGTCGGTCTCGATCCGGTTACGGCGCGCGGCATTGCCCGTAATGCGAAGAAAAACTATGAAATTATGAATCCGGGTGCATTCAGTCTGTTCTGAGCCCGGCGCATCCGGGGAATGAGGAGGAGTTGAAGAGACGATGAAAAGAAAAAAAATCGCGTTGTGGGCGGGGGCTCTGTCCATTGCGGTGCTGTTTTCCGGCTGCGAAGCCATTCAGGAGGCGTGGGAGGAGGCGATGGATCCCGACGCCGAAATCACCGACAACCCGAACAGCACGGAGTACAGGCGCAAATACGTCATTCATGTGAATTCGATCGTCCGCCATCCGAGCCGTTCTGGTGAGCTTGAACGGGAGATCCCGACGCTCGACGGCGGGACGGTCTGGATCAACACGAATCAGCTCTTCAGCAGCAAGAACATTCAGGACGCCCGGGTGGTTTCCCGTCCCGGCGACCCGGATCTTTTCGATCTGCAGTTTCTGGTCGACCGGTTCGGAAAGCTGCAGTGGCAGATGCTCACGGGAAATTTCGGCTCGGAGCAGGTTGCGCTCGTGGTGGACGGCGTCTACTTCGCAAGTTTCTATCCCGAGCCGCAGATGGATGGCGCGGGCGACTGGGTCACGCTGCGGGTCGGGCTGAACGCTGTGACCGCGCGCGGCATCGCGCGCAACGCGAAGAAGAACTACATCAATCTGAATCCCGACGTGATGCACTGGTTCTGACGGAGAAGGAGTTTCGCTGATGGGCAGAAAGAACGGTTATCCCTACCAGGCCGGTGTGATCGACGTCGGCGCGCATTCGACGCGGCTCGATCTTTTTGAGGTGGCTTCGGGGGGGCGGATCACGCTTCTGGAGAGCCTTTCCAGAACGGTGAATCTCGGGTACGACGTTTTCCGGCACGGTTCGGTTTCGCCGGAGAATCTGTCGGCGCTCGGAACGGTCATGGCGGATTTCTCCCGGAAACTCGCCGAATACCGGGTGCGGAGCTGCCGGGTCGTGGCGACTTCGGCTGTGCGCGAGGCGTTCAATCGGGAACTGGTCATCAACCGGATTCGCAGCGTCTCGAATCTTTCTCTGGAAATCCTTGAGAGTCAGGAGGAAACCAGAATCTGTTTTCTTTCCATGCGTGAGGCGCTGCGCCGGACGCTGCCGTTCGACGAGCTCGCGGGACTCTGCCTTATCGTCGGCACCGGTTCGCTGCTGGTGAGCTGGTTCGACGGAGGGCTCATGCGTTTTTCGGAGGCAGTTCCGCTCGGGACGAGCCGTCTGGTCGATGCGTTCGGACGCTCCTCGTTCTCAATCGAGCAGATTCTTGAAACGCTCCGGTCGCAGGACATCCGCCAGCGGCTGCGCGAAACTGTGGGATTGGATCCTGCGCGGCCGGTGACGCTCGTGGCGATGGGGGCTTCGGTTCGGATGCTCACCGGCGGCTTCGCCGGCGAGAGCCCCGAGGGCGGTGAGGATGAGGTGTTGAAACTTTCCTGTGACGATCTCGCCGCCGCTGTCAAGCGGGCGGTCGCCGCGGACCCGGCGGCGCTGGCTGCCGAATACAAGATTCCGGAGAGTTCCGCAGCGGGCGTGTCGGCATGCGCGGCGATTCTCGGATATTTCCTTGAGGAGTTCAACTGTGAAATGTTTCTCTGCCCCGGGGCAACGACCCGCACTGCGCTGATTCAGGATCTGGTCCGCCGCAGCCGGAAAGGGGAGAAGGATCCGTTTCACGACGATCTCGTCGCTGTCTGCGGCGCGGTCGGGCGCAAATACGGATACGACGCGCAGCACGCGGCCAACGTGGCGGGGATCGCTGCGGCGCTGTTCGAAAAGCTGCGGAGAAATTTTGAATTTGCCCCGCGTGCGGCGGTGCTGCTTGAGGTCGCCGCGTTTCTGCATGACATCGGGCGGTTCGTCGATACGCGCCAGCACCACAAACACTCGTGCTACCTCATCAGCAACCTGCAGCTGCCGGGGATGAGCGATACGGAGCTGCGGGTGGTGGCGGCTGTGGCGCGCTACCATCGCAAATCCGGCCCGAAGGAGTCGCATCCGGAGTACATGCTTCTCTCCGCCGAGGACAAGGTTACGGTGTTGAAACTTGCGGCGATTCTGCGCGTGGCCGATGCGCTCGACTGCACCCGGCAGGGGCGTTTTCGGCGGATGAAACTTATTCTGCGCGGACACACGCTGGTCATTCAGGTGCCGGCTTCGGGGAGTTTTCGCCAGGAGCGGCTCTATCTCGAACTCAAAGGGGGGATGTTCAACGAGGTGTTCGGCCTTGAGCTGAAGATTGAGGAGGTTCCGTTTGCATCATGACGAAGAAGAAGGAAACAGAGTTCAACGACAGCGAGCTTTTCATCAGCCGCGAGCTTTCGTGGATGGATTTCAACGCGCGGGTTCTTGACGAAGCGGAGTGTGTTGCCAATCCCGTGCTGGAGCGGTTGAAGTTCATTGCGATTTTCAGCAGCAACCTCGACGAGTTTTTCATGGTGCGCATCGCGGGGCTGCGCCAGCTTGTGAAGATGGGCAAGGAACTGCCGGACCCGGCGGGAAACCGCCCGTCCGACCAGCTCCGGAAGTTGCGCAAGAAACTTGAAAAACTGCTGCGCCGCCAGCACGACTGTCTGACGGACGAAATTCTCCCGGAACTTGCGAGACACGGGGTGCGGCTGGTTACGCCGGCCGGGATCGCTCCGGCGGTGCGCGGGGAGTTGTCGAGTTACTTCCGGGCGCAGGTTCTGCCCGTTCTGACGCCGCTGGCGGTCGATTCGGCGCATCCGTTCCCGATTCTGAACTCCGGTTCGATTGAGATCGCGGTGAGCATGCGTCCGGCGGGGCGGGACGAACTGGTCTACGCGTTTGTGGAGGTCCCGGAGTTGCTGCCGCGGTTCGTGGAGGTGCGCGACGGACAGCCGGGACGCGCATTTATGCTGCTTGAGGATCTGATTATGGACAACCTCGGGACGCTCTTCACGGGCTGTGAAATCGAAGAGTTTTTCCCGTTCCGCATCACAAGGGACATGGATTTTTCGGTCGAGGACAGCGACGCCGAAGATCTCATGCAGAGCATCGAGAAGAATCTGCTTCAGCGTCGCCACCGCGAACCGATCCGGATCGAACTCATCGCCGGCAGCCGCGGGCCGCTTGTGAAGTGGCTGGCCAGGGAGTTCCGTCTCGACGAGCAGTTCTGGTATTTCGTGCGCGGTCCGCTGCATTTGAAACAGTTTTTTGAACTGGTCGGCAAGGCACATCTGCCGGAATTGCTCGAACCGGCATGGCCTCCGGTGATGCCGTCGGCATTCTCCGGGGAACAGACGGTGTTCGAGACGATCTCCGCACACGGCAGCGTGCTGGTCGCGCCGCCGTACCACTCGTTTGCGCCGATCATCCGGTTTCTGGAGGAAGCGGCGGAGGATCCGGATGTGCTTGCGATCAAGCAGACGCTCTATCGCGTGAGCGGCAACTCCCCCGTGGTGCGAGCCCTGCAGCGTGCGGCCGAGAACGGCAAGCAGGTGACGGTCGTGGTCGAGCTCAAGGCGCGTTTCGACGAGGGGAACAACATCGTCTGGGCGCGGCTGCTGGAGGAGTCCGGCGCACATGTGGTCTACGGAGTGGCGGGGCTGAAGGTTCACTGCAAGGCGCTGCTGGTGGTACGGCGTGAAGAGGGGGCGATCCGTCGCTACGTGCATCTCGCGACCGGAAACTACAACGACAAGACCGCGGCGATCTATACCGACATGGGAATCATGTCGTGCGATCCGGATCTCTGTTTCGACGTGGCGAACCTCTTCAACGTGCTGACCGGCTACTCGTCGCCTCCGGCGGCGTGGCGCAAGATCGCGGCTTCTCCTTTCGACATGCGCCGCCGGGTTTCCGCACTGATCGAGCGGGAGATCGAACACTCCACGCCCGATCATCCGGGGCGGATCATCGCGAAGATGAACAGCCTGTCGGACGAGAAGATCATCCGGCTGCTGCACCGCGCGGCCGACGCGGGGGTCGAGATCGACCTCATCGTGCGCGGAATCTGCGGCTACAAGCCGAAGCCGGGGCAGGAGAATGCGCGGGTCATGAGCATTGTGGACCGTTATCTGGAACACACGCGGCTCTTCTACTTCGGCAACGGCGGGGATCCGGAGTACTATCTTGCGAGTGCGGACTGGATGTACCGGAATCTCGACCGCCGGGTCGAACTTCTGTTCCCGGTCGAGGATGAGCGGATCCGTGAAATCTGCCTGCGGCTGCTGCACTTTCAGCTCGCTGATACCGACAAGGGGAGACGGCTGCTCGGCTCGGGCGTTTACACCAGGCCGAAGGTCGATCACTATTCCGGTGCGCGCAGCCAGTACAACAGCTACCGTTATTTGAAGGAGCTTGCCGAGCGCGAAAAGCTGCGGACGACGGGCGAGGCGCTGAAGGTCTACACGAGCCCCGACCGCCCGGTTCCGAGTTTCAGCGACCTCTCCGGCGATGAACCCGGGGAGACGGAGGAGGAATGAGCGCCGTCCCGACGATCCGTCCGTTCCGTCCCGGCGACGAAACCGGCGCGGCGATGGTTGCGGCGGCCTGCTTTGAAGATTCGATGCGTCCGTTCTACACGGAGGAGGGGGCGCGTAATTTTGCGGCATACATTTATCCGGAGGCGATCGCGCGGCGACAGAGCCGGGAGCATCTGATGTTCGTTGCTCTGCTCGACGGGGAGATCATCGGCCTGATTGAGCTCGAAGGGTTCCGGCACATTTCGATGCTCTTCGTCTCGCCGGAGTTTCAGCAGTGCGGCATAGCGTCGCGGCTGCTCGAGCGGGCGCTGCGGTTTGCGAAAAAAGCGTCGCCCGGGCTTGCGGAGATCACGGTGTACTCTTCTCCGGGGGCGGTCGGGGCGTACCGGGCGTGGGGGTTCGTCGAGAGCGCGCCCGCATGCGAGGCGTCCGGTGTCCGTTATACACCGATGAAGCTGGTTTTGTGAACGTTTTCGAGCGGAGAAATTCCGACAGCGGAAAGGGAGGTGCCTCATGAAATGGACTGTTGTGTTTTTCGGTTCCGTGGGTTGCTTTGTCATCTCTCTGGTGCTCCTGGGGATTCTCTTCGTTGCGGGAGTGAGTGTCGGCTGGTGGTGGCTGATCCCGGTGGGGTGCATGCTTCTCTCCGCCGTCGCCGGTCCGCGCGGGGTGAGGGAGCAGATGTCGGCGATACGAAATGCGTTCCGCGATTTTCTCGAAAACGGTGTCGCGCTGCGTCCGGTGAATTCGGCGGATTTTCCGCCGGAATATGTGGAAAAAATTGTGCAGGCAGCCGATGAACTCGTCGCCGCCGGAATGATCCGCGTGGGAGAATTTCAGGGCCCGGAAGAGCTGTTGAAACAGGAGAAACAGAAGTTCCGCTGTATTCTCCGCTCTTCGGACGGAACGCTCTGGGCGGAAGTCTGTGCGATGCGACCGAAGTTTCCCGCCCGCTGTTTGATGTACCTGTTCGGATACGGGCGCTATTGCCGGCGGGCGTCGGTGGAAATCTCTTCGTTTTTTGCGGATCGTTCCATGATGGATGTGGTGAACGGGAAGAAGATCGCCGCCATGCGGGAGATTCCGGGCGTCCGTTTGGAGTGGCGTCCGGGCGAAGAACCGCGCAAACTGCTCTGGACGGCACTGGAGTTGAGGCGGAAGATCGAAGACGGCGGCCGGAATCCGGCTCTGCCGCTCTCGTTTGAAACGTTTGCAGAGACTTCGCGGCGGTGGGGGCTCTACCTTTCGATCCGGAATTCCACCTTGCCGCCCCCCTCGGACGAGGAGCTGCGGCGCGAGAATTTCAGCGATGCGGCGATTGCGAAGTTCCGCCAATGCCGTGAACGCCCCGCTCCCGTCGGGCCGGAACCGCGGCCGGAAGTTTCTCCTGCCGAAGCGGCTCTTCCGGCGGAAGTGGTTTCGGGGAATGCGTCCGAGCCGGTTTCTCCGGGGAGCGTGACGATTTCGGGGGAAATTCCGCTTTCGGATCTTTCAGCCGCGATCGATGAGGAGGAGGCGGGCAAATTCCGGCGGGCGGTCACGAACCTCGGAATCATGACGCTGCTTTCGGTGGTGAATGTGGTGCTGATCGTCTCCGGCGCGGAGGTGTCGTTTCCATTTTCGGCGTTTTTCCCGGGGCTGGCCGCCGCAGTGGGAAAGGAACTTGCCGTGGAGACGGGGGGCGCTTTCTGGAGTTTCTTCGGCGTCGGAGTCGCGCTCTGGTCGATCCTGCTGTACGCTGTCTGCTGGGTGCTGGCGAAAAAAATCCGTTGTCTCATTCTCGTTGCTTTTCTGCTTTTTGTGCCGGATTCTCTGCTGCTGGCTTTGTTTGTCCCGGGTGGAGGAGTTTCGATCTGGATCGACGTGGTGTTTCACGTGTGGGTTCTTTTGTCGCTTTTTTCCGGTGTCCGTGCATGGTGGAGCCTGCGGCACAGAGCGCCGTAAGCCGCCCGGGTGATCATGGAAAAAGATCGGGCGTGTGCGGAATCTCCTCGACGCCCGCATCATGGGCGCGAATCCAGCCCATGAGAAGCGCGACGATCCCGGCGATTTCCTCCTCGGTCAGCGCCCGCCCCTTCGGAATTCCGTGCCATTTCTCCAGGCATCCGCGACAGCAGCAGCCGGTCGCGTGCTGGGCGACGAAACAGGGGTGGCCGCGCATCGGGGTCTGTCTGCCGTCGTTCGAAATTTCCGCCGGGGCGAGCCGCTGCCGGATGAACTTTGCGCATTGCGCCTCGATTGCGGCGTGTCCATACCGGGCCAGGCTGAGCAGTTCCGTTTTCCGAAGCCGGAAACGGCTTCGGAACTTCGACTGCGCGAGGCGCGGCGCCGCTTCCTCGTAACTTTGCACGGCAGATCCTTCCGGCGTTTTTCCCGTCACGCGAGCTGCTGAACGTCGAGACGGTAGCCGGTGCTGTATTTCTTCGGGTTGCTGATTTCAACTTCGACGAAATAGACCGCCGGATCGAGTTCTCCGGAACGGAAGGCGGAATCAAGTTTGATTTTTTTGCCGGCCTCGTTGTAGAGTTCGATTTTAAGTTGTTTGCCGATTTCGATTTCCGGATTGTCCGGGACGAGATTCAGATCGACTGCGCAGGCGCTGTCCAGTTCGAATCGGAAGAAGTCGACCGGGTCGTCGAATCCGACCGCATCGGTGACGGATGCCGTCTCCGCATCATCCCAGTTCAGCCGGGTTGCGGTGGTGCGGTCATTGTTGTCGACGGGAGCGGCGGAGTAGCGATCGGTGATGTCGAGCGTGTAGGCACTGTTGAGTTTCCCCTTTCCCTTGTCGCCGGATTCGACCATCAGATAGACCGGCATTGCGGGAAGGAGCAGGTTGTCCAGTGAGCCGCTGCCCTGTTTCACGGTCAACGTCTTGATCTTCTTTCCCTGGCTGTATACCGAAAGCGTGAGTTTGTCCGTGACGTTTGAGAGTGTGACCGAAACGGTTCCCGCACGGAGGGGATCAATCCGGTAACAGTCCGCCGCGTCGCCGTACCCGACCCAGCCCGAGACGGATGCGTTCCCGCCGGCGTCGAGGTCGATCCATTCGGCTTCTTCAACGCTGTTGTCGGCCGTGGCTTCCGGGAAGAGGTGGTCGTTGATGGTCAGCGTATAGGAGCTGTTCTGCTTCCCTTTGCCCTTGTCGCCGGATTCGACGGAGAGGTAAGCGGTTCCCGCCTCCAGCAGATATCCCCCCTTGAAAGCGTCGGAGTTGTCTTTGGAGAGTGTGACGTCCTTGAGCTTCTTGCCGTCGGCACGGTAGAGCGTGAGCTTGACTTTGGCGGAAAGCCCGGTGACGCCGACGTAGAGCCGGCCCGCCGACTCCGGATTGATCCGGTAGAAATCCACCGAGTCGCCGAAGCCGACCCAGCCGTCGGCGGACGCGTGGCCGTTTTCGTCGAGAGGAAGGATTTCAGCTTCCGCGATGGAGTTGTCGGCGGAGGCTTCCGGAAAGAGATATTCGTTGATGTTCAGCTTGTAGGCCGTATTCTGCTTCCCCTTGCCCTGGTCGCCGGACTCGATCGAGAGATACGCGGCGTCTTCGAGCAGGTAACCGCCCCGGAAAACGTCGGTGCTGTCTTTGGAGAGCGAGACGCTTTTGAGTTTCTTGCCGTCGGCGCGATAGAGGGTGACCTTGACCTTTGCGGAGAGGTTTGTGACGCTGACGAAAAGGGTTCCGGCCCGTCCGGGATCGATCCGGTAGAAATCGGTCGCATCTCCATAGCCGACCCAGCCTGTTGACGAGGCGCTGCCGTCCGGAGCGAGGGTGAGCGTGTCGGCGGCCTCCGTGGAGTTGTTGTCGGTCGGAACCGGGAAGTAGTTCTCGCGAACATCGAGTGTGTAGGAGGTGTTCTGCTTCCCCTTGCCCTGGTCGCCGGATTCGATCGAAAGGTAGGCGGCGCCGTCGAGCAGGTAGCCTCCCTTGAAGACGTCGGAGCTGTCTTTTGAGAGCGAGACGCTTTTGAGTTTTTTGCCGTCGGCGCGGTAGAGGGTGACTTTGACTTTCGCTGAGAGTCCGGTGACGCCGATGAAGAGGTTGCCGGCGCGCGCGGGGTCGATGCGGTAGTAGTCGACGGAGTCCCCCAGGCCGACCCATCCGTCAATTGCGGCGTTTCCGGCCGGGCTCTGCGGCAGCCGGGTGGCGTCGTGAAGGGTGTTGTTCATGGAGGCTGCGGGGAATTCGGTCCCGGTGACGGAGAGCGTATACTCTCCTGTGCTTTTGCCTTTGTCGCTGCTTTCGAGCATCAGATAGTAGGTCCCGGCGGCGAGCGTGGCGGGCTTCATGGAAAATTTGCCGCCGGAGATCGAAAGCGGTGCGGCCTTTTTCCCGTCCGAATCATAGAGGGTCGCTTTGACCCGGAGACTGGAGCTCAGGCTGCCGATGATCTGGAAGATCCCGTTGGTCAGATTGAGTTTGTAGCAGTCCGTGAGGTCGCCGTCGAGGCCGAGCGTCTCGGTGTGCGGCGTGTTGAACAACAGATCGGTGGCGGTCGCGAAAGCGCCGCCCGCGTCGGGTACGGGTGGATAGGACATGATGATTTCTCCGGAAAAATTCAGGTTGTTTCAATTGTTCTTAATCTAGCGCATTTGCTGAAAATATCAAATCCCGGCGGAAGATTCATTGAAAAGATGCCGCTTTTGCGCTATATTCCCTCCATGAGGGAGCATCAGAACCGGAGAGAGGGGATGGGCAGCAGAACCAGTACACTGAAATTTTCCGAGAGCGGCGTCCGCGGCATCGTCGGCGAGGGGCTCACCGCACGTCTTGCGGCGGAACTCGGCGCGGCGTTCGGATTCTATCAGGGCGGCGGGCGCATCGTCGTCGGAAGGGATACCCGTCCGACCGGCGGGATGTTCGAGCAGGCGGTTACGGCGGGGCTGCTCGCCGCGGGCTGCGAGGTGATGCGCGCCGGGATCGTGCCGACTCCGACGCTGCAGTTTTCGGTCAAGGCGAACCGGGCGGCGGGGGGGATCGCGATCACAGCGAGTCACAATCCGGCCGAGTGGAATGCGTTGAAGTTCATCGGCGCGGCCGGGACGTTTCTTTCGCCCGGGGAGGCTGCCGAACTGTTCGACCTCTACAATCAGGGGAATCTGCCGTACCGGTCCGAATCGGATTTCCGCGACATTCGTCCGCTGGACGGAGCGTTTGCGGCGCACGAGGCGCGGATTCTGGAAGTGATTGATTCCGATGCCGTGCGGCGGCGAAAGTTCCGGGTCGCGGTCGACTGCGTGAACGGTGTCGGCGCACTGTACAGCCGGGGATTTCTGGAGAAGCTCGGCTGCGAAGTTTTCGTTGTAAACGCTGTTCCGGACGGCGGTTTTTCCCGCCCCCCCGAGCCGCTGCCCGAGAATCTCGGCGAACTTTGCCGTGTGGTGCGGGAAGCGCACTGCGATGTCGGTTTCGGGCAGGATCCGGACGGTGACCGGTTGACCGTCGTGACCGACGAAGGTGTCGCACTGACCCCCCATCACACGGTAGCGCTGGCGGTCGATCAGGTGCTCGACGGCGGGGATCCGGGGCCGGTGGTCGCGAATGTTCAGACCTCCCGGCTCGTGGAGGAGATCACCCGAAGCTACGGGTGCGAATTTTATGCGGCGCCGGTCGGAGAGATCAACGTGGTCGAGAAGATGATCGCCGTCGACGGCATGATCGGCGGGGAGGGCAACTGCGGCGGTGTGATTGATCGGCGCGTGCATCCGGGGCGCGACAGCTTCTGCGCAATGGCGCTGATTCTCGAACGGCTCGCTTTTTCGGAACGGAAGCTCTCGGAGATCGTGGCGGATTTTCCGCCGATAGCGAACCTCTCGTGCCGCTTTTCCCTGCCTCCGATCCGCTCCCGCGCGGTTCTGGCGGAGATGACGCGGCGTTACCGGCAGTACGATCCGCTGACCTTCGACGGGCTGCGGTTCGATCTGCCGCAGGGGCGGATTCTCATGCGCTCCTCGAATACGGAGCCGTTGCTGCGGCTGAATGTCGAGTGTGCGGACCGGCAGGGCGCTGAGACTCTGCTCGAACGGTTTCGCACGGAAATCCAACATCTCATTGAGGAGACTCCCGCAAAGTGACGCGTCCTTCGGTTTATTTTTTCGACATGGATCATACGCTCATCAACCACGACTGCGATGTGAGCTGGAAACAGTTCGTCGTGAAGCACGGCCTCGCGCCGGAATCGGACCTGGCAGAGGCGGATCGCTATTTTGACGACTACAATGCCGGAACGCTCGATGTCGAAGAGTTCTACGGGTTTCAATTTCGGGAGTTCGTCGGAAGAAGTGAGCCGGAGATGCTCGAATTGTCGCAGCTCCATTTCCGGGAATTCGTCGAGCCGCACATCTACGGGGAGGGGAGGCGTCTGGTCGGCTCTCTGCTGGAACGGAATGTGCCGGTGGCGATTTTAACGAGCACGAATTCGATCGTCGCGCGGCCGATTGCGGCGGCGCTCGGAATATCCGAGGTGCTCGGCACCACTCTGGAACTGAAGGACGGCCGCTTCACCGGCCGGATCACCGGTCCCTACGGCGCTCGCGAGGGGAAGGTCGAGATCGCCCGGGAGTGGGCGGCGCGCCACGGCGTCACACTCGCGGATTTCGCCTATTACGGTGACAGCGTCAACGATGTGCAGATCCTCGACGCGGTCGGATTTCCGAACACGGTCAACCCCTCCGGCGAACTTCGCCGCATCGCCGGGGAGCGCAACTGGCCGATCCTGACCTGGCGGGAGGGGTGATCATCATGCCGGCGACTTATCTGGAACATTTTGTGGTCCGCCACCGCGAGGCCGACCGTAACGGCGACCTCCGGCTCGCCGGCTGGTTTGATTTTCTTCAGGAAGCGGCTGCGAATCATGCTTCCCAGCTCGGAGTCGGGCTCGAAATGCTGCGGAACAACCACATGATCTGGGTGTTGTCGCGCCTGAAACTTGCGATGGAACGCTCTCCGCGGATCGGGGAGCGCGTCACGGTCGAAACCTGGCCGAACGGCTTCCGGCGGCTGCATGCCGCGCGCCAGTTCCGGGTCATCGGCGGGGACGGTGCGGAGATTGCGCGTGCGTCGAGCCGCTGGCTGCTGCTCGGACTTCCGCGTCTGCGTCCGTTGAAACTTGAGGCTCTTCCGGTCGAACTGCCGGACAACTCCGCGTTGCCGGATTACTTCGAACTGGAGGAGAAACTCGCTGCACGCACGCTCACGCCTGAACTCGAAGTTCCCGTCCGCTACTCGATGGAGGATGTGAACGGCCACATGAACAACGCCGAATACGCGGGGCTGGTACAGGATTTCGCCGCTGCGAAACGGGGGGAGCCGCCCTGTTTCCGGACGGTGGAGCTTCACTATCTTTCCGCAGTCCGTTCGCCGGACGTGCTCTCCATCGGCGGTGAATTCGACGGGAATACGCTGTTTGTCGAAGGAGCGGGGCGGAACGGCATGATGAGTTTCACCGCGCTGGCGACCTTCTGACGGATCAGAGCTGTCTGCAGAACGCCCGGAACCGGCAACCGGAACACGCCTCCCGACGGGGCGGGAAGTCATCAAGGCACACTTCGCCGGACGGACGGACCGCATTGAGCATCTCCGCTGCGCCGGCTTGAATTTCCCGCAGTGTGCGCGCGGCGTTGAGTTCGATCCCGGACTCCCGCAGAACTCCTTTTTCCGGGATAAGTTCGAATGTTCGCACCCGGTTCGGAGGAATGTGCAGAACGTTCATCGCATGAAAACGCAGCAGCAGAGCCGTCGTATCGGTCCCCGAACTCTCCACGAACGAGAGCACTCCCTTCTCCTGAAACGCGAGAAGCGGAACCACATAACAGTGCACTCCGCCGGGAATCGTCACTTCGAGCGGAGAGTCGATCGCGCGGCGATGAAGGAAACGGACGGACGCAAGGATCGGCCACACGCCTGATTCGAGCGCGTCAAGCGCCTGACGAAGTTCCCGCTCGAGCCGTTCCCGTACCGCACCGGAGCCGGCGGAGTCGGAATAGTAGAGCGTTTCCAGCATCGGCGCGGCGTGGTCACGTCGGAACTCTCCGTGCAGCATCCGGTGAAATTCCCGGTGAAACCGACTCATGACCGCGCCGGAAAGATGTGGAAATCCGGCCGGAAACTCAGGGTCTTCCGATTCATGCGGCGCATAGAATGCCGCACGCAGCTCCGACCCGATCAGACGCCGCAGATAGCCGCTCTCCGACAACAGCGAACGCATTTCGTGCAGGTTGCGCAACTCCGGAACGGCATCCGCGTCATGGCCGCCGCGCGCCCCGTAATAGTGAAGAAAACAACTCCGGCGGCAGAAGTTCCACATCTCCTGCCGCCGAACCGACCAGCTGAACGCGATGTCGGCCGCGCTGCGGATCATTCTCAGAGTTCGACCTCAACAGCCCTGCGCATGCGGAACACTTTTTCCAGCGCCTCGTCGGTTGAGTTCCCCCGTGCGAGACAGACGCCGAGACGGCGATGCCCCTTGAGTTCGGGTTTGCCGAAGAGCCGGATCTGCGTGTCGGGTTCAGCGAGCGCCCCGTCGATGTTTGCAAAGCGGACCGCTTTCGAGTTCCCGTCTGCAACAATCGCCTTCGAAGCCGACGGCCCATGGAACGCGATGTTCGGAATCGGCAGACCGAGGATCGCGCGGGCGTGCAGATCGAACTCCGAAAGATCCTGCGAGATCATCGTTACCATGCCCGTATCGTGCGGACGCGGACTGACTTCACTGAAGATGACCCGGTCGCCGCAGATGAAGAGTTCGACGCCGAAAATGCCGTATCCGCCGAGTGCGGCGGTGATCGCTCCGGCGATTCTCTGCGCTTCCGCGCGTGCCTTGTCGCTCATCTTCTGCGGCTGCCATGACTCCTGGTAGTCGCCGTCGACCTGATGGTGGCCGATCGGTTCGAGGTACGAGGTCCCGCCGACATGACGGACGGTCAGCTGCGTGATCTCATAATCGAATTTGACGAACCCCTCAACGATGACCTTGCCCGCTCCGGCGCGGCCCCCCTCCTGAGCGATTTTCCAGGAGTTGTCGATGTCCGCTTCGGAACGGACCACGCTCTGTCCGTGACCGGAAGAGCTCATGATCGGTTTCACCACACACGGAATTCCGATTTCGCGAACCGCG
This sequence comes from uncultured Victivallis sp., assembly GCF_944391105.1. Lineage (GTDB taxonomy): Bacteria > Verrucomicrobiota > Lentisphaeria > Victivallales > Victivallaceae > Victivallis. The sequence continues at coordinate 76,214 of NZ_CALXSK010000003.1, forward strand.
GCGTCGAATTCTTCACGCGTGGCGGCGAACCGGTAGGGGCTGGTCGGGAGCTTCAGCTCCTCGGCCGCAAGACGGCGGATCCCTTCGCGGTTCATCGTGAGTTTCGCCGCGCGCGCTGTCGGGACGACGTGATACCCCTCCTGTTCCAGTTCAACCAGTGTATCGGTTGCGATCGCTTCCACTTCCGGTACGATAAGATCGGGTTTTTCCTGCTCGATCACGCGGCGCAGCTCCGCGCCGTCGAGCATGTTGATGACGTGCGACCGGTGGGCGACCTGCATGCCGGGGGCGTTTGCGTAGCGGTCGACCGCGATGGTCTCCACCCCGAACCGCTGCATTGCGATCACCACCTCTTTGCCGAGTTCGCCCGCCCCGCAGAAGAGCACCTTGCATGCGGAGGGTGTCAACGCCGTTCCGATCGTCCTGCCCATGATGAATCCTTCCCTGAAAAACTGTTTCCCGTAAAGCGGAAGGGCGGATTTTCTCCGCCGCCCCCCGCTGTTTTCGTCTGTCGAACTAATATACTGCCGCCCCGCAGGAAAAGCAAGGCGTTTTTTGTGGTTTCAGAAGAGCGGCATGACCGCTTCTCCCGGAACCCAGCCGTCCTGCCCGTCGGCGCTGATCCGGACGAATTCTCCGTTTCGGTCGAGAATTCGCGCATCACTGCCGCCGGGAACGGTCGCAATTATGCTGCCGCTCGATTTGCCGGGGAGCGACCGCAGTTCGACCGTTTCGCCGAGCACGATCGCACGGTCCGGATGGTAACTCCCGTTCAGCTGAAAGTGAATCGCCACTGCCGAGAGGATCACCACCGCCGCCGCTGCCGCCAGCGTGATCCGCACCAGCGGGGTCGGAATCATGCGCCGGAGTGCCGCGACAAGCATCAGCACTGCCAGAGCGACCGCACCCGCGAGCAGATAGTGATCCGGCCGCAGAAAATCGCGGCAGTGCACGAGCCGGGACTCCTTTCCCTGAGAAAGTTTCAACTGATCGTCGACCAGCTGGAGATCCTCCGCAATGACCGGGTCGCGCGGCGCGAGCCGGTGGGCGCGTTCAAAATATCCCTTCGCCAGCGGCAGCTCGCCGAGCCGGTAAGCCGCTTCCCCGAGGTTGTAGAGAACATGCGGGGAGGGGGCCCGGTCGTTCAGAACCTTGCGATACTCTTCCAGCGCGGTCCCGTAGTTGCCCGCGGCGAACGCCTCTCCGCCCCGCGTGAACGGGTCGGCTCCCGCGGCAGGAAGCGCGAAAACGGCCAGAAGCAGCAGAAGCGCGTACTTTTTCAGTCCCTTGATGAGCAGTTCGACGTTCGCCCGGCTGAACAGCGCTTCCCGGGCGGCGGCGGGCATGAATTCCGACGCGGTCTCATCTTCGAGGAATTTCCGCAATTCCGGATCTTCGACCCGGGCGGCGATTTCTCCGGGTGTCGCGCCCGGCGGCAGACGCAGCGCCTCCGCCAGCAGCGGGTGAACCCCGGTGGTCATGAGATGCCGGAATTCCTCTTCAGTGCGGGCCGCCTTGAGTCCGGCAATGAGTTTTGGGGTCTCCTTCTTCAGAAGCCGTGCGCGACGGAACTCCGGATCGTGAGCCGCCCGGTGCCGCCGCCGTGCTGCAAGCTCGATGACGAGCGCAACGAGTCCTGCAACGACCACGATTCCTGCCGCAGCCGGAATCGCGTTGCGCATGAGCGGCAGCCGCACTCCGCTGCCCGGATCGGTCCGGTGCGTGTGCCGGACGGGGGAGGGGCGCCCGGAGCTTTGCGACGTTCCGGGCGCGGCGGACGTCTCCGCCGCGGAATCGTTTCCTCCCGCCGTGTAGCCCGGCGTGAGCGGCAGTTCGCTCTTTTCTACCGTCAGCTTGAGATCGAGATCATGCACGGCATATTTTCCGGTCGCGGTGTCGAAGGTTGCGAACCGGAGACTCTTTTGAAACTCTCCGGTCTTGAGCGGGACGACCGCGTAACGGATGCGGATCTCATCCTCTCCCTTCTGCACTTCGGCCGGGAATACGCGCATGTTGTCAAACGCGAGTTTCGGCGCGATGAGCGTATCGGCGGTGCCTCGGCCTTCGAGTTTCAGATAGAAGGTCAGCGCTTCGCCCATCTTCGCGAGGTTGCGGTCGAATCCGCCGGTAAGTTTCCACTCGCCCACAAGTCCGAGGTTGATGCTTCCGGCCGGCGCGGGAGGAAGCGGTTTCACTTCGAACGGTTCCGGAGCGGAGATCGCCAGCGTGTACGGTTTATAGTTGAAGTCGTCGAACATGAAACCGAATCCGAACGGAGTGCGTTCCTCCTCTCCGGGCATGACGATGTTCAGCGTCAGCGACGCCCCCGGCTCGATCCGTCCGGCTTTGAGCGGACGCAGTTCCGTGTTGAACTCGAATTTCAGGCAGCGGCGGCCGTCGTGAACCGTAGGCCGCACCGAAGGCTCCTCGAAGTTGGCCGTGCGTCCGTCGGACCAGGTGTAGCTGCGCGAGATCAGGTCGTCGATTCCCGAGAGTTCCGGCAGCTGGACGAGACGCGGCCGCAGTGACTCAAGCGCATAAACCGTGATCCGCACCGGAATCGCCTCGCCGACGTAATAGCTTCGGCGGCCGCCCGGAATCGAAAATTCTCCTGTGATCGCATCCTTGAATGAAACACGTTCGCCGCGGTCATTGCCGACTTTCATCTCCGAAAGCGGAACGACTTCCACTTCAAGCTGTTTCGTCATGACCTCCTCGCCGTCGACCTTCACCGGAAACGCGGGGATGACGAGCTTCCCCGCCGCCGTCCCGACAATGCCGATGCCGATGCTGCGGCTTGCCCGGCCGTTGATGACGCGGGTGCTGTTCTGGCGCATGTTGGTCAGCCAGCGACCGTTTTTGAGCGGCGGAAGCTGGATCTGATTTTCCAGGTTCCCGTCGACTTCCAGGAAGAAGTAGAACGGTTCGTTCTCCGGAACGGAATCCCGGTCGACCGACACTTCGATTCCGGCGGCCATCGCGAGAGCCGCCGCAAAAAACATGATTGTAATGATGAACTGTTTCACGTTACCAATCCTTTTCCACTTTGCGTTCTCTGTACGAGGGGCGAACCCGGTCGCGCAGTGTTTTTTCTTCATCCTGCATCATCTGCAGCAGCTGCTCGGCGGTCTCCTCGGAGAGTTGACCCTCTTTTTCTTCGTCCCCGGCTTTGCCGGTTTCGGAGTTTTCCTCCGCAGCTTCAGCCTCGGACTTCTGCTTTTCCGACTGCTCCTGATCATCCGACTTCTGTTCGGCGTTCTGCTGCCTGGTGGAGTCGGAACTCTTTTGGCCGTCGTCCTGATTCTTCTCCTCGCCGGATTGCGGCTGCTGTTTATCTTCTTCGCCGTTTTCGCCATTATCGCCTGGGGAGGCGAGGGCGCGAGCCGCTTCGTCGAGGTGTTTCTGCGCCTCGTCGCTCTGATTCTCCCGACGCTTCTGCGCGGCTTTTTCCAGCTCCTGCCGGGCGCGTTCGGCCTGTTCGCTCATCTGTTTCTGATTCAGTTCATCGGCTTGCTGTTTCAGCTGCTCGGCTTCGCGCTTCGCCTGTTCGATGGCACGATCCGTGTCCTGCTGATTCTGCTGATTTTGCTGATTCTGCTGATTCTGCTGATTTTGCTGACTCTGCTGATCCTGCTGACTCTGCTGATTCTGCTGACTCTGCTGATTCTGCTGATTCTGCTGATTCTGCTGATTTTGCTGATTCTGCTGATTTTGCTGATTTTGCTGACTCTGCTGATTCTGCTGATTTTGCTGACTCTGCTGATTCTGCTGATTTTGCTGACTCTGCTGATTCTGCTGATTCTGCTGATTCTGCTGACTCTGCTGACTCTGCTGACTCTGCTGACTCTGCTGACTCTGCTGATTCTGCTGATTCTGCTGATTCTGCTGATTCTGCTGTTGGGCCTGCCGGGTCTGCTGCTGCGCCTTTTTCTGTTGTTCCTTGAGTTCCTCAATCTTTTTCTTTAAGATTTCTGCCCGGCGGCGATCTGTCGCGAGACGGGAGAGATGGTTCGGCATATCCCCGGATGCGCTGAGGCTCTGCCGGTAAAGCTCTTCCGTCTTTTCGATCCGCCCGAGCGTTTCATCGAGCATCTTCAGCGCGGGATCGAGCTGCTGCGCCTGCACCGACTCCACCGCTTTCTTCAGATTTTCCTCCGCACTTTTGTGAGCCGCAATACCGAGGTTGAACAGCGACCGGGCTCGAACCTCTTCGTCGCCGACCCCTTCGCGGATCGCCTGCTCGTAAAGTCCGGCAGCCTCCTCCTCGCCAGCAAGCTGTTTTTCACGTGCCTGGTTGTAAAGCTCCGCCGGAGTTGCCCCGGTTGCACAGAACGGCAACAGCACCGCCAGCGGCAGAACCGCGCGCCAATGGAACGGACGCTCCCCGAGCAGCAGATAAATGGCAAACAACACCACCGCCGCCGCAAGCAGAAACGGGAAGTCATCATACGGAATCATCCGGTCGACCGCTTCCTGCTGCGCTTTGCCGAGCTGATCGATCCGTGCTTCCAGCTGGGAAATCCCGGGATCGGTGACCGTGCTGCGCAGATACATCCCGCCGGTCTCTCTTGCAAACTCCTTGAGCTTTTCCTCGTTGAGGCGGCTTGTGGCAAGTTCGCCGTCGCTCGTGCGTTTGAAGCCGCCGTTCTCATCCGGCACCGGCGCCGCAATGCGCGGATCCCCGAGACCGACCACGAAGAGCGGAATATTGCGAGCCTTGAGTTCCGCGATCGCAGCACTGCTGTTGCCGGAGAGTTCATCGCCGTCGGTAACGAGCAGCACCGCCCGGTTTCCCGCCGCCGCCTCGAATGCGTCAAGCGCGATCTTGATCGGCCGCTCCAAATCGGTTCCGCCGACCGGAATGCTCTCCGGCCCGAGCTCATCGATGTATTGCAGAAGTGTCGTCTTGTCCGACGTGAGCGGACATGCGAGAAACGCCCGCCCGGCGAACGCCACGAATCCGAACCGATCCGAACCGGTTCCCTCCACAAGTTCCCGGAGCAGATATTTCGCGTGTTCGAGCCGTGACGGTGCGACATCGGTCGCCCACATGCTCTTGGATACGTCGAACAGCACAAGAATGTCCCTGCCGAATCCCTGCTGGGAAATCACCCGGTAGGAACGATAGGGACGCGCCGCCGCCCCGACCAGAAGCAGCATCACGCCGACGAGCAGCGCAAAGCGGATTCTCCGTTTGGCGGGCGAATATTGCACGGCCGCCGGGTCCGATGCGGATTGTCCCAGCAGCAAGGTGAGCATTTTTTTCCGTTTCGAAGCCGCATAGAGCCCCGCTCCGGCAAAGAGCAAAAGCAGTGGCAATGCGAGCCACAGCAGTTGCGGATATACAAAATTCATAAAATTCATCCCCTCCTTTAATTATCAGGAATATAATAGTTTCTCCCGAATAATCAAGGGGGGAACGAAAGGAAATCTCGCAGAAAAAATATCCGCGAATCCCTGTTATCATATTTGAGGCGCAGAGGGAATCTCCGCACGGGAGAAACCCTCCGGCCGGCTGCCCGTCAGGGCGTAACGACGATGTTGTCAAGAATCTGGCTCTGATTCCCGCGCAGATAAATCCGGTTGAATTTCCCGAAATTCTGATCTTTTGCCGTGGCGATCACCTTCCCGTCGACCTTCAGTGTCAGCACTCCGTCGCGGAGCGTGAGCTCAAACCGGGCCGGAGTTTCGTCATCGAGCGCCGGGTGACCGGAAGGCGTGTTCGAGAGCTGTTTGCCCGTGGTGTTCCAGGCGAGCGGTTTCGCCTCGTCAAATTTCAGAATGCGCGCGAAACCCGTGCCGCCGGCCATGTCGGAGCGGACCGAATCCCAGCCGACTCCATAGCCGCGTTTCCCTTCCGCATCGGTCAGCGCGACAATGAGATAACGCTGGAAACTCGTGTGCGACGCTTCGAACGTGAGCTTGAACCCGCCCTGCAGCGGCTTCGGTAGATCACGGTACACGAGCGAATTGCTGATCTGGAACCGGGTCGAATTCCGCTTTTCGACGTAGGGCCGCGTCTCAGGTCTGCCGCCGGAGATCTGCTTCCACTGCCCAGGCCGTGAGCAGTTGTCCGCAAGAACCGCGCCCGGAACATCGAGTTCCTCCTCGACCACCGCGTCGGAACCGAGATCGAAGAACTCGTAGTTCGGCACTGCGTAAAGAACGGGGCTTCCCCAGTTCCCGGCCGCGTCCTTGCCGCGCAGCCAGACGAAATGCGCGCCCGGCGTATTGAGCACTTCATCCGGCAGCGTCAGGCGGAAGGTCTTGATTTTACCCGCCTCGTCGAACGGTTCGCCATTCGTGACGACGCGTTCTTCCTTCACATCCCCGAGAATCGAAATCAGCCCGAGTTTCGCTCCGTCCGCCTCAAGCGTAAGCGGTTTGGCAAGGTCCATCGGGCGCGGATTCACGGCGACCGCCGTACGCCAGCCGTTCCAGATCTCCCCCGGAAAGCGGCTGTCGCGCGGGTAGGGGGTCAGGTTGAAGGTGTAGTCGAGCTGTTTGCCGCCGATCGGCTCCCGCAGCAGCACCGGCTCACGGTTCGTCGCGCGGACACTCACGGACTGCATCGGCTTTTCCGGATCGAATGCGGTCGCCACGCCGATGGCGAAGGTTTCCGGCACGCTTGCCGGTTCCGGAACCGTGAAGGTGAGACCTCCCGTACGGACGCTGGTCGCATAACCCGGTGAGAAGGTGAAAACATTCTTGAGCTGCACGCTCTTCGGCAATTCGGAACCCGGAACGAGCGTCCCGCCCGGTTTTCCGTCCGGCCCCTGCGGTGCGAGGTAGTAGACGTCGCCGTTCCAGACCACTTCGAGAGCGGTGACTTCCGACGCCGTGTCCCGCACCGTCACCGCGAGCGATCCCCCGCGATTGTGCGAACGCTGGATCTTATCCACGACCGGGCCGGCGCCGTCCCCGTAGCCGAGTTTCTCCCAGATCGTCGGATGGACCGCCTCTTTCGGCGGCGGCGGCGGAGGAACGAACTCTTTTCCGCGCAGGTGTGCAATCACCCGGCAGTAGAGGTAGGGATCTCCCGCGAATCCGTCGAAGTCCCAGCCGGGCTCGAAGTTCGCTCCTTCCTCCCAGTCGTTCCAGCTCGCCAGCATGATGAAGTCGGGATTGCTCTTGAGCGAGTGCAGAATCGTCGTTTCGAGTGTGCGGCCGTCGAGCCCGTACTGGGCGACGCCGGTCTGCCGCCACGGCTGGCTCGTGCCGTCGAACTTCGGATACTGCATGTCCGTGATCTTTTTGCCGAATTTGTGGCCGTTTGCGAAAATCACCGCGGGATCCTGCTCCTTGAACTGCCACGCGCGCGTCACTTTGTTGCGGCGGTGGTGATTCGCTCCGTCGACCATCGAGGCGATCTGCGGAATGGAACCGAACCGCGTCACCGCGCCGAAGACCATCCAGTGAACCGGACCCGCCTCGGATTCAACTTTCCGGAACATCGCCTCGAGCGCTTCGGGTTTCACCGGCCAGCCGTAGGTCTGGAAGTAGTAGACCGGTTTGCCGTCGATGCGGTAGAATCCGGGTTTGGAGGCGTATTTCTTCAGAAAGCGGATGGCCCGCTGCGCCATGACATCCGTGTTCTGCGCGATCGTGCCGTGGCGGAACGCGACCTCGTCCATGAAGAACACCTGGAAATTCTCCTCTTCGGCGATGTTGAGAATCCGCTCGATCATGTCGGTAGGAGCCTCCTGAATGAAGGCGATTCCCTTGTTGTTGTCCGGATGGAGCATGACCGCGACCGAATCGAGGCCCGCGGCCTTCATGCAGCGGATCTGCCAGCGGATGATCTCCGGATTCGCCGCGTCATAAGGGCCGACCAGCGGATAGCCGTTGCGGTTCCAGTCGAGACGCCACGGTTCGTCGTCGGAGGTCATCGTCGAATCCATGTGCAGAAACGGAAGCTGCCGGTCCGGGTAGGGGAAGCCCCACCAGATGTGCCACTCCTGAATGTAGGTCGGTTTGTCCTTCAGAATTCCGAAGCTCTCGGAACTGAGTTCGGGGCCGGCGGCGGAGAGCGCCAGCGTTGCGGAGGCACAGGCCGCCGCGGCCAGTTTGGTCAATGGAATCATCGTTGGTTGCTCCTTGGGTGATGAGCCGGAATGGCTTTATTCGTTTTTCAAATCGCGGATGCTCTCCCGCTCATTGAATTCCACATCGATAATCAATTCTCGCGAATGAAACTTTTCACGGTGCAGAATCAGGTCGAGCGCCGTGCGGCTGATTTTTTCTTCCGGAACGGTGACGTTCGACAAACTCGGAAACGTGAACTCCTCGATGCCCGCGTAACTCAATGCCGTGACGATGCTCACGTCCCCCGGGCAGCTGCGGCCGCTTTCGGCGATCGCGCGCAACGCCCCGATCGCACCCGGGATCGTATCGACCACCAGGCCGGTTACGTCCGGAGCGAGTTCGAGCACCTCGCGGGTCTGGATGCATCCGCATTTCATCGGATCCTGCCAGAATTCGATCGAGCTGGTCGGCAGAACGACGTCGCGCCAGCGCAGACGGTACTCCCGGATCGCCTCTTTCATGCCGCGGACGCTCTCCTGCTGGGCGATGGAGTGCGGTTCGTTCGGGATGAAGCCGATCCTGGTATGTCCCGCCTTCAGCAACGCCGACATTTTCAGGTAGCCGGACTGGAAGTGATTGCTGCCGATTGAGCAGATGTTCCGGTAGATCGAAATCCGGTCGAGTTCGCCGATGATGACGACCGGAACGCCGATTTCATCGAGCCGTCTGAGCACCGGTTTCGGAGTCGGCAGCCCGGCGTTCAGAATCACTCCGAGCAGATTCCGGCAGTTGCCGGCCAGCTCGAACAGCGAATCGAAATCCGACTCCGGATGGATCTTCAGATTCACCACCTGCAGATTCGAGTGCATCGCCCCGATTTCGAGTTTGTTCTGCTTCTCCCAGAGCGGATAGGAAAAATAATCCGGCGAAGCGATCAGCACTTCGCCCCGTGATCGGATCGACACCCGTGCTGAGGTCGTTTCGCTGTCGTGCGGCATGATGAAGGTTCCGCTGCCGACCCGGCGCGAGAGATACCCTTCCTTCACGAGTTCCTCCAGCACCCGGGTCATGGTTGAGCGGCTGACCCCGAACTCCTCGGCGAGTCGCCGCTCCGGAGCGAGGCGGGTTCCGACCGCCTGACTCCGGATGTTCTCCAGCAGCGCCTCTTTGACCTGGCTGCGCGGTGTGAGTGGTGTCGCAATCATGGATGAAACTCTCTGAACTAGGGCCCGACCCAGAGCCGGATCGTTGTCGTATATGGATCCACGCATCCAAGGAAGGTCCCATTGAAGCCGCTGCGGGAGAACTCCGCATGACCGTCGTAAAGAAGCACGCCCGCTTTTCCGGAGTGGTTGAGACTGTAACTTTCAAAGGAGCCGTAATTCATCTGAGACCATTGGTTGGTTGTCGAATTGATCTGGACATAATTGTCGTAGGTCGTGACGAACTTCGACGGAGAGCAGTGGACGAGTTTGTCGGAGTTCTTGTCCGTATAATTGCTTCCCGGAGGCGCGACGGATTTAAACGAATTGCCCGAGACTTTCCAGAAGCCGTCCTGATTGACATTAACCTTGTCAGAGGTATGGATGCCGCGTTTCGCATAACAACGGTATTCGTGCTCAAATTTTCCGAATGGATAGACCGAAGGGCACGCCCCAATCCAGGTCACATTTTTGCGGGTTGTGTTACAGGTCGGCAGATAACCGAGATTGCCCACACTGACCGCCCAGGAATCTGTCGTCAGTGATCCGGAAACATTCACAGAAGGGGCAACCTTCAGTTTCGGTCCGTAGAGCCACCCCTCGTAATCCTGTCCATACTGCGCGTCGGCCGTGCCGATCTGCTTGAGATTGCTCAGGCAATTCGCGCTCTTCGCCCGTTCACGCGCCTGGTTCAGCGCCGGCAGCAGCATCGACGCCAGAATCGCGATGATCGCTATCACAACAAGGAGCTCGATCAAGGTGAATTTCTGTTTTCTCATGTTCCCTTTCCTTCATGTTAGATAGTGCCAAAGTGCGGGTCATTTTTTATTTTTATCAAATGGCTTAATCCAATTTGATATATATTATGAAACATTTCCATCGCGATGTCAAGAGGGAAAATGTTTTTTTTCGGAAAAAAGAGGAAATTCACGGGGGTCGTGGAAAAATTCCGGACACCGTGTTATATTAAAACGAATCGATTCACCACCTTGCGTATGGAAGGGAAAACTATGGCCGTTGCGCTGCTCGATTACAATATGGGGAACCTCGGTTCGGTGCGGAAGGCGCTCGAAACCGTGGGAGCCCGGGTCGAACTCGTCGAGTCCGCCCGGGAACTGGGGAAATTCAACTGCTGCATCCTGCCCGGGGTCGGGAACTTCGGCGACGGAATGGAGAATCTGCGCTCGCGCGGATTCGACCGGGCGATCCCGGAGCTGCTGAACCGCGGCGGAGCCTTCTTCGGCGTCTGCCTCGGCATGCAGATGCTGCTCGAAGCAAGTGACGAGGCGCCGGGTGTCGCCGGACTCGGGCTCTTCCCCGGCCGTGTCGTCCGCTTCCCGGAGGGGAGGGAGAAAGTCCCGCACATGGGGTGGAACAGCGTCCGTTTTCGGCCGGAGTGCCCGCTCGGGGAAGGGCTGCCGCCGGAGAGTTTCTTCTACTTCGTCCACTCCTACTATGTCCCGGTTTCGGAGAGGTACACGGTTGCGGAGTGTGAATATATCGTGCCGTTTTCCGCCTGCATCGGGCGGGGACGCTGTTTCGCGGCGCAGTTTCACCCGGAGAAGAGTCAGCGGGCCGGATTGCGGCTGCTGACGAGTTTCCTGCGGTTTGCGGGGGAGGTGGAGTAATGGCGACCCCGAAACAGTGGCGCGCGCTTTATGATGATCTCTTCGCGCTTTACGGGGAGCTCGGCTGCCCGCTTGACCATGCGACGCCGTTCCGGCTGCTGTGCGCAGTCATGCTTTCGGCCCAGTGTCGCGACGACCGGGTCAACGAGGTGACGAAGGAGCTCTTTTGCGCCGCTCCCGATCCGGAGTCGATGGCGAAGCTCGACGTCGCACGCATCGCGGAGATCATCAAGCCGTGCGGCCTCTACCGCAACAAGAGTGAAAATCTTTCGAAATGCGCAAAGATGCTCGTCGAACAGTTCGGCGGTGAAGTTCCGCGGACGATGGACGAACTGACGAAATTGCCCGGCATCGGCCGCAAGAGTGCGAACGTCGTACTCGGCAATGCGTTCGGCATTCCCGGCTTCCCGGCCGACACGCATGTGATCCGCGTGTTGAACCGCATTGGATACGTTTCGACTTCCGATCCGGTCCGGATCGAAGCCGAAGTCAACGCGAAAACCCCGCCCGAGCTCTGGACGAACTTTTCCCACCTGATCATCGTTCACGGCCGCCGCGTCTGCCATGCCGGAGCCCGTCCCGAATGCGACAAGTGTCCGCTCACCGATCGCTGCAAACATTTCCGGAGCCGCTGAAATGGGATTTCTCAAGAAAAAATTCCGCAGCGTGAAAAAGCTGCCGACCTGGATCTACTGGCTGCCCGCGCGGTTCATGCAGCTCTATGTCCGGCTCTTTTTCCGGGTGCGGATCGTCGACCCGAACGACCACATCGGGCAGGCGCGCGGAGCGGTGTCGGTCACGTGGCACAATCGGCTGATGTTTTTCGCCGTGCTGTTTCCGGCGAAGGCGCGGAAACGGACGGTCGCGGTGGTCAGCGCCTCGCGCGACGGGCAGTACATCGCGGACTTCATCTCCATCCTCGGACTGAAGAGTCTGCGCGGCTCCTCCTCGAAAAAGGGGGCGAACGCCTACCGGGCGGGGATCAAGGCGATTCGGGAAGGGTACAACGTGAGCTTTACGCCGGACGGCCCGCGCGGGCCGCGGTACGTGATGAAGAGCGGCCCGGTCGCACTCGCGTCCGTGACCGGAACCGGCATTATTCCGATCGCAGTGAACGCCTCGCGCTGCTGGAGCGTGAAAAGCTGGGATCGCTTCCAGATTCCGAAACCATTTTCGACGCTGACGCTTGTGCTTGGCGACATGATCCCGATTCCGGAAAATCTCGACGAAGCGGGCATCGAGACTTACCGGAAAAAGGTCGAAGATATCCTGAATGAAATTTCCGTGGATCCGCCGGAGCACTCCTGAGCGGGACGGGTTTCCTCTGATAAATGGAAGCGGGGACTGGATTTTTCCGATGACACGTTGTATATTGCGGAAAAAGGATTCCGGCGGGAGAAAATAAGGAGCGGTTATGCGGCAGAAATTGTTGTTGCTCGGGGCGGTGCTCTTCGGGGTGATCGCGTTTGTTCTCACCTATCAGCAGCTGGAGGCCGAACGGCGCAGCATCCGCGGCACGTCGCAGACCGTGGTTCTGATCCGCCTGACCCGGAACATGGTCGAGGGAGACGAACTCAAACAGGGAGACCTGGCACGGTTTGAGACGGAACGTCGTCCGACCGAGGGCGGGCTCAGCCGCGAGATTCCCTGGTCGGAGGTTTCGCGCGTGATCGGCCGCCGTCTTGAAGTGTCGATGTCGGCGGGGCAGGTGCTGCAGAGCACCGATCTGAAACCTCTTTCGCAGCGGCAGGGGTTTTCCGGTGTGATCCAGCAGGATTTCCGGGCGGTGGCGATTCCGGTCGACCCGGTCTCTTCGGTCAACAATCTGATTCAGCCGAACGACAACGTCGACGTGATCGGCACGTTCCGGTTCCCGGATGTGCGCGGCGACAGTTCGCTCGATACCGTGACGCTCACGATTCTGCAGAATGTGAAGGTTCTCGCCGTCGGCAACCGCTGGGGCGCGAATGCGCTCGATCCCAACGCGGCGCGCAGCTACGGAACCGTCACGCTGCTGCTCTATCCGGAAGAGGTGGAAATGATCGTCTTTGCCGCGCAGAAGGGGAAACTTACGCTTTCTCTGCGCAATTTCGAGGATGAACGGATCGCGCGCGACATCGAATCGCGCAGCGTGAACTTCAAGCTGCTCGAACAGGAGATTCCGAAATATAACGAGAAGCGCGAACAGCGCCGGATGCTCAAGTAAACGGAAGGGAGAGCGTTCCGATGCTCGAACTTGAAATCCAGCAGCCCGGCGCGCCGACGACGGCCGCACGACTTCCTTCTGGCGCCTATCTGGTCGGTACGGGGAAGGATTGCCATATCCGGATTCCACGCCCGGAGATCTCGTCACGCCACGCTCAGCTGATCGTGCGCGACGACCGTCTGGTGGTCATGGATCTCGGCAGTCGCAACGGTACGGAGATGGAGGACGGCAGCACGCTGTTTCCGAATCAGCCCTATGAGATTCCGCTCGGTACGCGGATCCGGATCGGCAAGGCGGTTCTGCGGGTGCGGCGGCTGAAGGAGGAGGGAACCCCGCTCCCCGCTGCGCCGGCCGGTCCGGAGGCTTCGGCCGGCCGGAGCGATGCTCCCGCCGCGGTGGCGTCCGCAAGGAACAATCCGGCGAAAGCCGTTGAAAAAAAAGCGGATCTGGATATTCTCGAGCCGCACAAGCAGGAGATTCCCGTGTTGCGCATTTCCGGTGTGCCGGAGCATCTGCGGCCGATCGTTCAGGAGATCAAGAAACATGCGCATGCGGAATTGCTGAAGCGGCTGAATCTGAAGAAACTCGCGGTTTCCGGCGTGAGCGGTGAGGAGTTGTCGCGGCAGGCCCGTTCGATGATTCGTGAAATCCTGTCGCAGCTGACGATTCAGCTCCCGGCGGAACTTGATATTGCAGTCATAGAAAAGGAGTTGTTTCAGGAGGCGGTCGGACTCGGGCCGCTCGAATCGCTGATTGAACGTGACGATCTGACCGAAATCATGGTGAACGGTCCCGACCAGGTGTACGTCGAAAAGGGGGGCGTCCTCTACCGGACCGACACGGCGTTCGCGGGGAACGGGCAGGTGCTCTCCGCGATCGAACGGATCGTCTCTCCGCTCGGGCGGCGCATCGACGAGAGTTCGCCGATGGTGGACGCCCGCCTTGCGGACGGCAGCCGTGTGAATGCGATCATTCCGCCGCTCTCGCTGGTGGGGCCGACGATCACGATCCGGAAATTCTCCCGCAAGCCGCTGATGGCGGCCGATCTGGTCCGGTTCGGTTCGCTTTCGGTTGATATTGTGAAGTTTCTCGCTATTTGCGTGGCGGTGCGCAAGAACATTCTGATCTCCGGCGGAACCGGTTCCGGAAAAACAACGCTGCTGAATGTCCTCAGTTCCTATCTTCCGAACAGCGAACGCATTGTGACGATTGAGGATGCGGCGGAACTGCAGCTGCACCAGGAGCATCTTGTACGGCTTGAATCGCGCCCGCCGAACGTGGAAGGGAAAGGGGCGGTCACGATCCGCGACCTTGTGCGCAACGCGCTGCGCATGCGTCCGGATCGAATCGTGGTCGGCGAGTGCCGCGGCGGCGAGGCGCTCGACATGCTTCAGGCGATGAACACCGGCCACGACGGAAGTTTGACGACGATCCATGCGAACTCCGCCCGGGATGCGCTTGCGCGTCTTGAGACGCTCGTGCTGATGGCCGGATTCGACCTGCCGCTGCGGGCGATCCGGGAGCAGATCGCTTCGGCGATTCAGATCGTCGTGCAGATCAGCCGCGAGCGGGACGGCAGCCGCAAGCTGGTCAACGTCAGCGAGATCACGAAGATGGAAGGGGAGATCATCACGATGCAGGATCTTTTCGTCTTCCGACAGACCGGCTGGGATTCGCAGAACCGCATCGTCGGCGTGCATGAGCCGACCGGAAATCTGCCGACCTTCATGGAGGAGATCGAGCGGGCGAAGCTCGATTGCGATATTTCGATGTTCAACCCGGAGCAGAGGAGGGAGGGATAAATGCTGAACAACTCATTCTGGCCGGGACTTTTCGCCTTTTTCAGCGTCTTCCTCGCGACGATGGTGCTGATCGAGTTCGGAGTCTACGTCGCCGCGCGCTACCGGGAGCGGTTTCTGGAGGAGGCGAGCACGGAACTCGATGATGTGCTCATCCAGATGCCGGCCGGACGGGTGCTGGATCTGAGTCTCGGCGTGGCGACCGCGGGGATGATCGCCGCGGCGATTCTCTTTTCCACGCGGGTGGAGTCGTTTTCGTGGAAGTGGGGATGGCTGCTGATTCTCGGGATCGGGGTGGTGCTGTTCTGGCTGCCGCGGCTCGTGCTGCGTTATTTGAAGGTGCGGCGACTTCAGAAATTCAACATCCAGCTGGAAGAGGCGCTCGGCATGATTTCAAGCTCGCTCAAAGCGGGGTTCAGCATCAATCAGGCGCTCGACGAGGTGGCCGACCAGAACATTCACCCGGTCTCGGTCGAGTTCCGGCTGCTCACGCAGGAGATCCGGCTTGGCGTCCCGCTCGAACAGGCGCTCGAAAACATGAACCGGCGGCTCGGATCGGAGGATTTCGAACTTGTTGCGACTGCGATTCTGACCGCGCGCCAGACCGGCGGCGAGCTGACCGGGACGCTCGAGCGCGTGGCGGCGTTGATCCGCGAACGCGTGAAGATTTCGAACAAGGTGCGGGCGCTGACCGCGATGGGGCGGCTTCAGGCGCTCGTGATCGCTTTGATGCCGTTTGTGCTGATGTTCATGATGTCGTGGGCGAGTCCGGCGCTGATGGATGAGTTTTACGCCAGTCCGCTCGGCATCGTCGCGGTCATCATGGTGGTGGTGCTCGACGTGCTGGGGTTTCTCTGGATTCGGAAGATCACGACGATTGATGTTTAGAAGAGGGGGACGCGGCGGATGTACGGATCATTCATGGTATTCATTACGGCGCTCTGTGCGGCGTTTTCGGTCGGTTGTCTCGCGCTGATGGCAGGGCGTTTTCTGCTGGAGATCGACCTTTCGGAAAAGGTCGAGCGTGTTCCGCGGCGGCTGCCGGTTCTGATCCGGCTGCTGCTGCCGTTCATCACGGTGACGCGGCCGCTGGCCACCGGGCCGTCTCTGGCGGGCTGGCGCGATCTCGTCGCACCGAAACTCTGGATGGCGGGATTGGGGGATATGCTTTCTCCGGCTGATTTTGTGGCGTTGCGACTTGTGTTTTTTCTGGTGGCGCTGCTGTTGCTCGGTTTCGGACTGCTGGCGGGTTATTTCTGGGGGTGGGCTCTGCTGGCGCTGCTGATCGCGCTGTTTCCGGGCTTCTGGCTTTCCAGCGAGATCAAGCGGCGGCATTTGTCGATCATGAAGGCGCTGCCGAACGTGCTTGACCTCCTGACTCTCTCGGTGGAGTCGGGACGGGATCTGCTCTCGGCGCTGCGCGACATCCTCGTACGCCGCAAACTCGACCCGCTCGGCGAGGAACTCATGCGGACGTTTCAGGAGATTCAGTTCGGACGCAAGCGGACCGAGGCATTGCGCGCGCTGGCGCAGCGCGTGCGGCAGACCGATCTCACGGCCGCGCTGAATTCGATCATTCAGGCGGAGGAGTTGGGCGTTTCCATCGCGCAGATTCTGCGGATTCAGAGCGATATGCAGCGAAACAAGCGGTTCACGCTGGCCGAAAAGCTCGCGAACGAGGCTTCGGTGAAAATCATCATGCCGATCATCATCTGCATTCTGCCGGCGGTGATGCTGATTCTGATCGGGCCGTTCGCGCTGCGGGTCGTGTCGATGTTCCAGTAGGGAGGGGAGGGGAAGAGAGGATGATCTTCAATCTCGACTCACTGCGCTATGTGGCGC
The DNA here is from genome assembly GCF_944391105.1 of uncultured Victivallis sp. Lineage (GTDB taxonomy): Bacteria > Verrucomicrobiota > Lentisphaeria > Victivallales > Victivallaceae > Victivallis. The sequence continues at coordinate 92,916 of NZ_CALXSK010000003.1, forward strand.
GTCGTCCGGTCTGGGCGCTTTCGTGGCGGCAGCGGCTGTTCGGGATGATCGGGCGGCGGTTCGATCCGGAGAACGGAATCGATGCGATGGTCTTCCCGCGCTGCGGTGCGGTCCATACGATGTGGATGTCGATTCCGATCGATGTGATTTTTCTCGATTCCGGTTCGAAGGTGCTGAAGGTCTGCCCACGGGTGAAGCCGTGGCGGTTCGCCGTTTCCTGCCGGGGGGCCTCGACCGTGGTCGAACTGCCCGCCGGAGCCGCGGAGGAGAGCGGTACGGAAAAGGGGCAACACCTGAATTTAAATTCGACATTATCGCCTGAGACGATTGAAAAAATGCGCAATCGTGCTATTCTAAAGACGGAAAATGCAACCATCTTGCCGCGGGAAGCGGGCGGGAGAGAGGAATGAAATTAGTTTTTGTCAACGGTCCGAGGAGCGGCGAAGAACTGGAGTTCGCTCTGCCGGAGATCACGGTCGGCCGCGAGGATGACAACATTCTGCGGGTTCCTGCCGCGGGAGTCTCCCGGTATCATGCGAAGCTCTGTCGCTCCGGAAACGGCGCCTGGCATGTGAAGGATCTCGGCAGCACGAACGGCGTCAAGGTGAACGGACAGAAGATCGACGGCGATCAGGAACTCAAAGAAGGAGATTCGGTCGAATTCGGCGATCAGATGATCCGGGTCAGCGGATTCCGCGATACGACGCCGCAACTGGTGTTCAACCCGGTCGACGGTGATGCGGTTTCGCCCGAAACGCGTAAAACTTCTGCGTTTTCAGCGGAGAGCGCGATCCCCGAGCCGCCGCCCGCGTCATCGACCCGCAGGGGCGGAGCGAAACTGGAAGATCTTTCGGCGCTCTTTGCGTCTGGTTCCGACAAGCTCTTCGATCCGAAGATGAAGGAGAAGCAAAAGGAGAAATCCGGGACAGACGGCGAACCGCATATAGAGAAAAAACGGCTTTTTTCCGGTGTGTTTTTCTATGTGCTGACCGCGGCGCTTGCGGTGATCTGCATCAGCGCGGCGGTTCTGGCGATGTCACCGAAGGAGAAGGCTCCCGGTCAGGCGGTTGCACAAAAGGTGGCCGGACCGTTTTCGCTTTTCTTCGAAAAGCAGGTGATTTCGCGCGATAACGTATTTCGTTTCACGCTGCTGCTCGAAGAGGAGCGGCTGGAGTTTACGATTGACGACATCAAGTCCCAGCGGCACGTGAGCCGGACTGAGAAGATGAGTCCGGAGAGCGTGGAGGTGTTCCGCAGTCGCGTGAACGGCTCCGGCATCTGGAATGAGGTGTCGACGCCGCCGTCGCCCGGCGCGGATGAAAGCCAGATGCGGCGCGTGATGATTGCCGACGGAACCCGGGTGCGGGAGCTCTCCTATCTCGGCAGCTACACGCCGAGCAGCTTCGGGCTGCTGGAGAGCATGGTCAGCGACCTTGCCGAAAATTACGGACTCCAGACCATTTCTCTCACTCCGGAGGAGCTTCGCAGCCAGGCCGAGCAGAATTTCGCCAAGGCGGAGGATTACTACGGCAACCGGGAGGCGAGAGGGAGCAATCTGCGTGACGCGATCCGCCGCTATCGGCTTGTGGTCGGGGCGCTGGAGCAGTTTTCGCCGCGTCCGCCGCTCTGGGACCGGGCGCGGAAACGGCTTGAGGAAGCCGAATCGCTCCGGGCGCGGAAACTCGATAATCTGGAGGTCGAACGGGTGCGGTTCGGGCAGGTTCAGGATTTTGACGGGATCCGCAATGTTCTGCTTCAGACGATGGAGCTTGCCGACGAGGATTCCCGGGAACATCAGATCGCACGGGAACGGCTGTATAAACTGGATACCTGGCTCAGGGGGCAGAGACGATGAAAAAGGGAATGCGGATGATCGTTTGCGCGTTTGCCGCGGCCGGGATTCTGATCGGTTGTTCGAAAGCGCCGGAAAAGGCGGTTGTGACCGTGACCGGCCCGGAGGGCATGGTGCTCAGCGTGAACGACCAGAAGGTCGGGGCGGCCCCGGTGACGTTCAAGCTCAACGGGGGAACCTATCTGTTCAAATATCACGCGCCCGGTTATGAGCGCAAGTGGGAAACCGTCAAACTGCAGGCGGGCGAACAACGGAAGATTCCGGTTGAGCTGAAGCGGGAGAGCGCGTCCGTGCTGATCGCCACGAAACCGCTCGGAGCGCAGCTTGTGGTCGACGGGCGTGTGCTTGGTTCGACGCCGATTGTGCTCAACAAGGTTGTGCCGGGCCGGGAGTACAGCGGACAGCTGCGGATGCCGGGGTATGCGGAGCGCGCGGTTCAATGGTCCGTTGACAGCGCCCGTCCGAAACGGGTCATGATCGATCTGGATGCGAACATGGTGAAGGTGGAGTTTCTGAGCCGGCCGGCCGGGGCTCGATTGCACCTCAATGGCCGTGAAGTCGGGACAACGCCGTACCGCGGGGAGTTGACCGAAGGGAAGTACAAGCTGCGGTTTGAACTTGCCGGATACTCTCCGCTGGAACAGACCGTGACGTTGAGTCGAGGAGAGAACTTCAAGATGGAATATCCGCTTGCGCCGTTGCCGGGCGGAATATCAATCAGCAGTGTTCCGGAGGGAGCGGCAGTGTACATCAATGGCAAGAAGCGTGGAGTGACGCCCTGCGTGCTGACCGATCTGCCGGCCGCGGTTTACGAGGTGAGGGCGGAAAAGGATGGTTATGATCCGGTTACGCGCAAGGTGGAGATCACTTCCGGCTACAAGGATGAGATCAAACTTGTGCTGTTGTCCAGTACGGGGGAATTGGAACTTGATATCCGGCCGGCGGGAGTGGCTGTGCTGCTCGACGGGAAGGAACTCGGGAAAACCGAGGAGAATCCGGAGTCGAACATGATTACGAAACCGATCCGGGTCAGCGGTCTGGCTCCGGGGGAACATATCGTGACGGTTTCACATCCTCGCGCGCGTCCTCAGGTTCGGACCGTGAAGGTGATGGTGGAAAAGGGGAAGCTGACGCGTCCGAAGACGATCACGGTGTGGATCGCAAATTGCGAAATCAAATACCGGGATGGTCGCATTGAGGTTGGGACGCTGTTTCAGGAGGACGACAATTCGATTTTGTTCGGTCCGGAACCGGGGATTCGTTACGAGGTCAGTCGCGGCGATCTGGAGTATGTCAAGCGCCTGACGGTGGAATAAGGGGATTTGAGAAGAAAAACCGGGGGAGGTGGTAAATCCCCCGGTTTTTCATTTATCTCACCTGAGGTTGTTCGAGGGCATCAAGTCTTTGTTCCAGATGGCGGCGCCTTTGAGTATACTCATTGGTGATGAGAGCAAACTCGGTTTCGAGGATCTCAATCTCCTCAAGCAATTCGAGGCGAGCTTTGGTTTTTTCGATCGATTCTCTTGTGTTTGTCTGCGGATTCGACATACTTCCTCCATGAATGTTGTGGTTTGACGGCAGTTGGTCTGCTTGTTTTTATGTTTGCGATATGTGAGCACCGCTGCGAGTTCCGGAATCTGCTGGAGTCGTCTGGTGACCATTTTGTGGAGAGCCTGGCGGGATACGCCGCGGGTTTCGGCAAGTTCGCTCAGGTTCAGTTCCGGACATTCGAGCTTCTGTGTGACCAGAGCGAGGGAACGGATATCCAGAGCCGCCATGAATGTGATGACTTCCAGCAGATCGGCGCGGGAGTAACGTCGATCCTGTTCCGCTTTGCGCATTCGGTTTTCGGATGGCAATCGTCTGCGCGACAGGATTTGTTCATTTTGCTTTTCCGGCGGGGAGCTCAAGGTCATCAGCGGAGGATCAGCCGCTGTTCGGCAATGCCGTTTCCATTTGCAGGTTCGGCATTCGATCAGTTTGTTGTAACGTTTCCCGTAACACTCCATTCCTTCTCCTTTCCTTTTTCCTGTTGATCTGGTGTGGCTGATCGCTTCACCATGTTAGGTTGTGCTTAAAATATATGTAACTGTTTTCTTAATGTCAATGTTTTAAAAAATAAAAAAACAAGATATTTTTCTAAATTAAGTGAAAAATATATTAAAATGGTGTATATTTAAGGATGGAGTTAATGTATATTGTCTGCAGGGAAGCTCAGGAGAAGAAAATGAAGGCACATGTGAATGGATGGGAGACGATCGAGAGACAGTTGTCGCAACTGGGGAGAAAGCAGGGGGAGCTTGCCCGGTTGTTGCAGATAACGCCGGCGGCGGTATCACAAGTTAAGAAGGGGGTATATTTGCTGAATCCGAAGCAGTTGGAAAAGATTGCGACTTTTCTTCAATTTGACGCGGTGATGCGGAATGAGTTTTACACGGAGTTGTTCAATGCCCGTTTGCTGGGAGGCGGGGTCAGCTCGTCGTCCGGAGGCGTCCGTTACCGTGTCAGTCGGGAGCGGCATGAGGTGGAAACGGGGCGAAAGCGGGAGATTCCGCTGGGGGATCTTGAATTGCTTGCGGACTATGTCGCGCCTCTGGAAACGATGCGGAATTATTTATTGCGGAAAAGCCCGGAACGTTATTTGGGTACGATCAGCGGGGAGGAGGTATGTGCGCTGCGTGTCGGGGCCGAGTTTGAGCAGGCTGGATTGACATCGGGGAGTTTGATTATGATCGAGAGTGGGAGAATTCCGGATTCTGGTGGATTGAGTCTGGTTGGGATGCGGGATGGGCATTATCTGCTGCGTGAGTTCATAGCGGAAACGGATCGCATCGTGCTTCGGCCGATGTTGCTGGATTCCGGAGCGGAGTTGGAGCTCAAGCGTTCCGAGGTATCGGATTATCTTTTATGGGTGCATCCGGTTCTGGAGTTGACGCTTCGTTTCTGCAAATGATTTTTCCGGGAAAAAGTCATGATTCTGTGATCTCAGCTTTGACTATTTCGATTTTGGGAGTATTGTATGGAATTGTCATAGATTGCGGGGTGTAGCGCAGTGGCTCAGCGCGTCTGCTTTGGGAGCAGAAAGTCGTGGGTTCGATCCCCACCACCCCGACCATTTTTTCGATTCTCCGCCGACCGGACTTCCGGTCGGTTTTTTCGTTTTGGGGCTGATTTTGAGGCTGAACTGGACCTTTTGCAGCGCCGGAGAGAATCCACTGTTTTCACATTTCCCTCTGTGTTTTCGATGATCTCCCGACAAATTCTCCGGGGAGCAGAGGTCGCAGGCTTTTCGATTGGAGAAGCAAAAGTCGGGGAAACACACAGAATGATCCGACCTCTTGATTTTGGGAATTGAAAAACGAGATTCTCCGCTTGCGAAAAAATATGTTGTAATAGATTCATTATCAATCCAATAATCAAAAAGCCTGCAGGGTAGAGGTCGGAAGTTTCAGTTGCAACAACCCTAGGTTTTCTGTCTCGAAGAACCTGAAACCCGTGATGCGATTTCATGATTCTGTCTCCCTGTTGTTTTTCGTGTTAGGGTATCTTTTATATAAGCGCACGGATTCCGAAAATCAACTGCCAAGTCGGACCTCATCACTCTTCCGGCTCGGAGAAACGTTCCAGAAGCCGATCCCGGAAGAGTTCCGCCGCCTTGGAAAAGACCTGATACTTTTTCCAGACGATGTTCAATCCGGACTCCAGTTTCGGCTCCAGCGGACGAAAGCAGAGTGCGCGGTTGCCTACGGCGTCGATCAGTCCGTCGAGCCCCAGCGCGTAACCGATCTTCGCTTCAACCAGCAGCGCAGCATTGTAAATGAGGTTGTAGGTCGCAACGATGTTGAGCTTTTCAAAACTTTTCCCAAACCATTCGGCATACGCGTTTTTCACTGTGCTCTGCCGGATGTTGATCCGTGAACAGATCAGCGGGAGGCTCCGAAGATCTCGAAGCGTGATTGCCGTTTTTTCCGCAAGCGGAGAATCTTTCCGCATGACGACTCCCCAGACATCGCGAATGGGAAGCGCAACGGAATCGTACTTGGAAATGTCCACCGGCTGAATCAGAATGCCGAAATCAAGAATGCCTTTGTCGAGCCGCTCCATGACATCCTCGGCATTGCCGCTGTAAAGGTTGTAGCGGATATCGGGATACTCTTTCTGCAATTCTCCGATCGTATCGGCAATGAGGCGCATGGCTTTTGACTCTCCTCCGCCGATGTGGACGCTGCCGCCGATGTTCTCCCCCATCGCGTTGAAATCATTTTCGGTCCGGTTGACGATCTCCAGAATCTCTTCCGCGCGTTTTCGCAAAAAACGTCCTTCCGGCGTCAGAGTGATGGTGCGGTTGCTGCGAATGAAAAGCTGCTGACCGAGTTCCTCTTCCAGATCCTGCAACTGACGCGACAACGTTGGCTGGGTCACGTGCAGGAATTTTGCCGCCCCGACGATCGTCCCCTCGCGCGCGACCGCGAGAAAATAACGCAACACCCTGATTTCCATAAGCACGCCTCCCGGTTCTCTCCAATCAACATAGCATCGGAACAAATGCCTGTCAAGCATAAACGGGTATAATAAATAAGTATTTGTTATTGATGAAAAATCGAATATAATAAATAACGGACACGGGAAGTCAAAGCAGAGACGTCATGGTGGTGATTCAAACGGAAAACCAATGAAAAAAGCGAGGTCAGGAATGCGGAAATTGTTTTTGCTCGGAATGTTGTTTTCTCTCTTTTGTTTTGTCAACCAACTGGAGGCGAAGGAAAATATGAAACCATTGAATGAAAAGGAAGAAAAAGTCGTCGAAATATCGATGCACACGGCGCGCGGAAAAATGCCGGAACTCCGGAAGGCGCTGGCCGCCGGTCTGGACGCCGGATTGACCGTCAATGAGATCAAGGAAGTGCTCGTTCAGCTCTATGCGTATTGCGGATTTCCCCGCAGTTTGAATGCGCTTGGGAACTTCATGACACTGCTGAGCGAGCGCGAAGCGGCAGGAATCCGGGATGCGGCGGGGAAACTCCCGGGGCCGTTGCCGGAGGGAAAGAGCATCGATTTCGGAACGGCAAACCAGACGAAACTCTGCGGCGCGCCGGTCAAGGGGGCGCTCTTCGACTTCGCTCCGGCGATCGACGAGTATTTGAAAGCGCATCTGTTTGGAGACATCTTCGGGCGGGACAATCTCGACTGGCGGACCCGGGAACTTGCCACCATCGCCGCGCTCGCTGCGATGGACGGCGTAGACAGCCAGCTTGCCAGCCACATCGCCATCGGGAAACACAATGGTGTAACGGAAGCACAGATCAGCTGGATTCTCGAAGTTGTAAAGGGGAATTCCCTGAGTGCCTTCCCGCGCGGCGAGGAGAATACCGCCTATGCGAAATATTTCATCGGGAAGTCCTATCTTGCGCCGCTGACGAAAGACGAGAGGCTCCATGTTCCGGTCTCGAACGTGACTTTCGAACCCGGCTGCCGCAACAACTGGCACCGGCATACGGGCGGACAGCTCCTGATCGCGGTCGGCGGCGTCGGCTTCTACCAGGAGCGAGGAAAAGAGGCGAGGAAACTTCTGCCCGGAGACGTGGTGGAGATTCCGCCGGACGTCGATCACTGGCACGGCGCGGCTCCCGACCAGTGGTTTTCCCATCTCGCGATCGAGTGCAATCCGGAAACCAACAAAAATACCTGGCTCGAACCGGTCTCCGGTGCGGATTACGCCAGGGCGACCTCGGGAAAATGAAGCTGGATTCGAACCCTATGCAGGAAGAGAAGGATTTCTCTCTGATCCGCAATCTCAGGGACGCCGGATGCAGAGCGCCTCTGATCGAGAAAATCCTCGCCCTGCATGAAAGCGGCAAGCTCCGGGAAGAGCTGCGTCTGCTGGCACGCCAGCGATGCGGGTTGCTGGAGAAAGTTCATGCAACCCAGAAAAAAGTCGATTGTCTGGATTATCTCGTATTCAATCTGAAACAGGAAAAACAAACCAATTGCGGGAGGTAAATCATGAAAAAGAGAACGATGGCATTGATGATGGCGGCTTCCTTCTTCGGAGCCGGCGGCTGTTCGGCGGAGAACGTTGCGGCGCAGAAGGTGGAAACCGAACCGGGCAAAATCCTGATCGCCTATTACTCGTGGAGCGGCAACACCCGTTTTGCGGCGGAACAGATTCAGAAGCTGACCGGGGGGACGCTCTTTGAAATCAAACCCGCCAAGGCGTATCCGTCCGATTACAGCGCGTGCGTCGATCAGGCGAAACAGGAGTGCCGCGACGAGTTCAAACCCGAACTTGCGACGAAAGTCGAGGATTTTGCGAAATACGATGTCATCTTCGTCGGCACGCCGAACTGGTGGAGCACGATGGCGCCGCCGGTGAGGAGCTTTCTCGCCGGCTATGACTTCAGCGGCAAGACGGTGATTCCGTTCGTCACGCATGGCGGCGGCGGAATGGCGCGCTGTGAACGGGATATGCGGAAGGTTTGTCCGAAAGCGGCGTTCGGCAGGGGCGGCGCGTTCTCCGGCGGAAGCATCCGAAATGCGGGAGATGCTCTGAACAAGTGGGTCAACGAGGTCGTAACCATCCGGAAATAAAGGAGCTCCTCATGAGAACCTTTGAGAAAATTTCTCTGCTCCTGCTGACGGCGTTTGGTGCGTTTCTCCTTGTGGCGGAGGAGTTTTCAAAGGAGTCGATGGACTTCCTTGCCGCACGTCCGGCCGGAGTGCAGGAAGAGACTGCGCAGGCGGTTCGCGATGCTCTCAACGGCAATGTTGAGGCACTGAAGAAAGTTCGGGCGGGCATGCTTCAGGATGCGGCTCCGCCTGCCGGAGTCCGGGTGGAAAACACCCGGGTCGGGGATCGGAGAATCCGCTTCTATTATCCCGGAAGCGAACCGGGGAAGGCGGTCGTGCTGTATCTCCACGGTGGCGGGTGGACGCTCGGAGGATTGGAGGGGAGCGCCCGTTTCTGCGGCGATCTCGCGAAGGATTCCGGGCTGGATGTGGCGACGCTCGACTATCGCCTTGCGCCGGAGCATCGCGCTCCGGCGGCGCTGGAGGATGTGCTTGCGGCAGTCCGGCTGCTCCGGGAGCGCGGATACCGGCGGATTTATCTTGCCGGCGACAGCGCGGGCGGCAATCTCGCAGCCTCCGCCGCAGGAAAGGAGCGTTCCGCCATTGCGGGAGTGATCCTCTACTATCCGGTCGTGCTTGCAAAGAACGACCGTTCGGAATCGTGGCGGAAATACGGAGTGGGGTTCGGGCTGGACGGAGCCTTGATGGAGGCGTTCAACGAATCGTATGCGCCTGGTGCTCTCGCGGAGGATCCTGCGGTCTCTCCCCTGCTGGCAGAAGAGTTCGTACACTATCCCGAAACGTTGATCGTCGCGGCGGAGTGCGACGTGTTGCACGATCAGGGCAGGGCGTTTGCGGAACTCCTGAAAAAGAACGGTGTTCCGGTGACGCACCGGACGCTTCCCGGAACGATTCACGCGTTCATGACCTATCCGGGGATGGAAAACGCGTATCAGGAAGGCGTGCGTCTCGCAACGGAATTCCTGGCAGGAAAGGAGACTCAAATGAAAAACCTCATTGCGCCGGAGAGCATCGTGCGGATCTCGCGGATCGAAGTCGATCCCGCACAGCTTCCGGAATATCTCGCTCTCGTGACCGAATGCGGGCGCGAATCCATGGCGAAAGAGCCGGGTGTCTATATGATGTATTCGATGCAGGAGAAGGCGCATCCGGAACGGATCACGATTCTGGAGATCTACGCGGACCGCGCCGCCTATGAGCACCATATTCAAACGCCGCATTTTCAAAAGTACAAGCAGAAAACGTTGAAAATGGTCAAACAGCTGGATCTGCTCGATCAGAATCCGCTCGTCCCGGAAATGAGAATGAAGTAACTCCATGAACAGACGCGAATTTCTGAAAACATCATTGACGGCAACGGCAGTTATCGCCGGAAGCGCCATTCTTGGCGGAACGCTGGTACATGCCTCGGCAAACTCGAAAGGTGGAAAAATGAAAATTCTGGTCATTACGGGAAGTCCCCGGAAAAATGGAAATTCCAGCACGCTTGCGGAACATTTCATCCGTGGCGCGGAGGAGGCGGGGCACAACGTCGTCCGCTTCGATGCCGCGTTCAAGGAGGTTCATCCCTGCATTGGTTGCAACCAATGCGGCATGAACGGCGAATGTGTGTTCAAGGATGATTTTGAATTTGTCCGGAAACATATCCTTGACGCGGGGATGGTGGTCTTCGCCACGCCGATGTATTACTTCGGCATTTCTGCGCAGATCAAGGCGGTGATCGACCGCTTCTACGCGATCAACGGCTCGATCCATGTGCCGAAAAAGGCCGCTCTGCTGATGACTTATGCCGACAACAACAAACGCAAGGAAAAAGCAATCACCGATCATTACGAGATCCTGCTGGATTATCTCGGCTGGAGCGATGCCGGACAGGTGATTGCTCCCGGTGTCTGGCCGGTCGGCGCGGTCAATCATACAAAATTTCCGGAACAGGCGTATCTGCTGGGGAAGAGCGTGTAACCATGAACCGACGCGATTTCATCAAGACGCTCGGCGTCGCTGGAGGGGTAATGCTGGTCGGCGGGGCGGCCAGGGCTCCCGTCCGGGATGAAATGGAAGTCCGGCAGGAAAGTTCCGCCGACCCTCTGCTTGCCGGAGTCTGTGACATTCACATTCATTGTCTGCCGGACACCCGGGCCCGTTGTATCGACGAGCTGACGCTCGCCCGTCAGGCGAAAGTGGCCGGATACCGGGCGCTGATGTACAAATCCAACGACTGGAGCTGTCACGACCGCGCTTATCTGATCCGGCAGGCTCTGCCGGAATTCGAGGTGTTCGGAAGTCTCTGCATGAACCGCGTTCATGGCGACAAGGTCAACGTCTTTGCCGCGGAACAGGCGATCAAAACCACCGGCTCACTCTGTCGCTGCATCTGGATGCCGACGCTCTCCGCCGCCTATCAGCACCGGTGCGACAAACTCCCGGGGCCGGGCATTCCGGTTCTCGATCCTCAGGGAAACGTTCTTCCAGAGGTCGTCCGGGTGATGGAACTCTGCGCCGAAGCGGACATCATCTTTGCATCTGGACACAGTTCGCCGCAGGAAAGCCTGATTCTGGCACGGAAGGCAAAGGAGATCGGAGTGAAGAAATTTGTCGTCACCCACGTCAATTCGCTGATCTGGAAGCTGACGCACGACCAGATTCGGCAGGCGGTCGATCTCGGTGCGTTTGTGGAGTATTGCTATCTGCCGCGTCTCTGGGGGCCGGGAAGCGGGAATCCGCAATTCGAACGGCAAAGTCACGAGGAGTTTCTGACTTATGTACGGACAATTCCGGAACGCAGCTTTATTTCGACCGATCTCGGTCAGCAGGGCAATCCGAATCCGATTGACGGAATGCGGCAGTGCATCCGGGAGCTGTCCGGGGCAGAAATTCCACAAAGAGATATTGATCTTATGGTGCGGATCAATCCTGCACACCTGATCGGACTTGACAAATGAAATGGAGGCAATGACATGAATCGACGTGATTTTCTCAAATCGGCGGCACTGGTCACGGCGGCCGGAGCCATGTTCGGAAAAGGGTCGGTTTTGAAGGCAGCGGAAACTCCCGCTGCGAAACCCAAAGGTCCGATTTTGAATTTCAATCCGCAGATGCAGTATCGCCCGATGGGACGGACGGGGGTGAATGTTTCCGCACTCGGGTTCGGGCTGCTTCGTCTGCCGATGCTCGCGGACGGGAAAACTGTGAACTCCGATCTGAGCGTTGCGATGATCCACCGCGCGATTGAAGGAGGCGTGAACTACATTGACACCGGACGCGTCTATCTCGGCGGACAGAGCGAGGCGGTCGCCGGGAAAGCGCTGAAAGGCAACTGGCGCGAGCGGGTTTACGTCACCTCCAAATCTCCGTGGTGGATCATGGAAAAGCCGGAGGACTTTGAGAAGTTCTTCGACGAGTCCCGCCGGACGATGGGATGTGACATGATCGACTTTTATCACATTCACATGATTATGCATCGCGGCTGGAAAGAGAAGGTGATCCCGTTCAAACTGATCGACAAGATCATGAAGCTCAAGGAGCAGGGAAAAATCCGCTTCGCCGGTTTCTCGTTCCATGATCGGCTTCAGCTTTTCAAGGAGGTAGTCGAAGCCGCCCCTTGGGACTTCTGCCTGATCCAGCACAACTATCTGGATTATGAGTATGAGGCCGGCTGTCTTGGGCCGAAATATGCCGCAGCCAACGGGATGGGGCTTGCCGTGATGAAACCGGTACGGACGGGATTTCTTGCGAATCTGCCGCCGTCCATGCGCGCGGCGCTCCGCTCGACCGGAGTGGAAAAGCCGGACACCGAATGGGCGCTTGACTACCTGTGGGATATTCCGGAGGTCAGCGTCGCGGTGAGCGGCATGGGGGCGATGGCGGATGTCGAGGCAAATCTGCGCTACGCATCGAAAGCGAAGCCGAATATGCTCACTCCGGATGAACGCAAGGCGCTCGGCGCGGCAATTCAGGCTTACCGGAACACCCCGGGACATATCAACTGCACCGGCTGTTATCAGTGCATTCCGTGTCCGCACAACGTGGCGATCGGCTACATCTTCGCCTACGTCTACAACAATTATCTTGTGCACAAAGACAAAAAGCGGGCGCTTGCCGACTATACGGTTGCGATGTCGCCGATTCAGCGCGGAGCGCCCGCCTCGGCATGTGTGAATTGCGGCGCGTGTCTCGCGAAGTGTCCGCAGAAACTCAACATTCCAGAACTGTTGAAACGTGTCCGGAAAGATCTGGAAGACTGATTGTGAGCACAAACGAGGTTCCGGAGTGATAATCCCGGGCAGAAACAGAAAAAACGGGAATTTGATTTGACTTACAGTAACTGTAACGTTTATCGTAGACAATAATACGATCGTTACAAGGAGTTCAGCAGATGAAAATCAGAAAAAATACCGTGAGATTCGGGCGGATCGGCGCGGCGGCTCTGTCTCTTTTCATCATGACAGCGGCCTTTGCCGGATTGGGTTCGTCAGCCGCCGCATGGCTGCCGGGAGTGCAGTTCGCTCCGGCTCTGATGTCATGTCTTGCGGTGTTTTCCCTGGGAGCTTTTCTAACCGTTCTTGGAATTGCGCTTCTGACGTTCTGCTTCGGACGCTTTTACTGTGCATTCATCTGCCCGCTCGGCATTCTGCAGGATCTGATCGGCTTTCTCTCCCGCCGGAAAGGCGGGAGAAGTTCGAATCTCCGCAAAACCCGGTATGCGATTGCCGGAGTTGTATTCGGCATGCTGATTGCCGGTTGGAGCGGCGGACTTCTGTTCCTCGATCCTTATTCGAATTTCGGACGATTGCTTAGTTCGTTCACGATCGGCGGCTTGATTCCGCTGATCGTGCTTGTGTTACTGGTGATTTGGCAAAAGCGAATTTTCTGTACAGCGATCTGCCCGGTTGGAACCGTACTGGGACTGTTTGCCAAACACGGGATCTTCCAGTTGCGTCTGACGGAACAGTGTGTCAAATGTGGCCAGTGTGTCAAAGTGTGTCCAGCCGGATGCATCAACCCGGCGGCGGGAACGATTGACAACGAGCGGTGTGTCCGCTGTATGAACTGTCTTTCCATCTGCCGACTTCATGCGGTGAAGTTTGGTCGTCCGGAAAAGAATACGCAGAGCTTTGACGAGGGACGCCGGGCGTTTCTGGTGAATGGCACCGTTCTGATCGCCGGGCTGGCCGCGGGAGTGACTCTGGCAAAAGTCGGACTGGGGAAGCTGGCCGACTACGCGAAACGTTTTTCCTTTCTTCCTCCGGGAGCGGGTAATGCGGAACGGTTCGCCGCCAGATGCACGGCGTGCCAGCTCTGCACGGCGAACTGCCCGGCGAAGATCATCGTCCCGGCTCCGGGAGGAGACGGTCCGGTTTCGCTCGACTTGAATCGCGGGGCGTGTTTCTATGACTGCAACCGCTGTTCGCAGCTCTGCCCGACCGGCGCGCTCCGTCCGCTGACGCTTCAAGTCAAACAGAAAACGAAAATTGCGGAAGCGAAATTCAATCCGCGCGTCTGCATCGTGTTTCAGGAGGGGGAGAAGTGCGGGAAATGCGCGAACGTCTGCCCGACCGGTGCGGTGACGCTCCGTCCGACCGGTGCGCCGCGTCCTGTCAATACCGCTCTCTGCATCGGCTGCGGAGCCTGTCAACAGGTCTGCCCCGCCGTCCCGGAAAAAGCGATGACCATCGCTCCGGTCGAACAACAAACCTTGCTGGAGGGATAAAATGGATCAGTTCAAGGATCTCGGTTTTGCCAAACTCGACCTGAGCCGTGCAGACCGCACCGGTCAGGGGGAAACCGTCTACTGTCCCGGGAAAACGCCGGAACAGCTGATGGAAATCATGCGGACTTTCCAACGCACCGGGGTACGGGTGCTTGGAACAAAATGTTCGCCGGAACAATTCGCCTTTCTGCGGAATCACTCCATCCCGGTGGAGTACGACGAGACTTCAAGACTTCTGATGTCCCCGTGGGGCAGAAAAACGGAACTCGCCGGGCTGATCGCCGTCTGTACCGGAGGAACGGCGGATCTTCCCGTGGCGGAAGAGGCGGCGCAGACGGCGGAATTCTTCGGAGCGAAAGTGGAACGGTATTTTGACGTCGGCGTCGCGGGACTCCATCGGCTGCTGGCGAAAATCGACGCGATCCGCAGGGCCGACGTGGTGATTGCCGCAGCCGGAATGGAAGGCGCTCTCGGAAGTGTACTTGCCGGACTTGTGGAGTCTCCGCTTGTCGCGGTTCCGACCTCGGTCGGATACGGTGCCAGTTTCGGCGGCGTCGCCCCGCTCCTGGCAATGCTGAACTCCTGCGCGGAAGGGATGTCCGTCGTCAACATCGACAACGGATTCGGAGCAGGCGTGCTCGCCTGTCGGATGATCCGGATGATGGAGAGGAGAATGCAATAAAAATATGTCTCTGTTGCGGAAAAGAATCACAGTCCATGCTTCGGGATGATTTTATTCTGAAGTGTTTTGTAACGATAACAATCAAACAGGAGGTGCAGCATGTCGCTCGGATTCACGGAAATCATTTTAATCGCGCTCTTCATTCTGATCGTGTTCGGAGCCAAGCGGATTCCCGAACTGGCCCGTGCCATGGGCCGGGCTTCGTATGAGTTTAAAAAGGCAAAAGAATCTCTGAGCCTGGAAAGTCAGGAGCTGATGACCGCAGCGGAAAACGCGGCGGAAAAAGAGGATCGGAAGGAAACCGGGAAAGAGGCATGAAAGCGCCGGAAAACACCCTGATCGCGCACCTGGAGGCGTTGCGGCGGACACTGCTGAGCTGTGTCGTCGCAACGGCGATCCTTTATCCGGTCGGGTATCTGATCTCCCCCCGGGTGATCGGAACACTGGTACGCTGGAGTTTTTCGGAGTCGGTTGGACGGCTCCACTACTTCGCTCCGATGGAGGTATTCTGGGTGCAGCTCAAACTGGCGCTGATTCTCGCTCTGGTCATGGCGTATCCATGGAATCTGCTGCAGGTCTGGCGTTTTCTGCTTCCCGCGCTTTACCGGGAGGAGCGCAAAGCGTTCGGATGGTGGATTTTATTCGCGTCCGTCCTGTTCTTCGGAGGAGTCGTATTTTGCGGCGGGGTGATTCTGCCGATGCTGATGAACTTTTCCGGCGGATTCGCCACGCCGGAACTTCAGCCGATTCTGGGACTGGCGAACTTTCTGAATCTCGCCGGCTGGCTGATGCTCGCGTTCGGCGTCATGTTTCAAGCGCCGATCGTGGTTCTTCTTGCCGTCCGGTTCGGCGTGATTTCCGCCGAGTCCTTGCGGAAGAAGCGGGCGTACATCATGACCGCGATTCTGATTGTCGCAGCCATTCTGACCCCACCGGACATCGTCAGTCAGGTCATGCTTGCCGTTCCCACCTGGCTGTTATTTGAACTTGGATTATTTCTCGCAACCAAACTGGAATTCAAACAGGGAGAGAAAAACTCATGAACAGACGTGATTTCCTGAAGAGTGCCCTGACGCTTGCCGCATTCACCCCGCTAGCCGGCATTCTGACCAAAGCGGTGGAACCCGTGAAAGCCGGAGCCGTTCCGAAAGTGTATTTCACGCGGAATCTATCGCCGGAATCGGTGATCCGCATGTACCGGACGCTCGGAATTTCGCTGCCCGGCAAGGTTGCGGTGAAGGTGCATTCCGGCGAGAAAGGCAATCAGAATTTTCTGCGTCCGGAGTTTCTCCGTCCCATGGTCGAGGCGGTCAACGGGACGGTGGTCGAGTGCAATACCGCTTATGAAGGGGCACGGAATTCCACGGCGGAACATCGGCAGCTCATCGCGGAACATGGCTGGACGAAACTCTTCACCGTCGACCTGATGGATGCCGAAGGGCCCGATATGGTTCTGCCGATCCCCGGAGGGAAGATCCTGAAGCGGAACTATGTGGGAAAGAATATGGCAAACTACGACTCCATGCTGATTCTCTCCCATTTCAAAGGTCATCCAGTTGCCGGGTATGGCGGGGCGCTGAAACAGCTCTCAATCGGCTGCGCGTCGATCAAGGGGAAAGCGCTGATCCACTCCGGCGGGGTTTCCGGCGATCAGGTCGAGTGCTGGAAACACATGGCTTCGCAGGAGGTGTTCGGAGACGCCATGGCGGAAACGGCCGGAACGATTGTCGATTATTTCAAAGGGAAAATCGCGTTCGTCAACATGATGTGCAATCTGTCGGTCGACTGCGACTGCTGTGCCGTGGCCGAAGATCCCTGCATGAAGGACGTCGGAATCCTCTCCTCGACCGATCCCGTCGCGCTCGATCAGGCGTGCATGGATCTGATCCGGCGCTCGAAGGATCCCGGACGGGATCACTTCCTTGAGCGGGTCACTTCCCGGATGGGAACCCGGGTGATCGACACGGCCGCCCGGCGCGGAACGGGCTCTCTGCGGTACGAACTCATCCAGCTCGATCCATCGAGTTCCACCAAGCCGGCCGACCGTTTCGCTAGGGAAGCGTGACGTCCCAATTCCCGACTGAAAAATACGCTGTTGCGACTGTGGGCATCTGGCCCGGCGAAAAAGCATGGGGGGGAGTCCCCCCCTCACATGACGGCGCAGTATTCGGCCCTGGAGGCATGAAAATCCTGCGTTTACCGGCTTTTGTACGACCGTTTGCACAGCTTTTTCCGAACGACTTTTCCTGTGGCGTCCGGTGCGGTTTCTGCATGGTCGGATTATTCCATGGACAGATGCGTCACCTCGAAATCGAGGCCGGGCCGGGATACATCCGGAGTCCGATCGGATCGGTAGAAGAAGAACAGTTCTCCGCGAAGATTCTCCCGGGAGACGTTGCCGCTCTTTCGCAGTTCCTTCCCCAGTTGGAGACGGTAGACGCGTTCGCGGCCATCTCCACGCAACTCGATTTCCCCGGAATAACGTCCCGACCAGTCCCGCGAAGGCAGGATCAGTTGAACCGGCCCGGACTTCGCGCTGCGGACCCGCAGAACCAGGTATTCCGGAGAACGGCCGATTTTTCCCGGATCGAAACCGAACAATGCCGCCGGAGCCTCACGCTCTTTCGAGGCCGGGAAAACCACTCCCAGAGAAAGTCTTCCGTTCCGGCGGAGCTTGCGGGTCTTGCCGGAAAGAGTCGTTCCGGTTTCCTTCATGTCCACAAAATACCGGAAGACGCCGGGCGTCAGCAGGTCGGCCGCATCCACGGGCAACTCCTCGGCTGTGACCGCGATCAGAACCGGAACCGGCTCTTCTGCCGGAATGTAATTCACCTTGCCGTCCCGGGCCGCCTGCGCGGAAAGGAAATCGAAGGAGACAATCGGCACAAACGGTCGCGGATTTTCCCACTCCATGACGAATGCGCCGACTTCGGCCATGATCGCAGACTGACAACGGAGCCCGACTTTCGCCTCCGGCAGCTGGGAAACCGCCCACCAGTCCCCAATGTTGGTCTGTCCGAGCAGCGGAATGTCCATCACCGTTCCATCCGTGTAGTGAATCCGATAGGCTCCGGCCGGACTGTTCGCCTTGCCCCATCCGGCAGTGTGCAGAAAGAAGAGCCGGGAAACCCGCCTGCCGATCTTGATATTGCGGATCGCCGCGGGAAAACGCGGACGGGCAGAGCCGCGCAATACCAGACAGGAACGATCCGAATTCCGGGCAGGATCGAGAATGTGGAACAGAATGCCGCCCGCTTTCTGCCGTCCGAGCGGAACCATCCGGAAATCGTTGCGCCCCTGATCGAGCCAGCCGCCCTTGCCGTCGTTGTCGACCTCATCGGCGAACCCCCGGTTGGCGTAGGGCGCCAGGTCGACCGGAGACAGGCGCGATTCGACCGCGGAGTATTCGCGATTCTCCGCTTCGGCGAGTGGCCGCGCCTCCGTCCACAGAACCGGAGCCGCCGCCACATAAGCGATCAGGTTGCCGAGATAAACTGCCGCCGCGCTGTCATTGTTCCGGCAGAGCGTCGCATTCAGTTGCGACAGCACGATCCGGCCCTTTCCACAGGTTGCATCGACAATCGCATTGGAGAT
The DNA here is from genome assembly GCF_944391105.1 of uncultured Victivallis sp. Taxonomy (GTDB): domain Bacteria; phylum Verrucomicrobiota; class Lentisphaeria; order Victivallales; family Victivallaceae; genus Victivallis. The sequence continues at coordinate 111,342 of NZ_CALXSK010000003.1, forward strand.
CAGGTCGGTCTTGTTCAGGCCCGGTCCCCGGACGGCGATGGTGTTCACGGTATATGGAGCAAAGGAACCGCTGACCACATAACCGTGATCGGGATTCGCCCACGTGTCGAACTCATCCCGGGAGAGACCGCGGAACACCGGGTGGCCGGGGACTACCAGGTCGACGAAATTGTTTCCTTTTTGAAACACTTTCTGGCCCCCCGGAATGGAGGAATCTGGATTCTGCTGTTCAAGTACCAGAAGTACGCCGCCGCGTTTCCGGACCAGATCATCCACTTCCGCCGACAATCCGAGATTCACGGTCTGGGGATCGGGATACTCCGCCGGTACGACCAGGCAGCCGCCGTCGGGAACCGCCGAGGCGGAAGCCACGATCTGGAACTTTATCCCGAAGCCGTTCAGGATTTCCCGCAGTTCCGCCACATTACGGGGGGAGCCGGTATCGAGCAGGCATACCGGCCGGACCGGTTCGATTTTCCGGCCCAGCACGGAGCGGGGCGCGACAAAAAGATCGAACCAGTTCTGCCCGACCGTTTCTCCCCCGGCATTCAGGAGCGTCAATCGCAGCTGCGCCTGTCCCGCGGGCAGTTCAGGCAGAGACAGCTCGTACGGTACTGAGGCTTTGGTCAGCGGGGCGATCTCCGGAACATCTGTTTCGCCGCAGGGGAGATTCCTCCCGTCCGGCAGGACGATTGAAAACCTGGCCTTCAACTCGGAAACCTTTTCCGGTGAACTATTTACGACCGATAGAGTCCAGCGGCTGCTGTCGCCGGAAAAAAGATTGTGCGGGAAAAGTCCGTTGTCCGAGTGCAGAACCGGCAACAGAGGCTGCGTCCAGACCGTTGCATTCGGATTGGATTCAAACCAGGGAGCGAATCCCGCATACCGGTCATCGAGCCGGTAGAGTGTGAAAATCCGCTTGCCGAACCGCCCCTGCGCCCAGGAGGCGAACCCCGGCTTCAGCACCCGTTCCAGCGGTGCGCAGCCGATAAAGCCGATCCCTTTCGGGTTTCCCCAGGTCGGCGTGCGGGCCGCATACTGCAGGTATTGGTCGACGTCCCCGGGGCGGAATCCCGGTTCAGCCTTGATCCCCCAGCTGAAGCCGACCGTCTCCCAGCTCACGAGGGGACGTGTCAGGCGTTTCCGGGAGTCGCTGCCGTAGAGCCTGCACTCACCCTCATAATGGTAATCGACCCGATCGCGCCAATGCACCCAGGGTTCATGCAGCGCCGTGTATTCATGCCGGTCGTGAAAGTCGGTGTCGAGTTTCGCATCGCCGAAGTCATGCCACTGGGCAGCTCCGGAAAAGGTGCTCACAGGGCGACTCTGCCAGTCATGCCGCCGCATGAGTTCGACCTGCCGGTTCATGAATTCCTGAACTTTCGGGCGACCGAAGTGGGTTACTTCGTTGCCGAGGCTCCACATCACCACCGACGGATGGTTGCCGGTCGCATTCAGGAATTCCAGCAGTTCCGGAAAGTTGTTCTTTTCAAAGGCCTCGGTGTCGAGAATATTCGTGAAACACCAGGCCCATTCATTATAGATCATCATCCCGAGTTCGTCGGCGATCCCGTAAGCGACCGGCATCAGCGGCATGTGGGCGGTACGCACGATGTTGTACCCTTCAGCTTTCAATTGCTTCAAATATCGTTCAAGCTGCCGTGGAGCATTTTCCAGATCTCCCGGAGCTCCGCCGTAGTTGCGCGAGCTGATGTTCTGACCGAAAAGATAAATCGGTTTCCCGTTCAGGTGAAACTTACCGTCCACAATCCGGAAATCGCGGAAACCGAACCGTTCCGCGGCGCACGCGAGCGTTTTTCCGCCCGCATTGACCCGGAAGGTCAGAAAATAGAGATACGGCCGTTCCGGCGTCCAGCGGACAGGAGTCTTGAGTGGAATCTCCATGCGACCGGAATTCCGCCCGGGTGCGAGCATCAATGCAGGCAGGGATTTTTCTCCGGCACGCTGCTGTTCATCGCCATGCACGGCGGAAGAAACCCGACCGGACAATTCCGCCTTCACAGCTTTGCCGGTATGGTTCTCCAGTTCATAAACGACCGCCAGTCGATCCGTTTTCAGATCCGGCGCCAACCTGAGACTGCGGATCCTGATTTCCGGTTCCAGCGACAGGGCGACGCTCTGCCAGAGACCGCCCTTGATATCGCCGGCCCCCCACAGGGAACCGTATGCGTGGGTCGGTTTATATCTGGCTCCCTCCTTGTTGTGCCAGAGTCCGAGATTATCCGAAAGAATTCGGAGCGTAAGAACATTGCGGCCCGGTCTGGCCTCGTCTGTTCCATCTACCTCAAACCCGATGAAGTCGCCATGATGAGAGCCGATCGAAACGCCGTTCAGGAAAACTTCGGCCTGATAACCCGCCACATCAAATTTCAAAATGACCCGCCGCTCCTTCAGGTCATCGGGCGAGAGATCGAATCCGGTCCGATAATAACCTTTTACGAACGGTTTTTCCGCATTTTTCGCCTTTGGATACTGCCGATACCAGTCCAGGGGAACCGCGATGCTGTCCCAGCCAGAATCATCGAAATCCGGAGCCGAAAATTTGCGGTCGAGTTCCGGTGATTCCGCAAAGGGAGAGTCGGACACCTCGAGCCCGGAACACTTCCATGTTCCGTTGAGAGAACGCGTTTCCGCAGCTGCCCGACCAGCGGAAGCTGGGCCTTGCGGAATTTCCGCGACGGAAATCACTCCGATCCGCTCCGCCGGACGGAGCGGCGGAGCATAGGGCGGTATTGCAAACAACGGCATCAATACGGCGGTCGACCAGACAAACAACAGCAGAAAACGCATACCGGTTCTTTTTCCTCTCACTTCTGGCGTCCCCAGTACAGAATGTCGCACTCCTCGTCAAAACTGTTGTTGCGCGACACAACCCCGGAATTCATATCCATCGTCGATACATGACCATCCAGCCAGGCGATGTTGGTTCTCTGGCTGTGGCGGAACCCCAGCGTGGACCAGCCGGAACTCTGCTTGAATCCCCAGCCGCCGGATCCCAGCTGCGACGTCCATTTCTCGTCGGCGGTGTAGCGCGGATCATCTTTGCCGAGATATTTGTCGCCGACGAAAACAACCGAGGATGGTTTTCTGAACAAACTTAATTTTACATACTTGTTATAACCATCGCCACGGTTGGCAAACGAGGTTTTGCTTGCGTCAGTCTGAATGCTCAAGTAGGTTGCATTTTCGCCGTAACCATATTGGTCCGGGAGTCCCGGGCAGAACATGATTTTGTACTGTTTGACGTCGTCGAGGTAAAAACCGCTTGAATCCGGAGTAGTATTCAAACCGAGATAAATGCGCAATTTCCCGGGCCATTGACTGTAATGTTTCATTTTGTATTCTCCCGCCGACCCGGAATCGTTGGGAGCGATGGCCGGGACGATAAAATCCTGAGAATCGTTGCAGTACAAGGTTCCGGCCATGCCGATCTGTTTCAGATTCCCCGAACAATTGATCGCGTGCGCCCTTGCCCGGGCCTGATTCAGAGCAGGCAGCAACATGGACGCAAGGATCGCGATAATCGCAATAACAACCAGAAGTTCGATCAATGTGAATTGTCTCCGTCTCATTTTCCAGCTTTCCTTTCTCTTGAATGTTTTTTACTGAAAACGCTGTTCATAGCGTTCATCCCGGAACGATTCTCGTTGCAGCTTCCGCACCGTCAACCCGCTCGGCTGGAGGGTGCGGGAGATCATGACGGTCCGGACCGGAGAATCAGGCTGTTTGATTTTCTCATCGAGCAACTCGATGGCGACTCGAGCGATTTCGCGCGCATCCTGCCAGATCATCCAGCCGGGAATCGGCTGAGCATAGCGGTCGGCCACCAGCCGGCAACCGTCGATCCAGTCAAGCTTGTACTGTTTCAACACCGTGGAAATGCGCATTAAACTGCCGTTGGCGGCATAAATCGCTTCGGGAGTTTTTTTGATATTCAGAATGGTTTCGAGCCGGTTTGACAGCTGGGCATCGGAATTCACGAGCAGACTCTCGTTGAGCGCAACCCCATTTTCGTCAAAACAGCGCCGGAGTCCCGCGAGCTGGGGATTCGTCTCCAGGTCATTGCCGATGAAGACCGGCTCCGTCCGGCCCTCGGCCAGCAACTGCCTGCCGACGTCATACCCTTCCTGTTCGTAATCAATCTGGACAGAAGAACGACCCGGATGCGGATCTCCGCCGATCTGGACGATCGGGACATCGATACCGGCGATGAATTCATCGGTGTTTGCCGAAGACGACCCTGGTGACACCCAGATCAGGCCGGTCAGCGGATAGAGTTCAAAACCTTCCATGACCGCTTTGATCGGGAAGAAGAGGTTGATTAGATGCAACAGCCTGTCGCTGTTGACGATTTCGTCGCCGATCGCGGCAGTGACGTTCCAGAGATAGCTGTTGTAATAAAGCTGCCGTCCATCGGCGGGGAGAAGACCGATCAGCGGCGGGCGTCTGTCGGTCCAGGCATGATTCGGATTGGTAAAGAGCCCGATTCCGGGGCGTGAAATGAGCAGGCCGTCCCGAATCAGATCCTTCATGGCTTTCTGAATGGTCGTACTGCTCACGTTGAAATGCCGGGCAAGTTCGCGCATGGAGGCGACCCGCTGCGGCTTGTCGCCAGCCAGCAATATCATGTCGACCATGTACTTCCGTATCTGCTGATACTCCGCCAGAGGTGTGCTTTTCAGTAAATTCATATCTTGAGAACTTTATATGTAAATATCGCGAACACTAAGTTAACACCATTAATTATAGCAAATATGCCCGCTCTTGTCAAGAGGCGGTTTCGAAAAAGATGAAAAAAAACGGGAAATTGTCTTTCCCTGCAAATCACCGAAAACCAAAGGGAAAACGGAATTTGCATGAAGGCTCCTTTCAAGGAGATTCGGAAGGAAAAAAAACGCCAGTCATGACAAGAGGACTTGAGCGGTTCGAACGCTTTTCCTGGGTTCTTCTCCGTTTTGAGCCACGATTTGCCTCAAAATAGGCTTTGAAAATCTGAATAGATGGAAAAAGGCCGACATTTGCCTTATAGTTTTTGCCTCTGAAAACGAAAACCAAGGAGGCGAAATGTCGACTGTGCTGAGCTGCGGAAAAATGGCTTGAAGAGTTTGTAAAAACGGGTAACTCTTTTCTCTGAACAAGGAGGAAGGTGTGAAATGAAAGATGCATCGGAAACAGGGCCGAGTCGGAGTGGAACCCGTTATTCGGCGGCCGGCAAGCTCAAGGCTGTGAAACTCTATTTTGAAGAAGGTTATCAGGCCAGAGACATCGCGCGGGAACTCGGGAGCGGGATGTCATGTGCGGGAATCAATGGTTCTGGTTTTCAGTAAAAAAAGCAACTGACACTTTTCTCCGTGTTAAGAGATTGACTGTCAATAAGAGTAAGATAGCATGGAAAATACTGATTGCAAATCAGAATTTCTGAATCATAAATCAAATTGACCGATGCGGGAATAAGCCTCCGATTAATGCAATCCGCTGCCGTCACGAAAAAGTCTGATGTATTCTTTGCTTCCGGATAACAGTGCGGGAACTCCTCCTCCCGGCGTTCCCATGTGCTTCCCCCGCCGGCACTGCGAATTATCCCTCTTTTTCTCCTGAATCAACACACTGGAATCCCCGACGCGCCAGACCATCATAAACGGTTTGCGGACATGGCCTTCGCCAGAACTGTTCCTTTTTTCATTGACCTGCGGATGGTGAGTGCGGCAGACCGTGTGTTTGATCAGGTGGTTGCGCAGACAGGTCTGACTGGTTGTTCCCCGTCCAGCTGACGAATCCGTCTCGAAATTGAAAATCTCCGGTTCCCCGCAGAAATTCCCTTCTCCGCGCAGCGCTTCCCGTTGCACACGGTTTTTTCATCAAAATAGATTCATTCAACAGGCATTTCCCCCCAAGTCAAGCTGCCCGGTTTTTCCGGAGACAACCGCATTGTACCGAGAAAAGAAGACCTTTTTCTCTTGAAAAATAACATTTCTGATGTAGATTACAAAGGTTGTAAGTTGGGAACAGGCCGGAGTAATGCGTTGATATGAAAAATATAATTCCTTTAGTCGTCTCGGTGATTCTGGGGTTGGCCGCGGTTTATCTTGTAAGCAGACTTCTGTTTGAAAACAAGAGCGACGACCTTGAAAATAAAGTCTCCGTAGTGGTGGCGGCACGCGATTTGGACGCCCGTGATGAATTGTCGCAGGGGAGTCTCACTTATAAGGACATTCCGGAGTCGGCGGTTCCCAGAAATGCCCTGCTGTGGGAAAATGTCGGTCTGGCTTACGGGCAGCAGCTTCCGCACGCGGTATCTCAGGATGACTACATCTTAATGACGGATATCCGAATCCAGACAACGCTTGGTGATTGTGCCCGGCAGGGGGAGTGGACCGTCCCAGTGACCTTTTCCGATCCCGCTCTGGTCAGGATGCTGATGCCGGATGATGAAATCGCCATTATCTCCACCTACGTCTCGCAGAATGTTTCCATCGACAAGAATATGACGGTAAGTGACGGATCCGGCGTGAAGGTGAACGAATCGCGCGAAACTTCCGTTCTGCTGCCCTGCGTCCGGGTGATCGGAATTGCGAATGAGCAGGGCTCCTTCCGGGAGAGCGGAGGTTCCAGCGGTACGGTTTTCGTCTCTCTGCCTCCGCAGCAGGCGATGATCCTCATTGCCGCCCAACGTGAGTCGGAGCTCTATCCGGTTCTGCGCAAACGGAATGACTCCGCTGCTCTCAACCGAAAGGACGGCGGCGTCGTGAACGCGGATACGTTCGCAAAAATCCGCCAGGGGCTCGTTCCCGCGGAACTGCCGGAAATTCCCAACAAAGATCATCGATGAGGGAGGCTGGCTGTATGAAGAGTTTCGGGCTGATTTTTTCCCTGCTTTTCTGCTTTTGCGGTGTCTTGTCCGGCGCGGATGAGATGGTCCCGGCCGACGGTGGAGTTCGGAATCAGGGGAATTTGCTCTCGCTTCCTCCGGAACGGGTCTCCATCTCTACTGGGGAAACCCGGAGGATTGAGGTCCCATTCGTCATTGAACGGTATCGGTCAAGCACACTCAACGCCCGGGTCAGCCAGGTGGATGGACGGGCGTTCGAGGTGGAAGGGGTTTCGGCGGGGAGCGCGATTATAACAGTCTGGGCCCAGGGAATAAGCAAAGAGTTCCGGGTTACCGTTTCGAGTTCTCTCATGCCGATCTATCGCGAATTGAGCCGCGAGCTCGGGGATCTGCCGGAGGTGTCTGTGGAGCTGTCGGATGATGTGCTGACACTTCGCGGGGAAATCACCCGGGTCTTGCGTTGGGATTACTTCCGCCGTGTGGTCAAACGTTATGAGGATCGCTGCCGCAACTATGTGACCTTCCAGCCCGGTCCCGAACTGTTTGAGGAGCTCAAAAAGCAGTTCACCTCTGCCGGTTATTCCGTCGCGGAAACCGTTTCTCCGCAAACCCCCGGCCAGTTGAAACTGCAGGTGACGAACGGTGTTCTGATGGTATCGGGGTATCTTCTCAGTGAAAGTGACATCGCTTCCGTCCAGAGGATCCTCGCATCGCAGAAATGGCTTTCACCGGAGTGGAACGGTCAGGCCATGCGCGCGGAGACGGATCTGAAGATCGCCGATACCCAGCTCAATGTCGGTGTCGTTTTCGTCGGCATCACCAGAACACAGCTTGAGCGGCTCGGCAATTCGTCGGCCGACGGGACGGTTCTCTCCTGGAATCTCATCGCCTGGTTCCGGGCGCTTGCCGGCGCTGCGCCGGATGATCTTTCCGGCACATCCGGCGGAAAAGGACTCTACTCCTACCTCAATACCGATTTGAAAGGCTCTCTGGTCTTCTTCGGCAACAACGGGGTTTCGGATTTTCGCGATGCCGGCCATGTCACTTTGACCAGCAACAGCAAAAATTATGCAACCTATGAAAACGGCGGAACCTTGAATGTCAAGGTTTACGGACAGGATACCGCCGAACTTAAACCGATCGAATTCGGCCTGAAACTGAAGATTCGCGGCGGTCTCGTCCGGACGGATGAGGCCAGGCTGGAGCTGGAACTGGAAAAAAGTCTCGCCCCGGTCAAACAGGATGAGGACTATTTTCAGCGTTCGACAAAAACCACCACGGAGATTCTCTGCCCGCTGAATCAGACCGCTGTCATCGCCGGTCAGAAGGATTTGACCTACTCCAACAGCGGTCCGAACGGTTATGCGTTTCTGCGCCATATTCCGGTTATCAGCTGGTTCGCTTCTTCGGAAGAGGAGCAGCAGGAGGAGATGCTGCTCTTGATTCTGGTCTCTCCGAAAATCGCGGATTCCAAGGTGCACATGACCTCGCTTCCTTCCGATGATACGCGGGATGTGGAGAGTTCCATCTCCCGGTCGATCCGGGAGAGAAGGGAAAAGGCCGGGGAACACGAGTCCGGCGGCTGGTTTGAAAAAATGTTCACATGGTAGTCTATTATGATGCAATTGAGGGTTACAACCGCAGACGGAGAACAGAAGCGCATTGCGCTGGAAGGCAGGCTGCCGCTTCTGATCGGGCGCTCCGGTGAGGCCGGCCTGTGTCTTGCAGACAAAAAAGTCTCGCGACGCCACGCCGAACTTACCGGGGGCGATGCGGGTGCTCTCTTTCTGGAAGATCTCTCGAGCCGCACCGGTACGCGGGTGAACGGCGTGCCGGTTTCCGGCCGGACGAAACTTGCGCCGGGAGATGTGATCCGGATCGGGGAGACGGAGTTGACATTGGAGATCGCGCCATCCGCTTCGCAGGATTCCGTTTCCGCCTCTCCCGCGAGCGAGGAGAAAGTCAACTCATCCTCTCAGCCGCAGGCGCACGGGATGCCGGTTTACGGGGGAGTGGACACGGAGCATTCCGGCCTTTACAGTGATGCGATGCTGCAGCTGGCCCGGAGAATTCAGAATCGTGTTCTGGAGTTGCTGAATATCAGCAATTTTTCCTCCCTGGAGATGACGAACAGCGACATGCGTCCGAAAGTCGAAGATGCACTGGACCGGATTCTCCGGGAGGTTCGACATGAGATTCCGGTTCAGGTGAAGCTCGAAGAGTTCCGGCAAATTCTGCTGGATGATCTGATCGGGCTCGGTCCGCTTTCGCCCCTGCTTCGCGACCCGTCCATTTCGGAGATCATGATCAACGGGCCAGCGAATCTTTTTGTGGAAAGCCGCGGACTGATCTACCGGACTGCGGCCCGTTTCAACAGCGAGAGCCATCTGCAGTCGATCATTCAGCGCATTGTCGAACCGCTTGGGCGCCACATCGACGCAGCCTCTCCGATGGTGGATGCCCGGTTGGAAGACGGCTCCCGCGTGAATGCGGTGATTCCGCCGCTGGCGCTCGACGGTTCGCTGGTGACGATCCGGAAATTCCCCTCGAAAAAACTCATCGACGAGGATTTGATCCGGTTCGGAAGCCTGACCCGTCCGATGGCGCTGTTTCTGCGGGAGGCGGTGCGTGCCCGGCGCAACATTCTGGTGTCGGGCGGAACCGGATCCGGCAAAACGACGCTGTTGAACATCCTGTCGCAATTTATCCCTGAAAAGGAGCGGATCATCACGGTGGAGGATTCCGCGGAGTTGAAGCTCAGCCACGAGAATCTCTGCCGGCTCGAGGCGCGTCCCGCGAATGTCGAAGGGCAGGGGCGGATTACGATCCGCGACCTTGTGATCAATACATTGCGTATGCGGCCTGACCGGATCATCGTGGGAGAGTGCCGCGGTGCGGAGGCGCTGGACATGCTTCAGGCAATGAACACCGGTCACGACGGCTCCATGACGACCTGTCACGCGAACAATCCGCGCGACGCGCTGTCGCGTCTTGAGAACATGGTCATGATGGCCGGGTTCGAACTGCCGTCGTCGGCGATCCGGGAGCAGATCGCCTCGGCGATTCATTTGATCGTGCAGCAGACCCGGCTGCCGGATGGGTCGAGGAAGATTGTGAAGATTTCGGAGGTGACCGGGAGGGAAGGCAGTACGATTCTGCTTCAGGATATTTTCACCTTCGAGCAGGAGGGGTTTGACGAGAAATTTCACGTGATCGGGCATCACACTGCAACCGGCAATATTCCGAAGTTTGTGGATGAATTGCGTCAAGCCGGGGATCTTGAGCTGGATATGTCCGTATTTGTCCCGGAAGGGTGAAAGGAGGAGCGATGGCATCACTCTCTCTCTTGCAGCGTTACGGCGTTTACCTGCTGGTGCTTTTTGCCGTTGCTCTGCTGGTCTATATTCTCATCTCGCTGATTCAGTCATTCAGCATGGAGCAGGCGGACCGGAAGATTCGGGAAAACCGTTCGGAAGGGATGGCGAACAATATTTATTTCTTCATTGGTCGAGCCACGCTTCAGCAACTTCAACTTTCTCTGGGAATTCTGCTGGCGGGGGGCTTGATTACGACGCTGATTTTCTGCCAGGTATCTGAGTCGTTGATTATTGTTCCGGTCGCGGCGCTGGCTTTTTTTCTCGGGATGGCCGCTCCCTGGTTTTATTTTTCTCAGAAGGCCCGGCGCCGGGCGGAGCGGTTCGAGAACAGCATTCTGGATCTTTCGCTGGGGCTGACCAGCGGTTTGCGGGCGGGACAGGCGCTGCCTCAGGCGCTGGAGGTGTTCTCCCGGCGGTGCGAGGGACCGTTGAAGGAAGAGCTCATGATTGTGATCCGGGAGTACCGGCTCGGGCTGGAACTGGCGGAGGCGATGCAGCGGATGTACAACCGGATTCCCTGTGAGGATCTGCAGTTGCTGATCATTTCGATCCGGCTTACGACGCAATCCGGCGGCAGCATGGTGGAGGTTCTGGAAAAGATCACCCGGATGATCCGGGGGCGGACCGAGTTTCATCAGAAACTCAAAGCGCTTACGGCTCAGGGGCGTTTTGAGGCGCTGGCGATGGCTCTGGCTCCGCTGGTGGCGTTTCTGCTGCTTTTTTTCATCAACAATGATCTGATGCTGCCGATGGTGCAGACGTTGATCGGCTGGTGTGCGATTGGTGCGATGCTGGCATTGGAAGTGATCGGTTATCTGGTGATCCGGTCGATAGTGGACATCAAGGTGTAGCGAATGAAACAGATTCTTATCTATGCGTTGACCTTTTCCGTGATTGTACTGCCGACGTTGTTCTTCACCGTGCTTGCGGGGAAACGGGAGAAAAAGGCTGTCGTGGAGCGGGAGCATTCGGTGTGGTTGTTCTCGCTGCTGAAACCGTTTACCGATCTTTTGATCATGGCCGGTGTCGGAAATTTTTTCCGGAAGGTGTTTCCCGGCCGGTGCGCAGAACTTCAGAAGCAGTTGAATTTTGCCGGATTGAAGTTTTTCTCCGTGGAGATCTACTGCATGCAGCTGTGTCTGATCGTTTTCTTCGGAGTTGTTGCCGGTTGTGTGACGGCGGGTCTGGTGGACGAGGAGAACCGGATCTCCATTCCGGTTGCCGGGGTGATCGCCGCAATGATCGGCGGGAGTCTGCCGGGAATCGTGATCGGCAATCTGGTCAAGGAGCGGCGTCTCTCGATTCTGAAGGCGATCCCTTATTCGATTGATCTGATCGCGTCGGCGATGCGCGGAGGTCTGGACTTTTCAGCGGCAGTGCGTTTTTACGTGAAGCTGGGCATCGACAGTCCGCTGACGGATGAGTATTCCCAGATGCTTCGCGAGATGGAGCTCGGAGTGGTTCGAACCGTTGCGCTGCAGAATATGGCCGATCGGATTCACATCCGGGAGTTCACTTCGTTTGCGGCGGCAATCGCCCTGGGAACCGAACTCGGCGCCCCGCTGACCGAAACGATGGAGATTCAGGGGGAAGAGATGCGCAAAGCCCGTTTTGCCCTGGCCGAATGCAAGGCGCAGCGCGCGCCGTCTCTGATGCTTCTGCCGATGGCGCTGTTTATTCTGCCTGCGGTATTCATCATCATTCTGACTCCGGTTTTTTTGAAGATGCGGGAGGCTGGAGTTCCACTGTTCTGAGGGGAAAATATGGAGAGAGCAGTTCATTACAAGATCAGGTTTCTGACCGGCGAATTGGCCGGCCGGGTTTTTGCCGTGCGGAATTCCGGAACGTTGATCGGGCGGCGCCGGGATGCCGACATCCGTCCGGGCGGAACGGATATCGGGGCGGAGCATATCACGCTCCTTCCGCAGACCGATCGCGGAGTTCTGCTTCATGTTCACGGGAATGAGTCCGCCCGGGTGAACGGGGAAGAGGTGATCGGGGAAGGAGATGTCCTGCTGACTCCCGGCGCGGATGTGAGCATCGGGAAAGAGTTGACATTCGTTCTGGAGGAGGATGATTCGCCCGTCGATATGGATTCCGCGATGGAGGCCTCTTCGGGCGATCAGGAGGAGGCAACCGAGGAGCTTTCCGGAGAGACGGCTTCGGAGGAATCGGATTCCGCTCGTCCGAACGAAGCGGATTGTACGCGTTACGCCTCCGCCGCGGAGCTGGAGGATCTTCGGAAATTCAACCGCAGCCGCAGATGGCGTCGCCGGATTGTACTGATCGGTGGAGTTGCGCTTTTTCTGCTGATCATCGGTGGCGCCTATGTCATCTCAGAAATGCAGCTGGAAAATCCGGTCACCTGGCCGGGAGAGGTCTCCGGTGAGTATGACGACGGGGAGTTCCGGATGGAAATCGAACCGGACGGGAAATGTCTTGTCTACTATCCGAAAACTCCGGTGACAGTTACGAAAAGCGAGGGGAACAACCATGAAATCATGACGGCGCTGGGGAAGAACATGGATGTTCCGTTTCATCTTGTCTTCACTGTGTCGACTGTGCCGGACGGGTTTCGGACGACGCGGCGGAAAAGTTTCGACGAGTGGCGGAAACGGGTTTCGGAACAGGAGGGATTCGCGTTTCTGGAGGAGCCGAAACAGGAGTTCTATCGCCCGACGGAGAGCGGCTTCCCCTATTATCTGCTCTCCTACACCCGTCAGGATAAAAATTTCCGCTGGCAGGGATATGCCAGCTACATGCGCTACCAGGACAAGGAACTGGTTCTGCTGCGGGAGGTTCCGGCCAACCATTTCTGGCGGTCCGACCGGGTTCTGCGGAGTTACGGCGCTTTTGTGGTTTCCCCGGCGATGGTGGACCACTACTGGGAGATTCCGGAGGTGCGCATGACGGAGGACTCCACCCGGCTGCTGCAGCGCGCTTCGTTCGAATTGCGGAAAAACATTGCCGCGGCAGTCTGGGATGACGTCGATCTGATGCTTCGGACGCTGCTTTGCCGGGCTTATGAAACCGGCGATCCGGTCCTGATCGCGGCCGTTGTGCCGCTCTGGCGGGAATTCCGGGAAAAACAGCAGGTCTGGTATTCGCAGTGCTGCCTGGCGTTTCAGACTTATCAGAGGGCGGGAAATTTCGAGGGCATGAACCGGATCATCAATGAGTGTCTTCGCCGTTTTCCTTCTCCGGACGACCATCGTCATGTGAAGATCATGAAAAACATCTGGACGATTGAAGAATGAGCAGAATATTTCACAGACACGGGAAAAGCAAAGGCGCCTCGGATGTTCTTCCGAAGGTGAAAGAGCGGAAATGTGCCGTGGTACGTCTTCTTGAGTTCCGCTGTCGGGGGAAACTTCTCTATTCGGCCAAGAGCGATACTCTGGGGGAGCGGGTGCGGATCGGCCGGGCGGAAGACAACGACTGGGTGATTCCTCCTCAGGACCGGGTTTCGGCCGATTATCAGGCCGAGTTGAGGATCGGCTCCCGGGAGATCCGGCTGCAGGCATGTGGAAAAAACAAGGTCCATGTTCATGGGCGGGCGGTATCCGGCTGTGTACTCAAGTTGAACGAGCGGGTCGCGATCGGCGACTGCGAACTTTTCGTCAAACCGGCGGAAGTCGGCGCCGCCCGTCCATGCGACGTTCATCGCCTGGAGGCTCTGAACGGGCCGCGCGAAGGGGAAATGATCCGTCTGGAGAAGAATCTGATCCGAATCGGTTCCGCAGAGGAGAACGACATCGTTATCCGGGATGATGTGGTTTCCCGCCACCATGCCGAGATCCGGATCGCGGAAAACGGAGAGTCCTGGATTCGGGATCTCGGCAGTGTCAACGGCACTTTTGTGAACGGGGATAAACTCGGCCGTCAGGAACGCATGCTGATGGATTCGGATGAAATTGCCATTGCATTTTTCGATTTTCTGTTCCTCGACCGGAACGTTCCGCACACGCGTTCTCAGATCGGGCGGAAGATTCTGGTGATGGGGATTACACTGCTGGTCATTCTTGGCATGTTCGGTGTATTTTACCTCTCCACGCCGCAGGCCTCCCAGGTGCTTGCCGCGGCGGAGTTTTATATTCGCCGCGCGGATTTCGCGACGGCCCGGCGGCTGCTCGACCGGATGCCGGAGTCGCGGGATTACCAGAAGTACGAGAAATTCCATCAGGAACATCTGAAGAATATTGCCCGCTACGAGAAAACGTTTGCATTCTGGAACGAGTTCAAAAGGCACCTGCAGAATTCGGAATGGGAGGACGCCGCCGAATGTTTCGGGCGTCTGGAAATCGAAAACCGGTTTGCCTGGAACTGGGAGGATGCCTCGGTCGATGAACGGATGGCTCTTGTGCGGCGCGCAAAATCCCTGCTGGACATTCAGTTTAAAATCCGGGCCCTTCTCACGTCGATGGATTCCGAACCGGAAACCCAGCAGACGCTGTTGACCGAGCTGAAACAAATGCCGCTTCTCGCCTCCGCCGAGACGGATGAACCGGAATGGCTCCGGCCTCTGCGCGGCGAGATCGGCCGTCTGATTTCCGAGTTGGAAAACAACTGTGCCGTTCTGGCTCAAATGAATGCGTTGCTCGATCAGCTCGGGAGTGAGACGGCGACGTTTGACAAGCTGATTGCGAAAATGGAACATTTTCGGACGATCACCTCCGGCAGTATCCGTGTTCGGGCCCAGGATTTCTCCGATGTGCTCAAGCATCTGGAGAAAAACCAGAATGAAGTCCTCGCCAATCAAAACGCACTCGTTGCCATGCGTTTTGCACAGATCAGGCCGGATATTTCGTTCGTAACGCCGGACGAATGTATGATCAGCAGCCGGATTCTGCAGAAACGCAACCAGCTCGTAGAACGTCAGGAGGCGCTGCTGCGCAATGCGGAAACCTTGAAATTTCTGCTGGCGAAACTCAAGAACGTCGGTGTCGACGGGGAACAGATTCCTGCCGTCGCTGCGGAGTTCGCCTCGCCTGAAAAGGTCGGCAGGGCGCTGCAGTTTGACTGCCTGAAGGGGAAAATGCCCGATCTGCGCCGATCTGCTCCGGCCGGGGATTATGACCGGATGTTCGGCATTCGCTATTTTTATGAAATGGTTCAGCAGTCGGCGGTTCTTTCGACCAATCTTTATTCCGACGATATTGTTCCGAGCCTCGAATTTCAGCCGGAGTGCATCGCCCTGGCCGCCCTTTACCGGACGGTGGAGGAGACGAATCTCTGGCTTTCTCTGCCGGAAAATCGCTGGATGCTCAGCGGAGAGACGTTGAAGCTCAAGCAGCATTGCGAAAAGCTGCTGGAGCATCGCTCCGCCATGCTCGCCATGTTCAACCGGATGGCGGAGTCAGCGACCGGAACGCGGGTCTATTTTGTGGCCAAGACAGCATATTTCTATTTTTCTCCATCCTCCACGATTTCTGCCGGGGAGATGCGGCAATATGCCGCGGCCTGGAAACGTTTCCGGGCAAACCAGCAAACGATGCTGGAGAAATATGATCCGCTGAAGCCGGAAGTGGCAGCCGGGATCGGGCAGGCGCTTCTTTCGAGCGGAATCCCGGGGGATCCGCTGGTCAACTGGGTCTGGGGGCTGAGTTATGAATAAAAGGCGGCGCATGGCGAAAAAGCGGAGTGTTCTGCTGGAATACACGATTCTGCTCTGTTCGATTCTGCCGCTGGTCTTTGCCGCGTCGGCTTCGATCTACTCGCTTTCCGGGGGATCGTTCGGACCGGTCGGCAGAGGAATTGTCGCGTTGTATCAGAGAATTGTCACAATTATTTCTCTCCCGGTTCCCTGAAGATATGGCTTGGGGTTTCAGGAAAAAAACGGAAACGGAACTCGATGCGGAGGGAATGTTTCCCGCTCCCGCGGAGTCGGACGGAGCGTTTGCAGCGCGTCTTGAAATCCTCGCCGGAGAGCTGGAGGCACTTCAAAACGGTTCCTCCGATCTGCTGTCGCTCATCGGGGAAAGCCGGCCGCTTTCCGGTGAGATTCGTGAGGCGGCAGGTCGGTTGACCTGGGAAAAATATCGTTTCCGGGCGGAGTGGGTTCCCGGCTGGTACTCTTCCCGGCGGACCGGTTTCTGGTCGGCCGGAATTCTGCTGGAGGTGGATGGTTCGCTGCCATTGCTCTTTCTGCACGGAAAATTTGCCCGCCGCCGCCGCCGATTGGGTTATGATGCCGCGGAGACGCTCGCCCACGAATTGATTCATGCGGTCAGAACCGCATTCCCCGCTTCGGTGTATGAAGAGTATTTTCCCTGCCAGATTCATGCTTCGGCATTCCGGAGGGAGTGCGGAAATCTTTTCCGGAAGTGGTACCTCCCGCTGCTGTTGTTCGGCGGAGCGGCCGCCGCTCCGGTTCTGGCGGCTGCGGGAAGTGTGTTCTGGATTCTGCCGCTGGCCGGACCGGTGCTGGTCATCGGACGGGAGTTTCAGATCAGGCGCCGCCTCCGGAAGGCTGCGGACGCACTGCGTCGCGAAGGGGCGGAGCCGTTGCCGGTTCTGCTTCGGCTCTCGGATCGGGAGATTTTCGATGCGGCCGCTCTCTCTCCGGCGGAATTTATGAAACGGAGGAACTGCTCCCCCCGCTGGCAACGGCTGCTGGAACGCTTTCCGCTCCGGGACGGGGCCTGAACGGTGTGGTCAGTTGCGCTTCGGCAGTTCCATTGCGTCGAGTTCCGCGAGAGCTTCCGCCGCACTTTGCGGGCGCAGTTCCGGAAGCGGTTCGAGCATTCTCGCCAGCAGACGGGCCGGTTTTTCCGTCGCGACGGCTTTCAACCGGTCGACGGGAGGGGCGGAACGGTCGGCAAGGATGAATCGAATGATTTCAGAAAAGCTCCCTTTCGGCCGCAAACGTTCTCCGGTCAGCGCCTCGAAGAGCACCGCCGCCAGGCTGTAGAGATCGCTGCGACCGTCGACCGAGGTGGAATCCCGCGCCTGTTCCGGTGACATGCAGGAGGCGGTTCCAAAGATCTTCCCCCGCTCTTCCGGATAGTCGGGCAGGCGAACCAGTCCGAAGTCGCCCAGCCGGAAATCGCCGTCGGTGGTCAGCCAGATGTTTTCGGGTTTGACGTCCCGGTGAACGATTCCGTGCGCGTGCAGCACCGCAAGACCGCAGAGCATGTCATGCAGAAGTTGAACCGATTCCGCCAGAGAGAGTTTCCCATGATCGGAAAGGTAACGGCGCAACGTGCCGCCACCGGCATATTCCATCACCGCGTAAGGAAGGCCGGAGACCGTCTCCCCGCAATCGAATACCCGGATCAGAAAAGGGCTCGGTGCGGATTGGAGAAACTCGGCCATCGCATAAAACTGCGCAATGCGCGGATGCTCCGGGCGCAGGAACTTGACGGCGACCGGAGTGCGATTCTCCCGGCAGAGGGCATACCAGCATTCCGAACAATCACGCACCCGCAGAGGGCGTATCAGCTGAAATCCGGAGATCTGCTCTCCTGCAAAGAAGAACGGCATGGGGGATTTCTGCTTCATCGGTACTCCGGCAGTTCCAGGTGAAGCAGTTCGGCATCACCTTGGAACGTCGGGCGCTCACCGAGTATGAATCCGCCGGAAACGCTCCCGTCCGGAGCGACGGAACGGGTCTCCCAATGCATCAGCGAGCGGAGACGGTATTCGCCGTTTTCGAGCGGAAGCACTTCGGCGATTTCAACGATTTTTCTCGATCCGTCCGGCAGTCGCATCGTGTGAACCACGCAGTTGATGGCGGAAGCGACCTGCATCCGGATCGCCGTGAGCGGCAGGTTCGCTCCGCTTAAAATCGCACAGGTTTCCATGCGGCTCAACGCATCGAGCGGACTGTTCGCATGGATCGTGGACATCGAACCGGAGTGGCCGGTATTCATCGCCTGCAGGAGATCGAGCGCCTCGCCGCCGCGAATCTCCCCGATGACCAGACGGTCGGGACGGAGACGCAGCGAAGCAATGACCAGATCGCGGATTGAAAACTCCCCCAGGCCGTTTTTGTCGGGTTTGCGGGTTTCAAAGTAGACGCAGTGCTTCTGCTGAAGCTGCAGTTCGCTGGCGTCTTCAAGCACGAGAATGCGGTCGTTCTCCGGGATCAGCCCGCTCAACGCATTCAGAACGGAGGTTTTGCCGGAGGAGGTCCCTCCCGAGACGATGGTGTTTTTCCGCAGTTTGACGATTGCGTTCAACAGAAGAACGCCTTCGCGGGGAATGCTGCCGAATTGTTCGAGCCGGTCGATGGTCAGCATCTCCTTTTTGAATTTCCGGATCGAAAGGATCGTTCCGCAGCGGCTGATCGGCGGGATCGTGGCGTGAACGCGCGATCCGTCCGGCAGTCGCGCATCCAGATCCGGATGCATTTCGTCGAGCTGGCGGTCGACCGATTTGGCGATGTTGACTGCCGCGGCTTTCAACTGCGCCTCATTGGCGAAACGGGCGGGGGTCTCTTCGAGCTTCCCGTTCCGTTCGATGTAGATCTGCGAAGGACCGTTGATCAGGATTTCGGATACCTGGTCGTCCGCCAGATACTCCTTGACCGGGGCCAGAAACAATACCAGAAATGAGGAATTTTCGTTCATTGAATGATCTCTCCTTCAAACTCCATTTTCTTCTCCCGCCGATAGGAAAAACCGGTCCGGTTCGTTCCGATTTTCCAGATCAGCAGAGTCAATTCATATTTCCCGCTGGAAAAGGTCAGAATGACTTGCGGTCTCAAACTCTCATCGAGCGTGATCTGTTTTTCCGGCCGCCAGGACTGGCTCTGAAACCAGGCGCTCAGACGTCCGCGCGCCGATACGAAATTCGCGGCAATCTCCCCGGAATACTCCCAGCTGTTCTCCGCACAGCGCTGCGCGGTCACGCCGGGAGGCAGCCGCAGCGGCGGCAATGTCTCCTGAACTGGAGAACGGCGGAACGGTCGATCCCCGACGGAAGGCTGTCCCGCCGCCGGACGCGCCGGTTCACGCAAAAGCAGGAGCAGACCCGTGCCACCGCAGAAAACCAGCAGGAAAACGACGGCAAAAAGCGGTAACTTCTTCAATTCTTTTTGCTCCACTTTTCATATTTGTCGTAGCGCTCGTAGAATTTGATTTTTTCCGGTTCCTTTTCCTGTTCTTTCGTATCGTCCTTGTATTTGGGGTCGTCCAGAAGTTCGATCTTCCACTCCTTGGGATATTCATCATCTTTCGAATCGAATTTCCAGACGTTGTGTTTCGCGACGAGACTGGAGTCCCAGTGCCGTTTGTCGGTATTGGAGCTTTTCGTGCGCATGATGATGCACTGCGTGTATTTATTTCCGTAACGGGAGGAGGTCATCTGCAGCTCCGGAATCGAAAACGGCCTGCTTTCGCCCCGCGCCGTATAGGGCATATTGATCCAGTTGTCGAGGAATTCCGGCCGGGTTTCGATCAGCGTGGTTTTGGACCCGATGAACTGCAGAAACGAATGTTCTCCGGTCAGAGCGCGTTCCTGCGAGGTCGTGATCAGCGTGGTGCGCGGAAACATCTCCTGCAAGGCCGTAATCGCCGGCAGGCGCGTCGAGAACCGATTCCCGGCCATCCAGACCCCCCAGTGGTCGGCCGCCCGCAGGTTGACTGCATCGAGCGACTTCATCCCCAGCCAGAGAATCCCGCCGATCGTGGCCATGTAGATCGGCAGAACCAGCACGAACTCCATCAAGACGGAGCCGCGACCGGAGGAGAACAGATTGTGTCGACTTTTCTTCATGATTCAATGGCCCAGATAATCCCGCAGTTTATCCCACTGGAGTTTGCCGTCCTTATCCTCTTTCCCGTCCGTGACAAGGCCGGCGGGCGGTTGGAGTTTCTCCCAGTCGGGCAGATTTTTCTCGTTGATCTTTTTCCCCGTGCCGTCGACCCAGTTCTTTTTATCGAGCATGATCTCCTTGAGGATGTTGCCGCTGCCGACGGTAAAGGTCTGCGCCTCGCCGACTCCGGCACACAGATCCCACGCATTGCGGACGGGGAGCATGACGGCGTCCCAGTCGGTCTCCACAAGATTCCACGCCTTCTCGCCGTCTGCGATGGTGTATCCGAGCAGGTAGTCGGCACTTTTGCGCTTTTTTTCCTTGTCTTTCTCATAGGATTTGTAGCCTGCGCGGGCGGAGGCGATCGCGCACATGTATTCCGGGCGGTTTCCTCCTGCCACCGAGGGATTGAACGCCGAGAGAATCGAGGGCGCCGTGAGCGAGCGCCCGCCGCTGAAAACGGAGAACGGATTGCTCGTCTTTCTCGCGATCGCCACCGTGATCGAACCGCCTTTCCCGAAGTAGAGCGGCGTGAGCGTCAGCGGAATCGCGGGAGGCACCACCAGTCCGATCGGCAGATTTTTCTTGATGAGCGGGAAGAAGCTGTCGTACCCGTGATACTCCGGATGTCCTCTCCCTTTGCCTCCGCCTGGGAAAAACGGCGGCATGTGAAGCTGGATCTCCCCGAGATTCACATGAACCCAGCGGGTCCAGAACCAGTCCCATTTCGCGTACAGATGGTCTTCGGTCTGCTTGTAGACTCGCCAGAAGCCGACGGGACTTTGCCGGACGATCCAGTCGTCGGTTCCGGGGCCGAACACCTTTTTCGGTGAAAAATCCTTCAGGGTCGGATCCGCGAAGGAGATGAACGTCTTTTCATACTCCTCCGTGCCGGGCATCGTGAAAAAGCAGGTGTTCGCGTCCCCCACGGAGACGTTGATCATATAATCGTCCTTGCACTCCATCATATTGGCGGCGGCGATCTGTCGTGCGGTTTCCTTCACCTTATCGGGATACTCCTGGCGCAGTTTGGTGAGTTTCGCCATCATCCGGGTGATGTTCAAACTGTATTCCGCCACCTTGGGGATGTTGGCAACGGAGCCTTTCCCCTTGGTTTCCGCGATCGTCGTATAAACCAGCTGCGCCAGGAGAAAACGGTCGAGCGTCCCCTGACCGTTGAATTTCTTCGCAAGTTCCGGCACTCCGACACCGGTCCCCACCAGAGTGAGGGTAAGGTCGAAAACCACAAGATCCGTTCCGCAGTTGTAGTGCACCCCCGGCACGTGCATGTGACACGGGGTGTTCTTCTGGCGAACCATATTGAAATCCTTCTGGAACTGGAGAAACACATATTTGCAGAAAGTGTCCATCGCCAGATCGAGCGAACGTTTCTGAAGGTCGACGTATGTCCATGCCATCGCCTTGTTCACGGTTGCAATCCGGCTGAGGTAATCCGCCTGAACCGCCGCGGCGGAGTAGGCGGCAGCATCGGCGGCATTCTGAAGCTCAATTTTGTTGCGCACGACTTCCCCGATTCCGTAAATGCCGATGACGAGCAGATAGATCGGCATGACGAATGCGAGCGTGATCGCCAGCGCAGCGCCTTTGCTGTCTGTCGCCAGTTCCCGGCAGCGGCCGGAAAAAACGGTCCATATGGTTGGATTGATTTCGTTCATCGGGTCAACGGATAAAATTTGGTTGCATACGGAATCGGGATTACACAGCTTGAAGTCAACGTGATGTACGGATACTTCAGATCACTCTTCTGACCGCTCCCCTTGACTTCCATTTCGTTGGCATATTGCGAGAGCAGAGCCGGATTGAGTGCATAGGCCTGATTGTCCAGCTTCTCCTGCCATTTGCTTTCCTCTTCGGTTTTCTTCTCCTTTGCAAAGAAACTGATGATCCGCCCCGCGACCGGCACCTGGAGAAACATCTTGAACTTTACCGTGCACTTGACTCCGCGCGGGTCGAGGTCCACGAGCGGAATCTCGACATCCACCTGCTGATCAAGATATTTCGTGTTCGGGAGCCGCCCCCAGCCATCGAGTTTAATGTACTTGTCATTGGCGCGGTCCGCGGCTTCCGCGGAGTCCGCGGGCGAGGCGGAAACAACTGCGAGGATTCGTTTGACCACGGTCTCCGCCCGGCCTTTCCGCTGGAGATTGTTGACCGTCATGGCGGAACGCGCTCCCATGTAGGCGGAATAATGCACCACCTGCCAGGTGATCATGATATAGGCGAACTGTACGGCAAAGAGAAACAACACAAACAAAATGGGAAAACAAAAGACGAATTCCAGCAGAGCCGCCCCATCTTTGCGTTTCAGAAACGAAAATTTTTCTCTCATATCGCAACCTCCATGGAATAAAGAAGTTGCAGGAGAAGATTCAAAAAAAGCCCGGTGGCGATGGCCATCCCGAACGGAACCCGGCAGCTTTCGGTTTCCGGAGGGGGAAGATTCCGCCGTCCCTCGGCGCGGTCATAGCGGAAGTCGAACAGACAGCGGCAGAAATGTTTGATTCGTGCCGGATCGACCTTGCGCAGGAACAACATGACGCAGGCGAGCACCAGCCCGGCGAGGGAGACCAGAAGAACCAGATTCAAAGTATTGCCCGGTCCGGCGATCAGTCCTGCGGCGAACAGCATTTTCACATCTCCGGCTCCCGCCGCACGCAGGAAGAAGGGCAGCAGCAGGAACAAGGCTGAGAAAAAGGCCGTAACGAGCGAACCGATCAGGTAATTCCCGCTCACTCCGAGTGCGATGGCCGCCATCACGAGAATTCCGCCGATCACCCATGTGTTCGGCAGCTCATGTTTTCGGAAATCGCGAATGGACAGGCAGATCAGCCATGGAGTTGCCAGAATGATTTTTCCCAGAGTCAGATAATCCATCCGTAATCCGTTTCATAAAAAAGACGGATACCCGCCAAACGAGCATCCGTCAAGATTTCTCTGTTGAAGACACGGGTTACTTATCGTAGTTGTGCATGGCCTTTTCGTGGTCATTGGCCGCTGTGATGTCCTCAGCGGAATTTTTTTTCAGTTCGCCCTGATAATTCTCCGCCCCCTTGGCGTTGCTCATGGATTTGGTTGCAACATTCATTTCATGGGAGACGTTTTTGCCGAACATGATAACCGCGACCACAACAGCCGCTGCAATCAGCACCGCGATGATGACATATTCCATCATGACGGCACGCTTTTTCACGATCATTCTCATCCTGCTCCCTCACGAAAAAGCTGCTGTTACTTACTTATTATCATAATTATGCATTGCTTTTTCGTGGTCGTTCGCGGCTGTTATGTCGCTGGAGACATTGCTCTTAATGTCTTTCTGGGAGTTTTCCGCACCTTTGGCATCGCTCATTGCCTGAGTTGCAACGTTCATCTCTTTGGAGACATTCTTGCCGAACATGATAACCGCGACCACCACCGCCGCTGCAATCAGCACCGCGATGATAACATACTCCATCATAACCGCGCGCTTAACCGAAATTCTTCTCATAAGTCGATCTCCTTGCTTCAAATGTGTCATTCCTTATGGGATAATATACTGTAATGCTTTGTTTTTTCAAGGGGCATTCCGGAAAAGCAGTCAAAAAATTGGGGTTGCACTGTTTTCATCAACGATTCAGCGGGATTCCTGCGCTTCGAGGCTCACAGATCAGTCGGTTGCTTCGGCCGCGCCAACTTTCGTCGTGTATCGTTTGCAGTCACGCAGACGCAAATGCGCGCAAAAGATCGGACTCCGCCCTCAAAATAGAGTTTCACAGCCTTGAGCTTGTCGACCGCCGAGTAACGGATTCCAATCTGATTCGGTCCAGTTTCCGGTGCATCCTGCATTTCACACCTTCCTCTCTTGTCCAGAGAAAAGTGTTATCCGTTTTTGCAAACTCTTCAAACCATTTTCCCGCAGCCGGGCATAAGAAAAACGGACCGGGCATTCTTTTTTAGCTGACTTGCATTTCCTGAAAAGCTAATGTATTTTATCTATAACAGGAGATACGCCAAATGCCCTTGAAATACCCGACCACCTCGCGAACGCTGCTGGACAAACTCGCTTCGGGCGATGAGATCAGCTGGGATGAATTTTTTATTCGATACAGTCCCATTGTGAAAGCCATTGCCATATTCAAGGGGTTGAGCGAGTCTGATGCCGATGACATCTGTCAGCAGGTGATGACCCAGTTTTTTCAGCAAAGCAGACGGTTCAAGTTCGATCCCGGCATCGCCCGTTTCCGAACCTATTTCGGCCGGATCGTCCGGAGCAGGATCGCCGATTTCTACCGGCGGAAACGGGAAATCCCGGTGGCCGAATTTGAGCCGCTCCCCGTTGAGCCGGAAACCGAACGGCTCTTCATGGACGAGTGGCGACGAATGGTTTTGAACGAGGCGGAAATGCAGCTTCGCGAACTTGTCACGCCAGAGACATTTCAAGCGTATCAGCTGTTCGCCGTGCAGAAGCGGCCGATGGAGAAGATCACCGCCTATCTGAACTGTTCTCCCAATCAGGTCTATCAGGCGAAAAAGCGCTGTTTCGCCAAATTACGGGAGATTCTGCGGCGCATGAACGAACAGGATCCGGAGTTGAAACTGGAGTTGTCGACCTATGATATACCGGAACGGTGATCGGCTTTGCAACTGCACATTGCTGCAGAAATGCGGCAGCGGCTCCTACGGCGAGGTGTGGCTGGCGGAAGATGCGATCGGAACGCGCGTCGCGCTGAAAATCATCGCCAATCACGGCAGCTATTCCGAACGGGAACTGGCCGGACTTCGAAACTACAGGGAGTGCAATCATCCGAATCTGCTCAAGATCCGCTACGTCGAGATCACCGAAGATCGGATCTGCTGCACGATGGATGCCGCCGACGATCTCAATCGAGGGGAGGGGGAATATCTGCCGGATACCCTCGCCAACCGTCTGCAGCGATCCGGGCGGATGGACGGCAGAGAGATCGCTCTCATGCTCGACGGTCTGCTTGCAGGGCTGGAGGAATTGCACCGGCGAAAGCTCGTTCATCGTGACATCAAACCGGACAACATCCTGTGGGTGAACGGTCGTCCGACGCTCGCCGATGCCGGATTAATCGCGCCGGACGGCAGAGGTTCGCTGGTCGGAACGCCGGGTTTTCTCTCTCCGAAACTCATGGCCGGACATGGTGCGGCGGATGCGAGCGACGACTTCTACGCGCTGGGCAAGGTGATCTACTGCGCGCTGACCGGCCTGCCGGTCCGGGAGTACCCGGGGCTTCCGGAGGAGATGACCATCAGCGTGGATGCGGGATTGAACCGGGCGTTGCGTGAAAGCTGTACACATCCGGTTTATTCGGCAGCGGAATTCCGCCGGTTGCTGCAGGGGGAACAGGATCAATTTGGGGGAAGAAACGAACCGCGGCGTCCCGGCCGGAAATCATTTTGCGCCGGCATCTGTTCGTTGGGGAAAGTTGCTGCGTGGGGAATCTTGTTGTTTCTGATTGTCGGCTCCCTGCTCGCGGGGCTCCTGCTTTGGGGACGGGTGAGGGAGATGGAACAGCGCCACATTCCGGAACCGGTTTCCGCCATGTCCGAATCCGAATTGCATGCGCGATTGAAGGAGGCGGAAGAAGAACTTGCGCGTTCGCAGGAAAAAATCGCCGAGGCGCAGCGTCAGCACCAGGAGTTTCTGGAAAAAATGCAGGAACAGAAGGCGAAGTGGGAGAAAGAGCTTAAGTTTTCGGCTTCGGACTCCCCGCGAACCGGTACGCCAGGGTCTGCGGTGACGGAGGAGAGCGTTCCCGCTCCGGCTCGCTCTGCCGGAAACGTCGCCCGGCAAAAGCCCGTGGTGACGGAGGAGAGTTTTCCCGCTCCGGCTCGCTCTGCCGGAAACGTAGCCCGGCAAAAGCCCGTGGTTGCGGAGGAGAGTTTTCCCGCTCCGGCTCGCTCTGCCGGAAACGTCGCCCGGCAAAAGCCTGCGGTTGCGGAGGAGAGTTTTCCCGCTCCGGCTCGCTCTGCCGGAAACGTCGCCCTGCAAAATCCCGTGGTTGCGGAGGAGAGTTTTCCCGCTCCGGCTCGCTCTGCCGGAAACGTAGCCCGGCAAAAGCCCGTGGTGGCGGAGGAGAGCGTTCCCGCGGGAGAGAAACCATATTCTGTCACGAAGGAGATGGAAACGCAAAAAGATCCGGACCGGGAGTTGCAGAAAGAAGTACAGAAACTCGCCGTGGAACAGTTCCGGAAACTCGGCTTCTTTTCGGATGGGGGGCGGCTGCTGCCGGTGCTGTTGGAATATGAACTCCTGACGGCGGACCAGATCTCGGATCTGCTCCTGAAGGGCAGCGGGAATCCCCGACTGCAGACGAAAACGGCAGGAATGAGAGGACGTCGGGCGCCTTCGCCTCTCGAACAGGAATTGGCGAGGATCTGCAGCCGTTTCTTCTATCCGGATTTCGATCCGGATGTGGTGAAGCGGCGCCAGAACTATTGGAGAGGGGCATCCGGGACGAATGCTGGAAAGCAAAACGCGATGCTGACGGATGACCCCGTCATGCAGGCTGTGGCACTGGATGCTCTGATCCGTTCCGGAATCAACCGGATTCTGGTGAACGGGAAGTTGCCGCAGGAGGAAAAAGAGCTTTTGCGTTCCCTGTTGCTGATGCGGTACAGTTTGCTCGACCCGGGCAGGGCAAGGTTGTATTTCGACTGATCCCGAATCGCCGGGAATGTTCTCTTTTTTTCAATTCCCGCGACAAATTGCGATTTCGCCTGCGAATAATCAGACAGGGAAGTGAATATTTCCCTGCGTTGATCGAAAAATTTTCCATGCAGACAGAGCTGTGATTTGATTTTAACGAAATGTTGTGTTATGTTTTATCCAAAGCAACAGAAAGGATGAAACAGCGAACTGACAATTTTTTAAAATCATAAATATTCGCAGTCTTCAAGCGGATCGACTCAGGAAAACGCCAAAGTACAGAGAAAAGATCGCTGCCTGGAGTGCGCTTTGATATTGGCGTACTCTGTTTGCATGGTCTTTTCGGGTATTGGCGTACCTCCTGAGTCATGAAACGGGGTACGTCTTTTTTTTACGCTTGGCTCTGAAAGGGGGACGGGACAAAAGGAATTACTTGACGGGTGCAGTTGGGTGGAAAAGCAAAATCAATTTGTCCAGTTGCTTTCACCTGTATTGTTGTTGTCATATTTTTGGAAGTTTCAAATCGATGACGGCCTTCTTCTGTCGGGATATCCCCGGCATGAATGGGTCGTATGAAGAAATTTATTGACATCAAACTGAAAGGAGATGGTATGATAAATAGCTGACGTTCGCGGTTTCTGCTTGTGGCGTGTAATTTATGGCGATTAACTTACA